>DXDM01000052.1 GCA_019115485.1 Candidatus Barnesiella excrementavium | reverse complement strand
AGATAAAACTTTTGTTTTCATACGCAAGAATTAAGAATTTAGATGAATAAAATGTTGTGTTTTTACGATTACAAATATAGAGAGGCCCCCTTCAAAAGGAGGTCCGAAATCGTCTAAACAATGTTTGAAATCATCTAATTAAAACCCTACAACCTATTGATTCAAGGAGAGTAACAACTTTTCAAGCCGTTCACTTGTTCTTGTGCTGCTCCCTATACTCGCGGGGTGTGAGCGAGGTAAACTGCTTAAAGCTGGTACTGAAATAGCGGGCGTTGGAGAAGCCTGCTTTTTCGGCCACCTCGGCTACCGGCCAGTTGGTCTCGGTCAGCAGTTGCATGGCTCGCTCGATTCGCATGCGATTAATCAAATCGTTTACCCCCAAACCGGTCAGAGCCTTCACCTTATTATATAAGGAGGCACGGCTCATGCCCAGCTCGACGGTCAAATATTTCACGTCCAAGTCGGGGTTACCCACATTATCCTGTATCAATTTATTGAGTTTCAACAAAAATTGTTCGTCGGCATTGCTGAATGTCTGGTCCGTGGGCACAATGGTCACCGGCCCGGCATTCTTGTAATAGCTCTTAATCTGCTCCCGATTCCACAACAGATTGCGAATGATGGCGAGCAGCACATCGTCGTCGAAGGGCTTTGACAGGTAAAAGTCGGCTCCCAAGTTGTAGCCGGTCGACTGGCTCTCGGGGTTGTCGCGAGCCGTCAACAAGATAACGGGTATATGACTTATCTGTATGTCGCTCTTCAACAACCGGCAGAATTCGAAACCGTCCATGCGGGGCATCATGATGTCGCAAATAACCAGGTCGGGCTGATACTGATGCACAACCAGAAGGCCATCTTTCCCGTCGTCGGCCGTGTAGATTTGCTTGAACACGTCGGCAAACGAACTCTTCACGAACGACTGTATCTCTTTTTCGTCGTCGACAATCAGAATCGAATACTCCTTCAACGGGAAATCTTTTTCCTCCATGGCCGGTTCGGTCACATTCTCCGCAAACTTGATGTCGTTCAAATACATGCCCGGAGCGCACGTCACCTCTTCATCTTTATGCGAGAGGGGCAGTTCGAACCAGAAGGTCGCTCCCCGAGTCTCGTTGTTATAGGCCCCTATCTCACCACCGTGCAGTTCGAGCAGCGTTTTGGAATAGGAGAGGCCTATACCGCTACCGCTCAACCGATGCTCCCCCTGATAGAAGCGGGTGAACAGATGGGCAAAATCACTCTCGTTCAACCCGATACCTTCGTCGGTTACCAAGATACGCACCCGCTCGTCACGAAGTTCGGTCGATACCCGCACGGTAGTCGCCTCGTCGCTGAATTTCAACGCATTCATCAACAAGTTGGAGAGCACGATTTCGCACTTATCTTTGTCGAACGAGACGCTCTCAATGCGCTTGTCGGGGACGAAAACCAAGTTTATCTTCTTGGCCTTGAACTCCTCGGTAAAGTCATTGACAACCGATTCGGCCCACGCATTGAACGGGTGGTCCGACAGATGCAAAGCCTCATACCCCACCTCCATGCGACGCATATCCAGCACCATGTTGATAATACTGCGCATGCGACGAGCCTGCTTGAATATCTGGGTCAGTTGCGTTTTCAGCGGTTCATCACCCACCCCGGTTCGCAGCAGCCGTTTCAACGGAGCATAGATGAGGGTAAGCGGGGTGCGCAACTCATGACTCACATTGATGAGGAAACGCACCTTGTCTTCATACATCTTGCGTTCCCTCTCTTTCATGTCAAGTTGCATGCGGTCGTTTTTCTTCTTGATGGTATAGACCATCGCCAGGACATACACGACTATCACAGCAATCACCATCAGAGCGATAAACCACGAAGTTTTCCACCAGGGAGGTACAACCTCGATTTGCAGAATACACTGCGCAGGGCTCCACCCTCCATCGGCCGTACTGCACGAAGCCATTACCCGATAGGAACCTACGGGCAGGGAATAGAGGGTGAGCGTGTGATCATACGATTCGATGGCAGAGCGTCCCAATCCCTGTATATCGAAGCGGAACATCTTCTTGCGAAAAATATCTTTCTCGCGCACCATCGTTTTCAGAGTCAGCGAGGTATAGTTCCAAGGTATGCGAATAGTCTGCTCTCCGGCATCGACCCGGTTCATCACCGTCTTGCCATCGAGGTCGACGTCGGACAACAACACTACCGGAGTTACCGACGGCTTGTACTGCTTGAATTTCTCCCGGTCGATACGCAGCAAACCCGAGATTCCGCCCATATAAATATCCTTCCCGTCACAGGAAATCAAAGTCGACTTGTGCAGATACTCATTAGGTACTGCCCCGTCGGAATCGCCATAAATAAAGATACGGTCCTCCAAAATCGAATAGCGGAAGAGAAGCCCGTCGGCTCCCAGCCACAGACTGTTATCGGCATAGGCTACCGCAGTAACCTCACGGAACATGTTGCTTTTGACGGCTCGCAAGGCCCGGTTAGGCACATCGTAATACAACAGGCCCTTATCGGTACCAATCCAGAAGTTTCCCCGATCGTCGCAACAAGCGGCATTAATCTGATAGCGATAGCCGAGCGACAGCAGGCTCTCGGCCTCATTAGTCGCATGGTCGAGCCGCAGAATATAATTGCGCCCGAAAAGATAGGTAAAATCCTTATTGGAGTAAAAACGCTGTACAGCCCCGTAATAGCGAGTGGAGTCGGCTACCCGAACCGACGAGAAAGAACCATTCAACTTGTCGTAGGTATAAATCCTGTCGGCAAAGAAATGAATCTTGTCAGAATCGAAACAGTCGACATTGACCGATATGCCCGAGTGTATCACCTCTTCGTTACGACGTGGGTCAAGGAAGACAAAGGGGCGCAGGTTACCCGTACGCTTATCAAAAATGTAAAGCCCCCGGGAAAAGAAATACATGAGCAACTCGTGGTCGCTGTATCGAGTAATCGAAGCCACTTTGGCTCCGAACGTCTTCGGATAATGGGTAAAGGTATGTGTCGAAGGGTCAAGCCGGTTCAGACCACCACCGTCAGTACCCAGCCACACCACGCCTCCATCGTCCTCATAGAGGCACAACACGGTCTTGTCGCTCATGCCGTAGCGGTTGCCCGGCGACACATCGCGATAGGTGCGCATGAACACCTCCTTGATACCGAACAGACCACCCCGTATGGTACCTGCCCACATGTTGTCGTCGCGGTCGCGGTAAAGGCAGAAGACCGAACTGAACGGAAAGGAGTAGACATCGCCCGGTACATACCGGATATTGGAGAAGGTATTGTCGTCGTAATTCAAAATGCTGATTCCTCCGCCATCGGTGGCCAGCCACAACTGGTCGTCGTTCTCCTCGATGTCGAGAATCACATCGTTGGTCAGAGCCGAGTTGGAAACGTCGTAATGAGTGCGCACCCTTCCTCCCGAACCGTACCGGTCTATCCCTTTGCCGTAGGGCGAAATCCACAAGTTGCCCCGGCGGTCGACCTCCATCGCCATTATCTCCTTCTCCCGACAAAAGTCGGGACGGGCTATCACCCCGGTCTGCCGGTCGAGCAGCCACAAGCCGTTCCACCGCGACGACAGTACCCAATAACGTTCGTCCCAACGGGCCATGTAATTGAAGAATGCCCGTGACGGCTCTTTCCACCGCAATGCCACCGTGTCGAGAGCAGCCCGCTCGTAGTTCCATCGGTAGATGACACCCCGGCCTCCCAGGTAGAGGCCGTCACTGGCCAGCATATAGGAATGAGCCTGCAAAATCTTGTCGTTCCAATAAACAGGTTGAAAATCGTCATATTCGCGCCGATAGATACACATGCCCCGGTCGGTCGAAATCCAGATACGGTTTTGCGCATCTTCCACGATAAAGTGTATGAGATTGCCCGGAAGCGAATTGGACGAGTCGGGCACAGCCGTATAATTCTTAAACTCGTAATAATCGAAGCGGCTTACCCCCGACTTGGTTCCTATCCACAAGAACCCCTTGTGGTCGAGAATAATCGTACGCACCGAATTTTGAGGAAGCCCGTCGCGTTGCGAAAGCTGTTTAAAATAGAAATCGGGTGCCGCCACGGCCATGAAGCAGCCCCAAATCATGCTACATAAAAAGATACAAATATGTAGTTTGCTCTTTCTCATTCAAGTTTCATGCACTAATCACAAAAGGCTCAACAGATTTTCTGTATTTGTCCCAACCATAAAACGAGACTGTCGCGCTGCGACTTAACAAAAGGCCTTTGTTCCAATATCCTCTTTCAATGGACTACTGTACTCTCTCAACCTGCGTATCCGTTCATGGGAACAGGGCTACTGATATTCATCTCATTAATTGCCTGTCGGATACCGTCATGTCGACAAAGATAAACATATTTCTAATTTCTCAGACATATTTCCAATTTTTTTTCAATCTTCTCTCCTACCCCCGGAAACTTACACATGAGATGCGATGTTATTCATCTACCTCACGATGCGAATCTCATAAAATCTTTTTACCTTTGTCATACGGAATCATTCAAACCGTTTGCCGATATGATTATCTTCAACACCACCTACCACGCCGACAACGCCCGCAAAGACGAGTTTATCGGCTGGCTCAAAGAGTCGTACATACCGGCCGTGCTGGAACACGGTCTGTTGCAGGAACCTCAGTTGACCCGCATCTTTGCTGATAACGAGGAGGGCACCAGCCTGTCACTCCAATTCAAGTCGCCCGATACCCAGGCTCTGGAACGTTGGCACGAAGAGTGCGGCGAAGCGTTGCTGGCCGAAATGCAAAAACGGTTTGGCGACCAAGTATTGGGATTCAGCACCTTGCTCGAAGTAATCGACCTGTAAATGACACCCGAGAACGACAGAGTCATCATAGGCATCGACCCCGGCACCAATGTGATGGGGTATGGAATCTTGCGCATCGTGGGCAACAAACCCGAGGTGGTAGCCATGGGGGTGATTCAGCTCAACAAGTTCGAGAGCCACTACCTGCGGCTGCGACGCATCTTCGAGCGGGTTCTCTCGCTTATCGAGCAGTACCTCCCCGACGAGATGGCCATCGAGGCCCCCTTCTTCGGCAAGAACGTGCAGTCGATGCTCAAACTCGGTCGGGCCCAGGGGGTAGCCATGGCGGCCGCCCTCTCGCGCGACATACCCATCACCGAGTATGCTCCCCTCAAAATCAAGATGTCGATTACCGGCAACGGCGGTGCCTCGAAAGAGCAGGTAGCCGCCATGCTGCAACGCATTCTTCGTATCCCCGACGAGAACATGCTGCCCCAACTCGATGCAACCGACGGACTTGCGGCCGCGCTCTGCCACTTCTACCAGACCAACCGCCCCCAGGTGGCCAAGAGCTATAACAGTTGGAAAGACTTTATCAACAAAAATCCCGGCAAGGTATCAATGGGGAAAAAGCCGCTCGACAAATAAGGGAACACCTCTTCACGTTATTCTATCCATATACGGCAGAAAATTTGATTATATTATCTACAATCCTACCAGCAAAATAGAATATTTTACTACTATACCCACTCGAAACAGGAAAGAAAACAAGAGGCTCAACCGATAAATAGCCTTATCTTTGTAGGCGATGGAATGCCGTGCTACATGGTTCGTCGAGAGGGAACTCGGCTCCGACAGTCCGCACGACACATTGTTTTATAGAATCATGCGGGAAACTAACCGAAACCTTTCCCCCAAGGAGAAACGGGATTTTCATTTGCTTCGGTCGTCTCCGCTTATTATCTTTACAACATACGCCATACACTTGTGATATGACTACGCTGCAACAACTGCTTGAACAACGCATTCTCGTGCTCGACGGAGCCATGGGAACCATGATACAACGTTACGGCCTGGGCGAAAAGGAGTTCCGGGGCGAACGCTTTGCCCTCGCCGACGTGGAACTGAAAGGCAACAACGACCTGCTGTGCCTCACCGCACCGCACATCATCGACGAGATACACCGGGCCTATCTCGAAGCCGGTGCCGACATCATCGAAACCAACACCTTCAATGCCAACGCCATATCGATGGCCGACTACCGGCTCGAAGGGTATGTGGGCGAAATCAACTTCGCAGCGGCCCGTATCGCCCGGCTGGCTGCCGACGACTACGCGACACCCCAGAAGCCTCGCTTCGTGGCGGGGTCGGTGGGACCCACGAACAAGAGCTGTTCCATGTCGCCCGACGTGGAGAATCCCGCCCTGCGCAGCCTTCACTTCGATACCCTCGCCGAGGCTTACCACGAGCAGATGACGGCGCTCATCAAGGGGGGGGTAGACCTGCTGCTCATCGAGACCATCTTCGATACCCTCAATGCCAAAGCAGCGCTGTGGGGAGCCCGACAGGCCATGGAATCGACCGGGCGTAAGGTTCCCGTCGTGCTGTCGGTCACGGTTACCGAGAGCGGACGCACCCTCTCGGGCCAAACGCTCGAAGCCTTCCTCACCTCGGTATCGCACGCCCCGCTCCTGGCCGTGGGTCTCAACTGCTCGTTCGGCGCCCGCGACATGAAGCCCTGGTTGCAACGGCTGGCGGCTATCGCTCCCTGCTACGTAAGCGCCTACCCCAACGCCGGGCTGCCCAACCAGTTGGGCGAATACGACGAGACTCCCCAGTCGATGGCCGTACAGATTAAAGAGTTTATCGACGAGGGGCTGGTCAACATCGTGGGCGGGTGTTGCGGCACCACCCCCGAGCACATCGCCGCCTACCGCTCGCTGGTAGCCGGAGCCACGCCGCGTCGTCCGGCGCCCAGGGACCCGCGTCTGCACCTGTGCGGACTCGACGACCTGGTGGTCTCGCGCGAGAACAATTTTGTCAACATCGGCGAGCGGTGCAACGTGGCCGGTTCGCGCAAGTTCCTGCGTCTCATTCACGAAAAGAGCTACGCCGAAGCCCTCGACATCGCCCGCCAACAGGTCGAGGCCGGCGCCCAGATTATCGACATCAACATGGACGATGCCATGCTCGATGCCCGCAACGAGATGGTCAACTTCTTGAACCTCGTCGTCTCCGACCCCGACATCTACCGCGTTCCCGTGATGATCGACTCTTCGAAATGGGAGGTCATCTCGGCCGCCCTCCGATGCCTGCAAGGCAAGGCCATCGTCAACTCCATCAGCCTCAAAGAGGGCGAAGAGCTGTTCCTGCAACACGCTCGCGAAATCAAGCAGATGGGGGCAGCCATGGTAGTTATGGCGTTCGACGAACAGGGGCAGGCCGATACCTACGAACGTAAAATCGAGGTGTGCGCCCGCGCCTACCGCCTGCTCACCGAGGTGGCCGGCATAGCTCCCTGCGACATCATTTTCGACCCCAACGTGCTGGCCATCGCTACCGGCATCGAGAGTCACGACAACTATGCCGTGGACTTTATCAAGGCGACCGACTGGATTCACCAACACCTGCCGGGAGCCAAGGTGAGCGGCGGGGTGAGCAACCTCTCCTTCTCCTTCCGCGGCAACAACTACATACGCGAGGCGATGCACGCCGTCTTTCTCTACCACGCCATCGGCAAGGGGCTCGACATGGCCATCGTCAACCCGGCCACCTCGGTTGCCTACGACGACCTGCCGGCCGAGACGCTCGCCCTCATCGAAGACGTGGTGCTGAACCGCCGACCCGACGCTACCGAAAGACTTATCGAGTTTGCCGCCCGCCATCGGGCCGAAGCCACGGCCCCGTCGACCGATACCCCGACCGACCGACAGAGCCAACCCGTGGCCGACCGTCTGCGCCAGGCGCTCGTCAAGGGCGTGTCGACCCACCTCGAAAACGATCTGGCCGAAGCGGTCGCCCAATACGGCTCGGCCATCGCCGTCATCGAACAACCGCTCATGGAGGGCATGAACCGCGTGGGACAACTCTTCGGCGAGGGGAAGATGTTCCTCCCCCAAGTGGTCAAGAGTGCCCGCACCATGAAGCAGGCCGTGGCTATTCTGCAACCCCTCATCGAACAGGAGAATGCCCGCACGGGCGAAACCTCCAAACGGGGTAAATTCATCGTGGCCACAGTCAAGGGCGACGTGCACGACATCGGCAAAAACATCGTCTCCGTGATTCTCGCCTGCAACAATTTCGAGGTGATAGACCTGGGAGTGATGGTTCCGGCCGAACGGATTGTCGAACGGGCCATTGCCGAACAGGCCGATTTCGTAGGGCTGAGCGGACTCATCACCCCTTCGCTCGAAGAGATGGGCCACGTCGTGAGCGAAATGGAGAAGGCAGGGCTGCGCACCCCCGTCATCATCGGCGGAGCCACCACCTCGCGCCTCCACACGGCGGTGAAGATTGTCCCCCGATACAGCGGACCGGTCATTCATGCCGGCGACGCTTCGCAAAATCCGCTCATCGCCGCCCAACTGCTCAATCCCCACACCCGGCAGCACTTTATCGACTCGCTGCAAGCCGAGCAGGAGGCCCTGCGCCGCTCAATGAAACCGGCCGACACCCTGCCCCTGACCGAAGCCAAGCAACGGGCACCCCGCATCGACTGGGCCAGCTATACGGCACCCCGCCCCCGGCAGCCGGGTCGCCACACGGTAAGCCCCACCATCACGGAGATTCGTCCCTACATCAACTGGCGAGCCTTCTTTGCCGTGTGGAAGATAGGAGCACAATATGCCGCCGTAGCCGACATGCGGGGCTGCGACCACTGCCGGGCCGCCTGGCTGGCCGCATTCCCCACAGCCGAACGGGCCAAAGCGGCCGAAGCCATGCAACTCTACAAAGAGGCCAACCGGCTGCTCGATACCCTCGAACGCGAGAACAACGACTCGCCGCGAGGGGTCTACCTGCTGGCCGAAGCCTCGACCCGCGGCAACCTCATACGTCTGCAACTACCCGAAGGCGGAGTGCTCGAAATTCCCTGTCTGCGCCAACAGGTGCGCAAGCCCGAAGCCGATGCCTGCTATTATGCCCTAAGCGATTTCGTCCGCCCCGAAGAGGCGGGAGTACCCGACTATGCGGGTCTCTTTGCCATCACGGCCGGGGGCGACATACAACGCCGCATCGAGCGGCTGCGGCTCGCAGGCGACGACTACAACGCCCTGCTGCTGCAATCGCTAGCCGACCGTCTGGCCGAAGCAGCCGCGGAGTGGCTGCACCTGCACGTGCGGCGCGAGCTGTGGGGATATGCCCCCGACGAACCCGTCCACGACCTGCGGGCACTCCTGGCGGGCGACTACCGGGGCATTCGTCCGGCCGTAGGTTACCCCTCCCTGCCCGACCACTCCCTCTTCTTCGACTGGGACCGTGCCCTCGACCTCGGCCAAATCGAGATTAGCCTCACCGAGAACGGAGCCATGTATCCCAACGCCTCGACAGCCGGGCTCTACATCGCTCACCCCGAAGCCCGCTATTTCCATATCGGCCACATCGCCCCCGACCAACGCGAACTGTATGCCCGCCAGCGGGGTCTCCCGATTGACGAGACAGACAAGTGGCTATCGGTGTAACCCGATGAACCAAACAGTCGTTGCGATTGTTATATCCATAACAGACCGCTCATCACAACGACTATGACACACCATCGATTGGAGATTCTCCTCCTCGGGATTTTCACCGGTCTTGCCACCCTGCAAGCGCAGGAGGGTCTGGACCGGATTACCGCACGGCTCGACTCGATAACGAACTATCGGGCCACGTTCTCCTATTTCGTCACGCTGCCCATTACCGACTCCGACATCGAATATCGGGCCCGCCTCGATTACCGTCGCGAACCGGCCGACACCCTATGCGGATACAGTTACCTCATCGACTACAAGGCCGAGAACGACACCTGTCCCTACCCCAACTTTGCCGCCTACTCCCGGGGCAACTGCTTCCACTTCGACCGCAACCGACTGCGCGAATATCACTACGAAAGCAACCCCGAGCCCTTTGCCCGGCACGGGAACTACCCCGGGGTTCATTGCTCGGGGCTCTTTGCCGAACTCTTCCCCGCCGAGATAGCCCACCAACTGAGGGAATACCGGCAACGGGCCGACTGCCGGGTGCAGTTTTTCCCCGACACACTCGTGCAGGGAGCCCGCTGCGACGCCATACTCGTGACCGACTCGGTGCGGGGCGAGGTGGCCCGCACACTCCTGTACACCTTCGCCCCCGACGGGCTGCCCCTCTATCGCGAAACCGAGAACAATCCCGGCCATCTGGGTTCGCAGACCGTCATCGTGCGCTATGAGTCGAGCAACGCCCATACCCCCTTTCCACCCGACCACTTCGACGAATCGCACCTGCTTCAAGACTACGGCGAGGTATTTCGTCTGTACCGCGAAGGTGACTTTGCCGCCCGCGACCGGGTGGGACAAATGGCCCCCCCGTTCTCCCTGCCCTGGGGCGAACGCCGATTCGCCTCGACCCAATTGAAAGGGCAGCCCGCTCTGCTCCTCTTTCTCGACAACTGGGGCGAATTTTGCACCCCCGTGCGCCGCATGGCCGAAGCTCTGTCGTTACAGGAAGGGTTCACCCCGGTCTTCCTCTATGCCGACCAACAGCCTGCCTCCACCCCCAACCCGGCCGGAGCCATCGTGCTGGGAGAGGCGGCCAAGACCGCCGGCGCTTATGGAGTGACCGGCTTTCCCACCCTCTTCCTGCTCGACCCCGAGGGGATAATCCGTTACGTCAAGGTGGGATACACCCCCTCGCTGACCGAAGAGGTGCAACAGGCCATCAGACAGATACAGGCCACCCACACCCATCGTCCTCCACAATAAAAAACATTTATACATTCATTACAATGGAAACAACCGCATTCAAAGGCACCCCCGTACACACCTGCGGGCACCTGCCACACATCGGGAGCCAGGCTCCCCGGTTCACCCTCACCCGAGGCAACCTGACCGAACTGCGCAGCGAAGAGCTGAAAGGCCGGCGCATCGTCCTGAACATCTTCCCCAGCCTCGACACAGCCGTCTGCGCCACCTCGGTACGCAAGTTCAATCAACTGGCCGCCTCACTCGACAACACGACCGTCGTGGCCGTGTCGAAAGACCTCCCCTTCGCCCAGTCACGCTTCTGCACCACCGAAGGCATCGAAAACCTCATTGCCGCCTCGGCCTTCCGCACACCCGAGTTTGCCAAGGAGTATGGCGTCGAGATGGTCGACGGCCCCCTGGCCGGACTATTGGCCCGCGCCGTCGTCATCATCGACGAAACCGGCCGAATAATCTACACCGAACTCGTGCCCGAAATTACCCACGAGCCCGACTATGAGGCCGCCCTCAAAATCCTGCGGTAATCCCCACAAGACAACCAACTAAGAGAGAGGCGTATCCCGGCAATCGGGATACGCCTCTTTTTTTATTCGGGAATAAGTCTTATACGGGAAAAGCGGCCCGGCATAGTTTTACCGGGACGTCCGAGGGAATTACGCAAATTGATTGACAACTGAGGCGGTTTTCTGTTAAACGGATAGCTATTAAGAAAAACACAAAAAAAATTGTCATATTTTTTAGAATATATCTGATATTTTATCGGAAAAATATTGCCTTTACACATCAAATCATCACATTTTATAAACCATTTACAATTTTAACACCCAAACATTATGCCTAAAAAGTTCAAATTTTTAGCAGTGCTATCTGCATTGTGGTGTCTGATGCTTCCAGCATTGGCGGTCACATCGCCCCGAGCTGTTGTAAAACAAAATGTACAAACAACCATCAGGAAACAAAGCGAAGTAAAAGGCCACTTCAAACACCGAAATGTCAACACCATTCGAGGCAACCGTGCGGCAACCTCAAACGGCATTACCTTCACCGCCTTCTCTCCCAAGAAAATACAAGCGGCACAGACAGTAAAGATGCCCAACCTCATCGGGTCGGTAGTCCAAAGCGACGCAGGTCTCGAAGTGGGCATATACTCGATACAAGAGAACGGGCTGACAGCCATCAAAACCGACTACACCCTGAACGCAAGCAATGGCGGAGCCGCCCTGGACGACAAATATATCTGCTGTTTCATGGATCAGTACATAGGGCAGGTATACGGTGCATATTACCGGCTGTTCGACATGAATGACTGGTCGCTGATTGAACAAAACTATCAGGCCGATTTCAACCTGATGGCCGAGTGTATGACCTCTGACGGCAGCGACATATACGGCTGCTTCTACAAACAAGATCTAAGCGGATACGAACTGGGCAAAATGAGTCTGACTCCCGTAAAACGGACCGGCACCATCTGCTCGCTCGACGAGCCCTATATCGCCTTGGCATGCGATGCCAAGGCGATATACGGAATCTATGGAGACGGACGCCTGGTAGAAATCAATAAAAGTACTGGCGAAGAGACCCAGCTTGCCAACACGGGTATTGTGTCGAACTACCTTACTTCGGCTGCCTACGACAGCAAAACGGGGATTCTCTACTACGCATCTTGTACCGATACGGAGACTGCTCTCTACTCAATCGACTTCAACAACGCCTATGCCGCGGCAAAGATATGCGACCTGCAAGGCGAAGTATGCGGCATGCACATCATCGCTCCGCTTGCCGAAGATGGCGCACCGGCTGCGGTTACCGACCTGGCCGTATCGTTCACAGGCGGCTCTCTGAGCGGAAACGCCACATTTACCATGCCCTCCCAGACCTTTGCCGGTGGCAGCCTCACGGGCGACCTGCCATACAGCATCAGGGCAAACGACGAAGAGATAGCTCATGGCCAGGCGACTCCCGGTGCAGCAATCGATGTCCCGGTTCAAGTAACCGAAGCTGCCATGTATAAATTCACCGTGATTGTGAGCAATAGCGTGGGCGACTCTCCTTTGAGCAACAAAGTGAACTTGTGGGTAGGTCCCGACAAACCAAACACTCCTGCCAATGTGACTATCGCATACCAAGAAGGCACATTCGACATCAGCTGGGAGGCCGTTACCACCTCTGAAAACAACGGCTATTTCGACGCAAGCCGGGTGACCTATACGGTGGTTCGCTACAACAACGGTGTGGAGGAATCGGTCGTAGCCAGTCACATTACCGACACACAATGTACCGACGCCGTAGCCGAACCCGAACAGCTATCGATATATACATACAAAGTAGTGGCCGAATTTGAAGGGGTTACTTCGAGCGAAGCCAAATCTAACGCCGTAGTGATGGGAAGCATCATGCCGCCATATACCAACACGTTTGAAACCGGCGACGACATTCTCCCCTTCACCGTCATCGACTCGAACAACGACGCCAACACGTGGAGCTGGAACGAATCGGGCTGTGCATACATCGGTTACAGCTGGCAGAACGACATGAACGACTGGTTAGTATCGGCCCCCGTAAAACTGGAAGCAGGCAAGGCCTATCGCCTGGCCATCGATGCACGAGGAGAGGCCAACTACAAAGACCACTTCGAGGTTAAGATGGGCTCCCAGGCCAACGTAGATGCCATGGTAACCGCACTCATCGATACCGTAGAACTGACCGACGCCACCTATCGCACCTACTATGCAGTCATTGCTCCCGAAACGACGGACACCTACTACATAGGTATCCACTGCTTGTCCAAGATGAACATGGGAGCTATCTATATTGACAACTTCACCGTCGAAGCTCCTATTCCCGACACGGCACCGGCCATCGTTGAAAACGTAAAATTCACGGCCCAGCCCGACGGATCGGCGGCTATCGACGTTAGCCTCAATGCCCCCGACAAGAACATTGCCGGCAACCAACTCGCCTCCATCACAGCCGTAACGGTAACCCGAGACGGCGAAGTAGTGAAACAATTTACCGACGTATCGCCCAGTGCCCCCCTCTCATTCAAAGACGAGGTAGGCAAAGAGACGACCGTTCACTACACCATCGTAGCCTCGAACGAATTTGGAGCGGGCATACCCTATGACCAAGATGCCTACGCCGGTCTGAAACTGCCCGCCACCCCCACCGACTGCAAAATCACGGAGAGTGCAACTACACCCGGAGAGGTGACAGTCACTTGGAATCCCTTGGCACAAGATGTAGACGGCGACTCCATCAACAGCGACCTGATTACCTATACAATGGTCGATATCAACGAACAGATTGTGGCCACCGACCTCACGGCAGAAGATGCAAGAAAGGGCTGGACTACCACGATTGAAATACCGGACAATGAGGAACAGGCCCTGGCCATATTCTATATTTTCGCCGAGAATCGTGTCGGCCGCAACCCC
Organism: Candidatus Barnesiella excrementavium; assembly: GCA_019115485.1. Classification (GTDB taxonomy): domain Bacteria; phylum Bacteroidota; class Bacteroidia; order Bacteroidales; family Barnesiellaceae; genus Barnesiella; species Barnesiella excrementavium. The sequence goes on along the minus strand of DXDM01000052.1, from coordinate 54,010 downwards.
GTCAACGGCTACACCTCGATGATACCCGTAGGCGAAGCCTATCAGGTTCCGTTCAAAGAGTCGTGTCCAGAGGCTCTGATCCAACATGTGTGGATGAACGAAGGGGCATATTGGAGCACCACCCAGTCGTGCTACCAGCCCGTGTGCATGCCGCAAGACGATGACCAGGGCATGTTCTATCTCGAACCCTTCCTGGCCAAGGAAAACAACCTGCTGCTCTCGGGCAAGATTGCAATCCCCGAAAGTGACAAAATAGGGTTGTCATTCTACTACTGCGGGACAACCGACGATCTGTTTGACCTCGCTCCCGCCGTGCGCATTCCCAGTGGAGAGACCTACTACCTGACCGAACCAATACATACCAATTCTGTCGGCACAGGTTGGCAACGTGTATTTGTTTCGCTTGCCCAATTCAAAGGTCAAACGGTTCAAGTGGGCGTGAATGTAAATGCCCGTTCACAGCAAGATTATTTCTTGCTCGACAACATCGAGGTACGCGAGTTTGCCGGATATGATGTAGCCGTTACAGACTTTACGACTCCCGCGACTATGGTTCTGGGCATCGACAACCAGGTGACAGCCACCATCTCCAACGCCGGTACTTACGAAGCCAGCCACATCACCGTACAACTTCTGTCCAACGACGAGGTGATTGAGACCGAAACCATCGAGCATCTCGAAGTATCGGCCAAGCAGACTGTCGAAATGACGGTATGTCCGCCCGTTACTCAAACCGGAGCTGTCAGCTACAAAATACATGTGTCGTTCGACGGTGACGAAGACCCGTCCAACAACGACAGCGAAACCAAAACGGTAGAATTCACCGCCTCCAATCTCCCGACCGTAACCCTGAGCGGAGCGGTAGATGGCAATCGGGTCACCCTCTCCTGGGAGACACCCGACACGGAAGGCAAGGCCGTACAGGTGACCGACGACCTGGAAGAGTACGAGTCGTTCTCAATCGGGACAGCCGGCAACTATACCTTCTACGACATGGACGGCGACAACACATTCGGCCTTGAAGGTGGCATCATATTCCAAAATCAAGAACAACCCATGTCGTATATCGTATTCGATATTGAGGGTATCGACGAGGCCAACCAATCCGCGGTATCAGACTTCGCCCACTCGGGCTCCAAATGCCTGGCAGCCTTCGCCTCAACGACCAAGGCCAACGACGACTGGCTGATTTCGCCCGAGCTCCCCGGCATTCAACAGACCATCAGTTTCTGGAATCGCTCGGTGAATGTCAACTATGGCTTCGACCAGTTCGAAGTGCTGTATTCCACCACGGGCAACACGCCTGCCGACTTTACGAAACTGGGCGATACATACGCCTCGAATCTGGGGTGGGATCGAATAGAAGTAGAGCTGCCGGAAGGTACCAAATACTTTGCAATCCGGTACATCTCCTACATGACCTTGGCTTGGTTGGTAGACGACATCAGCTATACATACGGTACCCCCAGTTACTCAATTGCGGGTTACAATATCTATCGCGATGGAATCCGAATCAACGACGCGGTATTAACCGAAAACCAATATGTCGATGACCTCACCGGTATCTCGTCAGAGACGGGCACACATCGTTACCAAGTGACCGCCATTTACGCCGAAGGTGAATCCGGACTTTCAAACGAATACGAAGCAAACGTATCTTCCGGCATAGAAGGACCGTCGGCAGAAAACATCTCCATTCAGGTAGAGCACAGAGTTATTCGGGTCGATGGAGCCGACGACATAGCGGTATATGGCATAGACGGCAAGATTTATGGAATTGGACATGACACGGCCGCTATCGCTGTCGAACCTGGCATCTACGTAGTAAAAGCCGATGGCCAGGTGACCAGAGTCTGCATTCGCTAACCACCCTGCCCCACAGACCATAAGAGAGGGCAACCCTGTTGAGTCGTTGACTCTGGGGTTGCCCTCTCTTTTTATACTTCTTTCTTTTCGGGTTGAAACCACTGGTTTGCATTCGGCAACATCTACTCCTTTTATATATATTGCTCTTGCAAGTGAATCGCCCGGCAGTATTTCTGCTATTCAAAAGCAGAAGAATGGTATCACGCAAACCGGTTGACAACCGAGGCTATCTCGCACACATCGTCATCGGTCAGATAGGCCGACATCGGCAGACTCAACACCTCGTGTGCCAACCGTTCGGCCACGGGTAGAGAGAGGTGGTTGTATTCGCGATAGCACTGTTGCTTGTGTGGCGGTATGGGATAGTGAATGAGGCTCCCCACCCCCTCGGTTTCGAGATAGTGCATCAACCGGTCGCGTTCTTCACAGCGCACCACATACTGGTGCCAAATGTGCTCGTCCTCGGCTCCGGCCTGCGGGAGCGTAAGCCGGTCGTTGTGTATCGAGCGGGTATAGAGGCGAGCTATTTCGGCCCGTCGCCGATTCTCGGCATCGAGATATTTCAGTTTGACCAGAAGAAAAGCCGCCTGCAAATCGTCCATGCGGCTATTCAACCCCTTGTACTCGTTGACATACCGCACGGCCGAACCGTAGTTACCCAACGCCCGCACCACATCGGCCAGGGCCGGGTCGTCGGTGGTCACAGCCCCGGCATCGCCCAGGGCACCCAAATTCTTCGTCGGGTAGAAACTCTCGCCCGAAGCATCGCCCAAGGCTCCCGTATGGAATGCGCCATGCAGCCCGGCCACGGGCGAGACGGCCCCGAAAGCCTGGGCATTGTCCTCGACAATTTTCAAGCCGTGACGGTCGGCTACGGCTTTCAGCTGTTCGTCCCAGCAAGCCCGTCCGTATAGGTGTACCACCATGATGGCCCGTGTGCGGGGTGTAACGGCTTGCTCGACCCGCGAAGTATCGAGGTTATAGGTCTGCTCCGAAGGCTCGACAAAGACGGGAAGCAGGCCGTTGTCGGTAATGGCAAGGACCGAAGCCACATAGGTATTCGAGGGTACAATCACCTCGTCGCCCGGCTGCATCACACCCAGCTCGATGTAGGCGCGCAAGATAAGCCGCAAGGCGTCCAGCCCGTTACCCGTAGCCACGGCATGACGACAACCCAGGTAGCTACACAACTCGGCTTCGAGTTGCGACACATATTTGCCCCGGATATACCAGCCGCCCTCAATCACCTCGGCAGCTACGGCTTTCATCTCGGCCATATAGGGCTCATTGGCCCGTCGTAATGAGAGATGAGGATATTTCATGTATCGAGTTGTTTCTTAAAATCACTATAATCGCGTACGTAATCGGCCTCATCGTAATAGTCGGAGGTCAAGACCAAACACACCGACCCCGACGAGAAATTGTTGAGCACCCGCCAGATGCCCGGGACAATGAGCAGGCCGTAAGAGGGACGGTTCAACGTCACCGTGCGGGTGTGCTCCCCATCGTCGAGCAACACGTCGAACGAACCTCCGGCAGCCACCAGGAACTCGCACAACTGCTTGTGCGAATGGCCACCACGCTCCTCTCCACCCGGCACATCGTACAGGTAGTAGACCCGCTTCACGGCAAACGGCAATTCGCGGTTGTTTTCCACCACCGTGATGCTGCCGCTCTCCTGCATGTGCCGGGGCAACTGAATGAGGCGACAATCGTCGACCGATACCCTTTTACTCATGGCAACCTCCTTTCAATAACGTGCGATACTCCTCAAAATCTTCTATATAATCGGCGGCATCATAGGGTGTCGACGAGAGAACAAGAGCCAACGAGTTGGTCGAGAAGTTGTCCAGCTCGCGCCACATCATGCAAGGTATATAGACTCCGTAATACGACCGGGCCATGTGGTAGCGTCGGGTCTCGGTCCCATCGTTCAGCACCACGTCGAAACTGCCCGACAAGGCTACGATAAACTCTTCCTGCCGGCGGAAGGCATGCCCGTTGCGACGTTCGTCGCTCGGCACATCATACAACCAGTAGGTGCGGGCAATCTCAAACGGAATATGCCGTGCACTCTCGATAAACGAGAGGTTACCCCGCTTGTCGGCCACCTTGGGCAGCTGTATCAATCGCACTTGTTCAAAGCTCATTATTTGCCAGTTTTATCAAATATTGTCCATATTGGTTTTTCTTCATGGGCTCGGCCAGACGGAGTAACTGCTCCCGGTCAATCCACCCCATGCGATAGGCCACCTCTTCGAGCGAAGCCACTTTGAGCCCCTGCCGGTGTTCGATAGTCTCAATAAAGTTCGAAGCCTCGTAGAGCGACTCGTGGGTACCGGTATCGAGCCAGGCAAAACCGCGGCCCATCAACTGCACGGCCAAGCTGTTCGATTCGAGGAATGCCTGGTTGACCGAAGTTATTTCCAGTTCACCGCGAGCCGAAGGCTTCACCTGACGAGCCACCTCGACCACCCGGTTGGGATAGAAATAGAGCCCCACTACCGCATAGTTGGAACGGGGCTTGGCAGGCTTCTCTTCAATGCTCACGGCGCGTCCCGTCGCGTCAAATTCGACTACACCGTAGCGCTCGGGATCGCCCACCCGATAACCGAATACGGTTGCTATCCCCTGCTCGGCATCGGCAACCGACTGCCGCAACATGCGGGTGAAACTCTGCCCGTAGAAAATATTGTCGCCCAATACCAGGCAGACGGTATCGCTGCCGATAAACCGCTCGCCGATGAGAAAAGCCTGGGCCAAACCGTCGGGCGAAGGCTGCTCGGCATACTCGAACCGCACCCCAAACTGACTGCCATCGCCCAGCAACCGCTTGAACAAAGGCAGGTCGACCGGGGTACTGATGATGAGTATCTCACGAATCCCCGCCAACATCAACACCGAAATGGGATAATAAATCATGGGTTTGTCATATACGGGCAACATCTGTTTCGATACCCCACGCGTGATGGGATACAACCGCGTACCCGACCCTCCGGCCAATACGATACCTTTCATGGTTCTATTCAATTAAGGCAATCAGCGATTGCCATACATTTGTTCATAATACTTTTGATAGTCGCCGCTCACCACCTCGTCGACCCACTCCTGATGGTCGAGATACCAGCGTACGGTCTTCTCGATGCCCACCCGGAAGGGGGTCTCGGGATACCAGCCCAGTTCACGGGCAATCTTCGAGGGGTCGATGGCATAGCGCATGTCGTGCCCCGGACGGTCGCCTACAAAGGTAATCAACCGTTCGTCGATATTCTCGACATCGGTCTTCAACACCCGGCGGTACTCGGGCTCCTCGTGCATGATGCGAGCGATGATGGCAATCACGAGCTTCACGATATTGAGATTGGTCTCTTCGTTGAAACCTCCTATATTATAGACTTCGCCCATGCGACCACGCTGCAACACGGCATCGATAGCCTTGGCGTGGTCCTCCACATAGAGCCAGTCGCGCACATTTTTGCCCTTGCCATAGACCGGGAGCTTCTGCCCGGCCAGAATATTCCGGATTATCAGCGGTATCAGTTTTTCGGGAAAGTGATACGGCCCGTAATTGTTGGAGCAGCGGGTTATGTTCACCGGCATGCCATAGGTCTCGTGATAGGCCCGCACAAAGAGGTCGGCGCTCGTCTTCGAGGCCGAATAGGGCGAACGGGGGTCGAGCGGAGTCGTCTCGGTAAAGAAACGTTTGCCATAGGTGTGTAAATCGGTACGTCCGCTTACCACCCGACGCACATCGGGGTCGGTAATTTCAAGCGGGTGCGGCTCATCATAATCCTTCGCCAGCGACCCGTACACTTCGTCGGTCGACACCTGCAAGAACTTCTTGCCCTCGGCGTATAATGGACGCCCCTCGGAATCTTTTCCGCGATACCACGCCTTGCGGGCACAGTCGAGCAGGTTCTGCGCCCCCAATATGTTGGTCTCCAAAAAAAGCTGAGGGTTGGCAATGCTGCGGTCCACATGCGACTCGGCCGCAAAGTTGACCACATAGTCGATATCGGTCTCGGCAAAAATCTGAGCCACCAGCTCGGTATTGCCTATGTCGCCCTTGACAAAGCGTACCCGCTCGTCGGCAATCTCCTGTCTGATCGTACCCAAATTCCCGGCATAGGTCAGTTTGTCCAACACAACCACATAAATATCACGGCCATACTTGCCCAGCAAATATTTCAAGAAATTGGCTCCAATAAAACCGGCTGCCCCGGTGACCAAGTATTTTTTCATACGGCATTTTTAAATGTGTCGCAATTTACGACTTTTTTAAGAAATAATACAACGGAACATTCTAATATTGTCACCATTCTCCCTCAACCTGAGTTTACCCCTCCCCCAAAAAACACCACTCAAAGTACAACCGGACAAAGGGCAATTTCATCATTTCCAATAATAATTCTAGCTCTTTGAGGCTTTTTCTTATAATAATATTATGAATTTTTATAATTCCTCAAAAAAAAATTCCAACCGAACTAGGGGTAATTCAATTTTTTCCGTTTAATATTATGTGAAAGTTTTTACTTTTAAGAAGGATTTTTATTTCCACAAAACCAAGAAAAACAGATATTAACCAAGAAAAACAAATCACCCATAAAAACACTTAATTTATTTTATTATGAAGAGAAAACTATTCCTTTCGTTACTTTGCGTAACCAGTTTATTCGTGTCCAATTCGGCCTCGGCCGCAGTGACACCTGTTGCAGGCTATTCTACCAACCCCCAAACCAGCACGGCCGAGAGTCCTGTATGGTACACGATGATGTCATCGCACCTCTCAGAGGCTACTCGTCAGAACCGCTTTTTGAAATGGGACGGCGAGAACAACCGCCTGTGCACCGAGCAATACTCAGATGGTATTCCCGCAAGTTCACTCACCGAAGACCACTTGTGGCGCCTGGAATCGGCGAATGACGGGACTACAACTCACGTGTACCTGGTCAACTACAACGGAATGCGTGTATTTGTACCGGCTACTGCTGTTGCCGAAGATGGAGATAGTCCCAATAGAAACACCCCGCTCGAAATGAATGAAACAGGCTCTATTTGGGACTTGAAAACCAGTACTTCTACGGGAATCAGCACCGACTGTGCCGAAGGTCAATACGTACTGCAATTCGTGGACTATTCGGGAGAGAGTGCTTTCTTAAATGCTATGGATGGTAGTCTCAATTTTGGAGTAACAGTCTATGCTGCCGGTGTACATCAGGCTTCGGGTTGGTTCTTCTACGAGACCGAGTATACGCCCGCCGTTAAAACCGTTTCGGTTACATCGAACGACGAGGCTCAGGGTACAGTAGCCATCGAAGGCCAAACCGGCAACAGTGTAGAAGTTCCCCAATCGCAAGCCGTAACCGTAACGGCTACCCCCGCAGAGGGTTACATGTTCCACCGCTGGGTTGAGCAAGATACCGAAAACGTATTGAGCTATCGTCCTACCTATTCTTATACCGGTAACGAAGATAAAGCCTTCGTAGCTGAGTTCGTAGAAAAAGACTATCCCCTCATGACTCGTTACTATATCATCGGACTTGACCAACAGAACCGTTACCTCGGCGAGGTTTCCTATACCGTAGGTGATGAAACTCACACCCTGTTTACCTGCGCAAGCGAAGCCGACCTGCCGTTCACCGCATACACCCAACTGCATGCCACTCAAATGGAAGGTGCCGTAATCGACAAGACGGAAACACCTATCCAACTGACCGAGGGTATCGAATCGTTCAGCATGAAGTTCAAACAGTACAACAGTGACATCATCTACAACGACGGTTCTGAGGCCCACACGTGCGCCCCGCAGTTGATTTGGACTCGCCAGACTCTGTTCATCGACTGGAACAACGACAAGGAGTTTGCCGGTACAGACGAGATTTACGAATCGATGGGCATAAACAGCGAGACCAACAACTTCGACGACCCCAACGGTAGCATCGAAAACGGCTGGCAAAGAAGCATCGCCATTCCCGAAGGGACGGCTGCCGGTACCTACCGCATGCGTGTCGTTTACATGGCCCCCGACCCCTTCACCGAAGATTGGCCTTCGAAGGTCTTCACCGACTTCTTCGGCGAGTTGAGAAACGGCGTAGCCTATGACTTTGAGATTCAAATCGCCCAGGCATCGGGTATCGAAGCCGTTACCGAGAGCGCTATCTACTACGACGCACAAGCACAGGTTCTCGTAGCTCCTCACATGAGTAAGGCTGTCGTTTACAACCTGGCCGGACAAATCGTCATGCAAGCCGAAAATGCCGACGAAGTTTCGGTATCGGCTCTTGCCAAAGGCGTATATGTAGCTAATATCGATGGACAGATGATTAAATTCATCAGATAAATCAGCAAACTACGAGAGGGGAGGAACCCTTCCTCCCCTCTCGTTTTGTTTATATCCACCTCAATAACAAAGGAAAACCATGAATCGTTTTTTGAAATCCTTATTTCTCATACCATTCGTAGCTTCAACCCTCCCGATGGCGGTAGCCGAAACTACCCCCGAAAGCTACATCACGTCAGACCCCTTCGAGACCATGGTTCGGTTGGGACGCATCAGCGAAAAAAGCCCCATCTACCAAATGCCGGCAGGGTCAGCCTCAGGCGGCTACATTGCAACAGCAACAACATCGGGCAACGCTATCATCTACCCCTTGGGTTACAACAAGACGAGTACCCCGAGCAGTTATTTCACCATCGTATCCAAAGAGACTTCTCTCCTCATTGCCGGTAAGAGCTTCGAGCTAAACGCCACGATGACCGTCGACCCGTCAAGCTATACGATTACCGCCTATACAGACTGGGACCGAAACGGCATCTATGAAAAAGAGAGTCAAACGGCACAAATCAATGCCTCAACCCGCAGCTTTGTGCAACCTATCTCCATACCCGAAACCGCCGCACTGGGAAAAACCCGCGTGCGCATGCGCATCGAATCATCAACACCGGCATCGGCCGATGCCTCGATTTCGGGCCGTATTTACGATTTTGTCGTATATGTCATGGAGGCTTCGAACCGTACCGACTGCTTTATCGGCGTTACGTCGAGCAACAGCAACTGGGGCACAGCCCTCATCGAGACCGAGCCCAACGATGCCGGCCGTTACGAGATAGGCAGCGAGGTTACCGTCAAAGCCATTATTAACGAAGAGGCTGAAATGCCCATTGAATTCAAAGGCTGGCAAGAGGGCGGCGAAATCGTCAGCCAAGAATCGGTATATACATTCACTGTATCGAAAAGCACAAGCCTCGTTGCCCTATTTGAAGCCGAGGTTCCCGAATTGGCAACCCCCGAGGTGAGTACAGCCGAAGAGCCCATTTGGTACCAAATCATGAATGCCCACACCGCCGAAGCCCGTAAAGAGCGCTACATCGCCTATGACACCAACACCAATACCACCTACACCAAAGCCCTGCGTGTGGAGAAACCGGCCGACCAAACCGACAAGTTCCTGTGGCGTCTCGAAGATGCCGGGAACGACCGGGTGTATATCGTAAATAAAGGTACCGACTTGCGAATTTCAGGGTCAAAAGTTCTGGAAAAAGAATATTTCACAGCCTCGGCCAACGGCAGCCAGTTTGTCATTGCTCCCAGCGGAAACGCCAACGGCAGCTACTCGATCAAATACGAAGGAGATGACTCGTACCTGCTGAATGCTCAGGAAGGCACATGGGGCGTCGTATTGTACAATGCCGGTATCGGTACCGGCTCGGGCTGGTATTTCTACAAGGTACCCATTAAAACGGCTACCGCTATCGACGAGGCTCAACAAGCAGCACCCAAAGGTCGGCTCTACGACGGCCATCTCACCCTCACAGGTCTGGACGGCCGCAATCGCGTGAGAGTAGTCAGCCTCACCGGACAGTTGCTGGGCGATTTCCTCACTACCGACACGACATTTGAAGGCGATTTGAGATATGCCGAGCGGTTTATCATCATAGCCATCGAATCGGAAACCGGCAACTACACAACACTCAAACTTATCGACAGCAAACTCTAAACACTAATATACCTAACACATGAATACTTGCAAATTTATATATCCGGCCGGCGGTCTGCTCCTCACCTCTGGACTGTGCTTTGCCCAGGAGAGAGATGCCGTGGCCACTACCGAACGCCCCAATGTCATCTATCTGCTTTGCGACGACATGGGATACAGCGACATCGAGGCTTATGGCCAGCAGATGATTTCGACCCCCAACTTGAACCGGCTCGTCAATCAAGGCATGACCTTCACCCAATTCTACGCCAGCACGGCCGTGAGCGCTCCGTCGAGAGCCTCGCTGATGACCGGTCAACACACCGGCCACACCAAGATTCGGGGCAACAAGGAGATTCAACCCGAAGGTCAGGAACCCCTCGACCCAAACGTGGAGACCCTGGGACACCTGTTCCAACAAAACGGCTATGTGACCGGTTGTTTCGGCAAATGGGGCATGGGTTACCCCGGTTCGGGCGGTGAAGCCAACGACATGGGATTCGACGTGTTCTACGGCTACAACTGCCAGCGCAAAGCCCACTCCTACTATCCCGCATACTTGTGGAACAACAAGACCAAGGAGGACCAAAACGGGCGCTACTCGCAAGATGCCATTCACGAGCATGCCATGCAATTTATCGAAGACAACAAGGATAAAGCCTTTTTCGGCTACTTTACCTATACCATTCCTCACGCCGAGCTGTGCCAACCGCAAGACAGCATCGTAGAGATGTACAGGGGTAAATTCCAGGAGCCCAATCCCTGGCGTAGTGACGGCGACTACGGAACAGCGACCGAACCGCGCACACAGTTTGCAGCCATGATTACCCGCCTCGACACCTATGTAGGACAAATCATCGACAAACTCGAAGAGCTGGGTATCGCCGAGAAGACCCTCTTTATCTTCACCAGCGACAACGGCCCTCACAACGAGGGTGGTGCCGACCCCACCTTCTTCAACACCGAAGCCCGGCTCAGAGGGTTGAAACGGGCCTTGTACGAGGGCGGCATGCGGGTACCCTACATCGCCTACTGGCCCGGTACCATTGCCCCGGGTTCGATTACCGACCTGATGGCTGCCGGCTGGGACATGATGCCTACCTTTGTCGAGTTGCTGGGCGAGGATACCAACTGGCGCGACGAAGCCATGGACGGACTGTCGATACTCCCCACCCTCACGGGTAAAGGCGAGCAACAGCAACACGAGTTCCTCTACTGGGAGTTCCACGAAGATAACGGACGCCAGGCCGTCAGAGCCGGCGACTGGAAACTGATTCGCCAGAACATCAAGAATGGAAAACCCACACACGAGCTTTACAACATTGCCGAAGACCCGCACGAGGATAACAACGTGGCCAGCACCTACCCCGACAAGGTAGAAGAGTTGAAAACAATTATGGACCGGGAGCACACCCCCTCGACCATCTTCAACTTCGGACGTTAAGGCGCTCGATTCCAACCATACACAAAAAGCGGCCCCGAAATCTCGGGACCGCTTTTTGTGTATTCTATCCGAAAGCCTTTCGGCTGTCATCGACCGCTCAATCGATGTGACTGTTGAGCTTGTGCCACTCGGCAACAGGCGGAATGATACCCATGGCAATCACCTCGTCGCGCAGTTCGCACAGGTGCTTGTAGCTGTTCTCCAACTCCTTCTCCTCTTCGGGCGTTCCGTAAACGGGATTGTAGTGAACGCCGGCACGGTCGATAATCGTCTCCATGGCCATGAGAATGTGGTTGAACTTGCCCTCCGACAGATATACACCGGCAGGCCAGGTGAACGGATTTCCACCCATGGCAGCAGCAATCATCTCGATCGAGAGGTAAGCCGGGCTCTGGAACGACGAACGTCCGCGCAAGTCGATGATGTGCTTGCCACCTTGAACCACGTGATGACGAATCGTCTCCCAATCCTCGGCAGGCAACTTGTCGGTACCAATCAGGTCGGTAAGCGGCGTACCCTTCACCTTGGTCGTCGAGGCAAACACGGCCATCTGCTCGCCGTGACCGCCATAAGTGCGGCAGTTTTCAATCTCATCGGCCACCGTGTGGAAATACTTGGCCAGCTCGCTTTGCAGACGGGTGCTGTCGAGAGCGGCAAGAGTCGATACCTGCGAAGGTTTCAAACCCGAGTAGAGCAGTACGATAAGACCGGTAATGTCGGCCGGGTTGAAGATAACTACCACGTGTTTCACATCGGGACAATAGGCGCGCAGATTTTTACCGAACTCGGCAGCAATCTCGGCATTGCCTTTGAGCAGATCCTCACGAGTCATGCCGGCCTTGCGGGCGGCACCACCCGACGATACGACATAAGCCGCACCGGTGAGTGCCTCTTTCACATCGCTCGTATAGGTGAGGTTCACCCCCTTGAAAGCACAGTGACGCAACTCCTCGGCCACCCCTTCGAGAGCGGGAGCGTAGGGATCGTACAAGCAGATATTGGGTGTCAAATGCATCATCAGGGCCGTTTGAGCCATGTTTGAACCAATCATACCGGCTGCGCCGACGATTGTCAGTTTCTCGTTTGTCAAAAATTCCATAATCGTTTTATTTTAAGTAATGTATTTCGTCTTGAATTGCATTACAAATATAACAAGTAAAATGAAATTTTGATTATCATTCTTTGTTACTCCCGATAACCTTTTGTTATTATACGCCAAGACGACAGAATGGCACAACTTATAATCAACTCATACCAAATCAATTAGTAAGTTTCGTATACAAGTTCCAATTCAAAATCCGGCATAAAAAAGTTTGCACGGTCCCTAAAACAAAGGGAGAATCGCTTTGAAACAGGAATTTCAAATCTTTTACACACCCTTGTAAATTCATGGCTTTTTTTTATTCGATTTTCCAAATAATCTGTACTTTTGTACAAAATTTAGGATATGGGGAAAGAAACATCAGAAAGAATACAGACCTCTCTGCTCAATGCAGCCGAGAAAAAGGCATTAGTTTGGTTAGCACAACGTCAGCCCTCCTGGGTTACGTCGGACTTTCTCACCTATACCGGTCTGATAGGTGCCGTAATATGCGCCTTGGGATTTATATTGGCACACATCGACAAGAACTACTTGTGGCTATCTTCGTTCGGATTGTTCGTCAACTGGTACGGCGACAGTCTCGACGGTACGCTGGCGCGTGTGCGTAACACGCAGCGACCCGTCTACGGATTCTTTATCGACCACTCCCTCGATGCCATCACCATCTGCATCATGTGTATCGGAGCCGGATTGTCGCCGATGTTTCGCCTCGATGTAGCCATGCTGGTACTGGCCGGTTATCTGGTACTCTCAATCTATACCTATATCTCAACCATCGTCAAAGGGAAATTCCTGCTCACCTATGGCAAGCTGGGGCCCACCGAATTGAGACTGGTCATTATCCTCATCAACACCGTGTTCATCTACACGTCGCTCGAAGACCTTAAATGGACTATCGGCGGCCAGACACTGGGTCTGTTCGACATCGCGGGCCTCTTTATCGCCTGCTTCCTCTTCATCGCCTGGCTGGTACAATTTGTTACCGACCGTCGCTTGCTGGCACAACAAGACCCGTTGAAACCCTTCCAAAAATAAAAAGCGAAGAGGGCCGTGAAAGTTGGAATACTGAAACTGCGCATCTATCTGCAATTCGTGGTCAGTCGCCTGTTTGGTACAGGGGTCGACACGTTTGTGCTGTGGATATGTGACCATTTCATATTCAGCAGCTACTTCGGCAAATACATACTCTCGCCGACCATCAGCTTTGAGTTTGCCGTGCTGAGCAATTTCATGTGCTCCTATTTCTGGATATGGAAAAGCCGGGTGGGACACCGCTCCACACGCGATTTCTTCCTGCGTTTTATGGTATTCAACCTCTCGTCGGGAGCCGGGTTCCTCATCAAGATGGTATTCCTGCTCATCTTCCAAAAGATTTTCGAGTGGAATGTGGTCTACTGTAACCTGGCCGCCCTGCTCATCTCGGGCATATTCAACTACCTGGTGGCCGATATGCTGGTATTCAAATCGCGCAAACAGGTGAAGGTGGGTAGCGTAGGCGGAGGCAACAGCGAAGGATGCGACTCGATGGGTGCCTGAAAATAAAAATTCTTCCATAAGAAAATTGCAGCCTGCCTGTTACCGGCATACGATGTCCTGCCGGTTGCTACCGACTGCCTCTTCACGGTACCATACAGGGAACCCCTCACCCGTTAAACCATTTTGTACATCAGAAAAGGGAAGAATATTTATCTTTAAAATTAGTAGCTAATAGCAACTAATCAAAAATATAATACTATCTTTGTGGCCGAAAAAAAACGGAAAGCATCATGACAAACGAATTGTTGGGAACGACAGTCGGGAAACTGCGCAATAAACTGCATCGGCTGATGAAACAGCGATATGCAGCCGAAGCTGAAACCCAATTGACTGTCGAGGAGTTTATCCTCTTGAACATGATCAAGGCCAAGACCGACCAGATTCTACAAAATATCGCCATCGCCACGGGCAAGAACAAATCGGTGGTGATGCGCATGATCGACTCCCTCGAAGAGAAGGGGTTGGCCAAGCGCACGGTCAATCCCGAAGACCGGCGCGAAAATCTGCTCAGCATTACCGAGAGGGGGGCCGAAGTAGTAGCGCAATATCAGGCTATCGAAAAGCGATTGTCGGGCGAACTGCTCGATGGTATCCCAGCCGAAAAGGTTGCCACATTCTTCCGAGTCATCGACCGCATTTCACAACGGGCAAACGAACTGTAACGGGGGGATATCATTGACAAGCCCCAGCTGCTACCGACTCCTCCACCACGACATATCTCCTCTCCTGCCGGATACTATCCCGATGTATGTTTCTTGATAAAACCTACTCGGTCGAGTTCCACAGGAAAAACCTCGAAGAAGAACTCCACTGCCGGGAAATCTTCACCCTTCCTCCTCTTGTCAGAAGAAAAGGCCAATCGTTCTTAACGAGTTTTTTCAACCAATTAGTTGCTATTGTAGATTATTTGTAATACAAATCAATATGTTAAACTCCATATCAAAATTCTTCTTTACAATACTACACTACTGCTCTTCCAATCCACAGCCGTGTGGGGAGAAACGTCGGAGCGAGTGATGAGCCTGGGCGAGCTCTTCGCGCTGGCCGACACGCAAAGCAAGAGTATCAAAGTCTTTGAATCGGCCGTTGCCGGAGCCGAGAAGGATATCTCGGTAGCCAAAAACGCCTACCTGCCCGCCATCGACTTTTCGGCTTCGGCCACCTACAACGGCAATGCGTGGGTATCGGACCGCGACTTCTCCAACGGACAGACCTTCGCTTCACCCCACTTCGGCAACAGTTTTTCAATCGAGGCCTCGCAGGTTATCTTTGCCGGTGGCTCCATTCACCACCGGGTCAAAGAACTCGAAGCTCAACAGAAGATAGCCGAGTGGGACCTGGCCGCTCATTGGCAGGAGGTCTATTTCCTGCTCACCGGCTATTACCTCGACCTGTACAAATATCGCAACCTGCTCACCGTGTATGACCGGAACATCGAACAGACCTTACAGGTAATCAACGACATGCGCGCACGTGAGTCGGCCGGCATAGCCCTCGACAACGACATTACACGCTACGAGGTGCAGTATCAGAATCTTCAATACAAGCGCACCGAACTGGTAAGTTCGATTGCCATCTACAACGACAAGCTCGTCACCCTGCTCGATCTGCCGCCTCAAACCGAAATCTATCCCGACACGACCTTGCTACACACACCCCGGTCGCAGGCTACCGGGCGACTTCCTGCGACAAGCCCAGCAGAGTGCTCCCCTGCTGAACAAGAACCGCCTAACCATCGACCTGCTCAGCCGTAAGAAAAAGGTAGCTCAGGCGGGGTATATGCCCAAGATAAGCCTCATCGCCGGCGACAACCTCAACGGTCCCATCACCTACGAGATACCCGTGCTCGACAACAATATCAACGTGTGGTACGTGGGTGTGGGGCTGAAATTCAGTCTGGGCAATCTCTATAAAACGCCCAAAGAAGTATCGCGGTTACGCATCTCGCTGGGACAGGCCCGATTTGAACTCGACTCGTCACAAGAGCAGGTAACACTGGGAGTCCGCGAAGCCTATACCCGCTACCTCGACTCGTTCGAGCTGCTGAAAACCCAGGAGAAAAGCCTGCAACTTGCCAACCAAAACTACGAGGTCATCGCCAACCGCTACGCCAACGACCTGGTGCTGGTGACCGACCTGGTAGATGCCGACAACCTGCGGCTGTCGGCCGAGGTGCAATATGTCAACGCCCAAATCAATATTATCTATAACTATTACCGGCTCCTGTATGCCGCAGGGGCCATCAACACGACAAACAAATAACAGCACTATGAACAAGAGAACGAAAAAGATAGCACGCAACCTGATGGTCATCGCCATCATTCTTTTCGGTTTAGGCTGGGTGTGTGCCAAATTCATTCACTTCGGTCGGGTCGAATACACCGACAATGCCCAAATCAGACGCAACATCATTCCCATCAATTCGAGGGTACAGGGATTTATCCAGGAAGTACGTTTCGACGATTTCCAATTCGTACACAAAGGCGACACGCTCGTGGTCATCGAGAACTCGGAATACCGGCTCAAAGTGGTACAGGCCAAAGCCGACTACGAGGCTACCCGCGCCAAATACGACATGCTGGTGCGTCAGAAGCGGAGCACGTCGCTGGTCAAGGACGAGCAGACCCAACGGCTGGAACAGAACCAAACCAACATCGAGGTGGCCAGGGCGGCACAGAATCTGGCCGAACTGAACCTCTCATACACGGTCATTACAGCCCCCTGCGACGGCGTGACCTCACGCAGGGCCATACAGGAGGGACAACTGATTCAACCGGGACAAACCCTGCTGTCGCTGGTCGAATATGACAACGTGTGGATCATCGCCAACTACAAGGAGACCCAGACCTACCACATTCGCGAAGGTCTGCCCGTGCGCATCAAGGTCGATGCCATGCCCGGGATTACTTATCACGGGCAAGTAGCCACGCTGTCGAATGCCACCGGCGCCCAATATTCAATCATTCCGCAGGACAACTCGGCGGGCAACTTCGTAAAAGTAGAGCAACGCGTGCCCGTCAAAATAGTCTTTACCCCGGAGAACAGCCGGGAAGATATAAACCGTTTGCGCTCGGGCATGAATGTCGAGTGCGAAGTAAACTACTGATGCCATGCCTGCCCCAATACCTTCACCCGAAGAGGTGGCCTCGGCCCGGCGTATCCAGGTATGGAAAGATTTCATACCCCTGCCCCTGCGTTTCCCGCTGATACTCATCATCATCATCGTCTACATGTTCTCAGGCGGTGTCTACATGACGGTCGTCTCGGAGATGTCGGGCAGCCTGTCGTGGGTTACCGAGGACATCATGATGGCCGGTTATGCCTCGATGACGGGACTGACCATCGCCTTTCCGCTCCTGTTCCGGTTTCACCCCCGAGAGCTGTTGCTCTTCTCGGCCGGCGTCTTTATCGTGAGCGACTACCTGTGCATGGTCTGCCCCTTTCTACCGCTGGTCGTCTTCCTTTCGTTCATCAGCGGCTTTTTCAAAATCGTAGGTACCTTCGTCTGCTGGAGCAACGTACAGTTAAAGATTACTCCCACCCGCAATTTCGCCGTCTTTTTCCCCTTCCTCTTCACCTTTGTGCTGGGGAGCGTGCAACTGGTCAACATCGTCACGGGATACAGCCTCTATGCCTTCGACTGGCAAGCCATGCACCGCATCACGATAGGCGCCTTTATCGTCGTCTTCGCCCTGGTCTACTTCGGCATGCGGCGCAACTACCGGCAAAGTCCCTATATTCCCTTCAAGGGCATCGACTACCTGGGCGGAATCCTGTGGAGCCTGTGGCTGCTTTGCATCGTCTTTATCTTCGTGTATGGCGACTACTACGACTGGCTCGACGGCGAACCCATACGGGTGGCTCTGCTCTTTGCCGTCGTACTGCTGTTCCTGTGCATACAGCGGGCGGCCACGATACGTCACCCCTACATCAGCCTGGGCACCTTCTCGCAACGCAACATGCTGTTCATCTTCATTCTGTTCGGGTGTATGACTCTGATGTCGGCCACGGCCACTTCGATACAGAACATCTTCACCGGTTCGATACTGGGATTCGACGCCCGGCACAACGCCGACCTGAACTGGGGAGTCCTTGTCGGCATAGCCGTGGGAACCGGAATCTTCTATCTGGCGACGGTCCGATGGAAATGGCGGGTAAAACACATCGTTCTGGCGGGCTTTTTCTCGTTCCTGCTCTACCAGACGATGCTCTATTTCCTCATCGACCCCTCGACCGAAAAATATATGCTCTACCTGCCGCTGGTCTTCAAGGGTGCGGGCGTGAGCCTGGTGTACACCTCGCTCACCTATGCGCTGGCAGGGTGTGTCACGTTTGTCTACTATTTCGAGGCCATGTGTGTCATCGGCTTTATCCGCACCAGTTTCGGGGCCCCGCTGAACTCGGCCATCATCACCCGACTCTTCAAGTATGTAAGTATGGAGAACACCGCCAGCCTGGGCAGCGAAATCGACGCCATGCACTCGCTGGCCGATTCGTTCCAATTCCTTTACGGCGAATTCCAACGGCAAATCCTTCTGGTCAGCCTGAAAGAGGTCTACGGCTATGCCGTCATCGTGGCCATACTCATTCTGCTCGCCATACTGACGTCGGACTACCGACAGTTCAACGGAATCAAACGCATGCTGCGACTGTCACAAATCTGGCGGATAGTACGCCACCAATCCAAACAGGTAGAAACCCAACCGTAAAATAATTGCCAATTCTTATCATAAGTAACCTCAAAAACGACAAGCGCGACCGACTGTAAAGCCGGTCGCGCTCTTTTTATAAATCAATGGGAACCGTGAAATCGGGTATCAATACCCCCCGCCCAACGCATGATAGAGGTTGATGACACCCTGTATCTCGTCGAAGCGGTCGGCTACGGCTGAGAGTTCGGCATCGAGCAGCGTCTGCCGGGCGGTGAGCACTTCGAGGTAGTTTTGCGAACTGTGCAGCATCAACAGTTCGGAACTGCGCACGGCCGATTCGAGCGAGGCTATCTGCTGCTCGTCGAGTTTCAACCGCTGACGAGCCGTCTGCCACTGCAACAGGGCACTGTTCACCTCGGTACCGGCATCGAGCAACGACTGCCGGAAGGTAAGCAAAGCCTCCTCCTGCTGAGCCTTGGCCACTTTCAGGTTAGCCACATTCTGTCCCCGGTTGAAGAGCGGCTGTACCAGCGACCCCACGGCCGAGAGAAGCCACTCGCCGGGATTGGTAATGAGAGCTCCGGCCGCATTGGTCCACCCAGCCGACCCGCTGAGCGTAATCGACGGATAGAAGGCGGCGTAGGCCTGATTGGTCACATAGAAGGCAGCAGCCAGGGCGGCCTCGCTCTGCCGTACATCGGGACGCCGTTGCAACAGTTGCAGGGGCACTCCTACCAGGAGCGTATCGGGGAACGACTGGGCATCGAGCGTGGAGCGTTCGATTTGCCGGGGCACATCGCCCAGCAGCGACGAGATGGAGTTTTCCATCTCGGTAATCTGTTGTTGCATCGTCAGCAACGAGGCATCGACCGCCAGTTTACTGGCCTCGATTTGAGCCACGGCCATCTCGGTGGTCTGCCCGGCCTCTTTCAAGGCCTTCATCACCCGCAGGTTCTCGGCCCACAGTTCGGCCGTCGAGCGACTTATCTCATACTGCTTGTCGAGCATCAACAGAGAGTAATAACTGTTGGCAATGGTGGCCACCAGCTGGGTCTGCACCGCCTGGCGGTAGGCCTCGCTCTGTTCCAGCACCGCTTTGGCCTCGCGCTTGGCATTGGTGATGCGACCGAAGATGTCAATCTCCCAATCGGCCGAGGCGGCCAGGTTATAGCTCTTGGTAGCACTCTCCCCCTCAACCTTGCGAATGGTTCCCTGCGGGGTAAGCGACACCGAAGGCAAGTAGGCCAGCTTCGAGGCGGTGAGCAACGCCTCGGCCTCTTTTACCCGCAAGCGGGCGATACTGAGGTCGGTATTATGGGCAATCCCGGTCTCGATCAGTTGCTGCAACAGCGGGTCGGTAAAGAGTTCCTGCCACGACAGGTCGGCAATCGAAGCGGTGTCGCCGCTCACCGCCAGACGCTGGTAGAGGCTGTCGGTCTGAGACATCTCGGGACGTTCATACGTGCGATATTGGCAACCGGTCAGGCCGGTCAACAAAAGCAATCCTATATATATCTTTTTCATATCGTCAGTGAGTTCTTGAAGTCGTATCATTTCTTTTCGTCTATTTGCGGCAGCTTGCGGGCTGGCATCAGTCGCTCTTGCAGCGTCTGGAAGACGATGAAGAGTACGGGCACGATAAAGAGCAGGGCTATCGTACCGATGAGCATACCGCCCACGGTGCCCACGCCGATCGAGATATTACCGTTGGCCCCTACCCCCGTGGCAAACATCATGGGCAGCATACCGAATATCATGGTGAGCGAGGTCATGAGGATAGGCCGCAACCGCACCTGAGCCGCCGAGATGGCTGCCTGCGAGATGGTCATACCGTGGCGACGGCGCTCCGAAGCGTACTCGGTCAAGAGAATGGCCGTCTTCGACAACAAACCGATGAGCATGATGAGACCCGTCTGCAAATAGATGTTGTTTTCGAGTCCGAACATCTTGGCAAAGAGGAAACTGCCGGCCAAGCCGAAGGGGACCGACAGAATCACGGCCAACGGGATAAAGAGACTCTCGTACAAGGCGCACAGAATGAGATAGATGAAAACTACGCAGATGACAAACACCAGCGTCGTGGTGTTGCCCGTGTTGGACTCCTCACGCGACATACCGCCGAACTCAAAGCCATAGCCCGTAGGCAGGGTCTGCGCGGCCACCTCCTTCACCGCCTGAATGGCTTGTCCCGAGCTGTATCCGGTAGCCGGAGCTCCGTTCACCTGAATGGCCGAGAAGAGGTTGAAGCGGGTCAATACCTCGGAACCGTAGATACGGGTAAGCGTGAGGTATTGGGTAATGGGGCTCATCTCGCCCGCATCGTTGCGCACAAAGATGTTGTTGAGTGCCTCGGTATCGAGCCGGAACTGCGCCGGAGCCTGCACCATAACCCGGTAGAGCTTCGAAAAGCGGTTCATGTTCGAGGCGTAGTTACCGCCGATGTACCCCGACAAGGTGCTGAGCACATCGCTGGGCGACACGCCGTTGCGCTTGCATCGGGCGGCATCGACCTCGACGAGATACTGCGGGAATTTGGTATCGAACGAGGTGGTGGCACGACCTATCTCGGGTCGCTTGTTCAGCTCGGTGAGGAAGTTGCGCGTGTATTTCAAAAGGTCCTCAATCGTGCCGCCCTTCTGGTCCTGCACATAAACCTCGAAACCGCTGCTGGCCCCGTAGCCCGGAATCATAGGTCGGGTAAAGGCCATGATGTCGGCACTCGAAATGAAGGCCGTGCGGCGCTGTATCTCCTCGATGATGGCATCGACTGCATCCTCCTTGTCGGGACGCTCGCTCCAGTCCTTCAAGCGGATAGTAAACATACCGTTGCAGGCACCCTGCCCGCTCAACATCGAGTTACCCGTGATACTCGAGAGGACCTCGATTTGCGGTATCGTGTTCAAGCAGCTGTCTACCTGCTCGATAACCTTGCGGGTTTCATACACACTGTTACCCGGCGAGGTGCGCACGTCGACAAAGACGGTCCCCATGTCTTCGTTGGGTACCAGACCGGTCTTGGTCGTTTTCAGCAGGACGAAGAATCCCACACAGGCAATCACCAGCAGCACACCGGCCAGCCACTTGCGTTTGAGCATGAAGAAGACACCCACCTTGTACTTCATCACCATGCGGTGGAAGGCACTGTCGAAAGCCATGTGGAAGCGCGACGAGAAACTCAGCTTCTTGCCGTCGGCCCCGGTCTGGTGCGGTGTCATGATGAGAGCACACAAAGCGGGACTGAGCGTCAGGGCATTGAGCAGCGAGATGGCTACGGCCGCCGCCATGGTGAGACCGAACTGGGTGTAGAACGTACCGGTGGTCCCCCCGATAAAACTCACGGGAATGAACACGGCCATGAAGACAAAGGTGGTGGTGACCAGAGCCGAGGTGATGCCGTCCATGGCATCGATGGTGGCCAGGTAGGCCGACTTGTACCCTTCGTCAAACTTGGCCTGCACCGCCTCGACCACCACTATCGCATCGTCGACCACCGTACCGATAACCAGCACGAGGGCAAACAGGGTAAGCATGTTGAGACTGAATCCCACCAGATAGAGGAAGGCAAAGGTACCCACCAGCGATACCACGATGGAGACGGCCGGTATAAAGGTGGAACGGAAGCTCTGCAAGAAAACATAAACCACCAGAACCACCAGCAAGATGGCTTCGAGCAACGTCTTGACAACCGTTTTGATAGAGGCGTCGAGGAAGTCCTTGGTACTCATCAGGTCGACAATCTTGATACCCTTGGGCAATGTCTTGGAAATCTCAACCAGAGAGCGGTCAATTTCCTTGATAATTTCGTTGGCATTCGAACCCGAGGTTTGCGAAATCATGATGATACAGCCCGGGTGACCGTTCACCTCACCGATATAGTCGTAGGAACGGGTGCCCAGTTCGACGGTTGCCACATCTTTCAGACGCAGCACCTCACCGCCGGGCAACGACTTGATGACCATGTTTTCATAGTCCACCTCGTTTTCATACCGGCCCCGATATTTGAGCACATACTGGAAAGTGTTCTCGGCCTCGGCACCCAAGGTACCCGTAGCCGCCTCGATATTCTGCTCGTCGAGCACACCGGTAATGTCGGAAGGCACAAGCCCATACTTCTTCATCTTGCTCGGGTCGAGCCAGATACGCATGGCATACTCATAACCAAACACATTCACCTCGCCCACACCGGCAATACGAGACAACCGCGGCTCGATATTGATTTTCATGTAGTTGGCCAGGAAAGCCCGGTCGAACGAGTCGTCGGGGCTGTACACGGCCAGCTGCTTGATGTTGCTGGTCTGACGCTTGCGCACATTCACACCGCTGCGGGTTACCTCGGCCGGCAAGAGACCTTGTGCCGAAGCCAGCCGGTTCTGCACATTCACGGTGGCCATATCGGGGTCGGTACCCTGACGGAAGTAGACGGTGATACGGGCCGAACCGTTGTTGGACGAGGTAGAGGTCATGTAGGTCATGTTCTCCACCCCGTTGAGAGCCTCTTCGAGAGGCACGACCACACTCTTCTGCACCGTCTCGGCATTGGCTCCGGTATAGGAGGCCGACACGCTCACCGTAGGCGGTGCAATCTCGGGGAACTGCTCGATGGGCAGCTGGGTCAACCCTATAATTCCCAGAATAAGAATCAACACCGAGATAACCCCGGCGAAGATGGGACGGTCGATAAACGTTCTTATCTTCATAGGGCACTAATCGTTTGACGGGGTTGACGACTGTTCTATATCGACGGCAATACCTTCGTGCAGCAAGCCGGCTCCCTCGGCAATAATCACATCGCCTGCGGTCAGCCCCGAAAGCACAATGTAGTTCTGCCCGTCGTTATATTTATATACGGTAATCGGAGCCGACTGGGTTTTGCCATCGACCACCTTCCACACAAAGACTTTATTCTGCAACTCGTAGGTGGCCGACTGCGGTATCACCAAACTGTTCTTGTAGACCGTGGGCACCACAACCGAGGCGCTTCCACCGTTGCGCAACAGTCCGTCGGGGTTGGCAAAGGCAGCCCGCAGACTGATGGCCCCCGTACCCTCGTCGACCGTTCCGCTGATGGCGTCGATTTTTCCCGGCAGGGCATAGGTGCTGCCGTTGCTCAGCAGGAGCTCCACCTCGGGCATCTGTTCCTTAGCCTTCTGCAACGAGCCATACTGTTGAATCAGGTCGAGTATCTGGTTCTCCGACATGGAGAAATAGGCATAAACCTCGGCATCGTCCGATACGGTAACCAGCGGTTCGGTAATCGAGCTGTTCACCAGGGCGCCCACCCGGTAGGGTATCATGCTGGCTACCCCGTCGACAGGGCTCTTCACCTCGGTATACGAAAGGTCGTTGCGGGCATTGATCTCCTGAGCCTTGGCCTGAGCCAAAGCAGCCTTGGCCTCGGCCAGGTCGTTCTGGGCCATCTGCCGGTCAAACTCCGACACGACACGTTCCTGGAAAAGTGCCTCCTTGCTGTCGGCCGAGAGCTGGGCCGTAGCCAGTTTAGCCTCGGCGCTGCGCACATTGGCTACGGCTGTTTCAAGGGCTGCCTTGTAGGGAACCTGATCGATAACGAAAAGCGTCTGCCCCTTGTGCACGATATCGCCCTCGTCGATACGGATTTCGGTAATGATTCCGCTCACCTGCGGCCGCACCTCTACAAACTGTCGGCCTCGAAGCGTAGCCGTGTAATGCGATGTTAACGTTTGATTCATAGGCTCCACAGTAACCACTTTGTACTTCTCGCCCGCACTCGGTTTCTGCTCCTTGCAGCCCACGAGCAAAGGCAATACTGCTATCGCCAGAATGATAAAATGTCTCATTGTTCCTGTTTTATGTGATAAATACTAAAATAATGCGGATAATAAAAGGTACGCTTACCTATCGTAAAACCTGTTCTCAAATTTATAAAATCTCGTCTAATTATGCCAATCTTTATTGATAAACGACAAAAAAGTGATGCCGAACGGCAAACCCGAACGGTTGACCGGTCGGCAAAAAATCACTACCTTTGTCATAGTCAGGGTACTCCCCCTGTCTCCCGAGACAAAACCAATCGACACGACGATGACCAACTACTCCCGCATCAGTACCTACATCGACCTGATATTCTGTCTGGTTATCCTGCCGCTCCTCATCATGCTGGTACCGGTAGAGAAGTGGATTATCCACCACACCTATTTCATGCTTACCCTCATCGTCTACATCTACCTGCTCTACTTCACCTACCGCAAGGCCAACATACCGGGGCTCGTCATGCAGCGTAAGTTTGAACTCGTAGCCATACTCTTCACCGCCCTCCTGCTGATTACCTGGGGCATCAGCCAGATACCCATACCCAAAGACGACTTCATCAACTCGCCCCGCGACTGGGGCATACGCCAACACATCAGGGCCCTGAGCGTGTGGTTCTTCTTTCTGGTAGTCACGGGATTCAGTCTGGCCATCGAGGTAACGGTCGAGCTGTTCCGCCAAATCCTCTCGAAGCAGGAAATCGAGGCCGAGAAAAACAAGGCCGAGCTGGCACTGTACAAGGCGCAAATCAATCCGCACTTCCTCTTCAACACGCTCAACGCCCTTTACGGGCTGGTCCTCACCAAGTCGGACAAGACGGAATCGGCCTTCATTCAGTTCTCCAACATATTGAAATACATGTACACCCAGACGCCCCTCGACACCATACCCATCTGCAACGAAATCGACTACATCAGACAATATGTCGACCTGCAATCGCTGCGGCTCAACAAACACACCCACATCGAATTCCATACCGAAACCGACGACGAGCAGGCCCAAATACCCCCCATGATTCTCATCACCTTCGTGGAGAATGCCTTCAAGTACGGCACCTCGTCCGACATCGACTGTACCATCTACATCAAAATCGTGGTAAAAAGCGGTGTGCTTATCTTCGAGACCGAGAACAGCATCATGAAAGAGAAGAAAGAGTCGACCCCGGCTATCGGCATCGAGAACTGCCGCAAACGACTCGAACTGCTCTACCCCGACCGCTTCACCCTCATCACGGCTCAGGAGGGCAACCAATTCAAGACCAAACTAACCATTCAACTGCAATGAGAACAACCACCTGCATAGCTATCGACGACGAACCGCTGGCGCTGCTCGTCATCACCCAATTCTGCGAACGGTTCGGCGGATTGGAACTCACCACGTTCAGCGAACCGCGTATAGGGCTGGAAGAGATACGACGCTGCAAACCCGACCTGGTATTTCTCGACATCGAGATGAACAGCATCAGCGGACTCGACATTGCCCGCGACCTGCCGCCTGAATGCTGTTTCATCTTCACCACGGCCCATGCCCAGTATGCCCTCAACGGATTTGAACTCGACGCGGTCGACTTCCTGCACAAGCCGTTTGCCTACGAGCGGTTTGAAAAGGCAGTCGAGAAGGCCATTCGCCGTATCGAGACTCGCCACGACCGCTTGCCCGACAGCATCGTGGTCAAACAGGAATACAACAACGTGACTATCCCCGTCAACGACATACTCTACATCGAGGCGATGGAAAACTACACCAAAATCTTCCGCGTGATCGGGGGATACATCTTGTCGCGTACCAATATGAAAACACTGCAAGAGATGCTTCCCGAGGAGAATTTCCTGCGTATTCACCGCTCCTACATCGTCCCCGTCGACAAGGTCGAGATGTTTTCCAAAAAGCGAATCAAACTTGTGGGACAAGAGGAGCTTCTGCCCGTGGGGCGCCAGTTTGCCAACCACATCTACGACGCCCTGCTCTCCCGCAACTCGGGAGGTATCCTTCCCAACGCCTGAACCGCCATCACACGCCATTGGGTATCTCACCCGGGAACGATAACTCTCTTCAATTTTTGTAAAGAGGAGCAGCCGTTTGCCTATAATCTTTGAACAGAAATATTATCTTTGTACCCAAACAACTAATCATCGTACATTTATCACAATGAAACACACAAGCATCACCGCTGCGCTACTCGGCCTGCTGCTCATGGGCTGCCAGTCGAGTAAGACCCAGTATTACGAGAAACACCTCGTATTCCCCGAAGGGGCTACCCTCGAAGAGAAGGTCGACATGGCCTCGCGCCTGGTACCCTCGCGACAACAGTTGCAATGGCAGGAACTGGAACTGACCGCCTTCCTGCACTTCGGCATCAACACCTTTACCAATAAGGAGTGGGGCGACGGGCAGGAAGACCCGCAACTCTTCAACCCCACCGAACTCGATGCCGAGCAATGGGCCCGCACCTTGAAAGAGGCAGGCTTCAAAATGGTAATCCTCACCGCCAAACACCACGACGGCTTCTGCCTGTGGCCCACCGCGACCACACGCCACTCGGTAGCCTCGTCGCCCTGGAAAGCGGGAAAAGGCGATGTGGTGAAAGAATTGAAAGAGGCTTGCGACAAATACGGACTGAAATTCGGCGTCTACCTCTCGCCCTGGGACCGCAATGCCGAGTGCTATGGCGACTCGCCCCGATACAACCAGTTCTTCATTCAACAACTCACCGAGCTGCTCACGAACTACGGCGAAATCCACGAAGTGTGGTTCGACGGAGCCTGCGGTGAAGGTCCCAACGGGAAGAAACAGGTTTACGACTGGGACGCCTTCTACGCCACCATACAACGGTTGCAACCCCATGCCGTCATGGCCATCATGGGCGACGACGTGCGCTGGGTAGGCAACGAACGGGGCTTCGGCCGGGAGACCGAGTGGAGTGCCACGGCTCTCGTGCCGGGTATCTACCAACGGGCCGACAGTGTGAACCGGTCGTTGGGGCTCAACAACAAGAGCGAAGACCTGGGCAGCCGCGACCTGCTGGCCCGAGCCCACGAACTCTTCTGGTACCCCTCGGAGGTCGACGTCTCGATTCGCCCGGGGTGGTTCTATCACCCAACCGAAGACAATCAGGTAAAATCGCTGGCCCATCTGGTCGACATCTATTTCGAATCGGTAGGATACAACTCGGGCCTGTTGCTCAACATACCTCCCGATACACGGGGCCTGATACACGAGAACGACGCCCGGCGTCTGCTTGAATTGGGAGCATATATCGAGCGCACCTTTGCCACCGATTACAGCAAGAACGGCAACCGCCCGATTACCGGCCGGGAGGGCGACTCCTTCGAAATCGACATGCAGGACAACGTCCCCGTCAACACGCTGATGCTGCAAGAAGAAATCGAGAAGGGACAACGCATCGAAGCCTTTACCGTAGAGGCCTCGATCAACGGCAACTGGACACCGGTGGCCGAGGGTACGACCGTGGGCTACAAACGTCTCATACGGTTCGACGACCTCATCGCCGACAAACTGCGGATAACCATCGACCGGTCGCGAGCCGACTTCTCCATCAAACGGGCCGGTATCTACTATGCTCAACCCGTCATCGAGGCTACCGACACCGAGGCCGCTTCGCTCTTCACCCCCAAAAGTTGTCAGGTGGGCAGCCAAAATGCTCCCGAGGCCATCGACGGCAACAGTTCGACAGCCGCCTATGCCAATGGTCTTGTACCCGTTTTGGTCGACCTGGGCGAGGTCAAAACGCTGAAAGGTTTCTGCTACACC
The DNA here is from genome assembly GCA_019115485.1 of Candidatus Barnesiella excrementavium. Taxonomy (GTDB): domain Bacteria; phylum Bacteroidota; class Bacteroidia; order Bacteroidales; family Barnesiellaceae; genus Barnesiella; species Barnesiella excrementavium. The sequence continues at coordinate 25,876 of DXDM01000052.1, read as the reverse complement.
CCCGTGGCCGAAGGTCGAACCGAGGGAACCATCTTCCGCTACCGCCTCTCCCGCAGCAACGACGGCAAAAGCTGGGAGCGCATCACCGACCGGGCCGAGTTCAGCAACATCAAGAACAACCCCATTCCCCAGTATGTCACTTGGGACAAACCGGTCGAAGCCCGCTATCTGAAACTCGAACCGCTCGAAGAGATGAACGGACAGGCCTGTACGTCGGTTGCCGAGTTCGGCGTCATGCTACCCTAATCGAGAAAATCGACCAAACTTAATATCATACCTGCCGACACCCGACCTCCTGTTGAGGCCGGGTGTCGCTGTCTTTCATCCGCCCGCTGTCAAAAATGTTACATTCCCTGCCACAACGGTTGCATGTAACATTTATAGGAGCTTTCGCAACATTTGTTCTATGCACAGGGGTGAACCTGTTCTATTTTTGCCCTCGCTAAGCCAAAAAACAAGAACTTAACAAAAAACCAACTTACCATGAAAAAAGGTATGATAAATCAAATTCTTCACAAAACCAGTACCGTTCTGCTGCTTGTTGCGCTGACCTGCGGAAACGCTTGGGCACAAGAGCAAGACAACACCAACCAATCGGAAGACGCTTCTACCTCCAAGGAGGAAGGGAATCGTAACGTGATGCTCAACGCCGCCAGTGCCAACGGCCCTCGCGAAATACAAATCGGTCTCCCGTCGGCCGATGTCAACGTTCTCGAAAACGGTATGCTCGTGACCTATGCCACCAACCCCCATACCGTCAACACCTTGTGGCGTGCCGATGCCAGTCTGAGCCACGTGGGCCTGCTCAAAATCTCCGAGACGGCCATCACGACCGGTAACATCGGTTATGCCGTCAACTCCTTCACCCAGCTGGGCGAAAAGGGATTCCACGGAACCCTCAACTACAAGAGCAATCACTTCGGCATGCAGGAGTTCTCGCTCAACGTCAACGGCGGTATTGCCAAGGACTGGTATTATAGCGGCAGCATCTATCAGGACTTCGACCCGGGAACGTTCAAAATCAAATCGACTCCGTTCCAGGACCGTACCCAAATCTACAAATTCGCCCTCACCAAACGATACAACGACAACCGGGGCGAGTTTACCGCCATCTATCATTACAGCAACAGCCACCCGGTTTACAACTATGCCACCCAATCGGCACCCTTCATCTATGTAGGCGACGGTAGTGTGCGCGAGTTCGGCGACTTTGCCCTGGGTACCACCTCCTACCTGCCTGTGGACAATGAGATGGTATATCGCGACATGCGCACCGGTGAAATCAAAAAGACCAACCTCTATGATGCCGCGCTGAATATCGGTAGCATGGCCACCCTCATGAACAATTACACGTGGGACAACGGGCTCAGTTGGAAAGCCGTCATGAAATATGACCACTCGACCGGCTCGTGCGTCTATCAGACGCCCATGTCGCTCGACCAGAACGAGGCCGGTATCAACTACCTGTTCGAGGCCGCCGACGGCAGCATGCAGCCCTACACGGGCGACTATGTGCAGAGCCGTATGTCGTGCCTGAACCGCGGCTTCATCAACTCGTTCATGTTCACCAGCGAGCTGTCGAAAAAGAATGACAACAACACTTGGCGTCTGGGTGTGAACGAATGGTTCTACGACATCGACTACACCTCGTCGACCACCATGTATGACCAGTCGGTACCCATGGACGGCAGCTATCCCGTGCGTCTCTACAACGCCGACTATGCCACCTATACCGACCGCTCTTACGCCGGCAATGGATACTACTACGATTTCAACAAGAATGCCTCGGAGTATTACAAGGGATATGAAAACAAGGTAGCGCTCTACTTCACCCACGACTGGGATATCACCAGCAAACTGAACCTCTACTACGGTGCCCGGGTAGAATACCAGGCCCTGCGGGGTGAGAATGCTGCCGTCAAGAATGCAGCCGGCGAATATGTAGGTCGCTTTGCCAATTACTACCTGGGTGCGACGGCTCCCGACGGTGTGACCAAGATTACCCCCAGCTCAATCGACCACGACTGGTTCAACTACGCACTCACGGCAGCAGCCACCTACAAGCTGACCAAACAGTTCGGTCTCACGGGCGACTTCACCTACATTACCCAACACCCCAAAATCGAGAACTTTGCCCCGGCCACACTCCCCAACGTAGGCCAAATCTCGGTTCCTCTGGGTCGTGCCGGTATCTACTACAACAACAGCTGGTTGAGCTTGACCTCGCTCTTCTCCTACATCTCGAAGACCAACAACAACTCGACCCTGAACCTGCAACACAAGACGGCAGCCGGACAGACCGAAATCATGGCCGCACCGCTCAACTTCGACATACAGACACTGGGTTGGACCACCGACGTGGTAACCCACCCCTTCAAAGGGTTTGACCTGCACTTCCTCTTCACCTACCAGCAACCGACCTACAAGAAATACGAGACTTCGGTCACCTTCTCCGACGGGTACGTAGGACAGATCAACGCCACGGGCAACATCGTAGCCGAGATTCCGCAAATCATCATCGAGATTGACCCCAGCTACATGATTACCGACGACTTGAAGATTTGGACCAGCTTCCGCTATTTCAGCAAGACCTACGCCAACATCAACGATGCCTACTACTTCAACGGCCGTTGGGAGACCTTCGGTGGCGTGAACTGGCAGGTGAACGACAAGCTGGCTCTGGGTTGCACGGTTGTCAACTTCCTGAACCAGACGGGGGCCAAAGGCAGTATCGCCGGTGCCGAGCTGATTGAGAAAGAGGAGGCCGGGCAATATGCCGGACACGTGATGGCCGGTAGCTACATACGGCCCTTCACCGTTGAGTTCAGCGCCAGCCTCAAATTCTAAGGAAAAGAGCTATACCGATAGGTATTAATATCCGGGCCGGAGAAATCTCCATACCAACAAGAAGCAGCCTCGTGAGAGACGAGGTCGTCGAGCACCAGCCGCGACCTCGCGAAATCCGGACCCGGACCAACACAAGCCTTGCCTGCTCAGGCTCGATAAATAGGAACAGGTAAAAAAGATTGTTTTAGGTTATTTACAAAATTATTATTTTTAGGTATTCAATAAATTAATCATAACAGCCATGAAAATGAATTTCAGACATTCGACAAAAGTGCTGGCCACGACAGCTACCCTGGCCGCTCTCGTAGCTTGCCAGCCTCAAAAAGGGAACATCAGCCTCGAACATCAAGGCGATACGCTCACCATCGTTCACATCAAGAACCCCTCGAAATACTTGATTCTCCCCATTCAGGAGTCTCGTCCCGAAGGTAAGGTAAAACTCGATACCGGCAATGCGGCCGACGTGACCATGGACGTTCGCCTGGCTATCGACAGCGTAGACTACTACGTACCCTTCGCTCTGCCCGAGGGTGCCAAGGAGGCTACCGTAACCATCGGACGCGTAGCTGCCGACGCCATGTGCTGGGACAGCCTCCGTCTGGCCGACACGTTCGACACCACCAACCGGGAGTACTACCGTCCCGTCTACCATCACACCCCGCTCTACGGCTGGATGAACGATGCCAACGGCCTGGTCTACAAAGACGGTGAGTATCACCTCTATTTCCAATACAACCCCTACGGTTCCAAGTGGGGCAACATGCACTGGGGACACTCGGTGAGCAAAGACCTCATTCACTGGGAACACCTATCACCGGCTATCGCCCGCGACACCCTGGGACACATCTTCTCGGGTAGCTCGGTAGTCGACCACAACAACAGCGCCGGCTACGGCAAGGACGCCTTGATTGCCTTCTATACCTCGGCCAGCGACGAGCACGGACAAATCCAGTGCATGGCTTACAGTACCGACAACGGCCGCACCTACACCAAGTATGAGGGCAACCCCATTCTCACCCCGTTCGACGGTCTGAAAGACTTCCGCGACCCGAAAGTATTCTGGTACGAACCGGCTCAAAAGTGGTACATGATTGTATCGGCCGACAAGAACATGCGCTTCTACAACTCGACCGACCTGAAACACTGGGAATACCTGAGCCAGTTTGGCGAAGGCTACGGCGTACAGCCCAACCAGTTCGAGTGCCCCGACTTCATTCAACTGCCTGTCGACGGCGACAAGAACCACATGAAATGGGTGATGATTGTCAACGTCAACCCGGGTTGCCCCTTCGGCGGTAGCGCTACCGAATATTTTGTAGGCGAATTTGACGGCAAGGAGTTCAAATGCGACAACGACAAGAGCGTGGCCAAATGGCTCGACTTCGGTAAAGACCACTATGCTACCGTATGTTTCTCCAACACGGGCGACCGCACCATTGCCGTGCCCTGGATGAGCAACTGGCAATATGCCAACGCTACCCCTACCCGCCAATACCGCAGCGCCAACGCTCTGCCCCGTGAGCTCTCGCTCTACACCAAAGACGGCGAAATCTACATGGCTGCCAATGCCGTGAAAGAGACCCAAGGTCTGCGCAAGGGTACGACCGAACTGAACAACATCGACCTCAAAGACGAATATACCGTCAACCCCATCACGACGGGTCCCGAAGGTGCCTGCGAACTGGAAATGGACATTACCCCGGGTAAAGCCGACACCGTAGGCTTCGCGCTCTGCAACGACAAGGGCGAGAAGGTCGACATCTACCTCGACATGAAGGCCGGCCGTGTGGTTATGGACCGTACGCAAAGCGGTATCACCGACCTCACCCCTTATGGCGAAATGACCGTACACGACAAGGAGACCGACGACCACCGCAAGACCCTGTCGGTGAACTACGTCAACGACTTTGCACTGGGCACCTGGGCTCCCCTCTCGCTCTGCAACGGCAAGAGCTACCACCTCGACATCTTCGTAGACAAATGCTCGATCGAAATCTTCGTAGACGGTGGCCGCATCGCCATGACCAACCTTGTATTCCCCACAGCTCCTTACAACGCCTTGCGCTTCTATACCCGTGGCGGTGAAGCTCAGGTCGAGAACTTGAAAGTGCACCAACTAAGTCTGTAATGTTCAAATCACCCGCATTCCATGAAACACACCCTTATTCTGGCAGCAGCCACCCTGCTCGCCATCAACGCAACGAATGCCAGTGAGATGAAACAGATTCGCATCTCTACCGACCGCACCGACCTCGTGCTGAAAGTGGCCGAAAACGGCCGCCTCTACCAAAGCTACTTCGGCGAGAAACTGCTGAACGAGGCCGATCTCGACGAGTTGGGGTGGAGCGTGCATGCCGCCTCCGACGGCAGCGTAAGCCGTCGGGGCTGGGAGGTGTACAGCGGCTCGGGCAACGAAGATTTCTTCGAACCGGCCGTGGCCATTACCCACAACGACGGTAATCCCTCGACATGGCTCTACTACGTATCCCACTCGACCCACGAGGTCGAGGGGGGCGTGCAGACCGACATCGTGCTGCGCGACAACCAGTATCCCGTAGAGGTGACCCTCCACTATGTGGCCTACCCCAAAGAGAATGTCATCAAAACATGGAGCGACATACGCCACGAGGAGAAGAAACCGATTCTCCTCTCGGCCTATGCCTCGACCATGCTCTATTTCAGCCGTCCGGCCTACTACCTGACCGAGTTCAGCAGCGACTGGGCCAAAGAGGCACAGATGAGCACCCAGCCCTTGCAGTTCGGCAAGAAGGTCATCGACACCAAGCTGGGCAGCCGGGCCGCCATGCACGCCCACCCCTTCTTCATCGTAGGGCTCGACCAGCCCGCACAGGAGCGACAGGGCGAGGTGCTCATGGGCACGCTGGCCTGGACCGGCAACTTCCGCTTCACCTTCGAGGTGGACAACGTGGGCAACCTGCGCGTGATTCCCGGCATCAACCCCTATGCCTCGACCTATAAACTCAAACGCAACGAGACCTTCACGACGCCCGAGTTTATCTTTACCCTCAGTACCGAGGGCACGGGGCAAGGCAGCCGCGACCTGCAAGCCTGGGCCCGCAACTACCAGTTGAAAGAGGGCAAGGGCACGCGCCTCACGCTGCTCAACAACTGGGAGAATACCGCCTTCGACTTTGACCAGGAGACATTGGCCGAACTGATGCGCGAGGCCAAAGACCTGGGAGTGGACATGTTCCTGCTCGACGATGGCTGGTTTGGCAACAAATATCCCCGCAAGGACGACCGGGCCGGTCTGGGCGACTGGGAGGTGACTCACGACAAACTGCCCGGCGGTATCGGCGCCCTGACCGATTCGGCCCGCGAGGCGGGTGTAAAATTCGGCCTGTGGATCGAGCCCGAGATGGTGAACCCCAAGAGCGAACTCTTCGAGCGTCACCCCGAGTGGGCCATTCACTACCCCAACCGCGAGACCTACTACTACCGCAACCAGCTGGTACTCGACATGAGCAACCCCGCCGTGCAGGAGTATGTCTACGGCGTAGTGGACAAGTTGCTGAAAGAGAACCCCGACATCGCCTACTTCAAATGGGATTGCAACAGCCCCATCACCAACATCTACTCGCCCTACCTCAAAGCCGACCAGGGTCAGCTCTACATCGACCACGTGCGGGGCATCTACCGGGTGTTGCAACGGGTGCGCGACAACTACCCGCAAGTGGCCATGATGCTCTGCTCGGGCGGCGGCGCACGCTGCGACTACGAGGCGCTGAAATACTTCACCGAGTTCTGGTGCAGCGACAATACCGACCCCGTGGAACGCCTCTATATCCAATGGGGATTCTCGCAGTTCTTCCCTGCCAAGGCCATGTGCGCCCACGTGACCAGCTGGAACCGGAAGGCTTCGATCAAGTTCCGCACCGACGTCGCCTCGATGTGCAAGTTGGGCTTCGACCTGGGGTTGAAGGAGCTGAATGCCGACGAACTGCTCTTCTGCCAGGAGGCGGTAGCCAACTGGAAGCGGTTGCAAAGTGTTATACTCGACGGAGACCAATATCGGCTGGTATCGCCCTATGAGAGCAACCACATGGCGGTAAACTATGTGAGTGCCGACGGCGGCAAGGCCGTGCTCTTCGCCTACGACATCTATCCCCGCTATCAGGAGAAGCTGTTGCCCGTGAAGCTGCAAGGGCTCGACCCCCACAAGTTCTACCGGATAGAGGAGATTAACCTCATGCCCGGCGTAGCCTCGGCCCTGCCTACCAACGGCAAGGTGCTCTCGGGCGACTATCTGATGAAAGTGGGACTCGACGTGTTGGGATTTACCCCCATGCAGAGTTGCGTGGTCGAACTCACCGCTGTCAAATGAATTAACCGGAAAAGCCTGCGGGAGAGCGGCCGACTCTCCGCTCTCCCGAGACTTCCCCTCAACAAAAAATAGAAACGATTATACGACTATGACTGCTAAACAACAACTGAAATACGGGCGACTTATCCCCGTCATGCTCTGCTTCTTCGCCATGGGCTTTGTCGACCTGGTGGGTATTGCCTCGAACTATGTCAAGGCCGACCTGGGGTTGACCGACTCGCAGGCCAACATCTTCCCGTCGCTCGTCTTCTTCTGGTTTCTCATCTTCTCGGTCCCGACCGGCGTGTTGATGAACCGCATCGGCCGCAAACGCACCGTGCTGCTGAGCCTCGTGGTAACGGCCGTCTCGCTGCTGTTACCCCTTTTCGGCGACGGCTACGTACTCATGCTCTGCTCCTTCTCGCTGCTGGGTATCGGTAACGCTCTCATGCAAACTTCGCTCAACCCGCTGTTGAGCAACATCATCTCGGGCGAACGGCTGGCCAGCTCGCTCACCTTCGGACAGTTTGTCAAAGCCATCGCCTCGTTCCTGGCCCCCTATATCGCCATGTGGGGAGCCACACAGGCCATGCCTACCTTCGGACTGGGGTGGCGCGTGCTCTTCCCCGTCTACATGGTCATCGCCATCATTGCCATTCTGTGGCTCTCGTCGACCCCCATCGAGGAGGAAAAACCCGACAAGGCTTCGGGCTTTGTCGCCTGCCTGCGGTTGCTGGGCAAACCCTTTATCCTGCTCTGCTTCCTGGGCATCATCTGCCACGTGGGTATTGACGTAGGTACCAACACCACCGCTCCCAAACTGCTCATCGAGCGGGTGGGTATCACCCTCGAAGAGGCCGGTTTTGCCACAAGCCTCTACTTCATCTTCCGTACCGCCGGGTGTCTGCTGGGCTCCTTTATCCTCAACCACCTGTCGGGCCGCAAGTTCCTGGCCATCAGCGTAGCCTGCATGCTGGTAGCGATGATCGGACTGCTCTCTACCGAGTCGCTCCCCATCATCTACATCTGCATCTCGCTCATCGGATTCGGCAACTCCAACGTCTTCTCCATCATCTTTGCCCAAGCGCTCACCTTCGTCCCCGAAAAGAAAAACGAGGTATCGGGACTCATGATTATGGGCCTCTTCGGCGGCACCATCTTCCCGCTGCTGATGGGTGTGGCCAGCGATGCCGTAGGCCAGGTGGGAGCCGTGGCCGTGATGACGGTGGGCGTACTCTACCTGATTTTCTATACCTTAAAACTGAAAAACTAACTTATCGACGAATACCAACGCCATGTACAACAACAATAAGATTATCGTAGGAATGGGCGAAGCACTCTGGGACGTGCTGCCCGAAGGAAAGAAACTGGGAGGAGCTCCCGCCAACTTTGCATATCATGTATCGCAATTCGGCTTGAACAGCCGGGTGGTGAGTGCCGTAGGAGAGGACAAGCTGGGGCCGGAGATTCTCGACAACTTCCGCCAGAAACATCTGCAAGGGCTCATCGAGACGGTACCCTACCCCACCGGTACGGTGCAGGTCGAACTCGACAGCGAGGGGGTTCCCTGCTACGACATCAAGGAAGGGGTAGCCTGGGACAACATTCCCTATACCGACGAACTCGACAAACTGGCACAACAGACGCAAGCCGTCTGCTTCGGGTCGCTGGCCCAACGCAGTATCGTGTCGCGCAAGACCATCGCCCGGTTCCTCGACACCATGCCCGACACGCCCGAGACGTTGAAGATTTTCGACATTAACCTGCGCCAGAGTTTCTACACCAAAGAGATTCTGTGCGACTCGTTCAAGCGCTGCAACATCTTGAAGATTAACGACGAGGAGCTGGTCACCGTGAGCCGGTTGTTCGGCTATCCCGGCATCGACCTGCAAGACAAGTGCTGGATTCTGCTGGCCAAGTACAACTTGAAGATGCTTATCCTGACCTGCGGCGTGAACGGCAGCTACGTCTTTACTCCGGGGCATGTCTCGTTTTTCGAGACTCCCACCGTACAGGTGGCCGACACCGTAGGCGCCGGCGACTCGTTTACCGCCGCCTTCACCGCCGCCATCATCTGCGGCCGCTCGGTGCGTGAAGCCCACCAACTGGCGGTCGACACCTCGGCCTATGTGTGCACGCAGCAAGGGGCCATGCCGGTTCTGCCCGAGAGCCTCACGAGCCGACTGGCTTGACGCTTACACTTTTTTAGCTTTTGCCGGAGGGCGGCAGGCTGGGGGTATCCCCAGCCTGCCGCCCTCCACCGTTACGTCCCAGCCCGGAACAATCTTATCGACTCATAAAGAGAGAGTAAGGCGACTATCACCCGGCATCGGCCCTCCCCGACAGGGGCTATCCACGCCCGCTCGACACCCCCGGAAATCAAACCGGGAAAGAGGTTCACCACCAAAAGATTCCATTCGCAGGCTCGCTCGTCTCATTATATTTTTTATCTTTGCCTATCTTAATCTTCAAAACAGAAGCTATGAGACGCCTGCCTATCCTTATTCTCCTCGCCCTATGCTCCATGACAACCCTGATGCTCACCTCCTGCCACCAGGAGAAAAGCCGCATCTTGATTGGCGTGTCGCAATGCAGCGACGACGAGTGGCGCACGCAGATGAACAAGGAGATTGCCCGGGAGGCACTCTTCTATCCGGGGGTAACCGTCGAGATACGGTCGGCCCACGACGACAACCGAAAACAGATAGACGACATAGAATACTTCATGGACGAAGGAGCCGACCTCATCGTGGTGGCTCCCAATGAAGCCGAGGCCATTACTCCTGTCATCGAAAAGGCCTACGACAAAGGAATCCCGGTGGTACTGGTCGACCGCAAAATCGACTCGGACCACTACACCGCCTACATCGGAGCCGACAACTACGACATGGGGCACCAGATAGGTACCTACATTGCCAATCGCCTGCACGGGAAAGGGGACATCGTGGAGCTCACCGGATTGAAGGGTTCTACCCCGGCTCGTGACCGCCACCGGGGACTCATTGACGCCCTGTCCGACGAACCCGGTATCCACATCGTGGCCACAGCCGACGCCGGCTGGTTCCAGCAATCGGCCGAGCGGGCCTTCGACTCCATTCTCGCCCGGCAACCCCACATCGACCTGGTTTTTGCCCACAACGACCGCATGGCCTCGGGGGCTCACGAAGCGGCCGTGCGTGAAGGTCGGGAAGACGAGATGCTCTTCGTGGGGGTAGATGCCCTCTCGGGTAAAGGGTTGGGGGTAAACCTGGTGGCCGACAGCATTCTCGACGCTACCTTCATCTATCCCACCGGGGGCGACCGGGTGGTGCAGGTGGCCATGAACATACTCGAAGGGCGCGACTATCCGCGCGAGACACTACTCTCGACCGCCCTGGTCAACCGGCAGAATGCCCGCATCATGCAGATGCAGACAGCCCACATCAGTACCCTCGACGAGAAAATCGAGCGGCTCAACAGTCAGCTCGACGCCTTCCTGCTGCGCTATTCGGCCCAACGCATGTTCCTCTTTGCCTGCATCGTGATTCTGGTGCTGGTGGGTATTCTGCTCGTAATCATGGTGCGGGCCTTCTGGACCAAGAACCGCCTGAATGCCGAACTGTCACGACAGAAGCAGCAACTCGAAGAGCAGCGCGACCAGCTCATCACCCTGTCGCGACAGCTCGAAGATGCCACGCATGCCAAGCTGGCCTTCTTCACCAACGTGTCGCACGACTTCCGCACCCCACTCACGCTCATTGCCGACCCGGTAGACCAGCTGAGCCAAAGCCACAACCTCGACAAGCACGAGCGGTTCCTGCTCAACATCATTCACAAAAACGTCACCGTACTGTTGCGGCTCGTCAACCAGGTACTCGACTTCCGCAAATTTGAAGACGGCAAGCTGCAAATGCGGCTGAGCCAGTTTGACCTGCGGAGCTCGCTCGCCGAATGGACCGACGCCTTCCGCACCCTCGCCTTCCGCAAGCACATTCACTTTGGTATTCAGGCCGACGAGCAAACCGATTTCACCGTCACGGCCGATGCCGAGAAATTGGAGCGTATCATCTACAACCTGCTCTCCAACGCCTTCAAGTTTACCCCCGAAAACGGGACAATCCGCGTCATACTCTCCCGCTTCGACCGGGAGGGCGAACCCTTCTTGCGTCTGCAAGTGACCGACACCGGTGTAGGTATGCCGGCCGAACATGTGCAGCACATCTTCGACAGCTTCTACCAGATTGATGTACACCATGCCGGTTCGGGCATCGGACTGGCACTGGTCAAAGCCTTTGTCGAGATGCACCACGGCACGATACATGTCGATACCACCGAGGGGCAAGGCACCTGCTTCACCATCGAAATACCGGCCCGACAATCGGGAGCGCTCGACCCCGACACCACCCGCAGCGCCGTGCTCACCAACCTGAAAGAGGGGGCCGTACTGGCGGCCGACCAGGAGTCGCTGCAGACCTCGCCCCGCGAATCGACTCCCGAAGACAAAAAGAGTGTGCTCGTCATCGACGACAATCAGGACATTCGCGACTACGTGCGCACGGTCTTGCAGGACGAGTATCATGTGCTCGAAGCGGCCAACGGCCAGGAGGGTATCCAGATGGCCATGAAATACGTGCCCGACGCCATCATCTGCGACGTGATGATGCCCGTCATGGACGGCATGGAGTGCTGCCGCCGGTTGAAAACCGAGATGCAAACCTCGCACATTCCCGTGATGATGCTCACGGCCTATGCCATGGACGAACAGAAGATAAAGGGTTATGAGTGCGGAGCCGACTCGTATATCGCCAAACCGTTCAGTGCCCGACTGCTCACGGCCCGACTGCACAACCTCATCGACAACCGCCGTCGTCTGCAAAATTTCTTTACCGATAGCATCAACACGCCCCTCTCTCAGTCAAAGCCCTCAATCAACGAGGTAGACAAGAGTTTCATGGAGAAACTGCGCCACCTCATCGACGAGAACCTGTCGAACCCCAACCTCAGTGTCGAGGCGTTGGGCGAGCAGATTGGATTGAGCCGCGTGCAGCTCTACCGCAAGACCAAGGCGCTATGCGGCTACTCGCCCAACGAACTGCTGCGCATCGCCCGCCTCAAACGGGCCGCCTCGCTGCTGGCCTCGACCGAGAAGACCGTAGCCGAAATTACCTACGAAGTGGGGTTCAGTTCACCCTCCTACTTCACCAAATGCTACAAGGAGTATTTCGGCGAGATTCCCACCGACTTTCTCAAACGGAAAAAGGGCGAGAGTTGACCCGTGCCCCGGGTTACTCCGCCCCTTGTGATGCTTCTGATTAAATGGCATCGGCAGACCTGCCGATGTCCCGACGCATGTACCTGCGCCCCCGTTACAGCACGTGCCAGTATTCAAGGGCCTTTTTCACCCCGTCGTCGTCGACCGAGGCAGTCACATAGTCGGCCTCAGCCTTGATGGGGTCGTTGGCATTACCCATGGCCACCCCGATACCGGCCACCTGCAACATGCGAATGTCGTTGCCGCCATCGCCAAAGGCCATGGTCGACTCGACCGGGAATCCGAAATGGCGGGCTACCGTCTTCAATCCCTCGCCCTTGTCGGCTCCCCGGGCTGTCACATCGGCAAAGGTCGGATACCAGCGGCTCGATTCGCACGCGGGGAGCTGAGGCATAATCTCGGCCTCGACCTCGGCCGGAATAATAGGCGTCATCTGGGTAATGCGCTGTTTCAACAGCGCGTCGAGCGTGATGGGACTCGACACCTGGTCCAAATCGAGCAGCCGGTGGAAGAACTCCTCCACCTCGCGGGTAGCGTTATAGAGCAGGGCATCGGTCTCACCCACCAAGATGCAGGAGAAACCGCGTTCGTCCGCAAAGCGCATCATCGTCCGCACATCAGCCATGGGTATGGCGTGGCAGGCAATCACCTCCCCGCCGATGACGATGCACCCCCCGTTGGTGGTCACGTAGCCGTCGATAAGATGGGCGATGTCGCCCAGGTTGTTGATATAGACCAGCGGGCGTCCCGTGGCGATGAAAATCTTTATCCCCTTCTCCTTGGCCGCCTCCAACGCCTCAATTGTAGAGCGGGGAATGCGGTGAGTGTTGAAACTGACAAGCGTGCCGTCGACATCGAAAAACAACGCTTTGATATCCCTTTTCTTTTCCATACGGCAAAGATACACCAAAGGCGGCACTCTCCGCGTCGATATAACCTTTTTTCACGCTGGAAAAGAGAGCCGATTCCGATACGCGGCACGAAAAAATCCGCCGGCCACGGCCGACGGATTTTCCCAAAAACAACATCAAATAACTTATATAACGAAGTAATCACTCCTCACGGTTATAAATAGAATCCTTCACATCGTTGATGTCGACAAACTTGTTGACGATGGCATAGATGGTCAACCCCGCCGGGCTGTGTATCTGCAACTTGCCGGCAATGTTGCGTCGGTGGGTGATAACCGTATGGGCCGACAGGCACAACTGTTCGGCAATCTGCTTGTTGGTCATGCCCTTGACAACACACACGATAATCTCTTTTTCACGCTCGGTGAGCGGCTCCTGCCGCCCGACCTTCTGCGAAGCGGCATGCACCAGCTTCTCAAACTTGCCCCGTATCTGCTCGGCGGTATCGTAGACCGAGATAACCTCGTCGTACATCTTCAACACCGAGGCGTCGACCAACGAGTTTTGCAACGCAATCGACTTGGGGGGTAGCTCGTCGGCTCCTCGCTTCCCCGTCACGACCGGGACCACGCCCGCCAGACTGGGATTGACAATCAGCACGTCGGGTTTATGCCACGACAGCGAAGCAGTGAGCTGTTGCACATCGGCCACCTCGCTCACTTCGAGATTGAAGGTCGATATCTTTTTCAACACCGAGAGCAACCCCTTGCGAATAATCAACGAAGGTTCTGCTACAATTACTTTTACCACCGGCTTCATCGCGTCTCTTCTATTTTACGTTCCAACTCCTGAATGGCCGGGACAAACAGATAATCTTCTATGTAGTTGTGCGAGGCCAAATCCTGCTCACAGGTAAAGATGTCGAACAGCACGCTGTTCAGCTCGTTGCTGCCCGATGCCGGATAATACTTGATGAGTATGTTTTTCAGCTCGGTCAGTTTGGCCTCGACCTGGTCATGCCGCTTGCGGAAGACAGCAATGCTGTATCCCGCGGGCCGTTCGCCCCGCAACAGGGCATTCACATAGGGGAACACCGTGCTCTCCTCGTATCGCATGTGTTTCTGCACCTCGGCCACATACTCGTCGAAGAAGCGGAATATGGCTATGGCTATGTCTTTCCCGCCGCAGTCGATAGCCCCCAGCAAGTTGCGCCGGATAGCCGGCAACCTGAAATTGAGAAAATAGTCGTGCGAGTTGTGCAGATACCCCAGCAGGGCCTCTATCGAAATATCGCCCCCATACTCCTCGACCTCGTCCTCGTTCAGCAACAGATTGACCACAGTCAGAAAGGTACCGGTGTGTACACCGTTCTCCCGGCACACCTCGCCGATGCTCTTGTCGCCAAAACCCAGAGCGATGCCAAACCGACTCATGACCAGCAACACCGGATAGTTGTCGCACACCAAATCGCTCATGCGGTCGTCTTGATTGTAGGCTCCCAGTTTATACATTCTACTCTCTTTTCTTTTTTGTTCATGTTTATACAAAGATAGTCTCTTTGTTTCGAAATCACTACGGTTTTGACAGTACAAAGAAACTGCTTTCTTTCCACCTGTGCAATCCCCTTTTTCCATGAAATCAACGCCCTGCCCTACCTAATTGTTGTGATAGCCGACAAGCCACAGCCCATCGGGCAACGGCCAGCCGGAACAAAATTTTCCCAACCGGTAAACTTTTTATGCGGGCCGCATGTTATAGGAGAAAAACCAATTATACAACGATATGAGAAAAATTGTTTTTACAGTTCTTGCTGTGGCGGCTCTCATGGCCTGCCAGTCGAACAATAAACAAAATCAGATGGCCGACGAGAGCGAAGCCGTGGAAATCGTGGGTGCCGACTCGACCGGCATGGTGGACATCTTTGCCTACGAAGGCGTGGTTCCGTCGGAATCGGGCAAAGGCGACAGCATCGACTATATGGTGATTATCACCCAGCAAATCGACACGGTAAACGGGGTGTACCAACTGACCCAAACCTATGTGACTGCCGACGGTAAAGCCGGCCAGCAGATGAAGAGCAAAGGTAAGAAGCTGTTCCAGCGGGGTACTCCCCAGAACAAGGCGGCCAAGGTTTACAAACTGGTACCCGACAGCGGCTCGAACCAAACGGTGAACCTGTGGGTCGAAAGCGATACTACCGTAGTACTGCTCGACGACCAGATGAAGGCTCCGGCCAAACCCGACAGCCACCGGCTCAAAGCAGTGAAACATCACCACAAACACCACTTGTAATTCGGCAATATTGTTTTAGGTTTATAGAGAGGAAGAGGGGAGGCCCGGTTTATCAACCGCACCTCCCCTCTTTTTTATGTTTCGTTCCTGAGACGACAGGCTACAAACGGCTTGCCGCCCTCACACAAACTTTATCGCACGGCTATCTTGTAGCGGGCACCCTCTATGTCGACTACATAGATACCGGGTTCTACATCGATAACAGCCTCGCTACCGCAGGTAGCGTAGACTCTCTGTCCGCTCACGCTGAACACATCGATGGCATACTCCCGGTCGGGGGCTGTCTTCACCACGATTTGACCGTCGCCGGTGGCATAGGCCACGTGCTTGTCGGCCAACTGCTCGGCTACCCCTACCTGAGCGCGCTCGTAAACCAGAATGTGATCGATGTTGATATTGGTCTTTCCTTCGGCAGCTTCGCCCACAAACGAGAGGCGCAGAGCCTTTTCACCCTTGTAGGCATCGAGCGAAATGACTTTCTGTACCCACCCTTCGGTTTCATTACCCGAAACGTAGAGTGGACCGGCAACGGTCTCAAAGGCCCCGTTGTTTTTCGATACCTCGACTACCAGATTGTCGAGACTCTTCTCGCCCGTGGTCTGATAGATATAGAATCCCAAGGCCGGTTCGGTGAGATTGCTGATATCGATTTTGGGACTGGTCAGACGGGTCTTTGTCCCGAGGCTGACATTGGTAGCCATGAACGAAGCCAGACCACCGTCGCCGTCCTGCGGCTTGGTGTCGGGCGAATAGGCCTGGTCGCCTACGCCCCAACCGCCGTCGAGGCCTTCCAGTTTATCAGACATCCACTGATATGACATCATGCCGTCGGCAAACGACTCGGCAAAGGGTGCCGGATAGGGCGTGCCTACATAGTAGAGTTCGGAGTAGGTACGTGCCCCCTCACCCGAGAGGTTACGCGAAATGATGGTATAGGCAACAGTCGTCTGTCCATAATCGCACGAGATGGTGTTGTCGATAACCGAGGTTTCGGTCACGTCATAGGCGACAACCGTTTCGTTGTTGCGCAACACGGTGTAATAGATGGGACAATCGTACAGTTCGCCACCATTCATGCCATCGGGTTTCTCCCACGAGATGATGCAGGAACAATCGCTCAACTCGGTAACCGTGAGGTTCTTCACCACATCGGGACGGGCATAACCGGCTACCACCATGATTGTGGCCGGGTCGCTCTTCTGTCCGTTGGCATAGGCATATATCTCATAGGTATTCTCTCCTTTTACGGCACCGTTGTCAACCCAACGGGTAACCAGCGACGAGCCTACGGCCTCGGTCGTGTAGACCGGCTCTTCCGAGCCATTGCGGTAGACCTCCATCTTGTCGACACTACCCAAGTATTCACCGGCAATCGTATAGACCGGAGCATAGAAATCGAGCTGCACTTGCAACGACTGATCGTTAGCTGCAATAGCACTCAGGCTGTAAGGAGCCGTGGGCGTATTGGAGGGACGATAGTTGTAGACCGACAAGGTGTCGATTGCTACTTGCGACCCTTCAATCAGGTTGTTGAATCCGATACCGATGCGGAAGGCTCCATCTTGGGGAGCAACGATATATCCCTCTACCTCGGAGCCCTCAACTGATTTAATGGTGTGAGTATTGCCGATAGCCCTCAGCGGGGTGAGCTCATCGTCGTTGCTGCACAGGAACATCAATACCTGTGCCGAATCGCAATCGTTGAGAAGACGAGCGTTGAATACTACCTTCACCTCATTGGCCGACAGCATCTCCAACGGCGGCAAATAGAGAATATCGGGAGCCTCGGAGGCTACGCTCGACGAGCATACCAAGGCACCGTTCTCGATGCGCCACACTTGATTGTCGGTATTGCCATCTTCCGTATTGAAGCCATCGAGTCCGTCTTGGGAGAAATCGCGACGATACGGCAAAGCATAGGTGTCGTTATCGGCCAGATAGTGGTTCTCATAGGTCAGCGTCGTGCCCGACATCCAGTCGTCCAACGAGTCGTCCCAACGATAACTCGTTTCGGTGGCGATGTTGTCATATTCGTCATACGTGTACTCATATTTCATACGCTCACCGGCCTGCCACGTATCACTCTCACTATCCATAATATAGGAAGACTCGGCTATCACATTATCATGGTCATCATAGCTGTATATACCACACTGTCGGTTGCTACATAACCGCTTACAAACTCTCCGTCTCCGGGAATCATTGTGGAGTAATTATAGCTGACCCGAGTAATCACCCGGCCTTCCGAATCATACTCGTACAGCCGTCGATCCGAAGGCGAAAACCGATTGTTCAGCCAACGTTCGCGATTCTCGGTAGCCCAATTACCGTCGTAGGTATAGACCCCGTGCTGATACACATGTTCGCCCCATGTTTCTCCGTCCCATTTGTAGTAATCGACTTCGGAAATACGTCCTTCGGCATCAAAAGTGGTATGAGTTTTGGCCCCATCTTTGGGATCTCCCAGCCACGACATCGACGAGGCATGCCACACATAACTCTCGTAATCGGTCATACGGCCTTGGTCATCATATCCATACACCTCCTTGCCATTGTTGGCGAGCTCACCACTGTTATCGGGCTTCAAGATTTCGAGCTGTTTCAGAGAGCCGTCGCTGTTATAGGCATAAATTATCTCCGAAGTCACCTCTTCACCTGAATAGAAAAAACATGATCGAGCTTCTTCCCCGATTCCCCCTCTGCTGCAAACGCAACAGGAGCAATCAGAGAAAGCAAGACAAATAGATAAAGTTTTTTTGTAAATCTGTATAAGGAATATACCTCTTTGAAATCAAGAGAGTTAGAAGAATTACCTCGTTTTCAGGTAATGAGTTGGCAACCGTTCTAATTGCCGTGGTCTGCATCGCTTTGCTTGTTCGGGAAACTCTTACGGTACAAAGGTATGAAAAATATTCAGACTGAAAGAATCATTCCAAAAATTATTTTAGTCAGAATATTGAGCATTCATCCTTATGCAGTCTTGGTTGGAAGCAATTAACGAACAAGGAAGCCACGGTAAAGGCAACTCCTACTCCTACCACGCCTGCCCATCCATAATGTTGCCAGGACAGACCGGAAACGAAAGTGCCCGCAGAACCGCCCAAGAAGTAAATGGTCATATAAACGGTATTGACACGATTGATGGCAGATGCGTCAAGGGCGACTACGCTGGTCTGATTCGACAAATGGATGCATTGCATACCGGCATCAATCAACAGGATGGCAACTATCATCCACAGGTAGCTGTCATTCCCTAAAAATGCCAGCAGCCATGCAGCCAATACCACACATCCTCCGGCAATAGAAAAGAACCTTGCACCGTACTTTTGGATATAGCCGCTGATGAATACGACCGTGGATGCACCTGCCAGTCCGCACAAACCGAGTGCTCCGATAATGTCGTCACTTGCAAAGAAAGGTTCCTGTTTCATCCGGAAAGCAAGGCAACTCCACAGGGCGAAGAACGAGCCATAAGCCAATGCCGCCCTCAGCGACGCGATACGCAAGTACGGGTATTGGGAGAGCAGACGCAACAAGGATTTCATCAGCCCTGCATAACTTTCTTGAGAGCGGGCAGACAGCACGGGCAGCATCTTGTAAATCATCAGAAAACATCCGAGCATAAACACGCAAGCCACGAAATAGACGGAACGCCATCCCCACACATCAGCCAGAAAGCCACTGAAGACCCGCGAGCCGAGAATGCCTATGAGCAAGCAGGATTGTATAATGCCCACATTGCGCACCTTGTGTGCAGGTGCTGAATGGTAAGACACCAACGGGATGAAGAACTGCGGCATGACCGAAGATGCGCCGGCAAGCAAGGATGCGCCCCACACCCAGTAGATGTTCGGGGCAAGGGATATGGCAAGCAAGGCGCACGCAGAAACGATATAATTGGTCAATATCAGCTTCTTTCGTGAAACCAAATCACCCAGTGGGATGACAAATACAAGTCCGGTCACATAGCCTATCTGGGTCAATGTCGCTACCATGCTGGCAGAAAAGTCATTTACCGCGAAGTCTTTTGCCATGCTGCCCAACAAAGGCTGGTTGTAGTAACAGTTGGCGACGGAAAGTCCGGTAGCGGCTGCCATCAAAGCCAGCAGAGGTGCCGGAATGCCTTGATTCTCCCTCAATTCATACTTCATTTTCCGCCTCCTCTCAATATGATACGACTTTCAATCCAATCAAGGAAGCAATGAGTGTGAACAGGAAGAAAAGCCGGATGGGAGTGGCAGGTTCCTTGAAAACGAATATTCCTATCAAGACCGTGCCGACAGCCCCGATGCCTGTCCAGATGGCGTATGCCGTACCCAAAGGCAACGTCTGCACCGCCTTGGCAAGCAAAGCCATGCTCAGTATGGTGGAAGCAAGGAACCCGCTTCCCCACAGATAGAATCCAATACCCGATGCCGCCCTCGTTTTCCCCAAGCAGAATGTAAGGCTTACTTCAAACAATCCTGCCAACAATAAGATTATCCAATTCATACCTATGATTTATTAAATTCGGGCGCAAAAGTAAGCAAGTAATCCCTAACAGCTTTTTACATTTGGCAAAAACCGATTTTGCATTTGACAAAAAGCAACCGTTCATTCTCGTTTCTGTGCGCTATTTTATAATTTTGTACCACAACAAAATGACTTATGGATATAAAGGAAATCATCAACCAGAGATATGCCATGCCGGATGCGTCTTTGGACAAGTTGCGGCAATGCCTGACGGAAGTCTCATACCCAAAAGGATTCCAAGTGTTGGAATATGGCAAGATAGAAAAAGACATCTTTTTCATCAAGAAAGGCATTGTCCGCGCCTATACTTCGGTAGAGGGGAAAGAAATTACCTTTTGGGTCGGCAAGGAAGGGGCGACTATTGTTTCCATGAAAGGATATGTGAATGACGAACCGGGGTATGAAACAATGGAGCTGATGGAAAATTCTGTCTTATATGTATTGGAAAGGAAAAAACTGAAAGAGTTATTCTTGAAGGATTTGCACATAGCCAATTGGGGACGGCGTTATGCGGAAATGGAACTGCTTGCTGCCGAGGAACGGCTGATTTCCATGTTGTCAGCCGTCGCCTCGGAACGGTATCACGAGTTGTTGGAGAAAGAGCCTGATTTGTTACAGCGGTTGCCGTTAGGAAGTATCGCCACCTATTTAGGCATCACACAGGCAAGTTTGAGTAGGATTCGGGCACAAATAAAATGACGTTTCAACCAACTGAGGATAGCAAGCGGTTTTGGTCTGCCCCAAACACAAACTTGCTATTTTTCCGTTGGTATTGTTTATAATCCCATGCCCTTGCCTCTCCTAAGCGGTTCAACCGTCCTTTTAACGGATGAGAACAGCCTGCCAAACTGCTCCTTGAACCACTCTCCAATCACTTGCCCGTTGATGGCAAGTGCAAGCTTGGACTTGTCTTTCGGGTCTTTTACCACTTGGAAGCCTGCTTCCTCGGTCGTGAACTTCCGCCTGTGCTCTTCCGAATAGAGATCGCCCTCGTAGAACAGCGGTTTGCCGCTGATGAGCGTGGCAGTCTGCCTTTCGTTGAAGCCGACTTTAAGGCAGAACTTCTCCATATACACCAGCTCTTGAAACAGCGGAAACCATTTCTTGGCTTTTTGGATAATGGATTTTAGGAATGACACTTCCTCTTGGTGTGCCGCTTCCTTGTCCGCCATTTCCCTGCGGTACTTGGCTTGCAGTTCCACCAATTGGCGGCTGTGTTCCTCCTGCTGCCGCTCCATCTGCTTTTGCAATAATTCGATACTCTCGTCACGGGCGGCAACCTCGCCTTGCAAGGTTCGGTTGTCGGCTTCCAACTCTTTCAGTCTGCCGCTACCCAAAAGAGAACCTACTTTTGCCACGAGTGCCGCTTTCGCCTCGGTCTTGGCGGCTTCCAGCTTCTCCGACTTGATTTCTTTTTTGACTTCGTCAAGTTCCTGCTTTGCCTGTTGGCGTTCGGTCTGCAACTGCTGCACGTTGGCTTCAAGTTCTCCCGTCTTTCGTTTCAGGTCACGGTAGTATTGGGCGGTGGTGGTGTGCCGTGCCTCCGAACCACGGACACCACGCTGCAAGCCGTACTTCGCCATCGCTGCGGCATAGCTGTCATGGTAGGCGATAAGCCTTTCACGGGTTAAGAGGTCATCGGCGCACAAGCGCACGGCGTTGGTTTTCTTGCGGTAGGTGCATTTGCCTTCCGTCTGCTTTCGCTTGGTTTTCCTGCGCTCTCCCGTCACTATCGGCACGACCGTGGCGTGGATGTGCGGCGTATGCTCGTCCATGTGCAGCACTGCAGATACAGTGTTCTCCTTTCCGAATGTGCGGTGCAGCCATTGCAGGTTGTCGTCGCACCATTCAGATAGTCTGCCTTCGTCCTGCACTCTCACCATATCTTCATGCGAACCCGAAAGCACGATGCGGATTGCCCGTACTTGGTCGGGCGTTATCTTCCTTTTGATGCCAGCCGTGCGGATGCGGTGGCTTATCGCTCCGGTGCGGTCTGCCACTCCATCGGGGAATTGCACCAGCTCACGGTTGAGGTGTGTGCGTGTGGGGTCTGCGTTCTTGGGCATGGTCTTGCGTTCTATATGGTCGGATGCGCCCGTGTCAGCCGAACCTTTCGCCTTGTTGATTTGGATGCTGATATATCCCATGTCTGTTTCTTGTTTTTGAGGTTGTACAAACTTGTTTGTCGGTGTCCGCCTGCCTGCGGTCATAGCCGCACGGGGTAAGCGGGGGTGTCCAGAGGGGTGCAACCCCGCTGGCTCATTGGGGTGTTTTTAGCATGGGCGAAGCGGTGCGTGAAAAAAACGCCCTAATGAGCTATGGCTTTTTGTTCCCCAAAAGCCTGAGGCGGCGTCAGCGGTGATGTCGGCGGACATTGGTTGCCTTTTCTTTTCGCCAGCGACATCGGCCTTCCCTAGTCGGTCGGCAGACCGGAAGTCCGTCCGACCTGTCTGCGGATAGCGAAATTCACCTTTGTTGCTTTCCCTGCGGACTTGTTGAAGGATGAAATTCCGATGAATTGATGATTAGGCAGTCTAATATACTGACAGCTAATGAAATAACCTTTCATCAGCGTTTCATCAAACCGCTCGCCAAAAGAAAAGTGATGTGTGGGGCTGCGTCCGCTTTCTCTTTTCATCAGCCAAATACTTTTGTTGAGCGTTTGATGAGAATGTAAGTCGCTGTCATTCTTTATGTTTATATATGCTTTCATCATTTCATCAAAATATCAGAGCGCTTCCAACTGCGCTTTGCTTACCGTGTAGTAACGTCCAATCCTCTTGACGGGCGAATAGCCGCATTCACGGTTGTAGTCGTATTGGTAGGTGGTGTAGGAAAGCGAATTGGATGCTGGTGTCAGCTTCCAACACTCTTGTATCACTTTCCGAACCTGCGACTTCTCCACCTTGACTTGCGAGCAGACGAGCAACGGGATGATGTCATTGAGGCAAAAAGAGACAGAACTGACGCCCACGCTTGCCATGATGTCGAGCAGGAGTTCCGTCATTTCTATCTCCAAACGGTTGCGGTTGCTTCGGATAATCTTCCGCAGGGCATCCGTTTCCAGCCGCTTCGGGTCGAACCACATGCGGCTCTCCTTTTCGGTGGAGAGTGTACGGTTGCATAGGAAGTGCAGGAAAGCGGGGATTTCCGCTTTCAGCTTTTGCAGGAAGTCAGTGTCATCACTCCGTAGCGGCACAATCTTCCGTACCCAATAGCGTGTTTCCCCTGCATCAATGATGACGGGCAGGTGCTCGTTGTTGGAACAGAGTACGAACTTGGCGAAGAAGCCTATCTCGTCACGGTCTTTGCCTTTCGCCTCCACCTTGTAGGACAGAGTGGTGCTGAGGTTCTTCAACCGCTCGCTGTCCTCACGGCGGTTGAGCAGCACCTCGTCCACCATGATGAGCAGCTTGCCCGCCCAGTCGGAATTGAACTGGCTGCGGAAGTCCTCATTGGTGTTGAACGTCACGTTGTTTTGGAACACGGCTTTCAGGAAGTTCAGGAACGTGCTTTTGCCCGTGTTCCTCTCTTCGGACACGAGCAGGAGGATGGGCTGTTTCTGAACGGGGTACAGATACAGCAACTGCAAATAATCCATGCCCAACTCGTACTGTTCACCGAAGATATGTTCCACCAGCGAGCGGATGCAGGGGAAGTCGCCCTGCACGGGAACATGGCTTATCGGCTCGTAGAGGTTGAGGAACTTGCCGACCACGGGTTGGTAGCCCACATGGTCGGGTACGGTGCAGAAGCCGTCATACTTCGGGATGCCCGCCATGTAGTCCTTGCCGTAGTCCTGTCGCAGGGTCTCGGCGTTCCATGCGATGCGTCTCCTCACATAGCCGCCGTCAATGCGGGGCTGGTTCACAATCTTGTAGAGCGTGGTGCCTACACGGATAAATTCTTCTTTCTTTTCCATGTTTCAAATATAGGTTTTTGTGCCGCCGACACCTTGTCGGCAGGCGGGTTGAACATGGCTGCAAAGCTACGACAGGACGGCTAAAGCCTTGATACGTAAAACTATGCAGAACGGCGCAAAAGAAACCGATGGATAAGAAAATACAGCAGGATGGACAATACCAACCTTAAAATGGCGAAAAGAAAAAGCCCGAAGAAGCGGAAAATGGTACTTCTTCGGGCAGACTTGGATTGTGTGAGTGCATGGGCGTAGTGACACGCAACCGCACTCGCTAACACTTACACGATATGCTGTTACCTAACGAAAGCCAAAGCATTTGTCTGTCTTTTCGCAAGCACAGCCTTTCCAGCAAGACATTACGCACTCTTGCGGCATTGGATGTGTTGATACGGAAAGCCAGTGCCATTACCATTGGCAGCGCATACACTTCCAAATAATAACCGTTTGGCAGCCTGATGCGCCTTTCCACTTCGCAAGATTGCAACACTCCGCTCCTATACACGGCTCGGACAGCGGCACGGAGTGTCGGGGCGATTACATCAAACAGCGTTACCAACTCCATTTCGCTCATCCACACATTGGCTATATCGGACGGTACGGCAACCCTGCCGCTTCCGTCCATCGTGATTGTTGCCCGTTTCATATCCCTGCCACCTTGATGTTACCGAATGACTTGCTCAACTTGTCGCCCAGCATCGTGAGGTCGTTATCCAGCTTCTCCACGGTTATCTTCGCATAGATTTGGGTCGTTTCGATGTTCGTATGTCCCAAAATGCGGCTTACGCTCTCTATCGGCATACCCTTGCAGAGAGCCAGGGTTGCGAATCCATGACGTGAGCAATGGAAGCTGATGTCCTTATTCACGCCGCATTCCCGTATCATCTTCTTCAACGGCTTGCAGATTGACCAATAGTTCAGATTGGGGAATACGAAGTCGTTTTCTTGGAACGGTCGGTAACGCTCGATTATCTGCAAGGGGATGTCCAGCAGCTTTACTTGGAAAGGTACGCCCGTCTTGTGACGCTTGGAGATAATCCACTTCTCGCCGTTCACCTCCACGATTCGGTCGTTGGTCAGTTCCTTGATGTCCACGAAAGAAAGGGCGGTGAAACTCGCAAACACGAACAGGTCACGGATATATGCCAGTTTCGGGTCTGAGAACTCGTGCGTCATCACCGCCTTCAACTCATCCTCCGTCAGAAACTCACGCTCCTTGACATTCGGGCTGATGTGGAACTGCGCAAACGGGTTTCTCGGTATCAGCCCGTTGAAGTGCGCACGCATCACCACACCTTTCAGCCACATGCACTTTTCCCATATCGTGCCGTTGCGCAATCCCGCTTCCGTGGAGAGATAGACCGCAAACTCCTTGATGAAGTCGGGCGTAAGCTCCAGCATCGACATGTCGCTGCGCTTGTAGAACGACTTGATGAACGCCGCCACATAGTTCCTTGCCACTACCCTTGACTAATAGGTCGCCAGTTTCCTGTCCTTGCCGACACGCTTCTTGAACACCTCGTTCTCACGGTCGAAGGCTTTGAGCAGCGTTTCATACTCGCCGCCTATGCCCTGATAGGCGTTGCGTACCATCTCTGCCGTCACAAACGCCTCACGGTCGGATATGCGCTGGTAGTGCTTGATGATTTGCGCCTTGATGTTGTCAAGCGCAAGGTTCGTTTCCCTTGCCTCTAAACTCTTGCCCTTGGCACGGTTGCCCTTTGCGTCCCAAAGCTCCTTTGCGATGCTCCGTTTGCAACTGAACTGCGCCACCGTTCCGTTGATTGTAACCCGTCCCATGATGGGGACAATTCCATTCTTCTCCTTGCTGCCATTCACGTAGAACAGCACCTTGAATGTGCTTCTTGCCATACTCGTTT
>DXDM01000051.1 GCA_019115485.1 Candidatus Barnesiella excrementavium | reverse complement strand
GAACCCTCGGTACCCGTAAGGGTACAACGGTTTTCGAGACCGTCCCGATCGACCACTCCGGCATCTTTCCAAGGGTCTGTCGTTTTTGACGGGGGCAAAGGTATGGAAAAGATTTGACACCCGACTATTTTAATTGTAAAAAAAAGCTAAATGCCGGAATTATTCTTTTTCGCACCAGTCGCAATAGGGGAGTTTGGTCAGATTGGAGTTATAGTAACGAGAGTCTCCGGTTACTTCGCGACCGACGAAGGGGGGAAGAGCTACGGGTTCCGACTCTGATTGCAGTTCGACCTCGGCCACGACCAGCCCTTCGTTGTTGCCCATAAATTCGTCTATTTCCCAGGTGTGCCCGGCATAGGGATAGAGGTACCGTTTTTTCTCTATAAGGCCCGATTGGCATAGCCCGTCGAGCATGGCGGTGGCATCGGTCACAGGAATGGGATATTCATATTCCTGTCGGCTGCACCCTGTGGTGGAGCCTTTGACCGTGATAAAGGCCCGGTCGCCGGCGATGCGTATGCGCACGGTAGCAGCCGGATTGGTCGACAGGTATCCCTGCTTGTAGTAGGTGCAACGGGTTGCTCCGGCTTGGTACGACCGGTTGGTGACCCGGTATTTGCGTTCGATTTCCCAATTCATGTATTTAACAAATGTAAACAGACAGGCGAATATAGTACAATTATTTGGTTTAAGAAATGGAATAAAATCGAGACCATTATTAAACATTGTTAAACCCGTGAACTGTTGGGGATAAAAGCCCGGCAGGCGGGACTTTTTTTGTACTTTTGTGACCAAGAAAAATTCGAGCGATTCGAATGAAAGTACCGGTTACTTTGTACAGTTTTTGAGACTTTTATGGCAAAAAAGATATATGTGGCGCTGACTCTTTGCCTGTTGTGCATAGGTCTGCCTGTTTCGGTTATGGCACAAAAGGCAACTGTGGTAAAGGGGATTGTGCGGGACTCCATCACTCATGAACCTATCTCCTATGCTTCGGTCTTTTTCGTGGGAAGTGACAAGGGCGTCATGACTGACGACGAAGGTCGCTTTGCCGTTTCCGTGCGGGATAATTTCCTGAATGTACGCATCTCCACGTTGGGGTATCGCGAGAAGACGGTCTTTGTGAAAAAGGGGGCCGAGAATAATCTGGAAATCGATTTGGTGCCTTCGGACTATACCTTGCAGGAGGTGGTGGTGAAGCCCAAGAAAGAGAAATACAGCAAGAAGAACAACCCTGCGGTGGAGTTTGTCAAGAAGCTGATTGAGCGACGCGACGTGGGAAATCCCAAGCGCCATGACTTTTTCAATTACGAGAAATACGAGAAGATGACTTTTGCCCTCAACGATTTTTCGGAGGAGCAGAAGAAAAAGTGGCTTTTCAAAAAATTCCAGTTCATTTTCGATTATGTCGACACGTCGGAGGTCTCGGGCAAGCCAATCCTCACCGTTTCGATTAAAGAGAAGATTGCCGAGAACTACTATCGTCGCAGTCCCGAAACCGAGAAGTCGGTTGTGACGGGTATCAAGCGGGCCGGTATCGACGAGATTTTCAACGAAGAGAGCGTGCAGATGTTATGCGACGATTTGTTCCGTGAAATCGATATTTTCGGGAACGACATTACGCTGTTGAACAACCGTTTTGTAAGCCCCTTGTCCAACATCGGCACCTCGTTCTACAAATATTATCTACTCGACACGATTGCCGTCGACGGGGTGAAGTGTATTGACCTGGGCTTTGTGCCGTTCAACTCCGAGTCGTTCGGTTTTACGGGGCATATCTATGTGCCCGAGGGCGACTCGACCTATTTCATCAAGAAGGTTAAGTTGAATGTGCCTCGCGATATCAACCTCAATTATGTCGAGAACATGTATCTCGAACAGGATTACAAGCAGCTGGACGACGGTACCCGTATCAAGACGAAAGACGATGCCATCATCGAGTTCAAGGTGATGCCTGCCACGCAGGGGTTGTATGCCCGGCGTATGACCACCTACGACAAGTTTTCGTTCACGCCGCCCGACGACCTGTCGGTCTACGATTTCGAGGGCCGCGAGCGGGTCGAGGTCGACGCTCAGGCCAAGCCCGAAGAGTTTTGGGTCGACAATCGCCATGTGCCGGTGAAGAAGAAGGAGGGGGCTGTCGACAAACTGCTGGCACGCCTGCGTGAGGTGCCAGCCTTCTACTATACCGAGAAATTTATCGGGATACTTATCGGCGGTTATATCGAGACCAGCAAAGATAGTAAATTCGATTTCGGCCCCATGAATACCACCATCAGTGCCAACGAGGTAGAGGGAGCTCGTTTCAGGGTGGGAGGTGTCACTACCGCCCAGCTCAATCCGCACTGGTTTGCCCGGGGATATGTGGCTTACGGTACGAAAGATGAGAAGATGAAATATTCGGGCGAGGTCGAATACTCCTTCAACAAGAAGAAATTCCATGCGCGGGAATTCCCGATTCATTCGATAAAGCTGAACCATACCTACGACATCGACCAGTTGGGACAGCAGTACATGTACACCAACAAGGATAACGTATTCCTTTCGTTGAAGCGCAAGTCGGACAACAAGGCGACCTATCTGCGTAAAACCGAACTCTCCTATTTGCAGGAGCGCAAGGGCGGTTTCTCGTTCGGGTTGGGTATCCGCAACGAAATTCAGCAGATGGCGACCGACCGCATTGCCTTTATCGACGGGTATGGCAAGGAAATGAAGGATTACATGCAGACCTACTTCGACGTGAAGTTGCGTTTTGCTCCCAACGAGAAGTTCTACCAGACCCGCAGCAACCGTTATCCCATCAACCTCGATGCCCCGGTGCTTACGCTCTCGCACAGTTTCGCCTTTAAAGATGTGCTGGGCAGCCGCTACTCCTACAACCGCACCGAGTTTGGCATACAGAAACGATTCTGGTTCTCGGCCTTCGGTTATTTCGACGGTATTGTCAAGGCTGGCAAGGTGTGGGACAAGGTACCTTTCCCCATGCTGATACTTCCTAACGCCAACCTTTCGTATACAATTCAGCCCGAATCGTATGCGTTGATGAATGCGCTCGAATTTATCAACGACCAGTATGTGTCGTGGGACTTTACCTACAATGCCAACGGTGCTCTGTTCAACCGCATACCGCTGCTCAAATACATGAAGCTGCGCGAGGTCTTTTCGTTCCGCGGTCTCTATGGTTCGCTCAGCAAGAAGAACAACCCGCTCTATAATCAGGACCTCTTTGTCTTCCCCAAGGGCAGTACCGAGATGGACAAGATGCCTTACATGGAGTGCGGCGTAGGTCTCGACAACATCTTCACCATTTTGCGGGTCGACTATGTGTGGCGGTTGACCTACCGCGACAATCCCAATGTGAGCAAGAGCGGCGTGCGCATCTCGCTGCACTTCTCGTTCTGATGGGTGGCCGTTCTGGCTGGTGGAAAGGATACCGATATTTTCAAACCGATAACGACAGGGCTGCTTTGCACGGAGCAAGGAGCCCTTTGTTGTATTTCCTCCTTTCGTCCCTTTCTCGGGCTGTGTAGGTCGTCGGCTTTCCGTCGTGGGGTGGGCAGGTCGGGTAGTCAGGGGCTGTTTCCCCTCCTGAGATATTCCTGATTCGGATTGTGATGCAGAGGGGGGGGACGGAGATGACCGGAGAGAAGGAGTTTTGGGAGAGACGTTATAAGCAAAAAAGAACGGAGCCCGCACTAAGTGCAGGCTCCGTTTTCTATAAAGGTGAATCAAACGCTTATTTGATAATACCGTCGCGGCGCATCAGGGCCTCGATGGTAGGTTCGCTGCCTTTGAAACGTTTGTAGAGTGTCATGGGATTCTCGGTACCGCCGCGTTTCAAGATGTTGTCGCGGAACGAAGCGGCCGTAGCCGGGTCGAAGATTCCGTGAGCCTTGAATACCGAGAAGGCATCGGCGTCGAGCACCTCGGCCCATTTGTAACCGTAGTATCCGGCTGCATAACCGCCCGAGAAGATGTGTCCGAACTGCGGGGCAATGAGGGTACCCTCTACGTCGGGCAATACCAGCGTCTTGGCAATGGCCTGTTTCTCGAAGGCTACGGCATCGTCGACGGGAGCGGTGATGGTGTGGTAGGCCATGTCGAGGAAGCCGAAGGTGAGCTGGCGCACGCACAGATAGGCAGCCAGATATTGGCTCGATTCCTTAATCTTCTCTACCAGTTCGACAGGCATCTTTTCGCCGGTCTTGTAGTGCACGGCAAAGCTGTCGAGGAACTCCTTTTCGGCGAGGAAATTCTCGTTGAATTGCGAGGGCAGTTCGACGAAGTCGCGGTATACGTTGGTACCCGAGAGGGTCGAGTAGGTCACATCGGAGAGCAGCCCGTGCAGCGCGTGGCCGAACTCATGCAGGAAGGTTTCCACCTCGTCGTAGGTGAGCAGGGCCGGAGCGTCGGCCGTGGGGCGCGAGAAGTTCATCACGATAGTTACCTGCGGACGGCTGTCGGTTCCGTCCTCCTCTTTCCATTGGCCTTTGAATTCGGTCATCCAGGCGCCGGCCCGTTTGGTTTCGCGGGGGAAGAAGTCGGTATAGATCACACCCACGTAGTTTCCGTCGTTGTCGGTTACCTCGAAAGCCTCGACCTCGGGGTGGTATACGGGGATTTTGGGATTCTTCGTAAAGTGCAGACCGTAGAGGCGGGTAGCCAGACCGAATACCCCTTTGATGGTGTTGTTTACCTCGAAGTAGGGACGCAGCATCTCGTCGTTGAGGTCGTATTTGATATGTTTCAGTTGCTCGGAGTAGTAGCTGAAATCCCAGGGCATGAGCGTCATATCCTTACCCTCTTTGCCGATGGCGAAGCCTTCAATCTCCTTGACCTCCTGCAAGGCAGCCGGTTTGTAGGCGTCGAGCAGTTGGTTCAGCAGGTTGTACACGTTGGCGCTGTTGCCGGCCATAGTCGTTTGCAGGTTGTACTCGGCAAAGTTGGGTTTGCCGAAGAGCTTGGCTATTTCGAGACGAACCTCGGCGATACGTTTCAAGATGGGAATGTTGTTGTATTCGCCCGACTGGTTGCGCGTGTTGTAGGCGCGATAGAGTTTCTCGCGCAGGTCGCGGCGCGACGAGTATTTCATGAAGGCGCTGTAACTGGGGTAGGAGAGGTTGACCATGTAACCCTCTTTGCCTTTGCTCTTGGCCAGGGCGGCAGCGGCGTCGCGCACGCTTTGGGGCAGACCTTCCAGTTCGTCCTCGGTCAGCATCATCGAGAAGAGGTTGGTGTCCTTCAAGACATTCTGCCCGAAGTCGAGGGTAAGTTTGCTCAACTCCGACGAGAGAGCTCTGTATTTCTCACGGTCGGCACCTTGCAGTTCGGCTCCGCTCAGGGCAAACGACTCGTAGGTCTCTTTGAGCAGCATCTGTTGCTCGGGGGTGAGGTCGAGTTGGTCGCGGCGGTCATACACGAACTTGATGCGCTCGAAGAGTTTCTCGTTCAAACTGATGTTGTTGCTGTGCTCCGACAACATGGGTTGCACGCGTTGCGAGATTTCCATCATCTCGTCGTTACCCTCGGCGCTCAGTACGGCAAAAAAGACGTTGGCCACGCGGTTGAGCATGCGGCCGCTGCGGTCGAGCGCTTCGATGGTATTCTCAAACGTGGGGGTCGAACGTTGGTTCACAATAGCGTCGATCTCCTTTTGATTCTCTTCAATGGCTTTCTTGAAAGCCGGTTCGTAGTGCGACAGTTTTATCTTGTCGAACGGAACGGTTTGATGGGGCGTCTTGTAGGGCCCGAAAAAGGGATTAGCAGCTTGTGCCATGATTGCAAAAACAGTTAAGGCTGATACAAATAAAAATTTTTTCATTACTACTGTGTTAGGTGATACAATTGGTAATG
This sequence comes from Candidatus Barnesiella excrementavium, assembly GCA_019115485.1. Classification (GTDB taxonomy): domain Bacteria; phylum Bacteroidota; class Bacteroidia; order Bacteroidales; family Barnesiellaceae; genus Barnesiella; species Barnesiella excrementavium. The sequence goes on along the minus strand of DXDM01000051.1, from coordinate 4,177 downwards.
GTAACAAAGTTCACGAATTATAATCATTCTAACTAATCTTCGACCCTTAATAAATATTAAACAATGGGATTCAACGGCCTGTTTTCTCCTTGAAGGGTATTTTTATATTACTTTTACAAGCCATAAATTTTAACAGAATATGAAGCGACGCATCGGTTTCCTGGTTGGTATCTATTGTTGGTTTTTCATCATGTTTGTCGTGCAGAAGCCCCTCTTCATGCTCTATCATTGGGACCTCTACGGGGGTACGCCGCTGTCGCAGTGGCTGGCGGTGATGTGGCACGGGCGGGGGCTCGACAGTTCGATGGCGGCCTATCTGACGGCATTACCGGCTCTGCTCACTGCCGTGACGGTCTGTCTGCGAGGGGCCTGGTGGAAGCCCGTGTTCCGTATCTATTTTGTGCTGATTGCCGTAGTCGTTTCGGCCATTACCTTGGGCGATGCCGTGCTGTACAGTTTCTGGGGATTCCGTATCGACGCCACGCCGCTCTTCTATCTGGCTTCGCCGGCCGATGCCGTGGCCAGTATTCCGGCCTGGCAGACGGTGGTGATTCTGTTGCTCATCGTGGCCTATGCCCTGCTGCTCGTGTGGCCCTTGTGGCGCTGGTCGGGGAGGATTCCGCAATGGGAAAAACCGCGCAGACCCTGGCTCTCGCTGGCTACACTGTTGCTGCTCACGGCGGCCCTGTTTATTCCCATACGGGGTGGCTTCACGGTTTCGACCATGAATGTGGGCAAAGCCTATTTCAGTGACCGCATGGAGTTGAACCATGCCGCCATCAACCCGGTGTTCAGCCTGATGTCGTCGCTCTCCAAGTCGGAAGACTTTTCGTCGCAATATCGCTTTTTCGATGCTGCCGAGGCCGATACTCTCTTCGAGCCGCTGCGGGGCGGAGGCCCTTCGGTTTTCCCGACCGATTCGGCCCAATGGGTAGAGCCCGGGGCCAACCTGTTATTGGTCGTGTTAGAGAGTTTCTCGGGAGCCACCATGGAGAGTCTGGGTGGTCTCTCGGGGGTGATGCCCCGACTCGAACAGATTGCGTCGGAGGGTATTCTCTTTACCCACTGTTATGCCAACAGTTTCAGGACCGATCGGGGACTCACTTCGATTTTGAGCGGCTATCCGGCGCAACCCACGGCCTCGATTATGAAATATCCCTCCAAGTCGCAGTCGCTCCCGGCCATATCGAAATCGCTGCGGCAGCAGGGGTACGACACGCAGTTTATCTATGGCGGTGATGCCGATTTTACCAACATGCGTTCCTACTTCATTTCGATGGGTATGAACCGCATCGTGTGCGACAGCGATTTCCCGTTGAGCGAGCGGTTGAGCAAATGGGGTGTGCCCGACCATGTGACCTTCGACGAGGTGTATCGCCTCGTCAAGGAGCAGCCCGAGGGGAAGCCCTTTATGAAGATGTTTCTCACGCTGAGCAGCCACGAGCCGTTCGATGTCCCCATGCAACGGCTTGAAGACAAGTACCTGAATTCGGTAGCCTATACCGACAGCTGTCTGGGCGACTTTGTGGACCGGCTCAAACAGCTTCCCGTGTGGGACAACCTGCTGGTGGTATTCGTGGCCGACCACGCCTTCCGTTACCCCTATAACGTGCAGAATCACGATATCGAGTATCACCATATTCCTTTGGTGTGGACGGGTGGTGCCGTGCGGGCCCCGCGGGTGGTCGACGACTACATGTCGCAGACCGATTTGGCTGCCACACTTCTGGCTCAACTGCATGTGCCTTACGATGATTTCACATTCAGCAAGAATCTGGCCGACACGACTCGCACCCGGTTTGCCTACTATACTTTCCCCGACGGCTTCGGCTACATCGACCGCGACGGAGCTTCCGTCTACGATTGCGCCGCACAGTCGGTGCTTGTCGAGCGGAACGACAGCAACGAGGTGCGGTTGAAGCGGGGAAAGGCCTATTTGCAGAAACTGTACGACGACTTGGCGTCGCGATAATTCAAGAACCCGAGAATATGAAGATAAGACCCACGACAATCGACGATATCGAGCAGGTGATGCCCGTGTTTGAACAGGCCAAACGCTTCATGCGGCAGAATGGCAACCTCAGGCAGTGGACGGGCGGTTACCCTTCGCGCGAGATTGTCGAAGCCGACATCGCCGCCGACAGCAGTTTTGTCTGCCTTGACGAAGCGCAGTCGATTGTAGGGACCTTTTGCTTCCGCTACGGAACGGCCCCCGAGCCTACCTATGTGACTATTTACGATGGGGCCTGGCTCAACGACAAGCCCTATGGCGTGATACATCGCATAGCATCGGCCGGAAAGGTGGGCGGTATCTTTGTTGCTTGTCTGGACTGGTGCTGGCACTACGTGGATAACATTCGCATCGATACGCACCGCGACAACCGGGTGATGCAGGAGCTGCTCATTCGTCATGGTTTCAGCCGGTGTGGTATCATCTACTTGGCCAACGGCGACGAACGTATTGCCTTTCAGCGGGAGTTTGCCCGATAGTATGCCGACGTGGAACCGGTAGATACGAATAGGGGGCGGAAAAAATTTTCCGCCCCCTATTCGTTATGGTTGAACCGGCTGGTTATTTCACCGTCAGTTTGGTGGTGATAAGGCTCTTTTCGCCTGTGACTCGCATGAGGTAGATACCCGGAGCTATACTGTTCAAGGCGACGGTTGTCGGCTCACCGGCCTGTACATCGCCTGCGTATTGGCGATAAACTTCCGATCCGTTGAGCGAGTAGAGCGTTACGCTCACCCCTTGGTCGTCGCTTGGCAACAGGAAATGGCACTCGGTTGAGGCCGGGTTGGGATAGACCATCGGTCGGGTAGGAGCACCCGTCTCGTCGATACCCGAGAGGTCAAGGCAATAGACCAGTCCGTTATAGGCATCGAGTTTGCCGTAACCCCAAAGGTTGTCGCCCACACCGGCAATGTTGCCCGTGTAGTTGTCGGTTTTGGCCGTATGTGCAAATACCTCGCGCACCTGTTCGGGCGTAAGTTTGGGCTTGGCCTGTAACCAGGTAGCCAATGTACCTGTAACTACCGGTGATGCCATCGAGGTTCCCTCCATCGAGCCGTAATAGTAATTGCTCTTGTCTATGTTTTCGATGGAGACAACATAGTCATAGTCGCTACCTCCTCGTTGGCAAGTCGTGCTGTTGAGCGACGATACGAGCATTGTACCGGGTGCCGCAATATCGGGTTTCATACGACCGTCGACCGTGGGGCCGTGGCTTGAAAAGGTAGCCAGCTGGTCTATGGTTTGACTCGATTCGTTGTACTCGGAACTGTAATGGTGCTCTACGTAGTTGTTGCTGGTATAGGCTCCTACCGAGATAATCCGTTTGCCGGTACCACCGATTTCGCCCATGGTCGAGTTGGAGTCGCCGTTGGTAAACTTGTTGTTACCGGCATTGGTGAGCCACGATATGTAGGCATCGGCCCAGGCGTTTAAGGTTGTTCCCGCGGAGCCCGATACCTCAAAGCCTACATAGTAGTCGTCTTGCACCACTTCCAAAATGGCCTCGATGGTGGCATTGCCTTTGTGGTTGTTGGGGTCGGTAGCCGTAGCGATAAGGACTTCGCCCATCACACCCGTGGGGTTTTGAATGAATTTACTTGTACCCGTAGCTGTCGAGAAGGCTTCCGAGGTATATACCGCCTTGTTGCTTTTTTTATCGTAGACAATTACCTTGACGGTAAAGTCTTTTCCGGCATCGCCCCAAATATCGACGGTGCTGGTCATGACATTGCTATAAAGGAACCAGTAGGGGTCAAATTCGATTAGACTCGTCATCGTGGTGTCGTTGACCGCTAAGGTTTTTTGGGCATGTATGGGATACCCGCCTTCGTTGCCGGCGGCACCTACCAGCAGGCGTCCTTCGCCTTGCAGGTCATCGCAGATGCGGTCGAAAGTCGATGTGCCGTCGTGAGGGCCGATATGGCTTCCCAGACTCATGTTGATAACGCAGGGTTTCCCCACCGATTCGGCATAGTCGTAGATGTATTTGATTCCGTCGGTAATACTGGTGTTGCTGCTGCTGTTGTCGGCGAGGTTGTAGCTCACGAATACCAGGTCGGCGTCGGGAGCTATGCCGTAGTAACTGTTCCCCTTATAGGAGCCGGCAGCGATACCCATCACGTGAGTGGCGTGGCTTTCACTCGATTCGTCACGTTGGGCCTTCTC
>DXDM01000050.1 GCA_019115485.1 Candidatus Barnesiella excrementavium | reverse complement strand
TGTCAATGAACTTTATCTCTCCGCCTTCCCGGACCCTTGTCGGCCCCTTTCCAGCGGCGAAAGTGTTGCAAAGGTACACCCTTTTTCTTTTCCCTTCCAAATTTTTGAACAACTTTTTTTCAAAAATTTTTCAAGCTCGCCATGAATCCGCTATCCCTCTGCATTTTACGACGAAAATTTTTTATGACATTTTTTCACGCCCTCTCGACGAGTCCTGAAAACAGAGCACTGCCCTACTCTACGTTTTTTGAATTTATACGAAAAGTTTTTTTTCGAAACAGCAGGCCGTCCCCGTCAATCGACTTTCTTCTGCTTGCCGCTATATTCCCGTATCTCCAACCGTATGATTTCGGTACGATGGAATGATTTTTCGGCATATTTGAGTCCAATCACCAAATCGTCGGGCGAATATTTCTCCAACAACAACCGAAGGGCGTGATGGCGCTCGTCGACGGAAAGGCCGATTTGTGCCCGGCACTTTATGACGATACTTTCGTACCCGGTGGTAAACTTGTTCGAAATAACATGAGTGTGCCCAACCACACAGAACGAGGCTTCGGCTTGCCGACGAATGGAGTTGAGTTTCTTCCCCTCGGGGGCGCAATGGAGGTAGATGTGGTCTTGCCCGTCCCATACGTAATTGACTGGTATACCGTATGGCAATCCCTCGGTATCGACGAGCGAGAGTACGCCATATTCGCCTCTCTGCAACAGGGCTCGTGCCTGCGGCTCATCGAGCAGGCGGTCTTGTCGCCTGACTGATGTATTGTCGTATATCATCGGCGTGTCGAGTTACCAAAGTGACATTTGCGAAGGGTCGACCTGTTGCGATTTCTTTTGCTCCATGGCGGCCCGCTCTTCGGCTTCGCGTTTTTTCTTCTCCTCTTCCTTGCGTTTGGCTATCATCTCGGGGGTATCGGGCCGGGTGGGTATCAACCAATTGTCACCAAAGGTATCGAGTCCTGGAAAATCGTCTTCGCCCGGCTCCTCTACCGACTCGGGAGCTTTGACCTTGCGACGATGTTTCTTTTCGGGCTTCGGCTCCTCCACAGATTTCGGAGATTCGACAGGTTGTTCGATAGGCTTGCTCTCGGCAATCGGTTCAACGACGGAAGCAACGGCCTGTTGTGCGACCTCCGGTTCACGCTGTTGCGGTGTGTCGAAACTAATAACAGTCGGTTCGGATACGACCTCAACCGATGGTGCTGACTCAACCGAAGGAGCCGTTTTTCCCTCGGCCTCCTTCATTTGTTGAAGAGTTTCAATTTGGGCCAGCAAATCCTGACGCTGATTGCGCAAGGCGGCGACCAATGCATTGGCTCTTTCCAAATCGGCACGTAACGTATCGAGCACGGCTTTGCTATCGGCCTGTTCCTGTGACTGACTCTCTAACCGCTCGTTGCGCTGAGCCATCTCGCTCAACCGCGATTGCAAGCGGGCATTTGTTGTATTAAGAGTCTGGACTTCCTGGGAGAGTTGGGCTATCTTTTCATCTTTCAAGGCTTTTACCTGCTCAAACTGTTTGAGCTTGGCATCGACCTCTTCGACCACTTTCAGCCCATTCTGTGCCTCGGCAAGTTCGGATTCGAGAGCCTGTGTCTGTTTGGTAAGTTGCGTAATCGTCTCCTCCTGCTGAGTCAGCTGTTGCTGTGTGGCAGTCAGTTGAGTCGTGGCAGCCTGCTCGCTGCTGTGGGCTTGTTCCAATTCCTGCCGAGCCTGCGCCAACTCATTGCGCACCTGCTGCAACTCGTTGCGGAGCTGTTCGGCCTCGGCCGTGTGGTCGGTCTGTTTTTTCAATTCGCCTTTCAGTTGTGTAATCTCGGCAAAGGCCGAATCCAACTCTTCCTGATGCACGGTCGACACTTTCAACTTGTTTACCAGACTCTTGTTTTCGAGCTCAAACTGTTCCTTTTCGGCTTCAAGGGTGGCTATCCGGGCCTCCAATTCGTGTACCTTCTCGGTAACGGCCCGTTTCTGACGTTCGGCACTCAACTGGGCGCTCTGCATGGTGTTGCGTTGCTCTTCCAACTCCTTCACCTTCATCCGGGCCTCCTCGACTTCACGCGTCAGCGATTTGTGCTTGGTCTCCCACTGGCGAGCCGTCCACTCCCGCGACCGCACATTGACATCGGAGACAAACTTCTTGAAGGGTTCATCGAGCTGTTCAAACAGGTATTTCTTTTCGGTGTCCTTGTCGATGGCGGCTACCACATAATCGGGTAACGAACGGTTGAGCATCTCGACCAAGACTTCGAGAAGTGTATCGGGCAGCTGCATCTCGACCGGCTCAACGACCGGTTTATTGTCGGTATCGCGAGCAGATACGGATTGAGGTGTAACCTCAGGGTTTTTGTCGGCAGACCGCGCCTTTTCACGGGTACAAGCATTTGTTATATTTTCGGCCGTATAGGGTTGCGATTCCAATTCTTCGTCTTCGCCGGAAAAGCCCAACGCCCTCATCGTTTTCTTGAATATAGACATAGTTTTTTTATATTTCTTTTTTATTTTCATTCGGGTTCAGCCCCGGCTTAGTGACCAGTCCCTTGCCCTTTCGTCCGTTAATCTCAATCAACACGGGAGAATCGAACTTGACTATCCTCAAAAAGTCCGACTCGTACACTGCCGGCAGGCTATTGAGATAGGTCTCATCATAATAACCGTCGCCGGCAAACGAATTGACCGTGAAATAGCCTACGCCAAACGAGGTCAGGTTTTGGAAAAAGTGTGTTCCCTGACTCGGCTCGATGCGGTAGTTGTCAAGCGTCGACTCGACAATGAGACGCGCCGACGAGATGTGGGGCCACTTCACCGGTATGCCCAACGAAGAGTCGCTCGACCCCCACCGCCCGGGTCCAATGAGAATATAGTATTCTTCCCGTTCGGTAAAGGTACGATTTATTTTTTCGATTTCCCTTGCTATATTGACATTATTTGAAGCCTTGAAATTTTGTGTCTTCACATATACGATGTGACTCACGTTGTCCATCACGCCATGTCCCAAGGCCGTATTGCTCTTCAAGATGGTTTTCTCGTCGGGCAAATCCATCACTTCGTCGTTGAGCATCTCCTTCATGTCGACAATGGGCCGTATCTGTAACCAATAGACGGTGCCGGGACTGCCATTCGGACCCGTGAGGTTACCGGCAAACTCGATTTCGACCGGGCGCCCCATCTCGCTACTTCCCACCGTAAGCATGGAATCGAGTATCGTAGCCAGCGGAAAAGCATTATGCTTCAAGATATTGGCAAAGGTAACAACCTTGCGGCCTCCCTCGTAATAGCCATCGCGTATCATTTGGTCCATGGGGTCGTAGGTCGAGACCATGAGGCGCAACGAATTGTCCTTCTCGGCATCGCGTACCGACAGTTTCAACAGATTGAAACCATCGTCAATCGAGAATTTTTTCCCGCTCCGCTTCATATCCAGTGCATAGAAGCGAGTCTGGGTATCGCGCAGGGCCAGGTCGAGGGTACTGGTCTGCAATATCTTGTTGGGGTGCCGCGGAGAGAAACGCAGGCTGCGTCCGCCGTCGACGATGTATTTTCCCAACCCTACGGCCAAATCGACCACTCCGTCTTCGGCCTTCTCGTCGTTGATGGGATAATAGTTGATTGACCGCCCTACCCCGGCAAACGACGGATAGTAACGGTCGCCATACTGGGTGCCCACCACCTCTTGCAAGATGATGGCCATCTTCTCCTGGTCAATCACGTTGGAGGTAGCCGTCATATAGGCCTTGCTGTCGGCATAGAATACCGAGGCATAAACGGCTTTTACGGCGTCGAGCAACAGGCGCAGCATCTCCTCCTTGTCGTCGAGAGCCGGTATCATATAGGTTGAATAGATTCCGGCAAAGGGTTGGTAGTGCGAATCTTCCAGCAGACTCGACGAGCGTACGGCTATGGGTTTGCCCACGACGTCGAAGAAGGCCAGCAGGTCGGGATTCAACTCTTCGGGGAGCTTGGCTTGGAGGAACCGTTCGAGAATCTCCTCGTCCGAGATATCGGAGAGTGCCACCTGATACAGATTGTTGCTCTCCATGAAGGTATCGAAGATGTCGGTACACAAGACCACCGTTTTGGGCACCGTCACGTTCACCCCCTCGATGTCGTCAAAGATGGGATTGCGCTTGATCATGGCGTCGATAAAGGCCAGACCGCGCCCCTTGCCGCCCAACGAGCCATTGCCGATGCGGGCAAAGTTGGAGTATTTGTCGAAACGGTCGCGCTTGAAGATGGCCACAACGCCCCGGTTCTTCATCTTCCGGTACTGCACGATGGCATCGAAGATGAGTTTCCTGATTTCGGAAATCTCGCTCAGGTCGGTAATGCGCCGCGGCTGCAACGCCTCGGCCATGGGAAATATGGCCCGCGAGTAAAGCCAGCGCGATATGTGGTTGCGCGCAGCATGATAGTAAAGCGACTCGTCGGGAATGATGTCGATATTGTCCTGCAAATCTTTGAGATTCTTAATCGTAACAATGGGCTCGCCCGTGTGGGGATTGATAAAGGTGAAATCGCCGAAGCCGAAGTTTTTCAGAATCGTCTTCCGCAAGTCGACCGGCAACTTCTTGGAGTTCTTGTCCAGGAACGAAGCGTTCAGCTTGATGGCGTCCTTGTGGTTCTCCCACTCCGACGACTCGATGATGAGCGGCAGATAGGGGTCGCACGAACGCACATAGGAGCAGAACTTGATGCCGGCTTTCTTGTCCTTTTCGCCAGCCCGGATAAAGGAGACGTCGGAGATGATACCCAACATGTTTCCGGCATATTTCTCATAAATCTGCATGGCCTCTTCGTAGGTCCGGGCCAACATCACCTTGGGGCGCCCCCGCATGCGCAACATACGCTCATGCTCGTTCAACGCCTCGGTCGAGAATATCTGCGACTGCTTCAACACAAAGTTGTACAGATGGGGCAAGATGGAAGAATAGAAACGAATGGAGTCCTCGACCAGCAGAATGAGCTGAACCCCTACCGAGGTGATATCGACCTCGGCATTCATCTTGTCCTCGATAAGTTTGATGATGGCCACCAGCAAATCGACATTGCCCAACCAGCTGAACACGTAGTCGACACCACTCAGGTCCTCCTTGGCAATACGTCTCGACACCTCGTGCGAGAAGGGGGTAAGTACTACAATAGGTATATAGGGATAGAGCCGCTTCATGGCCTTGGCCTGAGTGAAAGTCTCGGAACAATCGACACCCGGCATCGTAATGATGAGGTCGTATCGCTTCATGGCCAACTCTTCGAAAGCCTCTTCGTTGGTCGTCACCTGTTTGACCCGAGGCGGCGAACTCAAATTCAACGACACATATTCAAAGTAAATCTGCTCTTCAACCCGTCCGTCCTCCTCCATGATAAAGGCGTCGTAACGGCTCGCAACAAGCAAGACATTGAAGACTCTTTTTTGCATTAAGTTAGCAAAAGAGGTATCTTTCAGGTATAATTGATTTATATTGGGCCGATTCATTGTTCTACCGTCGATTTGAGTTTACAAAATGTCATTTTATTTTTTTACCATTCTACTGTTCAAAAGTAGTAAAAAAAATTTTTTTATCCATATAATTATGTACATTTGCGATAAGAGAAGCGAGTATCTCTTGCGGGAGATACTCCACCAAGAATTTAACTTAACAATATCGCGACTATGAACATCGAGCACATCATGACTTCATTGGAGGCAAAGCACCCCGGTGAGTCGGAGTATTTACAAGCGGTACACGAGGTGTTACTCTCAATTGAAGAGGTCTACAACCAACACCCCGAGTTCGAAAAAGCCAAACTGATCGAGCGGCTTGTCGAGCCCGACCGCATCATCACCTTCAAAGTACCTTGGGTAGACGACAACGGAGAAATACAAGTAAACCTGGGTTACCGCGTACAATTCAACAACGCCATCGGTCCGTACAAAGGCGGTATCCGGTTCCACGCATCGGTCAACCTCTCCATATTGAAATTCCTCGGTTTCGAGCAAACCTTTAAAAATGCCCTCACCACATTGCCCATGGGCGGCGGCAAAGGCGGTTCCGATTTCAGCCCGCGCGGTAAATCCGACGCCGAAATCATGCGATTCTGCCAGGCCTTCATGTTGGAGTTGTGGCGCCACCTGGGCCCCGACACCGACGTACCGGCCGGCGATATAGGCGTAGGCGGCCGCGAGGTGGGTTACATGTTCGGCATGTACAAGAAACTCACCCACGAACACACCGGCACCTTCACCGGCAAGGGTCTCGAATTCGGCGGCTCGCTTATCCGTCCCGAAGCTACCGGTTACGGAGGTCTCTATTTCGTAAAACAGATGTTGGCTACCAAGGGTATCGACATCGCCGGCAAGCGGATTGCCATCAGCGGATTCGGCAATGTGGCCTGGGGTGCCGCCTCGAAAGCTACCCAACTGGGTGCCAAGGTGGTTACCATATCGGGGCCCGACGGTTACGTATATGACCCCGACGGTATCTCGGGCGAGAAAATCGACTACATGCTCGAATTGCGTGCCTCGGGCGAAGATATCGTGGCTCCCTATGCCGAGAAATACGGGGTACAGTTCTTCCCCGGCAAACGTCCCTGGGAACAGAAAGTCGACATCGCTCTGCCTTGTGCTACTCAAAACGAACTCGACGAAGAAGATGCCAAGAAACTGATTGAAAACGGAGTTATCTGTGTGGGTGAAATCTCGAACATGGGTTGCCGCCCCGAGGCTATCGACCTCTTCATCAAACACCGCATCATGTACGGTCCGGGTAAAGCTGTCAACGCCGGTGGCGTAGCTACCTCAGGCCTGGAAATGACCCAAAATGCCATGCACATCTCGTGGACGGCCGAAGAGGTTGACCAACGCCTGCACACAATCATGAGCGACATTCACGCTCAATGTGTGAAATACGGTACCGAACCCGACGGCTACATCAACTACATGAAGGGTGCCAACATTGCCGGCTTCATGAAGGTAGCCAAAGCCATGATGGCTCAGGGTGTCATCTAACAAAATGGCATAAACAACCTACCGAATAACAGCGAAAGAGCGGCCCCTCATCAAAGAGGAGTTCGCTCTTTCTTATATCCTACAAAATCGATACGCCGAAATATTTCGCAAAGTGTGGCTCGGGTTTTCAGCGCAACACAACCACAATTCAACTCAAATCACCTTTACCAAATCGAGACGGTCGTCACGTAACCGGGCTGTGGCCCAGTTAATCGAGGTGATGGTGTAGAGGCTGCACGGCCGCACATCGTCGGCCATATGACGCAGATATATCGCATTGCGAATAATCGCCTCGCCTACGGTGAGCAGGCTGTTTCGGTTCAACTGCCCACGCAGGGTAAGACAGAACTCCTCCTTTTCCGATTCAAAATCGGGCGCAACGACAAACAGTACCCCCTCACAAAAGGTAGTCAGCGACACCTCCCGCTGGAACGGCAGGATATGGTCTACCCGATTCTCTTCGGTCAGGTAGAGAATGTGCTTGTTCAACAACGAACGCCGGTAACATAACTGATGCGAAAAGAATCCTTTTTTCATACGAAGGCAATTTATAGAGCTGATTATTTCTAATTTCCTATTCTCTTTAATCGACGGACTTTATCTACCGCTTCGGGCCGATTGGGCAACGCCTTTTGATTGTCGACAGTCGGAATTCGGTCATTATAGTGTCGTCGTATCAACATGAGGCTATCGACATACAGGGTTCCCTGGACCGGCTGCATGGGCAAGACCATGTATCCGTAGAGTCGCGAAAGCGCCGTGGCCGAGTCGGTTTGCAGCGGCAATGAGTACCACCCCTCTTTATCGATGTCGAGCTGATTGTAGACCACATCGTGATTAGTGTGCCGGGCTGCCAGATAGACCTGCGGCTTCACGGCCAACTTGGGTAACAGGAGCACCTTGAAGCGCAACTCGAAATAGTCGCGGGCACGGAAGTTCTCGTCGGGAGCAATGTCGAAGGTCAACAGGTTGTCGGCCTGGCGAGTGTCAAACACATGTGCCCGGCGCTGTTTCCACACATCTACGCTGTCGCCGGGTTGCGACATGGTCTGAGAATTTTCTTCGGCCAAGAGTTTCTTGGCCTCTTCGTTCTCGGCTTTGAGGCGCTCGACCACTTGCTCGTATATCTTCATATAGTCCTCGATATGATGTCCATACCACACCAGATTGGTGTCGAACTGCTCCTGGGTGATACCGTGTTTCAAGAAAACGGCCTCCCGCAGTTTTTTCTTGTCGGCCTTGCTATTATAATCCCCGTAATTCGATTCGATGACAGCCTCGGCCTTGTGCACGTCGACCAGTAAATCGACCATATCCTTCTCTCCTATCACAAAGTCGGGGTCGTGGCTGCAAGCGGCCAAAACAAAAAAGGCTATTATGAGATATACCAGTTTTTTCATATCGTTACTGTGGTTTCTCTTCTTTCTTGTGCTCGGTAGAGAGATAGCGATGATAAAACAGAATGAGGCAGATGACCCCGACCGAAATGGCCGAATCGGCAATGTTGAAGACGGGGCGGAAGAACTCGAACAACTCCCCGCCTATCCCCGGCACCCAATCGGGCCAATAGAAGCTGAACAGCGGGAAGTAGAGCATATCGACCACCCGACCGTAAAAGAGCCCGGCATACCCTTCGCCCGGGACAAACGATGCCACCAGCGGCGGCATCGGGTCGTTGAATATCAGGCCGTAGAAGAGGCAATCGATGATGTTTCCCGCTGCCCCGGCAATAATCAGGGCCAGGCAGACGATGAACCCCGTGGGCATGTGAGGTTTGTTCTTGATGCGCCACAGAATCCACACCAGAAAGACAACGGCAACTACCCGAAAGAGCGTGAGGAAGAGTTTGCTGCCCACCTCCATACCGAATGCCATACCGTTATTCTCGATAAAGGCGATGTAAAACCAGTCGGTCACCCGAATAGCCTCGCCTATATACATGTGGGTCTTCACCCATATCTTTACTATCTGGTCGATAATCAGCACCAGAATTATCACCCCGAGGGCAATCTGGCCTTTGGTCAATTTTTTCATCATTCTCTTTTTATTCAAAAAACAGATTCGACCTTCGTGCTTTCTGCAACGAGAGAGCAACCGAAGGTCGAATTGTGTTCAGCCTATCGCTTCGATAAGTTTTCTGAAACCGGCATACCGCCCCGCAGCTTCCCACAGGGAGCCGACTGGCAGGAGTGCGGCCCACTTACTTTTTGCGTCCATCTACCTTCTTCGCGTCTATGCCCAGCGTAGCGTGAGGAACAGCACGCAGCCGCTCTTTGGGAATCAACTTGCCCGTTTCGCGACAAATGCCGTAGGTCTTGTTCTCGATGCGCACGAGAGCAGCCTGCAAGTGCTGTATGAATTTCATCTGACGTTGAGCCAACTGTCCGGCCTCCTCCTTGGAGAGTGTACTTGCTCCCTCTTCCAGCACTTTGAATGTGGGCGACGTATCGGTCACATCGTTACCATCGGTATTCATAATCGAAGCTTTGAGCAAATCGTAATCCCGATAAGCCTTTTCGAGCTTCTCATTGATAATCTGTCTGAACTCTTCCAACTCAGCGTCGGAATAGCGTGTTTTTTCACTCATAATTATTATTGGTTAAAGTTTTTTAGTTCCATCAGACGGGTCCCCTGCCGGGGAGCACTTTCGTCAGGTCAAATATAACAGAAATATCCCTACGGCTCTCTATTATTTTACGGATTTAACAATTCGGATATTTACCTTGAAGGTGTCGAAATCCAACTCGCTGACCGACTCGCCCGAAAGGTTGTCGACTACCTCGAACGTATTGGCCAGTACCTGGCGCGACATGTAGTCGCGATACTCCTTCACGGCCTGGTCGGTCTCGACATTGGAGGCAATGGCAACGTCAATCTTGTCGGTAATGTCAAATCCCGAGGTCTTGCGGATATTCTGAATCCGGTTCACCAGTTCGCGGGCAATACCCTCGCGGTGCAGTTCGTCAGTCACGGTAATATCGAGGGCCACGGTAATGTTCCCTTCGTTGGCCACCAGCCAGCCGGGGATATCCTCCGAGATAACCTCTACGTCGCCCTTCTCGATGGTAGCCTGCTGGCCGTCGATGTCGAAGGTGAACGAACCGTTTTTCTCAAACTCGGCAATATCGGGTTGCGACATGGCGGCAATGGTAGCGGCCAGTTGCTTCATGATTTTACCGTAGCGCGGGCCCAGCTTCTTGAAATCGGGTTTAACCCGTTTTACCAATATGCCGGCAGCGTTGTCGACAAACTTCATCTCCTTCACATTCACCTCGCTGAGTACCAAATCTTTCACAGCCTCGATGTGAGCCTGCTGCTCGGGATTGAGCACCGGCACCATGAGGGTCGTGAGCGGCTGACGCACCTTGATGTTGACCTTGCGGCGCAAAGCCAGTACCATCGAGGTCATGGTCTGGGCAATCTGCATACGCTCTTCAAGCGCCTTGTCGATATACTTGTCGCAGCTTACGGGGAAATCGGTCAGGTGTACCGAACGATTGTCGCGGCCGGTAGCCGTGGTGAGATCGGTATAGAGACGGTCGGCATAGAAGGGAGCGATAGGTGCCATGAGTTTGGCCACCGTTTCGAGACAGGTGTAGAGCGTCTGGTAGGC
>DXDM01000049.1 GCA_019115485.1 Candidatus Barnesiella excrementavium | reverse complement strand
CCCCAGGGCTGTGCCTCGCCGCCCTCCACACTGAGGGTGATGCGGGCTATCTCCAGCGGGTATTGTCCTTCGGGCAGACGGTCGCCGTCCGCCAGTTCGTCCTTCGTGCAGGCAGCCGTGGCAAGGAGCAGCGCGGTGAGTGTAAATAGTCTTGTTTTCATCTTATTATTTGTTTATATATTTCTTTTTTCTTCTATGTCATTTTAGGAATCCAGGGATACCCTCCCGGTCATTCCGCACTTGATGCGGAATCCAGAAAATATCCGCAAAGGCAATACCCACAAGAGGTACATTTCTGGACCCCGCATCGTGGTGCGGGGTGACTTCCCCGTCATACCGCGCTTCGACGCGGTATCCAGAAATACCGGCAGTGGCACTTGATCCTTGCTCCCTTACTGGACCCCGCATCGTAGTGCGGGGTGACACGGAGCGCATTGTGGTGCGGGGTGACCCGAGCGGTGTGCGGGACTTACAGCGTAGAGTTTACATTGTTCGAATCTCCGGGTTCCCACGGGGTAATCTCCGGTTCTTCCACCGTGACGCCCTTATTGTTGAGCGTTACGTTGTAGGTGTAGGCATAGCCTGCTGTGTAGAAATTGGCTGTGGGCGTAGCAGGCAGTTTCAGTTGGGCGTTGTAGCTCTGTCCGTTGAAAGACACTTTAAGTTCAAGAGAGGAGTTCACTTCCTGTGGGAGAATGATGACTTGCGAAGTGGTGGCACCGCCCAGCTGCATGGTAATCGGCGAGTTGGCGGCTGCGGTTACGGCAGTCGTTCCGGTAGCCGTGTCGAATGTGCCTTCGTGTTTCAGCCCCTCCAACGTGTAGCCAGCAGGTTCCGTTTCGTTGAAAATGATGCCATCGCCCGCCTTGAAGGTGAACTTGATGAGACTCATGCAGTGGTGGAACGCATGGTCGCCGGTGAAGCTCACCGTCGGGTTGTGGGTGTCGCCTGTGGCTCCCGAGGCAAAGAGGAAGTCGATGTCCGCGCCCTGCTTGTCGGCTGCGGTGCTGACGGTCACCGTTCCGCCGTCAGACTGATACGGATAGTAGGCATTGAAGGTCTTCGTTTCGGTGTCATTGAAATAGATGGTCGTACCGTCGGTCACGAACTTACCGTTCTCTCTCTTGTAGGACACGTTGGTGTAGCCTGCGCCGGTGATGCCGATGCGGTCGCCGTCGGTCCAGTCGGTTCCTTCCGAATTGACGCGGGTAGCGGGCGTAATGTCGGCGATAAACTTGGCGGCCACGGGACCATCATTGTTCAGAATCTCGTTGTCGCAGGCGGCAAGTGTCAATGCCAGCGCTGCGAAAGCAAAAAATCGGGTTTTCATAGTGTATCTGTTTTTTATATTTATATCGTCTTATATCGTTTCTGTTACAGGGTCACATTTACGTCGTCTTCGTCCCCCGTTTCCCATCCGGTAATTTCGCCCTTGCCTTCTTCCATGCCGACAGGAGTTTCCAGTGTTCCGGTCACACGGTAGGCGGTGGTCATATCGCTGTTAAAGTCTGCAAGGGCTTCCGTCAGGTCGACTTCCGTGTGCTGTGTGCGTCCGCCATCGGTGAAGACGATGTCCAGCACCAGCGTCTGCACGGCTCCCATCGTGCCCAGCAGGCGGGCATCGGCCGTGAGCTTGCTGCCGTCACGGGTGAAGGAGAAGACCGTGGAGGTCGGTTCGCCGATGGTCTGTCCCTTCTCCATGTCAAAAACTCCTGCTATGCCGCTGAGGGTGGCGGTCACGTTCTGTATCAGTTCGGGGCGTCCCTGCGTCACTTCCAGTTCCAGTTGCAGGTCACGTACACGCTGCATCGGAACGGCATTGACACGCAGCGTGTCGTCTGCTGTTACGGTTATCTCCTGACTGACGGTCTTCAGATAGCCCGGCAGGGGGATTACGGATGCACCGTCCGCACGGCTCTTGCCATCAGGGGCATTGACCCGTGCCATTCGTCCGTCGAAAGTGAAACCTTCCGCACGGTTATAGATTACCATACTGTGTGTTCCCGGAGCGAGCAGGTCGGGGTAGGTAAAAGGCGAGCCGGTGATGTCGGCCACCTTCCCGTCGATGTCGACTGCAAAATCCTCGTCGGCCGACACTCCCGTCAGACTGACGGTGACAGCTCCCTTGTCGGGGTGCGGCGTGTCATAGAGCGTGTCCTTCACGCAGGAAGAGAGCAGCACGGCGGCTGCCATTCCCATCATATTTATATATTGTCTTGCTTTCATATTTTATTTCTCTCAGTTAAGATTTTCAATCTTCAATAAACGCTGCGCCTCGGCATAACCGGAACAGGTTCCGTTCTGCTCTCGGCTTGCAGTTTATTTAGAATAACTTCCATACCAATGTCACACCGGCATTGATGGGGCCCCACCAGTCCTTTGTCCCGTTGCCGCGGCGTACTCGCACACCGTCAATGACTTCATATTTCTCATAGTCGGCATTCAGGTAGCCCAGACCGAGGTTGAAATCAAGATCTAATGCCTTGTTCAGCCGCAACTGGTAGCCGGCGGTGATGCCGCCACCCATCAGGTCGCCCTGGCGGCCGGTGTCGCAGAGCTTGTAATTGAACTGTCCGGCCTTGAACATCGCACCCAGATACCAGGCTTTTTTCTCGCCCATATAGTAACGCACTTCCGGAGCCACTTCCCACAGAGCATAGCGGCGGTCCTTGTCGCTCCACGTCCAAGAAGTCCACGAGCCGTTTACAGCAATGCCCCACGACGGGCAGATGCGCCATTCAAGTCCTAAATCGGGTGTCAGGGTAGCCCAGCGCAGCAGGTTGGCCCGCAGGGCGAGGTGGTAGGAGTCGTGCGCCGGGTGCGAGGCTTCGGTGCGTTGCTGCTCGGCGGCTTGTCGGGTCTGCTCGGCTTCGGTCTGTTGTTTCTCAGCCACCAGCCGGGCCTGTTCGGCAGCGATACGTTGTGCTTCGGCTTCGGCTTGCAAGCGATCGGCCTCGGCCTGCTGTTTTTCAGCCGCCAGCCGGGCCTGTTCGGCCTCTTGTTCGGCGGTGGCTCGTTGAGCTTCGGCTGCCAGCCGTTCGGTCTCGGCCTGTTGCTCCGGCCCGGTCTCGGAGGGTGAGGTCGGAATCACGATTCGCACCGTCACATAGTCGCCGCCGGAGGTGTGGTTGCGGGTGGTGAAGCAGGCTTCGGTGAGCCCCTCGCGAGTGATGAGTTCGCTCTTCACCCGGTTGGAACGGATACGGGCCGTAGCCCGGGCTTCCGTTTCGTCGTCGAGCGAGTTGCAGTAGCCGTCGACCTGAATAGGGACGGTGCCGGCGAGTATCGCCTCTTTGTTCTGTACTACGCACGCGAGCAGACGGCTCAGCTCGGTGCCGTTGTTTCGGTAAGCGGTATAGAGGCCGTCGTTCCCCGGCTCGAACCGAAAGTGGTAGATGGTGTCGCCCTGTGTCTGTGCCACGAGTGGCAACATCAGGAGGCATAGCATCAGGCTCGTTACGTATTTTTTCATGGAGATGTAAATTGTGAAATCTACTCAAATATAATATTAAAATTCGGAATTGCAAGTTATGAATAGGTTGTGTTTTTTAATAATGTAGGGTCAATCTGTTAATATTTAACTAAAATGACCGGGTAAAAGGAGTATTCTTTTATTTTAGAGAGAATATAAGGTGCATATTTTAACAGATTGGAACTCCTTTTTCGGGGACTCGGGGAATGTGGATAAATCGATTGGCAAGAGCTTAGGAAAGAAATAATTGAGTAGAAACTTTCCCGGGTTTGTCCTCTGAAAAAAACGGAGCGGGTGGGGAAAACCAATTTTCCCCACCCGCTTGTTATAGGACCTCCTTATGCTGTTATCAGAATTCGGAGGTAAAGTGGAATTTAATCTTGGGGAAATCGTTTTGAGCCATTTGCAGCACGTAGCTCGAGTCGGCCATGAAGACATCGCGTCCGTCGCGGTCGACGCTCATGAACTGGTGCTTGCGTTTTTTGAAGGCTTCGAGGGCCTCGGGGTCGTCGCTCTCGATCCAGCAGGCCTTGTAGAGGCTGATGGTCTCCCAACGGCATTGGGCACCATACTCGTGCAGCAGGCGGTACTGGATAACCTCGAATTGCAGCTGGCCCACGGTGCCGATAATCTTGCGGCCGTTGAACTGGCTGACGAAGAGCTGAGCCACGCCCTCGTCCATGAGCTGGTCGATGCCCTTGTTGAGTTGTTTCGACTTCATGGGGTCATCGTTCTCGATATATTTGAACATCTCGGGTGAGAAGCTGGGCAGACCCTTGAAGTGCAGCTCTTCGCCGCAGGTGAGGGTATCGCCTATCTTGAAGTTGCCGGTATCGGGCAGACCCACGATGTCGCCGGGGTAGGCCTCGTCGACCACCGATTTCTTCTGGGCCATGAAGGCCGTGGGGCTCGAAAAGCGCATCATCTTGTTGCTGCGCACATGCTTGTAGTTGGCATTGCGCTCGAACTTGCCCGAGCACACCTTGACGAAGGCGATGCAACTGCGGTGGTTGGGGTCCATGTTGGCGTGAATCTTGAAGACGAAGCCGGTAAAGTTCTCCTCCTTGGGACGCACCACACGCTCCACGGCCTGGACGGGGCGGGGCGAGGGGGCTATCTTCACGAAGCAGTCGAGCAGCTCCTTCACACCGAACATGTTGAGTGCCGACCCGAAGAATACCGGCGCCGTCTTGGCGGCCAGGTAGTCGTCGACACTGAACTCGGGGTAGACCCCCTCGATGAGTTCGAGGTCGGCCCGCAGCTTCTCGGCGTCCTGTTCGCCGATGTACTCTTCCAGTTCGGGGCTGTTCACATCGTCGAGCTCGATGCGCTCGGTCACCACCTGCTTGTTGGGGGTGAAGAGGTTGAGGTTTTGCTCGTAGATGTTGTAGACCCCCTTGAACTTCTGGCCGATATTGATGGGCCAGCTGAGCGGGCGCACGTTTATCTTCAACTCCGATTCCAGTTCGTCGAGAATGTCGAAGGGGTCGCGCCCCTCGCGGTCGAGTTTGTTGACAAAGACAATCACCGGCGTGTTGCGCATGCGGCATACCTCCATGAGTTTGCGGGTCTGGGTCTCCACACCTTTGGCCACGTCGACCACGATGATGACGCTGTCGACCGCCGTGAGAGTGCGGTAGGTATCCTCGGCAAAATCCTGGTGGCCTGGGGTGTCGAGAATGTTTATCTTGTAGTCACCGTAGTTGAAGCCCATGACCGAGGTGGCAACCGATATACCGCGTTGCTTTTCGATTTCCATCCAGTCGGAGGTGGCTGTCTTCTTGATTTTGTTCGATTTCACGGCACCGGCGATGTGAATGGCGCCTCCGAAGAGGAGCAACTTCTCGGTAAGAGTGGTCTTACCGGCATCGGGGTGGCTGATGATGGCGAATGTTCTGCGTTTACTGATTTCCTCTGTAAGTGTACTCACGATGTTAATGGGTTTCTTGTAATAGGTTTATGCAATGCGACAGGCTTTCGTACCAGTGTGGCAACGTGAGCCCGTAGGTCTGTTTGATTTTACTCTTGTCGAGCACGCTGTAAAAGGGGCGTCGGGCCCGGCTGGGGTATTCGTCGCTGCGGATTGGTTTCACCCGGCAGGTGGTGATGCCGGCCAGCCGGTGAATAGCCACGGCAAAGTCGTACCAGCTGCATGCCCCCTCGTCGGATACGTGGTAAATACCCGGTACGAAACGGTCGGCCAGCAGTACGGCCCGGACGACAAGGGCCAGGTCGGCGGCACAGGTGGGCGTGCCTATCTGGTCGGCCACGACGGTCAGCTCCTCGCGCTCGTGCCCCAGCCGCAACATGGTCTTGACAAAGTTGTTGCCGTAGGGCGAGTAGAGCCAGGCGGTGCGGAGTATGACGCTTTGGGGGCAATACCGGGTAAGCAGCTCTTCCCCTTCGAGTTTGGTCGAACCGTAGACCGATTGCGGGTGGGGCTGCATCGTCTCGGTGTAGGGGCGATAGCCGTGCCCGTCGAATACGTAGTCGGTCGAGATGTGTATCATGCGGGCCCCGCAGGCGGCGGCCGCCCGGGCCAGGTTGCCCACGGCCTCGGCGTTGATACGGCGGCACAGCTCCACGTTCTCCTCGGCCTTGTCGACCTGCGTATAGGCGGCGCAGTTGACCACATAATCCACCGGGGCCTCGGCCAGTGCCCGGCTCACTGCCTGGGCGTCGCAGATGTCGAGCTCGGCCACATCGGTAAACCGGCACTCAAAGCGGCTGTCGTCGGCCAGGAGGTTGCGCATCTCGTGCCCCAGTTGTCCGTTAGCGCCGGTAATCAATATCTTTTTAGTCATGATTTCCCTCTCTTGTATTTAATCGTTTTCGAGTTTCAACTCGCCGGCCTTGTCCTGTTTGTATTTCTCGGCCAGGAGCGAGAGAAACGACGATATCTGTTCGATTGCCTTCAACGTCTCGGGCTTGATCTCTTTCTTCTGCAACCGCAACAGCAGCACGCCGTAGAGGGCGTTGAAGCAGGTCTCCAATTCGCCCACCTTTTCGTCGCCCGACTTGGCCCGCAACTCTACGATGTAGGGCAAGGTCTTGAAGAAGGCCGCCCCGTAGAACGGCTCGCGCGTCGATTTGAGCAGACGCAGGTGCAGGTCAGTGAGGTCGATGAGCACGTTTTTGTTCAGTTGCAGGTGCCCCTTCCTTTCCACCCCCTCCGAGCGCATCATGTCGATGAGCGATTCGTACCATTCGCGCATGCTCTTCTTCTGCGCTTCGGGCAGGTTGTAGGGGTTGATAATCTGTTGCTGTATGCGGTCGATGTCCAGCCCGTAAGCCCGTATGAGGTCTTCGATTTGCCACATGTACAACAGGTATTCGGCGATATTTTCTTTTTTCTTCTGGCTGGCGATAATCATGTCGGTTCAATTTTTCTGGGTACAGGCGCTTCGGGAACGACCGCCAGAGTCGGGGCCGGGAGGAGTCTTCCCCAAATTGTCGGCAAAGTTAATACAAATCGTTCGCTGTCGCAATGTTACCAGGCAAAAATAAACAGACAGGGAGACGGTGCCGCAGGGTGGGGAACAGGGGGCTTTGCCTGATGGGGTGGAAGGCCCTCCCGGTGGTGCCGGTGACCGTTTTCCCTCCCGATCTCCTTGAAAAAAGAAAACCGCCGTTGAACAAATATGTACAGCGGCGATTTTTGATTATTGACGAATAAGTTTTGTCAAATGTTCCGGATTCGGGTTTTTGGCGATGATGACACCCTCGGGCGAAATCAGATAACTGGCGAATCCTTTGTTCAGACGGTAGTTGCCGAATATATCCGACCGTGATCCGTCTTTGTCATAGAATTGGGTAGCTGCGTTCAGTCCGTCTCGTTTGATGGTCTCTTCAAAGACCTTGCGGTTGGTATCGAACGATACCGAAACGAGTGCGATGTTTTCGAGTCCGCTCTTGTCGATTTCCCGGGCAAATCGTATGTTCTCCATACGCGAGGGGGCATCGTAGCCTGCCCAGAAGTTCAACAGTACGTAGCGACCTTTCAGGGATTGGAGCGACACGCTATCTTCAGCGTTCTGCAAGCTCAACTCCGGAGCCTGTTCTCCCTCTTTTAAACCGGTCTTTACCGGATTGAAGGCCGACGAAAACAGTAAAATCAACGCCAGCATACCAATAACTGACTTGGTTTTCTTCATACTGAAGTGTTATGGTTTGTACTAAATCTGACGTTAGGGCGTCACACCGAAACGGCAGACCCCGCTGATTTTCAGCGGTTAGTTCCTCTTGCGCGGGACGCTTCCTTTGCTACCGGGAACCCATAAAATCGACGGCAAAGTTGAGCGTTTTTAGGGAATTAACCAAATATTCTGACAGATTTAACATTGTGTAAACCATAATTCATTGTAATACAGGTATATATAAAAATGTTAATAGAGTGTATACCTCCTCTTTTTAGCCCTTTCTCTGGCTGGATTTTTAGGAGGTGAATGAGGCCTGTCGACGGGTCGGGGGAGGGGTTGTGTATGGAGTGTCGCCCGTCGGGGTTGTGACGGGCGACAAAGATGGGGTGTCTGAACGAAGTCTGGGGTCGAAAATATTTGTTTCTGCCGCCGATTGCATTATCTTTGTGCCGGATTGATAGCTGGCGGTTCGATTCCGGTTGGCGGGGCGGGCAGCCCTGCTTGACAATCGGGATATTCTGCTAAAATGATAGATGCAACAGACATGAAACCAAAGACCGAAATTATTTTGATTAACATATCGGGCGATGATAAACCGGGTGTAACCACGGCATTGACCGAGGTATTGGCGCGATACGACGCTTTTATTCTGGATATTGGTCAGGCCGATATTCACCACACCCTTTCGCTGGGTATCCTGTTCAAGACCGACGAGACCAAGTCGGGCGATATTCTCAAAGACCTGCTGTTCAAAGCTTATGAACTCGACGTGAATATCCGCTTCTCGCCTATCAGTGAGGAGGAGTACACCAGTTGGGTAGGCTTGCAGGGCAAGAACCGCTACATCATTACCATATTGGGACGCTGCATCACGGCCCGTCAGATAGGCGAGGTGACTCGCATCGTGGCCGAGCAGGGGCTCAATATCGACGCCATACAACGGCTCACCGGCCGTATACCCCTCGACGAGACGGTGCGCTCGCCCAAGTCGTGCATCGAGCTCTCGGTGCGGGGTACGCCCAAGGACCGGGTGGCCATGCAGTCGGCCTTCATGCAGCTCTCGTCCAACCTGGGCATCGATATCTCGTTGCAGGAGGACGGCATCTACCGTCGTTGCCGTCGGTTGATCTGTTTCGATATGGATTCGACCCTTATCGAAACCGAAGTAATCGACGAACTGGCCATGCGGGCCGGGGTGGGCGATGAGGTGAAGGCCATCACCGAGGCAGCCATGCGCGGCGAGATAGACTTCTGCGAGAGCTTTACCCGCCGGGTGAGCCTGTTGAAGGGGCTCGACGAGTCGGTGATGAAAGAGATTGCCGAGTCGTTGCCGGTAACCGAAGGGGTAGACCGGCTGATGCAGGTGTTGAAGCGGGCCGGGTTCAAGATTGCCATTCTCTCGGGTGGATTCACCTACTTTGGCAACTACCTGAAACAGCGCTACGGTATCGACTACGTCTATGCCAACGAACTCGAAATTGTCGATGGCAAACTCACCGGTCGCTACGTGGGCGACATTGTCGACGGCCGTCGCAAGGCCGAGTTGCTGAAACTCATTGCCCAGGTTGAGAATGTGAATATCGCCCAGACCATTGCCGTGGGCGATGGCGCCAACGACCTGCCCATGCTCAGCACCGCCGGATTGGGTATTGCCTATCATGCCAAGCCCAAGGTGAAACAGAATGCCAGCCAGTCGATTTCGACTATCGGTCTCGACGGCGTACTCTACTTTATCGGGTTTAAAGACTCGTTTATTTCCGAGACGAAATAGTCGGATAAAAATGTGATACGTTTTTTTTGAGAAAGTTGCGATTGACGATGAAACGGATTTTGCTGCTGCTTTTGGTCTCGTTGTGCGGCTGGGCTCAGATGTCGGCTCAGACGGTAGGACTCGTGTTGAGCGGCGGCGGCGCCAAGGGTATCGCCCACATCGGCATCATCAAGGCGCTCGAAGAGAACAACGTCCCCATCGACTACGTGGCCGGCACCTCGATGGGGGCCATCGTGGGGGCCTGGTATGCCATGGGATATACCCCCGACGACATGTTGAATCTGATTCTTTCCGACGATTTCAACCTTTGGTCGCGAGGTATCTTCGACGAGCGCTACGTCTACTACTTCAAGAAACCCGACCCTTCGCCCGAGATGGTGAACTTCAACATCGCGTTGCAAGACTCCTCCAAGTTCGAGACCCACTTCTTGCCCAACAGCCTCATCAATCCGTTCCCCATGAACTACGCCTTTATGAGTCTGTTCGCCCCCTGTTCGGCGCAGTGCGAAGGCAATTTCGACAAACTCTTCATTCCCTTCCGGGCCGTGGCCTCCGACGTCTACCATAAGCGCGAGGTCATCTTCCGCGATGGCGATTTGGGCGATGCAGTGCGGGCTTCGATGAGTTTTCCGTTCGTCTTCAAGCCCATCGAGATAGACAGCGTGCTGGTTTACGACGGCGGTATCTACAACAACTTCCCGGTCGATGTGATGAAAAACGATTTCAACCCCGATGTCATCATCGGCAGCATCGTGGCGGCCAAAATCGACAAGCCCAAGGAAGACGACCTCATCAACCAGATTGAGAATATGGTCATGCAGAAGAGCGACTACACGCTCGACCCTGAGGACGGAATCCTGATGCGTTTCAACCTGAGCGACGTGGGGCTGCTCGATTTCCCCAAGGCTCGGCAGATAGCACAAATCGGGTATGACTATGCCATGGAACTGATGGACTCAATCAAGAGCCGCATTCCTCGCGAACTGTCGCAAGAGACCCGCCAGTTGCAGCGCATGGTGTTCAAGAGCCAGACGCCCGACCTCGTCTTTAACAGCGTGTCGGTCGAGGGCGGGAATCACCAGCAGCAGGAGTATATCAAGCGGCAGTTCGAGAGTGACGAGCCTTTTACCGACGAAGAGGCCAAGGCTTCGTACTACAAGACCATCTCCGACGGGAAAATCTCCGACCTCATACCTCATGCCCGCTACGACAAGGCCAGTGGCATGTTCAACCTCGATATCAAGGCCAAGGTGCACGACCAGCTTTCGGTGGGCATGGGTGGCTTCATCTCGTCGACCAGCTCCAACCAGATTTGTATCGGAGCCCACTATCGCACGGTGAGCCTCAACTCGCTCGATTTGGATTTGACGGGGCAAATCGGGCAGTCCTACACCTCGGGTATTCTCTCGGCCCGTTTCGACTTGAAGACCGCCATACCCATGTATCTCAAAATGCAGGCCGTCGCCTCCAAGCAAAAGTTCTATCAAAACGAGACCCTCTTCTATTCCGACCGCATGCCCTCGTTTGTCACCCAGTCCGAGCAGTATGTCAAGTTTCGGTTAGGTTTGCCCTTCCTCACCAGTTCGAAAGCCGTCGTGTCGGTAGGCTACGGCTCGATGACCGACCGCTATTATCAGTCCAACACTGTCGACTTCTCGTCCAACGAGCAAGACCGCAGCCGCTACAACCTCTTTGTCGCCTCGATGAAATTCGACCGCAACAACCTCAACAGCTACATGTATCCCACGGCCGGTACCGACTGTTCGGTTCTGGGGCTGCTCGCCTACGGCAAGGAGCATTTCACTCCCTACAATACCGACTTGCAGCCCAACAGCACGCAGACCCTCTCGTGGTTGCAGCTCGAAGGGAATATCCACACCTATATCCCGTTTGGCAACAAGTTCGTGTTGGGACTCCGCGGGAAAGCCGTCGTGTCGAGCAAGGGGCTGTTGAGCAACTACACCTCCACCTTGGCTCAGGCGCCGGCCTTTACCCCCACGCCCCACAGTCAGACCATCTTTAATCCGGCATTCCGTTCCACGCAATATCTGGCTGCGGGTGTCATACCCATCTGGAAAATCCTGAACAACCTGCAATTCCGCAACGAGTTCTACCTCTTTGCCCCCTTCCGTCAAATCTATGAAGGGGCGAACTACGAACCCTATTACGGCAAGGCCTTTACCAAATATCACTTCATGGGCGAGAGTTCGGTGGTATTGAACCTCTCGTTTGCTTCAATCAGTCTCTATGCCAACTACTACGACTATCCTGCCCGTAACTGGAATTTCGGTATAAATATTGGTTTATTGGTGTTTAGCCCCAAATTCCTGCAATAGAAAAAGAGATGGCTATGGGCTTGAAAATAGGTGGAATAGCAATTTTTTTGAAAACAGGCAATAAAAAAATAGGCAAAAAAGATACACACGAATAAAATTATTCCTATCTTTGCAACCG
The DNA here is from genome assembly GCA_019115485.1 of Candidatus Barnesiella excrementavium. Classification (GTDB taxonomy): domain Bacteria; phylum Bacteroidota; class Bacteroidia; order Bacteroidales; family Barnesiellaceae; genus Barnesiella; species Barnesiella excrementavium. Next base: position 105 of record DXDM01000049.1, on the reverse strand, counting down.
CAAACGGCTCCATAGCTTAACTGAATAGAGCATCTGACTACGGATCAGAAGGTTACAGGTTTGAATCCTGTTGGAGTCACTACATCGGGCCACCCAAGCGAGGGC
>DXDM01000048.1 GCA_019115485.1 Candidatus Barnesiella excrementavium | reverse complement strand
TTATAATCCGGAAAAAGTAGGTATAGACGAGAAAGTATTACTCGAAAAACGGATTGCGAGATACAAGCGTGAATTAGAACGGATTACAGGAATGCATATTGAAATAGGCAATGCATGTGTTCCATAGAAGAAAGAATGGCTTTCCTTCTTTTCGCTAGTAGTGTTTTTTATTGCTAATAGTTTGCAGTTGAAATGAACTTCTTAATTTCCTCTTCAGTGGGAAGTTCTATCATATACTTTTGCACGAAGATGTTCGGGTCTAATCCGGCAGTGGCGTATTTTACCAACGTGTCGCCCTTCTCGGTGCAAAGCAGGATGCCGACAGGCGGATTGTCGTCGGGTTGCATCACTTCCGCCTTGAAGTAGTTAAGATATAGGTTCAGTTGCGAAGCGTATTCGTGGCGGAACTTGTCTATCTTCAATTCCACGATGACATGGCATTTCAAAATGCGGTGGTAAAACACGAGGTCGACAAAGAAATAATCCCCGTCTATCAAGATTCTCTTTTGGCGTGCTTCGAAGCAGAAGCCATGTCCCATTTCCAACAGGAAGCGTTGCAGGTTGTCCAGAATGGATTGCTCCAAGTCGTTTTCCGTTACCAAAGCACGGTCGTTCAATCCCAAGAACTCCAACGTAACGGGCGTGTTAATAATGTCTTTGGGCTGCAGCGGCATGGCTTGCCGTTGCACCAAAGCAGATAAGGCTTCTTTGTTTTTCGACAATCCGCTGCGCTCGTAATAGAGGGAATTGATTTGCCGCTCCAGTTCTCTTGCTGACCAACAACCCCTTATTGCTTCCATTTCATAGAAAGCACGTTTGACCGGATTTTCTATTTTAGAAATAAACTTTAAATGAGAATACGGTAATCTTTCAAATAATCTATCAGCTTGTGTATTCCATTCACTTGGTTGATTATTAACGGATTGTAATTCGGCACTCACCGTGTGCCGAATTGGGTCTGTGAATTCGGCGGACAGTGTGTGCCGAATTTCGCTTCCTGCCAATATGTATTGTGCGATAGGCTCTTTCAGTTGCGGATAAACAAGGTATAGCCGCCGGAACTCACGAAACCTGCGCTCGTTCAGTCCTTTGACATTCAACCGCTGTTCCAGTTTCTTCAACAGTTGTTCGCCGTATGCGGCACGGTCTTCACCGTTTTGCTCAAACTCCACGATATAGCAGCCCATGAGCCAATTGCGGGCAGTCAGGGCGAGGTTTACAGCGTGTGCGGCTTGCGCCTGCAACGTGCTTTGTATCGTGCTGATATGTTTTACTAATGCTTCAAAGTCCATAATTGCAAAGGTAAGTCTTTTATGGTTAAAACTTTAATTCCGGCAGGCTGTTTATCGCCTCCTCTTTCAATTTATCCACCGCACGGGTGTATTTCTCCGTATGTTTCAGTCCGCTATGCCCGAGCAGGCTGGCAACCGTCTTGATGTTCGCCCCATTGTTGAGGATATTCACGGCGAATGAGTGACGGGCGCAATGCCAGCTTATGTGCTTATCTATCCCGGCTCTTTTCACCCAACGCTTGACGGATTTGCAGCAACTTTCATACGAAGGCAGGTTGAAGATGAGAGCGTCTTTGTTACCGTCTGCCGGCGGTTCTCCCACAAGCGAAAGAAGACCGTCATTGAGCGGAATGACCACACCGCTACTGGCGGAATGACCTTTGGTCTTGTTCTGCTCAAATTTTAGCAGCTTATTAGCGTAGTCGATATTCTTATAGGTAAGGTCTTTCACATCACAGAAGCGCAAGCCACAATACAGGCAAAAGATAAACGCACGCCTTACGTTGGGGTTCTCGTTGTCATAATGGCACGCAATCAACCGCTGGATTTCTTCCGGCGAAAGCACGTCCTTGCGTAGTATCTGGCTATCCGCCTTGCAGGTAACGCCTTTGCAGGGGTCTTTCAGCATCACATCGTGGTCAATCGCATAGTGGATAACCTTCTTGAAACGCTGGAAGATGCTTTTAGCCCCTTCGCCCACGCTCCGGGATTGCAGATAAGCTACGAACTGTTCCATCATGTCCTTCGTGATAAGTTCCGGCTTGATGCCGAACTCGTGCATCGGGTAATGCTCCTTCAAAAAGTCCTTGAAACGGCTTAGGGCGATTTGCACCATCCGAATGTCTTTCTTGGTATAGTCATTGATATAGGCTTGAAAATAATCCAAGAAATTCACGTTCCGGTCTTTTTTCAGGCGATAGCCCAACATACTTTCCTTAAACTCCTGTTCACGTTCGGCACGTATTTTTACAGCAAGCTCCAGTGTTTCCTTGTTCTGCTGGCGTTCCGCAGGGGTACGTGGCTTCTCTATCAGATACAGGCTGAGGTTCTCTTTTCGCCTGTGATGCTTGATAGCGAACTTCGGCTTTCCCCGCATCTTACCGCTTTCATAATACACCTGATTACCGTTTTCATCCAATACAGGCTTTTCCTCTCTACCCAAATAATACTCCAGATACAAACTAATTCTGCCGTCCGACAGCCTGTTTTGCTCCAATTTAGGGTTTTCTTTCGTTTTATTTTCTAACTTTGCCATTGTTTAGAGGTTTTATCCCGATTTAGGTACCATAACCGGGTGGTTACGCTAAATAATTGATTTTCTTTTGTTTTCCGATATTGCAAAGGTACAAAAGAAAATGGAATTTCAAAGTGTACTAAAAGTGTACTTAATGACGAAAAATGGGCAAAATATGGCAAAAATAGAGAAAATAAGAAAGATGCAAATAATTGATAATAAGTAAGATAAATTCTTTTATTTTTCTATAATTTCTATGCCTTGTACCGGGTCTGGGTACTTGAAGCTAAATAACTGCTTGTCGGTTGTTTAGCTTTTTTTTATGCCCTTTTGAAGGAGGCTTCACTCCCAATATGTAACTCTAAATTCATCAAATTTTTTTTGTGGATTCATTATTTTTTTTGAATATTGCAGCGTGCTAGGATTTTTTAATCGATAAAAATGGACGAGGTCGCTTTAACGATACAGTTAAAACAGGGCAACCAATTGGCTTTTACCATTCTTTATAACACTTATTCGGATCAGGCCTATCGGCTTGCATTCAAATATTTGTGTAATAAAGAGTTGGCCGAAGATGCCGTGCAGAATCTTTTTATGAAGATTTGGACGAAGCGCGAGGATCTCGACGAGCGGCGGCCGTTGAATCACTTTCTGTTTACGGTATTGAAAAACGACATCTTGAATATCTTGCGCGATTCCAGAAACAACATCTTTGTGCTGGACGATTGCTTGGAGTTGTTGGAGCGAATCGACGATGATCAGGTCGATGACGAAATCGACCGGGAGCAGCTGGACATGATTCGTCGGGCTATCGACCAACTGTCGCCCCAGCGTCGGAAAATCTTCTCGTTGAAAATTTCGGGTCAGTATTCCAATCAGGAGATTGCCGACAAGTTGCACTTATCGGTCAATACCGTCAAGTTCCAATACAGCCAGTCGCTGAAACAGATCAAAGAACTCATTCGTCAATGTGCTATCTCATTGTTATTGTGAGATGAAGAAAAATAATCAAAAAAATCCATTTTTTCTATAATACTTTTCCGCTTTCGGTGTGTATTACTAATGAAAGCCTATGAATTATGCGTCTTGGGAAACGACATCAAACCGATAGCGAGATATTGAATTATGTCTCGGATCACATTGACAAGGATATAGAGCGGCTGATGAATGCCGAATCCTTGCCGATGGGAGGTCGTGAAGTACCCGATTTCGACAAGTTCGGAGTCTATGAAAATTTGTCGGAGGGTATTCGGCGGAGCGAACGACGCAACATAGGAACTATCTGCAAGTGGGCTTGCGCCATTGCTTTGGTCCTGATGAATGTGGGGTATTTGGCTTACCAAAGTTTTGATTTTTCCAAGCCCGAGTACAAGGAAATTTGTGCTTTGCGGGGTGAACGGCTGGTCGTTCTGCTCGAAGATGGTACGAGAGTGTGGCTGAATGCCGACTCAAAGTTGGTCTATCCCGAAAAGTTTGCCCGTGACAAACGCGAGGTGACCTTGGTGGGCGAAGCCTATTTCGAGGTGAAGAAAGACGCGTCGAAACCCTTCATGGTGCAGGCCGACGAGATGAATATCCGGGTGACGGGAACCCAGTTCAACGTCTCGGTCTATCCCACCGACTCGGTGGTGACCACGACGCTCAACGAGGGCGGTATCGTGATTAGTTATCCCTATGCCGAGAAGATGGGGCCGTATCAGATGGAACCCGGCCAGACAGCAGTCTACGAGAAAGGAAGCAAAGTCTGTAAGGTGATGCGAAACGAGTATTACCAGGAGGCTTCGGACTGGAAAGATAATAAACTGGTATTTAGAAATGCCTCTTTGAACGAGGTCTTGACCACGCTGTCGCGACAATTCGATGTCACCTTCGATGTGCGGGGCAAGCAGATAAATACCTTCACCTATAATTTTACCTGCAAGCTCAACAACCTGTCAGGTATCCTCGAAATGATGTCCGCCATTACCCCCATAAAAATTAATGAAATATCGGAGAATGTTTATGCAGTGAGAGAGAAATAACTTTGTAGTCTAATAATATAATAAACACTCACAATTTATGCTGGAAAAATACATTTTTCCATACATCCGCAAGTGGTGTATGGTGGGAGGGCTTTGTCTTGCTTTTCCGTGGGTTGCATTCGCTCAGCAACAGAAAGTAACGTTGAACATACAGCATGTTACGTTAGAACAGGCGATGGAGCAAATCAAAAAACAAGCGTCTGTAAATGTGGCATATAGCAAGGAATTTGTCAATCCCGACAAACCGGTATCCTTGAAGGTCAACGATGTAACTCTGCAAGCGGCGCTGACTCAACTTTTTGAAGGAACCAACATCGGTTTTCGCTTCTTGGACAATAGTGTCCTCCTCTACAATCGTGACAAACAACAGGGTAGTGCCGGAAAGAGTACGACCGGTAAAAGCGACAAGAGCTTGTCGGTCAACGGTATCGTGGTCGATCGCCTGACCGGCGAGCCGATTATCGGCGCCTCGGTCGTTATCGAGGGGTTGTCGAAAGGAACCTCGACCGATGTTGAAGGGAAGTATACTATCAATGTGCCCGAGGGCAGCACCCTGAAATTCTCTTATGTAGGATATAAGGACGAAAAGAAAACCGTACAGAAGGCGGGGACTGTCAATGTGGACATGGCCGAAAGTTCGGTCTCGCTCAACGATGTGGTCGTCGTGGGTTATGGTGTACAGAAGAAAATCAACGTGACCGGTGCCGTGTCGATGATCAAGGGCGACGAACTCGAAAGCCGTCCGGTAACCAGTGCCGCAGCCGCCTTGCAGGGCGAGTTGCCGGGCGTATCGGTGACCCACGCTTCGGGACAGCCGGGAGCCGCCACCTCTATCGTGATTCGCGGTGTGAGTACCATCAACAGTGAAACCTCGCCGCTTATCCTTATCGACGGTGTGGCCGGGGGTGACCTTGACCTGCTCAATCCGGGCGATATCGAGAGCATCTCGGTGCTGAAAGATGCCGCTTCGGCCGCTATTTACGGTGCCCGGGCCGCCAACGGTGTCATCTTGGTAACGACCAAGAGCGGTGTAAACGAAAAGGCCAAACTCACCTACTCGGGATATGCCGGTTGGCAGAGTCCGACTCGTCTGCCCCGGTTGGTCAACGGTCGCGACTACATGACGCTGTCGAACGAGGCCATGGTGGCTGCCGGGTTCTCGGCTCCCTATGACCAGACGGCTTTTGAGAAATACGATTCGGGTCGTTATCCCAACGACTACTCCAATACCGACTGGATTGACGAAGTGTACAAGAAGAGTGCCTTCCAGACCAATCACAATCTGAGTATCCGGGGCGGAACGGCCAAGAGCGGTTACTTCATTTCGTATGGCTATTTGAACCAGGAGGGTCTCGTGGTAGGCGATGCCTTCAACTCTCACCGTCACAACGCCCGTATGTCGGTCAATACCGAGGTGTTCGACCGCATCAAGATTACGGGTAACATGAGCTACGTCGACTTCTTCCGCAGCGAAGCCGGATATAGTGGCACGTCGGGTGTGTTCCGTCTGGCACAACGCATCTCGCCGCTGTTGCCGGTCAAATGGCAGCAGGAGAATCCCGACGGTACGTGGAGCGACACCGAGTGGTATTCGTTCGGTATGGTACGCAACCCGGTCGATGTGGCCTACAACTCGGGTACCGAGGAGCGTCAGACCCGTACCTTCAACGGTATCGTGGGGGCCGATATCCGCATCATCGACCAGTTGCACCTGACCGGTCAATATGCCGCTAACTACTACTCGCGGGAGACCAACGAATATAACCCGGCCATGTATCAGTACTATCAGGACGGTACTCCCAGCAGCGGTAACGAGAATTTGAGAAACTACGTGTCGCAAAGTCAGTACAACTACTTGACTCAAACGGCACAGGCTACCTTGAAATACAACCAGACCTTTGCTCAGAAGCACGAGGTATCGGCTTTGCTGGGTTTCTCGCAGGAGTGGGAAAATCGCAGCACGCTCACGGCAAGCCGCAAGAATATTCTGCTCGACGGTATCTACGTGCTTGATGCCGGTACTGAGGACATCACCAACGGCGGTACCAAACAATCGTGGGCTTTGCGCTCCTATTTCGGTCGTGTCAACTACGCCTACGACAACAAATATCTGTTCGAGGCCAACCTCCGTATCGACGGAACCTCGCGTTTTGCCAAGGAAAACCGTTGGGGTTACTTCCCCTCCTTCTCGGCCGGTTGGAACTTTGCCCGGGAGAATTTCTTCGAGTGGGCTCAATCGGTACTTACCGGCGGTAAGATTCGTGCTTCGTGGGGTGAGCTGGGTAACCAGAATATCAGCAGCAACTACTATCCCTACCTGACTCCTATCGAGCGGGTCGACAAAACCTATCCTATCGGTGGAACGAACAACGTGGGTTTCCAACAGACCAAGTTGGGTAACAAGAATATCAAGTGGGAAACCATTCGCATGTTGAATGTGGGTATCGACCTCTCGTTCTTCGACAACCGCCTGTCGACCACGTTCGACTGGTACAAGAAGAACAATATCGACGCTCTGGTTCAGCCCATCTATCCTACGCTGGTAGGTATCTCGGGTTCGGCCAACCTGCCGTTCGAGAACATGGGCGAAATCGAAAATAAAGGTTGGGAATGGTGGATTCAATGGCGCGACCGCATCGACCAGGTGAAGTATAGCGTAGCCTTCAACCTCTCCGACTCGCGGAACAAGATTATCGACCTGGGAGCCAGCGAACCTTCGTTGGGTAATTATATCCGTCGCGAGGGCGATCCTATCGATGCCTACTACGGCTACCTCACCGACGGTCTGGCTCAAATCGATGACTTTGGCGGTGTCGACAGCGACGGCCGCTATATCAATCCCAAATTTGCCATACCCAAGGCTGCCGAAGCCATCACCCAACCCGGTGATATCAAGTATCGCGACATCAGCGGTCCCGACGGTGTGCCCGACGGTGTGATCGACGACAACGACAAGGTGGTATTTGGTGACAAAGATCCGCACTACGCCTTCTCGCTGAAAGGTTCGGTCGAGTGGAAAGGATTCGATTTCAGTTTCTACCTGCAAGGTATCGGTCAGGGGAACGGTTACCTCTCGGACGAGGCTCGTCACTGCTTCATCAACGATTACTCGGTGCCCAAGGTAGAACATCTGGACCGTTGGACTCCCTCCAATCCCGACGCTACATATCCGCGTATGTACCAATCGCAGACACACAACCTGCTTTTCAGCGACTACTGGTTGGAAGATGCATCGTATCTGCGTCTGAAAAACGTTCAGTTGGGTTACAGCCTGCCCAAGAAGTGGCTGAATCCGTGTAAGCTTGAACACGTGAGAGTATATGTTTCGGCCGATAATCTGCTCACCTTCTCCAACTATTTCGGGGCCTACGATCCCGAGTTGAGAACCAGTTCGGGCGATGCCTATCCCCAGGTCAAGACCGTTATATTTGGATTAACCGCAACATTCTAAAAATAAAAATATTATGAAAAAGATATATAAATATATACTGGCAGTAGTCGTGTTGTTGTCGACTTCCTGCTCCGACTTTTTGGATCGCTATCCACAGGATTCGATCACCAATGAGACCTATTGGAAAAACGAGGAACAGCTGCGGGCCGCGTTGTATCCCTGCTACGAAGCGTTTTACAAAGACTTTATCATCAACTGGAGCGAGTGTTGTGCCGAGACCTGCATGTGGGGTAACATCACGAGCGGATTGAGCAAGGTATCGGGCGGCAAGCACGCCTATACCGACGGCTTCCCCTTTACCACCTATTGGGAACAGGCCTATGGATATATCTTCGTATGCAATAACTTTCTCGATAACTACAACCGCGCCGAAATCGATCAAGATGTCAAAGATGTCTATGCCGCCGAGGTCAAGGTAATCAGATCCTATCTCTATTTCCTGTTGACCACCTTTTGGGGCGATGTGCCCTGGATCGACCACGTTATCACCGCCGAGGAGGCCTATGTACCCCGCGACAACCGCGATGTGGTGATAGACCATCTGATGTACGACTTGACATGGGCGGCATCGAAACTGCCGCGTGAACGCCAGCTGGGCGAGAATGTAGGTCGTATCGACCGCTGGGGGGCCTTGGCCATGCAGGCTCGTATTGCCCTGCAAAACGGACGCTACGAGTTGGCTGCATCGCTCTCCAAAGAGATTATCGACAACAGCCCTTACAAGCTGTACGACTACGGCATGGTATATCAGCCCGAGGGTGATACCGAAATCAACCCCGATAATACCGAGTCGATGATTTACAGTGTCTATGTACCCGACGTGCGCACCCACAACGTTTCCAACGAATCCTGCTGCCCGGTCGACTATATCCGCCTCAATCCCGCCAAATCGCTGGTCGATGCCTATTTGTGCACCGATGGCAAACCGGCCAAGGCGGGTCTGGAATATTACAAGCGTACCGATATCGTTACCTCCGACCTGTACACCTTCCCCGAGGAACATTATGCCGACTATTTCAAGAACCGCGATCCCCGCATGTATATGACGCTCTATTGCCCCGGCGACGAGTGGCCTGGTGGTGATGACGGTGATGCCGAGACCAAGAAACCCAACAAGATATTCAACTTGCCTCGCTTTCTTCCCTTGCAGGCCGGTAACAACGGGGCCAATGCCCGCACCGGATTCTACTTCAAGAAGTACAACGACATGCAGATTGCCGGTAACTACAACCTGTCGCACAACAACCTCAATGTGTTGCGCTATCCCGAGGTATTGCTCATCTATGCCGAGGCCATGTACCAGCTGAACGGAACCCTCACGCAAGACCAGATCAACTATACGATCAACAAGTTGAGAGACCGGGTGGGCATGCACCGCATGAATCTGGACGAGTTGAAGGCCTGGAACCTCGACCTCTGGACCGAAATCAAGCGTGAGCGTCGCATCGAGATGGTGCTCGATGGTATGCGGTATGCCGACGTGATGCGCTGGCGTGAAGGCGAATTGCGCTTCGGCCGGGCTATCACGGGTCCGAGCGAACGGGTTTGCATCAACGACTTGGGTGCCAATCCCTATCCCGATACCGGTGTCGATGAGTTCGGCGACATTATCTACGAGAAATCGCGTGCCGAGGGTGGTCCCCGCTATTTCGACCCGGCCGTGCACTACCTGTGGCCGGTACCTTATGCCGAGCGCATCAAGAACCCGTTGCTGGGACAGAATCCCGGTTGGCCCGAATAATAACCGACTATTCACACACTCACATAATGTATCGTAGTTTATTCATATTGTTTTATTTACTACTCCTGTTACCGAGTTGCTCCAAGGAGAACAGCGGCGAACCCGCTGTTCCCGGGGGGACCGGTGTAACGGTGGGTAACGAGCGGGTGACGGTGATGTCGTATAACACCCGGCATTGCGCTCCTTATTATGGGGTGAGCGGCGAAGAGACCGTTCCCGATGTCGACGGCATAGCCAATGTCATCAAGTCGAAGATGCCCGACGTCGTTCTGCTTCAAGAGATCGACAGCTGCACGACCCGCAGCCTGGGGGTAGACCAGGCCAAGGAGATAGCCGCACGGGCCAAGTATCCCTATTACCATTTCTTCCGGATTATGGATTATCGCAGCGGCGAATATGGCCTGGCCATGCTCTCGAAGAAACCTTTTAAGGAGACCAAGACCTACCTTTTTCCCGATGAAATCGAGGGGCAGGTCATGACCAGCGACAACGCCGTGGGCACGGCCATCATCAACATCGGCGGTACCGACATTACATTTGCCGTGACTCACCTCTCTACGGTACAGAGCGAACGCGACTTGCAAATCACTTATGCTCTCGAAAATATCTTCGAGCCGATCAAGCGGCCCGTTGTCCTGGGCGGTGACTTCAACGCTACACCTTCCAACTCGACGATTGCCATTCTCGATGCTGCCGGGTTTACCCGCACGAACACCGACCCGACGAAATTTACCATTCCGTCGAACAATCCCAATCGGGAGTTGGACTATATCACCTATTATCCCAACGACAGGTTTCGGGTCGTTTCTCACACGGTCATTACCGGTGTGAATGCTTCGGATCACCTGCCCATTATCTCGGTTTTGGAAATAAAACCCTAATCACAATTATCGTATGAACACATTTCGTAAATTAGTAATTCTGCTTTTCATAGCCCTCTCTTGCGGGGTTGTTTCGGCTCAGCAAGACACCCTGCGGGTGAGAGTAATGACCTATAATCTGCGCTTCGGCGAACTGTCGTCGCTCGAAGATCTCGCCTATCACATCAAATCGTTCAAGCCCGATTTCGTGGCTCTGGAAGAGGTCGATGTCCACACCGACCGCAAGCGGGCTCCGCATCAGAAAGGAAAAGATTTCATCGGCGAACTGGCCTACCGCACCGGTATGTTCGGTCTCTATGGCAAGACCATCGAGTATGGTGGCGGATACTACGGTATAGGCATGCTGTCGAAATATCCCTACATCAAGACCGAAAAGGTGCTGCTGCCCAATCCCGAGAAAAAGGAACAACGGGCCTTGCTCGAAGCTCTGATTGAGATGGGCGACGATACCCTTACCTTCGTGACTACCCATTTGGAGGTGAACAGCGAGAGCCTGCGCAACATGCAGGCCCAATTCATCTGCGACCGCTTTGAAAATGCCCCCTATCCGGTGATTATCGGCGGTGATTTCAATGCCCGTCACTACTCCAACGCCATTGTCAATATCATGTCGAAGAGCTGGTTCCCGGCTACGAACAACGACTTTACCTTCCCGGCCTGGAATCCCATTATCAAAATCGACTATCTCTTTGCCCGGCCCATGAAGGGGTGGACGCTTGTCAAGACACAAACCGTGCATTCGCAGCTGTCCGACCACCTGCCCATCGTCTCCGACTTGATTTTCGTGAAATAAAAACAACTCCTTGTTATCCGTTGGAAAAGCGTATATGAGAACAACCCGATTAGCCATATGGTGTTTCATCATCTCCCTGCTGCCCCTGTCGGCGGAAGCTGGCCGAATGCTGTCGACCGAACCTCTCGATCGCCTCACTCCGCAAGGTTGGCTGGCCGACCTGATGCAGGCTCAGGAGCGGAACGTTACCGGGATTCTCGACAAGACCGCCTTCCCCTTTACACAAGGGGGGTGGGGGGCACAGCCCTTCCTGCGGGTGAAAAACGGAGTCACCGAGGAGTTCTGGGTCCCTTATGAACAGACGGCCTATTATTACGACGGCATGATACGTCTGGGCTATCTGCTCGACTCGGCCCCCTTGCTCGACAAGGCCCGCCGGGCCGTTTACGGTACCATCGACCGGGCTGGCGACGACGGGTTGCTGGGGCCTCGCATCGTGTCGAAGGAGATGAGCCGCTGGGTACAGGCGGTCTTTTTCAGAGCGATGATGGCCGAGTATGAGGTGACACGCAACCGGGCGGTCGTCGAGGCGCTCGACCGCCACTTCCGCAACGATACGGTGCGATATACGGCCCGCAGCCTCTGCAACATCGAGGTGCTCGACTGGCTCTATCGGGAGACCGGCGATGCCTTCTTCAAGACAAAGGCGCTCTCGATGCTCGACGAGCCTTGCTTCGGCGAGTATACGTTGAGGCAGGCGATGGAACGGTTTGCCGCCGATGAGCGCACCGAGATTCACGCCGTGACCTTCCACGAGTTCCTCAAACTGCCGGTTCTCTTCTACGACCTCACCGGCGACCGCAGATACCTCGATTTGGCCCGGGCGGCCTTTGCCAAGCTCGACCGCTATCACATGCTCCCCGACGGGGTGGCCAGCGGGGAAGAGGGGCTCTCGGGGCGGACGGCCCGGAGCGTACACGAGATGTGCAACGTGGTCGATTACATGTGGACCTGCTCCTACATGTTGCGGGCCACCGGCGACACGCAGTTTGCCGACCGTATCGAGTGTGCCCTGTTCAACGCCGGTCTGGGCGGTATCACCAAGAATTTCGATGCCCATCAATACTACTCGGCTCCCAATCAAGTGGTGTGTACCGAGTATTCCAACCACACGGGAGCCTATGACAACAGCCGTTTTGCCTATCGGCAGGTGCATCGGCCGTCGTGCTGCACGGGCAATCTGAACCGCCTGTTGCCCATCTACGCCGGGGCGCAGTGGATGCACGGCGAGGGCGAGTATTACAAGATGCTCTATGGTCCGGGCGAAGCCACGCTGACCTCGCGCGAGGGGTCGATAACCGTGCGTGAAGAGTCGGCCTATCCGTTTGGTGACAAGGTTCTCCTCTCGGTGGTCGAGGGAGAGGCCGAGCTGTCGCTCCACTTGCGAATCCCCGGCTGGTGCGATCGGGCCGAGGTGTATGTCAACAACCAAAAGATTACGCGTGCCGCGCATGACGGATATTTCGATATTCACCGACTCTGGAAGACGGGCGACCGTATCGAGTTGCTCTTCCCCAAGCAGGTGCGGTTGCAGCGGTGGGACCATGAAGCCATGGTGGTCACGTGCGGACCGCTGTTGATGGCGCTTCCGGTCGAGAGCCATACGGTACAGACCGATGTGCTCACCCCCGCCATACAATCGTTCAGCTACAAGGGCTACACGATGACTCCGGTCTCGAAATGGAACTTTGCCCTGGGCGTTGCCGACGAGCAGGACCAAGGATATAAGCTCATCGAGCGGAACATCGGTGTGGACGAGAATCCCTGGACCCTGTCGCCGTCGCCGCTTACCGTGGTCTTTCCGGGTTACGAGTTGGCTGGTTGGCAACTTGAATACCGCAAGATAGCCCACTCGTCGGGAAGCGAGATTTTTGCCCCTGTCACACCGGGTCTGCCGGCCAGAGGCATCATGATATTTGCCTTGAACAACGCTACTCCGCAGCTGCTCCGGCTCGAACCGTATGGCCGCACCACGTTGAGGATTTCCATGTTCCCCTTCGGGCGTGTGGGCGAGGTTCCGCCCGAGGTACAGGCGGCCGAATAAACCGAATGACAAGAATAACCAAAAGATAAGATTCATGAAAAGAGTATTTACCATAATCGTTTTGTGGGTGGCCGTGGTAGGAAGCCTGGTTGCGGCCGAACCGGTGAAGTTGCTCACCTACAACATCAAGGGACACGGTATGACCTCTTCGCGGTTGGAAGATATCGCTGCCGTCATCAATGCCCAAACGCCCGATATCGTGGCTTTGCAGGAGGTGGATAATCGCACTTTCATAGGCACCAAGCACGACTATCTGAGCGAACTGGCCGAGGCTACCGGCATGCACTCGTCGTTCTTTGCGCTGGTCGGTTCCTACTATGGGGTAGGGCTGCTGTCGAAGACCGAACCCCTGTCGGTGCAGACCCAGTCGTTCGACCCGTCGGATACCTCGAAAGACAAGGAGGCCCGCGGGTTCCTTATTGCCGAGTTTGAGGATTTCTATTTCATCAGTACCCACTATTCGCTCAATGCCGACGACCGGGATACCGCGACGGCCTGGGCTATCAATTTTGCCCGGAAGAGCGACAAGACAGTCTTCATCGCCGGCGATTTCAATGCCCAGCCCACCTATCGGGCCATGGTCACCTTCAAGAACAACGGCTTCTCGATACTGAACAACACCTCGGCCTATACCTTCCCGGCCGACGGACCTACGTCGTGCATCGACATGATTATCTCCTATTGCAGCGAAACGGGACAGGAGTATGAGGTGGCCGAGACGGGGGTAGTCACCTCGGTCGACGGGCTTACCCTCTCCGACGTGTCGGACCACCTGCCGGTCTATGTGGTAATCGATCCGGTGGAGGGGAGTGGGGTAGACCATGCGACCGCAACCCGCGAGATGCAGCTGATAAGAACCTCCGGAGGATTCTCACTGACCTCTCTTCAAGCCGAGTCGACAGTCGATCTCTACGCGTTGGACGGCACGCTGGTCGGCTCGCAACGGGTCGACAACGGCGACGAGGTCTGTTTCCCGGCCTCGTGCCGCAACGGGCTCTATCTCGTACAAGTGAAAAACGGCTATCAAAATAGCACTTTCAAATACATTCTTAACCATTAAATTTTTAAAATTATGAAAAAGAGTACATCATTGTTGTGCCTATTGGCACTTTGCTCAGGCACACTGTTGGCAGAGACCGTACAGGTAACTACTGCCGAAATGAATGCAGCCACAGAGGGTTCTCTGCTGCAAGTTATGTCGGCCATTTCCGGCGAAACGGAAACGACGGTCGAGTTTAATTTCGATGGCGAAACGCTGGAATACAATACGGAAGATTGCAAGGGAATCGATTTGAACAAGAAGAATGTCAAAATCGACGGTCTCAACAAGAAAAACGGCAAACCCGTGACTATCGTGGGTAGTTCCAACTACTTCCTGAACCTGTCGGGAGGCTCGATTGTATCGATGGAAAATCTCGTGGTCAAAGGGTTCAGCGCCATTGCCATCAAGATGTCGGGCGACTGCTCCTTCTCGGCTACGAAATGCGTCTTCCGCGATAATCGCGACCCCAAGAACGAGAAGGGAAACAACGGTGGTGTAGCCCGTATCAACAACTGTAACGCCACCTTCGACCAATGCTGGTTCTACAACAACAAGGGTATGGGTACTTACGGAGGCGGCGCCCTCTGCTTCTATACCGCCGAGTCGACGGTTGTACCTGCGTTGCGCATTACCAACTGTACGTTCGAGTACAACGAAGCCGTATCGGGTGGTGCCGTTGGTGTGAACGTCCTCACAAAGGGTGTGGTTCCCAGCGTGTATATTGCCAACTCTACCTTTGCCAACAATACGTGCGGCAACCGGGGTGGTGCTATTTACATGCAGACGGCCGAACCTTCGGGCGCATTTGAACCGGCCATTGTCAACTGTACTTTCGTAGGTAACCTTAACAACATCACCAACAGCGACGACGGCGGTGCCATCAACGTATGGGCTAATGCTACGGCCGAACCGATGAAACCCGTATTCATCAACAACCTCTTTGCCGAGAACTACTACGATCCCTGGGATACAAACCCGTTGAACGACGTGAAGGCTTTCTACCTCGAAGGCGACAAGGCCAACGATAAGGCACAACCTCAAACGGTATTCCCGGTTTGCAAAAACAACTATTTTGCCGCTGCCAACGATAAATTCTATCAGGTTCTCGATGCAGCCGACGACAATGCACTGATCGATTTTTCGAACGATGCCGTTTTTGCTGCTACCGAACAGAATCCGTGGGACGAGAACGATCCCGAATATTCGCACATGACAGCCACCTTGATGGGCGACTTGCACGTAGCCATGATTGCCGAGAACAGTGTCGTTATCGGCAAAGGTTTGAAGAGTTACGAAGGGGTTGAAATCCCCACGACCGACCAGCTGGGCAATCCGCGTCCCGAGGCTCCCGCAGTAGGTGCCGTTGAATATGACGCCGAGGTAAGCGGTATCGAGAGTGCCGTGGTTGGCAATGAACTCCGCATCTGGAACGACGGTCGGGTAGTCTATGCCGCCGGTTTGGACGGTGAGGCCGAAGCCCGGGTTTACAACCTGACCGGTAGTCTGGTTTACGAAGGGGTTATCGCCGACGGTGCAGCCCTCGAATTGCCCGTAGCCCAAGGCATCTACCTGATTGTCGTAGATCACTTGACCCAAAAACTGATTGTTAGATAATTAGAAAAATAGGTTGTTTTTTGTGGTAAATTCATGAATTGTCGTGTTGTGAGTTGCTTATCTGCTCACGAGGCGTAAGCGATTCGCAACACGATTTTTTTGTGACTTTCCCGTTCGTTTAATTTCAAAAAATAGTCATTCCATGAAAAGCTTCACATCTCCTTGTTTTTACCTTCTTTCCCTGATTTTATGCCTGTGCGGGTGTAGCTCGTCGGGCCAATCGAATGCGGTGATACAGCCCGCTTTTGAGCTGCTCGAGCGACAAATCGGTGAGCGGGCCTCAGAGATAAAGTTGGAGGTTATCGCCCCCGAAAACGGAAAAGAGACTTTTGAGATCGAGGCTCGGCAAGGAGTCCTCACCCTGAGAGGCAGCAGCACGGTTGCCCTCTGTTATGCCTTCCACACCTACCTGCGTGAGGCTTGCCAGTCGATGAAGACGTGGAGTGGGGAGCACATGACCTTGCCGGCCGTATGGCCCGACTATGCCTTGAAGCGACAGACCACCCCCTATCAGTTTCGTTATTTCCTGAACGTGTGTACGTTTGGATACACCGCACCCTATTGGGATTGGGACCGCTGGGAGAAGGAAATCGACTGGATGGCGCTGCGGGGCGTGAACATGCCGTTGGCTACCGTGGCCAGCGAGGCGATAGCCGAGCGCGTGTGGTTGAAGATGGGGTTGAAGGAAGAGGAGATACGAGCCTTTTTCACCGGACCGGCCCATCTGCCCTGGCATCGCATGGGTAACCTCAACAGCTGGGACGGACCGCTGTCGGAGGGGTGGCAGGAGGCCCAGATAAAACTGCAACACAAGATATTGAAACGCATGCGCGAGTTGGGCATGGAGCCCGTGGCTCCCGCGTTTGCCGGGTTTGTCCCGATGGCTTTTGCCGAGAAACACCCCGAGATTGGCTTCAAGCACTTGGAGTGGGGTGGATTTGATGAAAAATACAATGCCTATGTATTGCCTCCCGATACGCCTTATTTCAACGAGATAGGAAAGATGTTTGTCGAGGAGTGGGAAAAGGAGTTCGGCAAGAACACCTACTATCTGTCGGATAGTTTCAACGAGATGAGATTGCCTGTCGCCGAGGGTGACGAAGCCGGGAAGCACCGGCTGTTGGCCCAGTACGGCGAATCGATATATCGCTCGATTGCGGCCGGTAACCCCGATGCCGTGTGGGTGACACAGGGCTGGACCTTCGGGTATCAGCACGACTTTTGGGACCGTCCCAGCTTGCAGGCTCTGCTGAGCCGGGTCCCCGACGACAAGATGATTATCGTCGACCTGGGGAACGATTATCCCAAGTGGGTTTGGGGTACCGAGCAGACGTGGAAGAATCACGACGGCTTTTACGGGAAGAAGTGGATTTTCAGCTATGTACCCAACTTCGGGGGAAAGACCCCGATGACCGGCGATTTGCAGATGTATGCTACCTCGTCGGCCGAAGCCCTGCACAGCGGGAAAGCCGGGAACCTGATTGGATTCGGGTCGGCTCCCGAGGGTCTTGAAAACAACGAGGTGGTCTATGAACTGCTCGCCGATATGGGCTGGACTGCCGATTCGATCAATCTGGATACCTGGTTGCCCGATTATTGCCGGGCTCGTTACGGGAGTTGTCCGGCCGCCATGGACAGTGCCTGGCATCGGTTCAGAGCGTCGGTTTACAGTTCGCTCTACTCCTATCCCCGGTTTACCTGGCAGACGGTTGTACCCGATACCCGTCGGGTGAGCAGGCACGATATGAACGAGACCTTCCTGCAAGGGGTGGAGCAGTTCCTGTCGTGTGCCGACAGCTTGAAATCATCGCCGCTCTATGTAAACGATGCCCTCGAATATGCCTCCTACTATCTGGCCGTCAAGGCCGACAACCATTACCGGCAGGCGTTGCATGCCGACTCGTTGGGAAACCAGGTGGAGGCTACGCAGCAGTTGAACCGCTCGGTCGAGATTCTTTTGGCTGTCGACAAACTGCTGGCCTCGCACCCGCTGTACCGACTGGACGAGTGGGTCGACCGGGCTCGCGAATGGGGTGAGACCGACCGGGAGAAAGACGCCTATGAGGCCAACGCCAAGCGGCTCATTACCACCTGGGGCGGATTTCAGGAAGATTATGCCGCCCGTTTTTGGAGCGGACTGATAAAGGATTACTATATTCCCCGCATGAAATTGTATTTCTCGGAACAGCGGGCCGACCTGGATCGCTGGGAGGAGAACTGGATAAAGACTCCGTGGCACAATACCTCTACCGCTTTTGACGACCCGTTGCAGAGCGCCATCGAATGGGTGGTCCGGTGTAAAGAGGAGTAATATTTTCGCTACATTTGGAGGAAAGAAGAAAGAGACCATGAAAAGGATAATTTTAGCATTTGATTCATTCAAGGGTTGCGCAAGTTCGCAAGAGATAGCCACCGCTGCCCGACAAGGAATTATCGATTGCCTGGCCGGGTGCGAGGTGGTGACGGTACCGGTGGCCGATGGCGGTGAAGGTACGGCCGAGGCGATTTGTGCCAGCCTGCCCGTCGAGCGGGTGTCGTGCTGGGTTCACGACCCGCTCATGTGCCCGATAGAGGCTACCTATGGCATCACGGCCGACGGTACGACCGCCGTGATGGAGATGGCGGCGGCCAGTGGGTTGCCGCTGGTACCGCCCGAAAGGCGAAATCCCCTGCTCACGACCACCTGGGGTACCGGCGAGATGATTGCCGATGCGTTGAGCCGCGGGTGCCGTCGCATCGTCATGGGGATTGGCGGCAGCGCCACCAACGATGCGGGTACGGGACTGTTGGCCGCACTGGGCTATCGGTTTCTCGACGACCAGGGCGAGGAGCTCTTCCCGGCGGGAAAGAACTTGGAACGCATAGCCCGCATCGACGAACGTGGGGCCAACGAAGCCTTGCGCGAGACTACCTTTACGATTGCCTGCGATGTGAACAATCCCTTCTACGGGCCTTGCGGTGCGGCTGCGATTTATGCCCCCCAAAAGGGAGCTTCGCCCAACGAGGTGGACTTGTTGGAGAAGGGCATGGTCCATTATGCCCGCGTGATAGAGTCGTTGAAGCACATCGATATTTCGACCATTCCGGGAGCCGGGGCTGCCGGTGGATTGGGCGGAGGCATACTGCCTTTCCTTCGGGCCGAGTTGCACTCGGGCATCGACATTGTGTTGGAGATGCTCCGCTTCGACGAGATTATACGGGGTGCCGACTTGATTCTGACCGGCGAAGGTAAACTGGACCGGCAGACGGGTATGGGGAAAGCTCTGGGCGGTGTTCTGCGCCATGCACAGCGCGAGCAGGTCCCGGTCATCGCTCTGGGCGGTTGCGTAGAGGATTGCGAGGTGTTGAATCAGATGGGCTTTGCCGGTGTCTTTTCCATACAGCAGGCGCCGGTCTCGTTGCAGCAGGCGATGGACCGTGCGTTTGCCTTGCAGAATATCCGGCAGGTCGTTTCACAGATAATGCGGACCCTTCAAATCGTGAACCATGGATAGTACGATAGGTGCATTGTTGGGTCTGTTGGTGGCGATAGGATTGATTATCAAAAAGGTATCGCCTGCATATAGCCTCATTCTGGGCGCTTTGATCGGCGGCTTGGCCGGAGGCCTCTCGTTGGAAGAGGTGGTAGCCTCGATGACTGAGGGGGTGAAAGGAGTCTCTTCGGCCGTGTTGCGCATCTTGACAGCCGGTGTGCTGTCGGGGGTGTTGATCAAGACCGGTGCCGCCATGACCATCTCGAATGCCATCATTCGGTTCTGGGGCGAGAAGCGCGTCTATCTGGCTCTGGCCTTCGCCACGATGCTCTTGTGTGCGGTAGGGGTGTTTATCGATGTGGCGGTCATTACGGTAGCCCCGGTAGCCCTCTCGATAGGTCGCCGGCTGGGAGTCCCTACGCCGCAGTTGCTGCTGGTGATGATTGGGGGCGGAAAGTGCGGCAATATCATCTCGCCCAACCCCAACACGATTATCGCGGCCGAGAATTTCGGGGCCGATTTGTCATCGGTCATGTTTGCCAATGTCGTCCCGGCCCTCATCGGGTTGCTCTTTACCGTCTTTGTCATAGCCCGCTTCTTCCCGGTACCCGAACGTCGGGTCCATTCCGACTGCGAGACCGTGGCCGATGACCGGACGTTACCCCCGTTGTGGAGCAGTTTGGTCGCCCCCGTTGTGACCATTCTCCTGCTGGCCTTGCGACCGTTGTGCGGGATTACTGTCGACCCGTTGATTGCTTTACCGGTGGGCGGTCTATGCGGACTCCTCTGCATGAAGCAATGGAAAAACGCCCTGCCCAGTATCGAATTCGGGTTGCAGAAGATGTCGGTAATCGCCGTGCTGCTCATCGGTACGGGGACGATTGCCGGAGTCATTCAGGATTCTACCCTCAAAGACCACATATTGGTGCTGCTCGACCACATCAGTGTCGGGAAAGAGTTGATAGCTCCCGTTTCGGGTATCTTGATGTCGGCCGCTACGGCCTCCACGACGGCGGGAGCCACGCTGGCGTCGGCCTCTTTTGCCGACATGATTCTGGCGGTAGGCGTTTCGTCGGTATGGGGTGCGGCCATGGTCAATGCCGGCTCTACCGTGCTCGACCATCTGCCCCACGGCTCTTTCTTCCACGCCACGGGTGGGGTGTGCGAGCTCTCCTTCAAGGAGCGGTTGAAACTGATTCCTTATGAAAGCCTCATCGGGGCTGTATTAACCTTGTGTTCCACGTTAATGTATTGGATATGTCGTTGAAAAAAACTACGAAAAGACTGGTTTCGCTCGATGTGTTGCGGGGGATTACCATTTATGGCATGATTCTCGTCAACAATGCTGGGGCTTGCGGGTATGCCTACGCCCCGTTGAAACATGCCCGGTGGGACGGTTTTACGCCTGCCGACCTCGTTTTTCCTGCCTTCCTGTTCATCATGGGGGTATCGATTTATCTGTCGCTCAATAAGAGCGGGTTTGACTGGCGGGTCTCGATCGGACGCATTCTGCGGCGCACTTTCCTGATAATCCTGTCGGGCATAGCCCTCAAATGGGTCTTGGCCTGGATTGCGACGGGTGAATGCAATACGCTCGAGAATCTGCGCATCATGGGCGTCTTGCAGCGGTTGGGTATCTGCTACGGCGTTGTTGCGCTTCTGTCGGTCACGGTGCGGCATCGGTTCTTCCCGGCGATAATCGCCGTGTTGCTGGTGGGGTACTATTTGCTTCAACTCTTTGGCAACGGCTTTGAAAAGTGTGCCGAGAATGTGGTGTCGATTGTCGATTTTGCTGTGCTGGGCCCGTCGCACATGTATTTGGGCGGCGCTCAGTTTGTCGACCCCGAAGGGGTGTTGAGCACAATCCCCGCGGTGGCTCAGGTGATGATTGGTTTCCTGTGCGGCCGCATTATCGTCAAGGAAAAGGAGATTCGCACGCAGATTGTGAAATTGGCCGTTTGGGGCACGGTGATGCTCATACTCGGGTATCTGTGGAGCTATGGCGCGCCGTTGAACAAGCGGTTGTGGACGTCGAGCTTCGTGTTGGTGACTTGCGGGGCTACCTCGCTCATCTTGGCCACGCTCGTCTATTTTATCGATGAGCTGAAAAAGAGCCGGTGGACGCTTCCCTTTGTCGTGGTGGGGGTGAATCCCTTGTCCATCTACATATTCAGCGAAATCGTCGGGGAGACGTTCCGCAAGTGGCATTGGACCACGCTCTCGTTCGACAGCCTGTGGCAACCCCTCTTCGGGAATTACGGCGGGAGTCTGGCCTATGCGCTGGTATTCCTCCTGCTCAACTGGCTTGTCGCCTGGTTCTTGTATAAAAAGCATATCTATATCAAATTGTAAGAATAAGAAGATGAAGAAACTGTTTATTATTGCGTTGTCCTTTTGGTTTTTGGGAACGGCCTTCTGCTTTTCGCAAGATAGCGATGTGAAGGCGGCCGAACGGCTTACCCGTCGCTTGATTCCCGATTATGCCGATGGATTCGTGTTTGAGAAGGCTTCGGCCAAGGCCGGGGATTATTATACGCTCGAAAGTCGGGACGGGAAAATCGTTGTCCGCGGAAATAATGCCAACTCGATGGCAGCCGGACTTAACTACTACTTGAAATACTATTGCCTCACGACTGTGTCGTGGTATGCCGATATTCCGGTCGAGATGCCGCAGGTTCTGCCTGCTGTCGACAAGCCGGTCACCGTAGAGGCCAAGGTCAATACCCGTTTCTTCCTGAACTATTGCACCTACGGCTATTCCATGCCTTTCTGGCAATGGCGCGACTGGGAGCGCATGATCGACTGGATGGCCTTGAACGGTGTGAACATGCCCTTGGCCATCACCGGGCAGGAGTCGGTATGGTACAAGGTGTGGAGCAAGATGGGGTTGACCGATGAGGAGATACGCTCCTATTTTACGGGCCCTACCTATCTGCCTTGGCATCGCATGGCCAATATCGACGGGTGGAACGGACCTCTGCCCATGGAGTGGTTGGAGTCGCAGACCGAGTTGCAGCAGAAGATTCTGGCCCGGGAGCGCGAGTTGAACATGACTCCCGTGTTGCCGGCCTTTGCCGGTCATGTGCCGACTGCGTTGAAGCGCATCTATCCCGAGGCCAATATCCAGTATCTGGGCAAGTGGGCTGGATTTTCCGATACCTACCGTTGCCACTTCCTGAATCCCGAGGAGCCGTTGTTTGCCGAGATTCAGAAAAGTTTCCTGCAAGAGCAGGAAAAGCTGTTCGGGACCGACCACATCTATGGCGTGGACCCTTTTAATGAGGTGGATCCGCCCAGTTGGGACCCGGAGTATCTGGCACAGGTATCGGCCGACATGTACAAGACGCTGACCGCTGCCGACCCCGAGGCCGTATGGTTGCAAATGACCTGGATGTTCTATCACGACCGCGATTTGTGGACGGCTCCGCGCATCAAGGCGTTGCTGACCGGGGTACCGCAAGACAAGATGATGCTGCTCGACTACCATTGCGAGAACGTGGAGTTGTGGAAGAGTACCGACAAGTTTCACGGGCAGCCCTATATCTGGTGCTATCTGGGCAATTTTGGCGGGAACACGACTCTTACCGGTAATGTGGGGGAGAGTGGCCGTCGTCTCGACGAGGCTTTGAAGAGCGGGGGTGACAATCTGGTGGGAATAGGCTCTACGTTGGAAGGGCTGGACATCGACCAGTTCCCCTATGAGTATACCTTTGAGAAGGCTTGGAACATAGCGGGGGACGAGCAGGAGTGGATTGACCGGTTGGCCGACCGTCACGTGGGGGCTGTCTCGGATCCGGCACGTAAAGCCTGGCACCTCTTGTACGACGATATTTTCGTACAGGTACCCCGCACGTTGGGCATTTTGCCGGGGTTCCGTCCGCAACTGGGCAACAACCACGACAAGCGTACCGGTAACGAATATGACAATGCTACCTTGTTGCAGGTCTGGAAACTCTTGCTCGATGTGCCTGCCTGCCAGCGAGATGCCTACAATATTGACCTCGTGATGGTGGGGCGGCAGCTCTTGGGTAACTATTTTCTGACGGTAAAGCAGGAGTTTGACCGCTTGTACGGCGAGCGGAATGTCCCGGCCTTGCAGGCCAAGGCTGCCGAGATGCGCGAGATTCTGGCCGATTTGGAGGCCCTGAACGCATTCCACAGCCATGCCTCGCTCGATACGTGGATCGATGAGGCCCGCAATATGGGTACGACCGATGCCTTGAAAGATTATTACGAGAAGAATGCCCGCAACCTCATTACCACCTGGGGCGGCAATCTGAACGACTATGCCAGCCGTACATGGGCCGGATTGGTGAAATCGTACTATGCCGGTCGCTGGGAAATCTATTTCGATGCGGTAATCACTGCGGCCGAGCAGGGTGCCGAACTCGACAGCCAGGCGTTGAATCAAAAACTCTCTGCCTTTGAACAGGCATGGATAGAGAGCACGGAGCCCGTGGTAATCGAGCGCAACGGTACGTTGCTCGATACTTCACGGGAACTGTTGAAAAAATACGAGAAGAAAATAGGGCGTTAAGATAGATTGTAGAAAAGGGAAAGAGGCGGTGACTGCGGTAGCAGCCATCGCCTCTTTTTTCGGTATCGTGCCGGTGTGTACCGGCAATGGTTTTTCCTCTTTACAGCGTGTTTGGGGAAAGGATTTGCCCCGTTGCTCAGAACGACCGCAGCCAGTCGGCCAGCTCGGCGTGAACGGCCTGTTTGAAGCGGAACGATTCGGTGTAGCCCCAGCCGTGTCCGCCGGTGGGGTAGATGTGCAGCGAGGCCGGTACCCGGTGTTGGTGCAGCGCCATGTAGTAGCGCATACTGTTCTCGACGGGTACTGCGTAGTCATTGTCCGACAGGGCGATGAAAGCCCGGGGTGTCTCGTCGTTCACCTGCTTCTCGTTGGAGTAGTAGTCGACCAGTCGACTGTCGGGCTCTTTGCCGATGAGGTTCTCGCGAGAGCCCTGGTGGGTGATGGTCGAATCCATCGAGATAACGGGGTAGAAGAGTATCTGGAAGGCTGGTTTCAGTTCGGTGGGGTAGTGGGTGGCAAAGGTCGAGGCCAGATGACCGCCTGCCGAGAAGCCCATGATGCCGATGTCGTCGGAATTGATGCCCCATTCGTCGGCATGAGTCTTGACCACGCGCATGGCTTCGCACACGTCCGACAGGGGTACCCGGTGGTTACCGTGCGGCATGCGGTATTTCAAGACGATGAGTGCGATGCCCTGATGCTTGAAATAGTCGGCATAGGCATACCCCTCGTGGTCGTAGGCCAACCGAGTATATCCGCCTCCGGGGCACAAGATGACGGCGCGACCGGTGCGTTGCTCCTCGGGGAGGAAGACCCGTATCGAAGGTTGATAGATGTGACGGCTCTCGTCGTAGGCCTGCCCGGTGTCGTTGTTCTTCTCGGCCGGACCGTTTTCCCACAAGGCGATGTCGAGCGGTTGGTCGTTCTGAGCCTGGATTGGTGCCCCAAGCGCGCACGAAATAAGCAGCAGCGAGGCAAATCGACAGATTTTCATGGCAGTTGTTTTTTTAAGTGTGATGAATATGCTCCCGTCGGGGTATACCGCTGTGTTTCCCTTGCCGGGATTCGCTTTCGACAAAGATAAACGGATTCTCTCAAAGTCTGCGGATTTCGACGAAAAATATGTGGGGTGAAACGAATTTCCTGACGAAACAATTTGTAATTTTGCGCCCAAATTAATGGGAAATGAAAGAGAAGTTGAAGGGCCACTCGGCCATGTTTACGGCGAATTTCCTGTGGGGAATCATGTCGCCTATTTCTAAATCAATCTTTTTTACAGGTGTTATATCGGCTTTTTCGTTAACCAACATGCGTATGATAGGGGCGGCGACCTTCTTCTGGATTGCCTCCCTGTTTATGCCTCGTGAGAAGGTAACCCGGCGCGATTTGCTTTTACTGTTTGCAGCTTCCCTGTTCGGCATCACGCTCAACCAGGGATTTTTTGTGGTGGGGCTCTCCTACACGACCCCTATCGATGCGTCGGTGGTCGCCTCGCTCACGCCCATCATTACCATGATATTGGCCGCCTTTATCCAGAAGGAGCCGATGACGGGCAAGAAGGTGATTGGTGTCTTTATGGGTCTATCGGGGGCATTGATGCTGATTCTGAACGGGGCCGAAGGCATGTCGGGCGGATTGTCGGGCGGCCGGGTCATGGGCGATCTGTTCTGCCTGGTGGCCGAGGTAAGTTTCGCCATCTACTATGTGGCTTTCAAGGACCTGATTAACCGCTACAAACCGGTAACGCTCATGAAGTGGATGTTCCTGTTCGCAACGGTCTGCTGCCTGCCTTTCGGTAGCTCGGGCATCATGAGCATTCCGTTTGCTTCGCTCGATGCCACGGTTTACCTCGACCTCTTCTTCGTGATATTCGGTGCCACCTTCCTGTCGTATATGCTGGTCTCGGTCGGTCAGAAACGGTTGCGCCCCACGGTAGTGAGCATGTACAACTATATCCAGCCTATCGTCGCTTCGCTGCTGGCCGTTTGGTGGGGAATGGATAGCTTCGACTTGATGAAGGGCTTTGCCATTCTGCTGGTATTCCTGGGTGTCTATGTGGTGACGACCAGTAAGTCGAGGGCGCAACTCGAAGCCGAGATGGCCCTCAAAGCCGCCCGCGAGGGGAATGCCGCTGCGGGTGATGAGGCTCCCGGGCGTACGAATCGGGAATAACCGTCCGTGAAAGATATTATAGCCGTGAGCAAGAGCTGTTTACGGCTAAATTTTTATCTGTAATATATCTATATTTTATTTGTATTTTAGCCGGAAGATTAGCGATAATCCTGGTCGAGAAACCGGGCTACCCCGTCGTGGTCGTTGTCGGGAATGATAGCCGTAGCCTGTTGCTTCACTTCGTCCATCGCATTGGCTGGAGCATATCGCCGGTCGGCGATGCTGAAGAGGGGCAGGTCGTTGAGGTTGTCGCCGAAAGCCACCACCTCCCAGGGGTTGAGCAAGTCGATGATCTGTTGTGCGGTGGCTGCCTTGGAGACCCCCTGCGGGTAGATTTCGAGGTTGCCGTAGCGGGGGTCGACAATGTCGCGGTAACAGAACAGGCTGCATTTGCCGGTGCGGGTTATCTCGGCCGCAGCCGTTTCGAGCCGGTCGAACAGGTCGATGACCAGGATAAAGAGGGGTGGTCGGTCGAGCAGCTCTTCCCGGTAATCGGTCGTGAGGATAAAATCCTTATAGGGCGTGTTTTCGCGTTGGCTCTTGAAGGTACGCTGCATCTCGTTGGCCAGCGTCTTGTGGAAGACGTGCAGTTTGTTGTTGTCGATGCGGTAGACAAAGGGAACCAGATGGCGTTTTTCGAGCCGGTCGATATACCGCAGGGCCGAGTCGTCGGTAAACCCGTTGGTGCGGATATAACGCCTGCGACGTATGTCGTAGAGTACGGCCCCGTTCATGAGTATGGCCGGCATGTCGAGGTCGAGCGACTGCAAGAGCGGAATAACGGTGGCCGGGGTGCGTGCCGTGGCTACCGTGAAGTGCATGCCCTTGTGAAGAAGAGCATTGATTTTTTCGATGGAATGGGGCGAAACGACGGAGTTGCTGTTGAGTAAGGTCCCGTCCAGGTCGGAGATGTAGAGCGTTTGGGTTTTCATCGGCGAAGGGGATAACAGGTATGGAAATTCGGGCGGAATGAGCGGTCGGGAGGGAGGCGAAACCGGACTGCCCGTTTCGCTCCCTGTCGGCGACAGTGCGCCTTTACCTTAGAACCACTTGATTTTTCGGAATATGATGAAGGCCAGGGCCGACAGCAGAATCGAGAAGAAGACAATCAGCGAGAAGGCATGTGGAATCTGCTCGATGTGAATGTCGACGTTCATGCCGTAGAAGCTGGCGATGAGCGTGGGCACCATCAGTACGATTGAGAGGCTGGTCATACGTTTCATAATGGTGTTTACGTTGTTGGAGATGATGGAGGCAAAGGCGTCCATCGTCCCGGTGAGAATGTCGCTGTAAATGTTCACCATGTTGTGGGCCTGCCGCAGCTCGATCATCACGTCGTCGAGCAGTTCGGGATTCTGGTAGTCCTTCTCGTGGAATATCTTGGGCAGTTTGCTGATCATCATCTCGTTGCCCCGAATCGAGGTGTTGAAGTAGACGAGGCATTTTTGCAGGTTCATCAGTCGCAGCAGGTCTTCGTTGCGAATGCTCCGTTGTAGCTCCTTTTCGGCCGAACTCACCTCGTTGTAAATCTGTTTCAGGTATTTGAGGTACCACACGGCCGAGGAGTAGATGAGCCGTAGGATAAACTCGTATTTGTTGGGAACTACAATCTCCTTGCGCCGGGTGTGTTCGATGAAGTCGGGAATCATGTCGGTCGAGCGGTAGCACACCGACACGATGATTTCGTTGTTGGTGATGATGCCGATAGGCACGGTGGTGTAGGAGATGCTGCTGTTTCTCTCGACGACGGGAATACGCAAGATGGTCAGCAGCCAGTTGCCTTCGGTGTCGATACGCGGACGTTCGTCGGTATCGGCAATGTCGTGCAGGAATGCAGCCGGGACCTTCAAATCTTTTTCCAGGAAATCGAAATCGTCTTGGGTCGGGCACTCTACGTTTACCCAGCAGTTGGGAATCCAGTGAGGTTTCTCTACGAAACCTGCTTCACAAAAGAGATATTTTCTCATTGCGTTGCTCCTTTCTTTTTTTGTATCCCTGTCGGAGCCCGCAAAATTTGACTTTCAAACCTTACTTGCTCCCGAGGGAGATGTGAATACTACTGCACGTTCGCGGGTTTGAATCGTCCATAATCAGATGAATTTAGGGAGAATAAAAAGAGTTCGTCTTGTGAACGAACTCCTCGAAGCTCTTCAGGTTGGACTTGAACCAACGACCCTCTGATTAACAGTCAGATGCTCTAACCGACTGAGCTACTGAAGAATAAAAAGTATCAAAATGTTTGGCTCTTCAGGTTGGACTTGAACCAACGACCCTCTGATTAACAGTCAGATGCTCTAACCGACTGAGCTACTGAAGAAGATAGCATCTCTTAAAAATGCGATGCAAAAGTAATGGGTTATTTCCAATTATGCAATATATTTGCAAAAAAAATTTCCACCATGAGGATAGTAGGATTGGGAAACGCACTTACCGACGTGCTGGCACGGTTGCACTCCGACTCGTGTTTCGAGGCTATGGGCCTTTTGAAGGGCGGTATGCAACTGATTGACGAAGAGCGACTTTTGAAAATCATGGCAATTTTCGAGGAGCTGGAAACCACGCTGGCATCGGGTGGTTCGGCGGCCAATGCCGTTTCGGGGGTGACCCGAATGGGGGTCGAGGGTGGTTTTATCGGCAAGATAGGACGTGATGCCTACGGACAGTTTTTCCGCGACGACATGGAGCGCAACGGGGTGAAAACCTCGCTGATCGAGTGCGACCAGGCTTCGGGTTGTGCCATGACCCTTATTACCCCTGATGGTGAACGTACCTTCGGTACTTTTCTGGGAGCTGCGGCCACGTTGAGTGCCGACGAGCTTGTTCCCGAGATGTTTGCCGGGTATGACCTGCTCCATATAGAAGGCTATCTGGTACAGGACGAGGCGCTCATCTTGCGGGCTGTGCAACTGGCTAAGGAGATGGGGTTGCAAGTCTCCTTCGATATGGCCAGCTACAATGTCGTGAAAGAGAACTACGCCATTATCCACACTCTGGTAGAGAACTACGTCGATATTCTGTTTGCCAACGAAGAGGAGGCGATGGCTTATGCCGACGAGGAGCCGCGTAAGGCGGTCGAGACATTGGCCCGTCACTGCCGGATTGCCGTGGTCAAATGCGGGGCGCAAGGGTCGTTCATCGGTTGTGGCGATACGATTGTCGAGGTACCGGCTACCCCCGAAGTGCGAATCGATTCGACAGGAGCCGGCGATCTTTATGCCTCGGGCTTTCTCTACGGCCTTTCGCAGCATTGCTCGCTGCGCGTGTGTGGTGAAATAGGGTCGTTGCTGGCCGGTCGAGTCATCAAAGTGATAGGGACCAAGATGAGCGATGAAATATGGGCTGAAATAAAGTTAAAAGTGGCCGAGATGATTGCCGAAGACCGCGGCCATTGACTATCTTCGTAAGGCTAAGACAAAAAATAGACACATGAGAAAAACAAGTTTGAGCATGGGAATCGTGTTGGCGCTGGCTCTGTGCGTGGTCAGCGTGAGCGCGGTACAGGCCGGAAAGTCCGACCGGCGCGATTTTGAAATCTCGCGTAACCTCGATATATTCAACTCGCTGTTCAAGGAGTTGAACCTGTTTTATGTCGATACCATCGATGCCGAGAAGGCTATCAACGACGGCGTGAATGCGATGCTGGCCCGTCTGGATCCCTACACCGAATATATCCCCGAGAAGGAGAAAGACGACTTTTTCGTCTCCACGACCGGCGAATATGCCGGGATAGGCTCCCTGATTATGGAGCGCGACAAGGCGGTCTACATCTCGGAACCCTACGAGGGCATGCCTGCCCAGTTGGCCGGTTTGCGTCCCGGCGACAAGATTGTCATGATTGACAACGACTCGGTGGCCGGGTGGAAGAGTTCGGCCGTGAGCGAACGGCTGAAAGGCCCTGCCAATACCCGATTGAAGGTAACCGTCGAGCGGCCGGGTGTCGAGGGTACGCTCTCCTTTGACCTTACCCGCAAAAAAATTCAGATACCGGCCGTGCCCTATTATGGAGTGGTGTGTGACAGCGTGGGATACATCTACCTGAGCAGTTTTACCGATTCGGCCTCCGATGAGGTAAAGCGAGCCTTGCAGGAGTTGAAACGACAGGGTATTACTTCGCTTGTCCTCGATCTGCGGGGTAACGGTGGCGGTATTCTGGAAGAGGCCGTGCAACTGGTCAATCTGTTTGTTCCCAAAGGCGAGGAGGTACTCTCGACCCGGGGACGGAACAAGAAGATGGATAAAATCTACAAGACCACCCAGGAACCGGTCGACGAGCATATCCCGCTGGCTGTCCTGATTGACGGCGGTACCGCCTCGTCGTCGGAGATTGTGGCCGGTGCCATGCAGGACCTTGACCGGGCCGTGATCATAGGCTCGCGGTCGTTTGGCAAGGGGTTGGTACAGTCTACCCGGCCGTTGCCCTACAACGGCATGCTCAAAGTGACGATAGCCCGCTATTATATCCCCAGCGGACGCCTCATACAGGCCATCGACTATTCGCATCGTAACCCCGACGGCAGCGTGGCCCGTATCCCCGACAGCCTCACCCACGAGTTCAAGACCGCCCACGGCCGCATCGTGCGCGACGGGGGTGGCATCAAGCCCGATATCGAGACCACGGTAGAGCGCCGGGGCAATATCAGTTACTACCTGATGAAAGATTTCTATTTCTTCGATTACGCTACCCGGTTTGCCGCCCGGCACGACTCGATTGCTCCTGCCAAGGATTTCGTGTTGCCCGACTCGGTATACAACGATTTCAAGGCTTATGTCAAGTCGAAGAACTTCAAGTATGACAAGCAGAGCGAACGTATTTTGGACGATTTGAAGGAGGTCGCCAAGTTCGAGGGCTATTTCGACGAAAATACCCAAAAGCAGTTCGAGGCTTTGGCAGCCTCGCTGAACCACGATTTGGACCGCGACTTGGAGACTTTTCGCGATGAAATCGCGCAACTGCTCTCGATTGAGATTGTCAAACGGTACTATTACCAGAAGGGTGAAATCATCGAGTCGATTAAGAATGACAAGGATTTGGAGGAGGCTTGCGGTATCCTCAACGACGAGGCCCGCTATGCCAAGATTCTGAATCTTCCGGTAAAAAAGTAACAGACCTCTCCCGTTTCGGGATTAAACGATAACGCAGAAGGGCGGCGAATCTCGATGAATTCGCCGCCCTTCTGCGTATGTAAAGAGTGATACTCTTCTTATCGCTTATACGTTGAAGCGGAAGTGCATGATGTCGCCGTCCTGTACCACGTAGTCCTTACCCTCGATATACATTTTTCCGGCCTCCTTGCAGGCGTTTTCCGACCCGAGGGTGATGTAGTCGTCATATTTGATGACTTCGGCCCGAATGAAGCCCTTTTCAAAGTCGGTGTGGATAATACCGGCGCATTGCGGAGCCTTGCTCCCTTTCAGGTAGGTCCAGGCGCGTACCTCCTGAGGTCCGGCGGTGAAATAGGTTTCGAGGTTGAGCAGGCTGTAAGCGGCCCGAATCAGACGCGACACACCCGACTCTTCGAGTCCGATTTCGTTGAGGAACATCTGGCGCTCCTCGTAAGTCTCGAACTCGGCAATCTCCGATTCGGTCTTGGCAGCCACAATCAGTATCTGGGCGTTCTCCTCCTTGACCGCCTCGCGTACCATGTCGACATATTTGTTGCCCGACACGGCGCTGGCGTCGTCGACGTTGCAGATATACATCACCGGTTTGTTGGTGAGCAGGAAGAGGTCGTGGGCAATCTTCTGTTCGTCTTTGGTTTCGAAGGTCACGGTACGTGCCGGTTTGCCCTGTTCGAGCGCCTCCTTGTAGCGGCTCAGCACCTCGTAGGCAATTTTGGCCGCCTTGTCGCCGCCGGTCTGGGCCTGTTTCTGCACTTTCGAGATGCGCGACTCGATGGTCTCCAAGTCTTTGAGTTGCAGCTCAAAGTCGATAATCTCCTTGTCTCTCACGGGATTGACCGACCCGTCGACGTGGGTGATGTTGTCGTCGTCGAAACAACGGAGCACGTGCAGAATGGCGTCGGTCTCCCGTATGTTGGCGAGGAATTTGTTACCCAGGCCTTCCCCTTTGCTGGCCCCTTTCACCAGTCCGGCAATGTCGACAATCTCGACCGTCGTGGGGACGATTCGTTGGGGGTGAACCAGCTCGGCCAGTTTGTTCAACCGCTCATCGGGAACGGTGATGACACCCACATTGGGTTCGATGGTACAGAACGGGAAGTTTGCCGATTGCGCTTTGGCGTTGGACAAACAGTTGAATAGCGTCGATTTGCCCACGTTGGGCAGCCCGACTATGCCACATTGTAAACTCATTATATCGTATAGTTTTATTGATTATTCGGCGAAACCGGATAGTCTCCTATCCATTCAGGCGCTGCAAAGATAACTAATCTTTTCATACGTTGGTTGTTTATTCCCGGCAGGGTTGCAGAATCCGTTGCGGTAAAAACGGGTGGAAGATGCTGCCGGGGGTGAACCCAAGACCCCTTCGGGACGTTTTTAGAGGAAAAGAGAAGCGATGAAAAAAGCGTATGAAATAGCCGACCGGCTGATGGAGTGGGTGTCGGATTTGTTGTTGCGTCTCACCGGTTCGCCCTCGCCGGTGTGGGACCGCATCGTGTATGGGGTGCTGGTTTTTGTGATTGCCATTGTGGTGGGTCGCATACTGCGGGCCGTCGTCATTTATGTGATTCACCGTGTGGCCCGGTACCGGGGAAGCTATCTGTTGAAGTCGCTGGTCGAGGCTCATATCTTTACCCGCCTGACCCACATCATTCCGCCGCTGGTCATTGTGGCGTTGCTCCCCTTTGCCTTTCACGGGACTCCGGCTTTTCTGAAACTTATCGAGAAACTGTGCTGGATTTATATACTGGGGGTCATCGTCTTTTCCATCAACACCCAGTTGTCGGTCTTCTGGAAGTTCTATTCGAGTCGTACGGCCCTGCGCAACCGACCCATGAAGGGCATGATTCAAATCATCAAAGGGTTGTTGGCCGGCTTCTGGGTCATCGTGGCCGTGTCGATTCTCATCGAGCGTTCGCCCATGGCTCTGATTACCGGTCTGGGTGCCTTTGCCGCGGTGTTGATGCTGGTCTTCAAAGACAGTATTCTGGGTTTTGTGGCGGGGGTGCAGCTGTCGCAAAACGACATGATTCGCAACGGCGACTGGATTGTGGTGCCGGGTGGCAGTGTGAACGGCATCGTCATCGATGTGTCGCTCGATACGGTGAAGGTACAGAATTTCGACAACACGATTGTGACCTTGCCTCCCTACTCGCTGGTGTCGGGCGAGGTGCAGAACTGGCGGGGTATGACCGAGGCGGGTGGCCGACGTATCATGCGCTCGTTTACCATCGACCTGAGTACGGTGAAATTCTGTACGCCCGAGTTTCTGGAAAAGATGAAGGAAATCGATATTTTACGCGATTTCATCGAAAAAAAAGAGGCTCAACAGCAACGCAGCATCGTGGAGAATACCCAAAACAGCGAGGGGTTGGTGAACGGAACCATCGAGACAAATCTGGGTCTCTTCCGGGCCTACATGACACTCTATCTGCAACACCACAAGTTCATCGGCGGGCAGATGATTCTGATGGTGCGGGCACTCGACCCGAACGACAACGGGCTGCCCTTGCAGCTCTACTGCTTCTCGACCAATACCGACTGGGTGAGCTACGAGTCGATTCAATCGGAAATCTTCGAGCATTACGCCGCCATCATGCCGCGCTTCGGCCTCTACCCCTTCCAGAACCCGTCGAGCCGCGACTACATCAATGCTGCCCTGCTTACCGCCGGTCATCACCCCGACGAGTTGTGGGGCATTCCCTTCGGCACGATGCGGCAGGCCGCGCCGTCGGCCGCTAAACCGGCGTCGTCTGCAACACCTCCTCAAGCACCGCAACCGCCGATTCCACCGAAGTGATATCCTTGATGGCCAGCGAGCGGCGGCCGTTTATCTCGCGCAGTTTGCACTGGCGGGGATACTTTTGCAGGTAGGCGAGTATGCGTCCGAAGGCGGCCGACTGGTAGTAGGCCACATGTTCGTCGGAGACGAAGTAGAGATACATCTGACCCTGTTTCAATCCCACCTTTTCGATACCCAGCTGCTTGGCGAGGCGCCGTAGCCGCACGACCCGGATAAGCTCCATGGCCTCGTGGGGAATACGTCCGAAGCGGTCTTCGAGCCGTTCGCAGAACTGGCGTATGTCGCTCTCCCGTTCCATGTTGTCGAGCTCCTGGTAGAGCGAGATGCGTTCCGACTCCTGCGGCACGTAGTCGGCCGGGAATAGAATTTCGAGATCCGACTCGATGGTACACTCCGAGACGAACTCCTCGGGTTTCGCGTCGGAGTCGGCCCCGTAGTAGAGGTCGCTGAACTCGTCGTTTTTCAACTCGTCGACCGCCTCTTTCAGGATTTTCTGATAGGTCTCATAGCCCAAATCGGCGATGAAACCGCTCTGTTCGGCGCCGAGCAGGTTGCCGGCCCCTCGTATGTCGAGGTCCTGCATGGCGATGTGTATGCCGCTGCCCAGCTCCGAGAAGCTCTCGATGGCCTGCAACCGCCGGCGGGCGTCGACCGAGAAGGTGTGACGCGGCGGGGTGAGCAGGTAGCAGAAGGCCTTGCGGTTGCTGCGGCCCACCCGGCCGCGCAGTTGGTGCAGTTCGCTCAACCCGAAGTTCTGGGCATCGTTGATGATGATGGTGTTGGTGTTGGGCATGTCGATACCCGACTCGATGATGGTGGTGGCCAGCAACACGTCGTAGTCGTAGTTGACAAAGTCGATGATGGCCTGTTCCAGTTTTTCGGGCGGCATCTGTCCATGGCCGATGACCACGCGGGCGTCGGGTACCAGTCGGTGTATGGTGTTTTCGAGTTCGTAGAGTTGCGGAATGCGGTTGTTGACAAAGAATACCTGTCCGCCACGGCTCATCTCGAAGTTGATGGCCTCCTTGATAATGTCGTCGTTGAAGGCATGCACCTCGGTCTGTATGGGATATCGGTTGGCCGGCGGGGTGGAGATGACCGAGAGATCGCGGGCTCCCATCAGCGAGAATTGCAGCGTGCGGGGAATCGGGGTGGCCGACATGGTGAGGGTGTCGACATTGACCTTCATCTGTTTCAGTTTCTCCTTGACTGCCACACCGAATTTCTGCTCCTCGTCGATAATCAGCAGGCCCAGGTCGTTGAATTTCACATCTTTGCCAATGAGCCTGTGCGTGCCTATGATGATGTCGATTTTACGTTCGGCCAGGTCTTTGAGTATCTTTTTCACCTCCGAAGCCTTGCGGGCCCGGCTGAGGTACTCGATGCGCACGGGAAACTCTTTCAACCGCTCCTTGAAGGTTTGGTAGTGCTGGAAAGCCAGCACGGTGGTGGGCACCAGCACGGCTACCTGCTTGTTGTCGCAGGTGGCCTTGAAGGCAGCCCGTATGGCAATCTCGGTCTTGCCGAATCCCACATCGCCGCAGATGAGCCGGTCCATGGGACGTTCGCGCTCCATGTCGGCCTTGACCTCGGCGGTCGACTTGATTTGGTCGGGCGTATCCTCATAGATGAACGAGGCTTCGAGCTCCTGTTGCAGGAACGAGTCGGGCGAGAAGGCAAAGCCTTTTTCCTGCTTGCGGGCGGCATAGAGCTTGATGAGGTCGCGGGCAATCTCCTTCATTTTGCCCTTGGTCTTCTCTTTCATGCGCTCCCAGGCGCCGCTGCCCAGTTTGTTGACACGGGGTGTCTCTCCCTCTTTGCCGCGATACTTGGCCAGCTTGTGCAGGGCGTGTATGCTCACGAAGATGATGTCGTCGTTCTGGTAGGTGAGCTTGATGACCTCCTGCATCTTGCCGTTGATTTCGGTGCGAATCAGTCCGCCGAAGCGGCCGATACCGTGGTCGACGTGCACGATGTAGTCGCCCACCTCGATTTGGTTGAGCTCTTTGAGCGAGAGGGCCAGTTTGCCCGACCGGGCATGGTCGCTTTTCAGCGTGTATTTGTGGAAGCGGTCAAAAATCTGGTGGTCGGTAAAACAGCATATTTTCAAATCGTTGTCGACGAAACCCTCGTGCAGGGTTTTCAGCACGGGGGTAAAGGTGATGGATTCGCCCCGCTCCTCGAAGATGGCTTGCAGGCGCTCAATCTGTTTCTCGCTGTCGCTAAGTATGTAGATGGTGTACTTTTTCTCGATGAATTGGGCGAATGACTGGCTGACGAGGTCGAAATTCTTGTGGTAGACACCCTGCGGAGCGCAGTCGAACCGCATGACGGCCGGGGTGGCCGCTTCGCTCGATGTGCCGTAGTCGATGCGGCGGAACGAGAGGGCTTTCCGACGGAACTCTGCCGGGTCGATAACCTTCTTCATGGCATCGCGGTCGCCCTCCTCGGCGATGAGGGTCTGCTCCGAGAGCGACTCCGAGGCAATGGCCTCTATCCGGTCGAGTGTCCACGAGAGGTTATGACACACGAGAAGCGCATTTTTTTCGATGAAATCGAGCATCGAGATGCCCGATGTCTCTTTTCCGCACATGTTGGAGACGATGTACACCTCGTCGAGCCGCTCGGTCGACAACTGGGTTTCGACCTCGAAGGTACGTATACTCTCCACCTCCTTGCCGAAGAAATCGATACGGTAGGGCAGTTCGTTGGTAAACGAGAAGACGTCGAGAATACTGCCTCGCACGGCAAACTGTCCCGGTTCGTAGACGTAGTCGACCTCGTTGAATCCAAGTTCTCTCAACTTGTCGGCTAGGGCCATGATATCGCATTTCGTCTTCTTGTCGATGTGAAGCGTCTGGTCGGTAAGGGTGTCGACCGGTACCACCTTCTCGGCGAGCGCCTCGGGGTAGGTAACTACCAGCAGCGAGTCGCCTTTCCGGTTCAGCCGGTTCAGTACCTCGGTTCTCAATATTTCGGAGGGCGGGTCGGGCTGTCCGTACTTGATGTCGCGCTTGTAGCCCGAGGGGAAGAGCAAGATGCGGTCACTGCCGTTAATCTGCACCAGGTCGTTGTAGAGGTACCCCGCTTCGTCGAGGTCGTTGGCAATGATGAGGTGCGGGTGCTTGTTTTCCAACAGGTTGGAGAAGAGCAGTGCCGGAGCCGAACCTTCGAGCCCTTGTATGAAAATATTCTTTTTCTTGGAGTCCTTGACCAGCGACAGAAAGGCATCACGTCGCGTCGGCGTGTTGAAGAGTGCCGAAAAACTTTGAATGTCCATGCTTGTAATCGTCATAACCGGGACACAAAGTTACACAATTATTCGTCGCCGTGAGGCCTGTCGGCCCCGATTTTTGGGGTCAATGGGCTTCGAGCCAGTTGTGTCCGGTACCGTAGTCGGCTACCAGCGGCACTTGCAGCGGGTAGGCGTTTTCCATCTCCCGGCACACGATCTCTTTTACCCGGTCGAGTTCGTCGGCCGGCACGTTGAAGTTGAGTTCGTCGTGCACTTGCAGAATCATGCGGCTCTTCAATCCCTCCTCTTCCAGTCGTCGGGCGATGCGAATCATGGCAATCTTGATGATGTCGGCCGCACTGCCCTGGATAGGGGCGTTGATGGCATTGCGTTCGGCATAACCGCGCACGACGCTGTTGTGCGAGTGAATGTCGGGGAGCATGCGCTTGCGGCCGCAGATGGTCTCGACGTATCCCTTTTCGCGGGCCACCTCGATACTCTTGTTCATGTACTCCTTGATTTGCGGGTAGCTCTCGAAATAGCCGTCGATGAGCACCTTGGCCTCGCTGCGGGGAATGTTGAGCCGCTCGGCCAGACCGAATACCGAGATACCGTAGATGATGCCGAAGTTGGCCGTCTTGGCTTTCCGGCGCATGTCGGAGGTCACCTCGTCGATGGGCACCTTGTAAATCTTGGCTGCGGTGGCGGCGTGAATGTCCGACCCCTCGCGGAAGGCCTCGATCATGTGGCGGTCGCCGCTCAGGTGGGCCATGATGCGCAACTCGATTTGAGAGTAGTCGGCCGAGAAGAAGAGGCACCCCGGGTCGGGCACGAAGGCGCGGCGAATTTCGCGTCCCTCGTTGTCGCGTATCGGAATGTTCTGCAAGTTGGGGTTGCTCGAACTGAGTCGACCGGTAGCCGTCACCGTCTGGTTGAACGAGGTGTGAATCTTGCCCGTTCGGGGGTTAATCAGTTCGGGCAGGGCGTTGATATAGGTGCTGAGCAGTTTGCGTATGCCGCGCAGGTCGAGAATCTTGCCCACGATGGGGTGGCGCGAGCGCAGTTTTTCCAGAATCTCTTCGGTGGTGGAGTACTGCCCGGTCTTGGTCTTCTTGGCCTTCTCGTCGATTTTGAGACGGTCGAACAGAATTTCGCCTACCTGTCGGGCCGAACTGACGTTGAAGGTGGTTCCGGCCAGTTGGTAAATCTCCTGTTCCAGTTCGCCCAACCGTCGGGTGAGCAGGTCGGACGAGCTTTTCAATTCGGCCGTATCGACGTTCACCCCGGCAATCTCCATGTCGGCGAGCACCCGGGTGAGTGGCATCTCCATCTCGTAGAAGAGTTTCTCCATCTTTTCGCGGGCCAGCTCCTTTTCGAGGCGGTTTTTCAGTTGCAGGGTCACGTCGGCATCTTCGGCGGCATATTGGTAAATCTGTTCGATGGGGACTTGCCGCATGGAGAGCTGTTTTTTGCCCTTGGGGCCGATGAGTTCCTCGATGGCCACTGGCTTGTAGCCCAGGTAGACGTTGGCCAGATAGTCCATGTTGTGGTACTGTTCGGGCTGCAACAGGTAATGGGCCACCATGGTGTCGAAGAGGTTGCCCTTTACCTCGACCCCGTAGTTGTGCAGCACGATGTAGTCGTATTTGATGTTCTGCCCGATTTTCAGCGAGGCCGGGTTTTCGAGCGCCGATTTGAAGATGCGCACCGTTTCGCGGGCCTTCTGCTGGTCGTCGGGTATGGGCACGTAGTAGGCTTCGTGCTCTTTGAGGGCAAAGGAGAGGCCCACCAGCTCGACGCTCATGGGGTCGATGCCGGTTGTTTCGGAGTCGAAGGCAAAGGCCGGGGCACAGGCCAGCAGGGCGGCCAGGTCCCACATCTTCTCGGTTGTATCGACCAGGTGGTAGGTGTGGGGGACCGAGTGTATGTCGGTGAGTTTCGATTCAGTTGGTTGTTCTGTTTGAGATTCAGTGATTTCCGGCTGTACGGCTTGGTCGAAGAGCGAGGGCTGCGTGGCCGGTTTGGGTGCCGTTGCGGCAGCCGGTTTGTTGCCCAGTACCCGTTCGGTGAGGCTGCGGAATTCCAGCTCCTCGAAGATGGGGCGCAGCTTCTCGGCATTGACCGGCTCGCGGCGCAGGGCCTCTTCGTCGAAGGTAAGGGGCACGTCGGTGCGAATCGTGGCCAGGAAGCGGGAGAACTCGATTTGCTCGCGGTTGGTCTCGATTTTGGTTTTGAGCGCCCCTTTCAGGCGGTCGGTGTGGGCCAGCAGATTCTCGATGCCACCGAAGTCGGCGATGAGTTTCACGGCTGTCTTTTC
Organism: Candidatus Barnesiella excrementavium; assembly: GCA_019115485.1. Classification (GTDB taxonomy): domain Bacteria; phylum Bacteroidota; class Bacteroidia; order Bacteroidales; family Barnesiellaceae; genus Barnesiella; species Barnesiella excrementavium. Next base: position 26,729 of record DXDM01000048.1, on the reverse strand, counting down.
GCCTACGCCGGGGCAGCCCGGTATGTTGTCGGAGCTGTCGCCCATCAGTCCCAGTATGTCGATGACTTGCTCGGGCGACTCGATGCCGTATTTGGCTTTAATCTCTTCGGGACCCAGTATCTCGAAATCGCCGCCGAACTTGGGGCGGTACATGAAGATGTGTGGCGATACCAGTTGGCCGTAGTCCTTGTCGGGGGTCATCATGTAGGTGTCGAACCCCTCCTTCTCGGCCAGTTTGGCCAGGGTGCCTATCACATCGTCGGCCTCGAATCGGGGCACTTCGATGATAGGTATGTTGTAGGCTCCGATAATCTCCTTGATGATGGGGACCGAGTAACGAATCACCTCGGGCGTCTCTTCGCGCTGGGCCTTGTATTGCTCGTAGGCCTCGTGTCGGAAGGTAGGTCCCTGCGGGTCGAATCCCACGGCAATGTGCGAGGGGTTCTCCTTTTTGAGCAACTCTTCGAGGGTATTGACAAACCCCAGGACGGCTGATGTGTTTATTCCTTTGGAGTTGATGCGGGGATTTTTGATGAAGGCGTAGTAGGAGCGATAAATAAGCGCGTAGGCGTCTAACAGGAAAAGTCGTTTCTCTTGCATGTCGGGTATGCGGTTTGTAGATAAGAATTAAAAAAGCGTCATTGCAATGCGGTAAAATTACGATAAAAATACGGATTCTTTTGTTTTATTACTATTTTTGCAGCAGAATAAATTGATATGGATAAACTTTTGGTCATACGGCAACCTATAACCGACGAGCTCGACTTACTGAATAAGACCCTTACCGAGACCCTGCACACGAACAGTCCTTTGATGAACGAGGTGATACATACCTACCTCGAAAGCAAGGGCAAGCAGATAAGGCCTATTCTGGTATTGCTGTGCGCGAAGTTGTTCGGCCCGGTACCCCGGGCGGCAATCGATGCAGCCGCCTCGTTGGAGTTGCTGCATAATGCCAGCCTCATACACGACGATGTGGTCGACGAGTCGCAGAAGCGTCGGGGATTACCCACTATCAATCATTTGTACGACAACCGCATTGCCGTCCTGACTGGCGACTATTTCGTGTCGTGTGCGCTCGACTGTTCGGTGCGGACCCGACAGATGGACATCGTTTCCAGTCTGGGAACTTTGGGCCGTGAACTGGCCCGCGGCGAGATAGACCAACTCTCCAACGCCCGCACGCACCGCCTCGACGAGGAGGCCTATTTCGAGGTGATTCGCCGCAAAACGGCATCGCTCTTTTATGCGTGCATGCAGCTGGGAGCTTTGGCCGCCGGGGCTCCCGAAGCCGATGTGGAGCGGTTGAGCCGGTTTGGCGAAAAGTTGGGACTCTGTTTCCAAATCAAGGACGATATATTCGACTACTACGAAGACAAGGTGATTGGCAAACCCACCGGCAATGATTTGCGGGAGGGTAAAATCACGCTGCCGCTCATCTATGCCATCACGCATGGCACGGGGGCTGAGAATGAACAGATGCGGGCATTGCTCTCCGAAGAACATTTGTCGGCCGAGAGCGTGCACACGCTCATCGAGTATGCCAAACGCGAAGGAGGTATCGAGTATGCCTATGAAATGATGAGGAGGATACGCAACGAGGCGGTTGCCTTGCTCGAAGGTTTTCCGGCTTCCGAGACGGTCGATGCGCTCATCGCTATTCTCGACTATACCATCGAACGCGAAAAATAATTCGCCCCGCTTGGGACGACCGGATATAATCAGCGGGACTGCTCTCTGTCAGGAGGGCAGTCCCGCTGGCTTTTCAGGGGGATCAGTATTTGAAGCTGCTGCCGCCCAAGAACTCGCGCAGGAGCGACGTGGGCGGAATTTCCCGCTGGTTGATTGAGAGGAAATAGCCCAGAAACCGAAGCAGACGGTGCGCCTCGGCATACTCGTGGCAGTCGTGTGGCACGGCGCTGAGTATGGGCTGTGCGTAGTCTTTCATCACGGCCAGTTCGAAGAGGAGCGACGAGTTGAACATGGCGTCGGCATTCTCCTGATAGGGGAATATCCACTTCTCTTCGCCCCGCCGCACGCTGCCCCAGCGGGCAATGGTACTTTGAGCCGAGGCACCACGGTATTTGTAGTCGCGAATGATGCGGCGCAGCAGTCGGTTGTCGGCTGTCGGTATCCAGTTGTGGTCGTCGATCGAGATGGTGGTGAGGGCCGAGACGTAGATGCGGTATTTCTGATGCGGCTTGATTTGGGGCGTCAGCTCGGGGTTCAACCCGTGTATTCCTTCGAGAATGAGCACCGACCCCTCGTCGAGTTTCAGGGTGTTACCCCGGTATTCGCGGCTGCCCGTCTCGAAGTTGTAGGTAGGCATCGGCACCGTCTCGCCCTGCAACAGCCGGTTGAGGTCCTGGTTGAAGAGGTCGAGGTCGAGGGCATAGAGCGACTCGTAGTCATAGTCGCCCGTCTCGTCGCGCGGCGTGTCCTCGCGGTTGACAAAGTAGTTGTCAAGCGAGATGGCCACCGGTTTGAGCAGGTTGGTCATGAGCTGAATCGAGAGCCGCTTCGAGAAGGTGGTTTTGCCCGATGATGATGGCCCCGAGATGAGCACGATGCGGGTGCCCTCCTCGTGGTATCGACGGGTGATGTCGTCGGCAATCTTGCTGATTTTCTTCTCGTGCAGCGCTTCGGCCACCTTGATGAGGTCGGTTGCCCGTCGGCTCTCGACCGCGTTGTTGAGGTCGCCGATGTTGCTCAACCCGATGATGTGGTTGAAGGTGAGGTACTCCTTGAAGGCGTTCAGCATCTTCTCCTGCGGTTCGATGGGTGCCGGTTTCGTGGGGTCGTTGGGGGTAGGGGGTACCAGCAGTACCCCGCCGTTGTACTTCATCAGGTCGAATCCCTGCAAATAGCCCGTCGAGGGTGTGAGCCAGCTGTAATACGAGTCGGCCAGCCCGTCGAGGGTGTGGTATTGCGTGTAGAGCTGGTGGGTCGATTGCAGCAGTTCTATCTTGTCGAACATGCCCTGTTGTCGGAAGGTCTCGATGGCGTCGGCCGTGTGGCACTCGATTTTCTTGAAGGGGATATCGGCCGCGATGATTTGTGCCATGCGCTCCTTGATTCGGGCGATTACCTCGGGTTTGAGCGCTTCGGGGTTGTCGAGCAGGCAGTAGTAGCCGTGCGACAGGGAGTGCTCGATGCGCAGCCGGGTGCCCGGCACGATGTCGCTGATGGCCTTGTACATGACAAAGCAGAGCGAGCGTACGTAGGTGCGCATGCCCGAGGGGTGGGTGATGTCGAGAAACTCGATATCTTTGGGACCGTATACCCGGTACCGCAACTCTTCGGTCTTGTTATTGACATAGGCGCATACGGGACGATGAGCCAGTCGGGGTTTTGCCATTTCGTAGATTTCGAGCAGAGTTTCACCGCCGTCTATGCTCAGGCTCTTGCCCGTGTTGACACAAAAAACGTCAAATTTTTCTCTTTCCATTGTGGTTACAGGATATGGACGATGGTTTTACATATTGTTAATAAAAATAAAACAACAATCTTATCTCTGTGCAAGTCTTTTTATTTGTATAAATTTGCAAAGGAATGCTTTTCCAGATGCAAGATTGAGTGTTAAATATACTACAAAGAGGATAATAAAACAACTATTTAAGAAACTTTTATGGAGTACACATTTCTGGACTTCCTGACCCTGATCGGGTCGGTGGGCTTGTTCCTGTATGGAATGAAGGTCATGAGCGAAGGATTGCAGAAGGTGGCAGGCGACAGACTGCGCAATATCCTGGCTGTAATGACAAAGAATCGGTTTTCAGGAATGTTTACCGGTATATTGGTAACGGCTCTGATACAGAGTTCGTCGGCATCGACGGTGATGGTGGTGAGCTTCGTCAACGCGGGTCTGATGACCCTGGGGCAGTCGATGGCGGTGATTATGGGTGCCAATGTGGGAACTACCGTCACGGCCTGGATTATCTCCATCTTCGGATTCAAGGTCAACATCACCCTGTTTGCCCTCCCGCTGATTGGTTTGGGTACACCGCTCCTTTTTTCGAGAAACAGCACCCGCAAGTCGTGGGGCGAGTTTCTCATCGGTTTCTCCTTCCTCTTCATGGGACTCGACTATCTCAATCATTCGGTTCCCGACCTGAAAAGCAATCCCGAGATATTCGAGTTTCTCACCTCCTATACCCAGATGGGATTCCTTTCCATCTTGATATTCTGCGCCGTAGGTGCCATCGTGACCATGATTGTACAGGCATCGAGTGCAACGCTGGCCATCTCGCTCATCATGTGCAGCAAGGGGTGGATAACCTTCGACATTGCCGCAGCACTGATTCTGGGCAGTAACATCGGTACCACGATAACCCCGCTGTTGGCCTCGATCAGTGCCAATGTGTCGGCCAAGCGGGCCGCAATGGGGCACCTGCTGTTCAACGTGCTGGGTTCGATATGGACCTTGATATTGTACTACCCCTTTATCCGGTTTATCGTGTGGATATGTACCTCGCTGGGCGTGGGGAACCCCAACGATCTGATGGCTTTCGTGTCGGCCAACGAGCAGACAAACCCTTCGCTCATCAACGCCCTGAATAACGGGGGAACTCTCCATACGCCAGACTTCGAGCAGCAAAAGGCCCATTTCGAGGCGATGCAGTTCTCGGTGTCGTTCGGGTTGTCGATGTTCCACACGGTGTTCAACGTCATCAACGTGACGATTATGATTTGGTTTACGGGTCTCTACGAGAAGATTGTCACCCGGTTGGTGCGGGTGAAGGACAAGAAGGGCGAGGAGGAATTCCAGCTGAAATTCATCTCGCGGGGTATGTTGTCGGCCTCGGAACTGAATCTTCCTCAGGCTCATCAGGAGATTGCCGTCTATGCCGAGCGGGTGCAACGCATGTTTGGCATGGTGGAGGATTTGCTGCACGAGAAGGAGGGTAGCGAGGCCTATATGAAACTCTACAACCGCATCGAGAAATATGAACAGATTTGCGACCGCATGGAGTTGGAGATTGCCGGCTTCCTGAATCTGGTCGTGGGCGGCCGGTTGAGTTTCGACGGCAAGATGCGGGTGAACAGCATGCTCAGCATCGTAACCGAAATCGAGAGTATCGGTGACTGCTGCTACAACCTGGCCCGCACGTTGCAACGGAAGCAGGATTCGCACATTGTCTTTAACGACGAGATTATCGGTAATATCGATGCCATGTTCAAGCTCAATGCCGAGGCGCTCAACAACATGGTGCTGCTCTTGTCGAGCAACGAGCCCACGATGAGCGAAATTATGATTTCGTACAACAAGGAGTGCGAAATCAACAATTTCAGGAATCAGTTGCGCAAGTCGAACATTGAGAACATCAACAACAAGCACTATGAATACCAGGCTGGCATCTATTACATGGATATGATAGCCGAGTGCGAACGCTTGGGCGACTATGTGGTCAATGTGGTCGATGCCATCAAGCAACAGCAAGAGCGTCATGCCCAATAGCCGTTTGTGATACGGATTAACGACAGCGCCCGGGAGAGTCCTCCCGGGCGCTGTCGTTATGGGTAGAGAGCCGATGGGCTCAGGCGTTGCGGTGCAGCAGTTCGATAAGTTCGGCTACCCCCTCCGAGGCTCCTTTCTGAATGACATGGACGGACCGGTTTATCGGTACCCGCACCTCTTTGGGGTCGATGAGGTAGATGGGCACCTGCGGACGCACGTAGCGCAACAGTCCGGCCGCCGGGTAGACGTTGAGCGAGGTGCCTATTACGACAAAGATATCGGCCTGCTCGGTAATCTCAATCGCCGGTTCAATCATGGGGACAGCCTCGCCGAACCACACGATGTGGGGGCGCAGCCGGTCGCCATACGGGTCGGTGGCATCGGGAGCCAGCTCATACTGGTCGGGAGTAAGCTCGTAGACCCGGCTTTCGTCCTTCACCGAGCGCACCTTGGTAAGCTCGCCATGCAGGTGGATTACGTGTGAACTGCCCGCCCGCTCGTGCAGGTTGTCGACATTCTGGGTGATGATGGTCACGTCATACTCCTTTTCGAGCGAGGCCAGCCCCTTGTGGCCCGCATTGGGCTCTACGGTGAGCAGCTCCTTGCGTCGCTTGTTGTAAAATCCCTGAACCAGGGCAGGATTTCGTTCCCACCCCTCGGGGGTAGCCACATCTTCTACGGGATAGCGGTCCCACAGGCCGCCGCTGTCGCGGAAGGTAGAGAGCCCGCTCTCTACGCTCATACCCGCTCCGGTCAATACAACCAGTCTCTTTTTCATTGCTGTGATATTTTAGGTCTGTACATAAATCTTTTTCCGATGCAACTCCATGACAATATGGAGAGAAGAAGTGTCGTAACCAGTACGACGGCAAAAGCAATCCACGGTCCATAGCGGCATATCCCTAAGTAAACGGCCAGTTGAATGACCGGGAAATGGAAAAGATACATATCGTATGAAACGTTGTCTATTTTACTGAGAAAATGCCCCCATTTACCTACCATGGAAAAAAAGAGCACCAAGGAGGCTACAACTATTGGCCCTATCGTGAAAGAATAGAACGGTATATATTCCCGTAGACTGCCAAGTAGAACTGCGATGACAAATATATACCATCGGTATTTCATGAATTTGTCGAAGTAAAAATAGATAAGTACCCCTGAGTAGAAAAACATTAATTGTCCGAAAATCTGTCGAGATAAGATGTTGTATATTTCCTGTCCGGTAGACTGGAATAGAAATAGAAAAGTTAAACGATAGGCAACCGACAGCAGGTAGATTAAGATAAAGACAAAGGTTTTATTCCAGTTGAAACGGGTATAAATCCAAAAAACTATCGGTACGGACAAGTACAGTAGCCATTCAATTTTCATCGTCCACAGCGAGCCGTTGACGGCTTGTATCACATTTCCCGGGAAGACTCCGGGCAAACAGGGTTCGATAAAATTCAAAAAGGAGAGATTGGCAAGCATGTACTTTCGCCATTGTTCCGATTGAAAGTAATCAGAGAAAGACAGGTCGGAGACGGCAACCAAGCCTATGGCGCAGAGTAGTACGATAAAAAAGTAAGGAGGTAGAATCCTTCTGGCTCGTCGTTCCAAATAGATTTTTACACTTCGTTTTTTTAGGAAGCTGCCAAATACCAGAAATCCGCTGAGTGCAAAGAATCCACCTACGCCGGTAAAACTGCTTGTAGGCCAAGGTATGTCAAACCCGGTTAAGTAATTAAAATGGGCAATGAGCACCGATAATGCAAGATAGTATCTCACAAGATCCATGTTGTTGCGCCGGGTTATGAGTCGAGGTTGGTTTTCTTGCATGTCAGAAATAAAAGGTAAAGTAAAAGTAGGATAAAATAGCGACGGGCGCAAACGATTTGTATAAAATATGTTGAAAATACGCTCCCCGCTGTACGGGTTGAGTCGGTAATTATATTTTTTTTTAAGGAGATTTTATCGAATTAAGTATAAAAACCCTATCTTCGCCACGCAAATATTGTATGCAATGTTTGCCTAACAGTACAATCGAATAGAAAATGGATAAATTGAGTTATGCATTGGGTCTCAGCATGGGGCACAATTTCCTGGGTTCGGGAATCAAATCGTTGAACGTCGAGGATTTTGCCAAGGGTGTCGAGGCCGTATACAAGCAGGAGAAACCCGAAATCAGTTTCGACGAAGCCAAACAAATCATCAACGAGTATTTCACCAATCTGCAAAACGAGATTGCCGAGGAGAACAAGCGTGCCGGTGAGGCATTCCTCGCCGAGAACGCCAAGCGTCCCGGTGTCGTGGTTCTGCCCAGCGGTTTGCAATACGAGGTACTCACCGAGGGGAAAGGTCGCAAACCGAAGGCTACCGACAAGGTACAGTGCCACTATCACGGCACCTTGATTGACGGACAGGTATTCGACAGCTCCATTCAACGGGGTACACCCGCCGTGTTCGGGGTCAACCAGGTAATTCCCGGCTGGGTAGAGGCCTTGCAGCTGATGCCCGAAGGTTCCCGTTGGAAACTCTACATACCCTCCGACTTGGCCTATGGCGAGCAGGGTGCCGGTGGTAGTATCCCTGCCAATGCTACCCTCGTGTTTGAAGTGGAACTTATTAAAATATTGTAATCAATTACCTCATAAACAATGAAAAAAAGTATTTTATTTTGTGTGGCACTTGCCGGTCTTACGGTAATGTCGTCTTGCGGAAACAAAGCCGCTACTAAACTGGAAAATGCAACCGATAGCGCCAGCTATGCACTGGGCGTTTCCAATGGTGCCCGTTTTGGCGAAGCCTTGAAATCGGGTATGTATGAGCAACTGAAAGGTATTGACCCGAACGAATTCATGAAAGGTCTGGCCGCTGCTTTGAAAACCGATTCTACCCAACGTTCCTATGAAATGGGTTTGAGCCAGGGTATCTATATCAAAGAGATGTTGAGCAACATCGAAAAAGGTACCGGCCTCTCTATCGACGTTCCTACATTTGTTCAAGCCTACAAGCAAGCCTTTAATGGCGATACGACTCTCATGATTTCGGCCATGGATGCCAATTCGGTTCTCGACGCTATTTTCAGAGCTGCTGCCGAGGCTAAGGAGAAAGAGGAACTGGCTCGTCTGGCCGAGACTCCCGAGGCTAAGGAAAACCTTGCCAAGGGTGAAGCCTTCCTGGCCGAGAAAGCCAAGGAAGAGGGTGTCATAAAGACCGAATCGGGCCTGCTCTACAAGGTTGTTAAAGAGGGTCAGGGCGAAAAGGTTCAAGCCAACCAACGCGCCAAGGTTTCGTACAAAGGTACGTTGATCGACGGAACACAGTTCGATGCCAATGCCAGTGCAATATTCTCGCCCGCCGGTGTGGTAAAAGGTTTCAGCGAAGGTTTGCAACTGATGCAGAAAGGTGGCAAATATATCCTTTACATTCCGGCCGAACTGGGTTACGGTGTACGCGGCGGTGGCGACAAGATTCCTACCAACTCGGCGCTTGTATTCGAAGTAGAGGTTTTGGATATCTTGAAATAAATCTTTACCGGTATTCGGAGGATAGACTATCGTGATGCGATTCCTCTCCGAAAGTTGAAGATAAAAAAATATATATATATTTCAGAGCAGAGAGAGCCCGACCATTAAGGTCAGGCTCTCTCTTTTTATACACCCCGGGGGTGTACGTCCCCTCTCAATGTTCATTGTTCAGGTAGTTTTCTTGTAGCTCAGGATAGCCCACGACACCATTACGGTGCCGATAGTCAGCAGACCGGCGGCATCGGTCCACACATCGGCCAGAGTGCTGCCCTTGATGTAGATGCCGCGCATGGCGTCGGCATAGTAGCGCATGGGGTTCAGATAGGTGATGGCCTGGGCCCAGCCGGGCATCGAGGCAATGGGGGTGAAGATGCCGCTCACGAGCATGAACACCATCATGAAAAACCAGGTGACAAACATGGCCTGCTGTGCATTGTCGCTGTAATTGGAGATGAGCAGCCCCATACCGGCCGTGACCAGAATGTTGCCGGCGGTGAAGAAATACATCAACCCGATCGATCCGGCACAGGAGTAGTCGAACACCCACCGGGCAATGAGGAGGCAGGCCGTGAGTACGAAGAAGGCTACCAGCCAGTAGGGAATGAGTTTGCAGAGGATAAAGACACCCCGGTTCACAGGCGTTACGTTAATCTGTTCGATGGTCCCCCGTTCCTTTTCGCTGACGATGTTGAGCGCCGGGAAGAATCCTGTGAGCATCGTGATGGCGATGACGATGAGCGCCGGTACCATGAACATCTTGTAGTCGAGATAGGTGTTGAAATAGTATTTCGGCGACACGTCGAGTTGGGCGCCTGTCGTCGCACTTTGTCGGGCTGGTGCATGTTCGGCGTAGAAGCGCTGGACACACGAGGTGAGGTATCCGGATCCGATACTCCCTTTCGTGCCGTTGATGGTATTGACCTTGATGGCCACAGGCAGAGGTTCGCCCCGTTCGAGTGAGCGGTCGAAGTCCGACTCGATGGTCAAGATGGCGTCGGCCTTGTTCCGGTCCATCTGTCGCATGGCCCAGTCAGGGTCGTCGCTCACCCCCACCAGGTCGAAATATCCCGAGGCGGTGCAGGTCTCGATCAGGTTCGACGAGGCGACCGTCCGGTTGTTGTCGACCACCACCAGGTTGATGTTGCGTATCTCCATGCTCACGGCAAACGGGAATACCAGCATCATCAGCACCGGGAAGGCGATAGCCATCTTGGGCAGACCGGAATCTCTGAAAAACTGCTTGAACTCTTTCTCCAACAAATAAAGCATGACCATAAGCACTCCCTCCCTTTATAATCTCCGTTTGAACAACCGCACGCTGACGGCCAGCAGGAACAGCGTCATCAGCAGCAGAATCGTAAATTCCTGATAGATATAGCCGAAGCCTACCCCCTCGATCATCACCTTCTTGACCATGATGATGTACCATTTGGCCGGGATAATGTCCGACACGTATTGCAGCACGACCGGCATGCTCTCGCAGGGGAAGATGATACCCGAGAAAATCATCGTGGGCATTGTGAGCCCCATGCCCGAGATGAGCAGGGCGGTTTTTTGGGTGGACGAGATGACCGAGATAAGCAGCCCGATACCCAGCGAGGCCAGAATGAAGAGTACCGAGACGACCGACAGGAGCAGCAGACTGCCCCGCAGAGGTACCCCCAGGACGAAGCGGGCCAGCAGCAGGATTGTCACCAGGTTGACCAGCGACAGGGCCAGATAGGGTATGGCCTTGCTGATGATCACGCCGATGGGACGGATAGGCGAGACGAGCAGCAGCTCCATGGTTCCGCTCTCTTTTTCGCGCACAATCGAGATGGCGGTCATCATCGAGCAGACCAGCATGAGAATGAGCCCCATCACCCCGGGCACGAAGTTGTAGGACGACCGTACGGCCGGGTTGTACATGTATTGCACGTGGGGGAAGGCGCCCTGTGGCGAGTCGCTCTGTGCACCGAGTTCGCCTTGCACGTCGCTCAATACCCCGTTCACGTAGTTGACAATCATTTGGGCGGTATTGGGGTCGGAGCCGTCGCCCAGCAGACGCACCGAGGCCTTGCCGTAGTGGTGCAGCCGCTCGTCGAAGTTGCGTTCGAAGCAGACCGCCACGTCTGCCTCTCCCCGGCGGAACCGCTCCGGTACCTTGGCTACCGATTCGTAGACGGCCTCGACGTTCAGGTAGGGATTCTGGTCGATGCGCTCCACGATTTGCCGCACTGCGGGGTCGTTTCCGTCGCCCACGATGTCGACCCGGGCGTTGTGCACCTCGGTGCTGACGGCGAATCCGAACAGGATAATCTGCACGACGGGCATCACCAGAACGATGAGTATGGTGCGCCTGTCCCGGAATATGTGTCGGAACTCTTTCTTGATGAAGGAAAAAAATGTTTTCATTCGCTGTCTCCTCCTTATTCTCTTTGGGCGCGATAGGCCAGTTGGCGGAATACCGCGTCCATGTCGGTCGCTCCGTAGCGCTGTTTGAGTGCGGCAGGCGTGTCGAGGTCGGCAATGACTCCGTCGACCATGATCGATACCCGGTCGCAATACTCGGCCTCGTCCATGTAGTGCGTGGTGACAAATATCGTTGTGCCTCCCTCGGCCGCCTCGCAAATCAGGTCCCAGAAGAGTCGCCGGGTTTCGGGGTCGACACCCCCGGTGGGCTCGTCGAGAAAGACGATGGCCGGGTCGTGAATGAGGGCGATGCTGAATGCCAGCTTCTGTTTCCAGCCCAGGGGTAGATCGCCCACCAGTTCGTCTCTCAGGTCGGTCATGTTCAGGTAGTGCAGCATGGCGTCGCTCTTCTCCCGAATGCGCTTGCCGCTCAGCCCGTAGATACCCCCGAACAGGCGGATATTCTCCCACACTTTCAAGTCGGCATAGAGCGAGAATTTCTGGCTCATGTACCCGATGTGGCGCTTGATTTTCTCCTGGTCGCGGTTCAGGTCATACCCGTTGACCGTCCCGCCGCCCGAGGAGGGACGGCTCAATCCGCACAGAATCTTCATGGCGGTGGTCTTACCGGCCCCGTTGGCTCCGAGGAATCCGAAGATTTCGCCCCGGTGCACCCTGAAACTGATGTGGTCGACCGCCGTAAAGTCGCCGAATTTTTTGGTCAGTTCGTCGACCACGATGATATCGGTGTTTGGGTTCATGATTCTTGCCTTTCTTCTTTTGCCAGTTCCATGAAACAGTCTTCGATGTTCGGCTCGATTTCCCGCACCACCACGTCGTGAAATCCGGCGGCTTGGAGTTGGGTTGTCAACTCGGCCGGCTGTATCGTCCCCGGCGCTACGGCTACGTGGTGCTCCGAACCGAACGAGAAGCACCGCAGCAGGCCGGGTGTGCGCCGCAGGAATTTCAACAGCGGGTAGGCCGGTTTGCCCGACACTCCGAACAGCCGGTGGGGATACTGGGCCACGATGGCGGCAGGGGTACCCGTCTCGATAATTCGCCCCTTTTGCAGGAGCGAGATGCGGTCGCAGAGCGAGGCCTCGTCCATGTAGGGGGTCGACACCAGTATGGTTACCCCCGACTCCCGAATGCGGTAGAGCATGTTCCAGAAATCCTTGCGGCTCACGGCATCGACGCCCGTGGTGGGTTCGTCGAGAAAAAGTACCGAGGGGTGGTGCACCAGGGCGCAGCACAGGGCCAGCTTCTGTTTCATGCCCCCCGAGAGCTTCCCGGCACGCCGATCGCGAAAAGGCTCGATTTGAGCATAGATTTCTTCGATGTTTCCGTAGTTCTCGGCTACGGTGGTGCCGAACATCGTGGCGAAAAAGTCGAGGTTCTCGGCTACCGTCAGGTCTTGGTAGAGCGAGAAACGTCCCGGCATGTAGCCGATGTGTTGCCTGATAGCCATGAAATCGTTCACCACGTCGAGACCTTCGACGCGGGCACTGCCGCTGTCGGGCAGGAGCAGCGTCACCAGAATGCGGAACAGCGTGGTCTTGCCGGCTCCGTCGGGACCGATGAGGCCGTAAATCTCGCCCCGCTGTATGTCGAGCGAGATGCGGTCCAGGGCCTGGCAGGTACCGTAGCGTTTGCTGACTGTTGTTACTTCGATGGCTCCCATGGTTGTGATGCTTTATTGAAACCGCACATAGGCATACATGCCCAGTTTGAGGTATCCGTCGTTGTCAAGGGCGATTTTGGCAGCGTAGACCAAGTCGGCCCGTTCGTCCTTGGTCTGGATATTCTTCGGGGTAAACTCGGCCTCGTCGGCAATCCACACCAGTCGTCCTTCATATGTGCGGGGCTTGTCGGTACCGTCCTCGATGGTCACCTGCACGGTGTCGCCCAGTTTCACCTCGGCCAGTTGGGCGGTAGTGAGGTAGGCCCGCACATAGACCTGATTCATGTCGGCCAGCATGAAGAGCGATTTGCCCGAGGTGACCAGTTCGCCCGCTTCGGCAAACTTGGTCAGCACCGTGCCGTCGATGGGGGCGACGATGCGGCATTTGCTCAGCTGGTCGTCTTTCTCGGCGATTTGCACGTCGTAGAGGGCGAGCTCTTCGCGGATACCAGCGTTATTGCGTTCGTAGTTCTGTCGCTGGGCGGCAATCTCCCGTTCGGTCACGGCAATCTGCGACACCAGGTCGTCCACCTGCTTTCGGGTGGCGGCATCCTTGGCTTCGAGAGCCTGGTAGCGCTCGTGATCCGATTTCAGCTTGTTCAGCTGGGCGTATTGCGAGGCCAGCTGCCGGTCGATGTCCACCCATTTGGTCTGTGTGTTACTCCGCTTGCGCACCAGCTCCTCCTTCTGCAAATAGGTCTGTACCGAGTCGATGACGCCCACCACCTCGCCGGCGGTGAGTTTGTCGCCCTCGGTCAGTTGCAGAGCGATGATGCGCCCGTTGGCTTCGGCCGAGACGAGTACCTCGGTAGCCTCTATCTGTCCGCAGGCGTCAAATTCGCGCGAGCGGTCGGTACAGCTGCCGAGAGTCAGCAGTGTAGCCGCTGTCGCTACATAGAAAATCTGCTTTTTCATTGCCTTTTGATTTTATGGTTGGTCGGTTGATTATTGTCCCAATGTATTTCTCAGTTCGCAGATAGCCATGACCAGTTGCACCTGGTGGAGCGACTGGGCCACCCGGGCGTTGAACTCCTCGTCGATCATGTCCATCAGGTCGGTGAGCATGATTACCCCCTGCTTGTATTGCTCTTCGCCCGCCTGGCGTATATCCTCGCGCAGCCGGATAATCTCGCGGTCCTGAGCAAGCACCTGTTCGGCCTTGTGTACCTCGTTCAGCTGGTCGGTCACATCGAGCATCGTGTTGAGCACGAAGGCCTCCTGCTGCCGCTCGATGCGCTCCTTCTGTACGGCGATTTTGCGAATGTCGTTCTTACGCGAGTAGAGGGCTCCCAGGTTCCATTGCAGCTTCACCCCCACGATGTAGTAGGGTTCAAACTCGTTTTTCAGGATATTCAGTCCCGGGCGACCTATACCACCCTGCAACGAGAGGTTGAGCTTGGGATAGAGGTTGGATTGCAGGTCACGGCGCTGTATCTGAGTCTGTTCCAACTGAGCCTTGTAGAGTTGCAGTTCAGGACGGGCGAGGGTAGCGGTGTCGATAGGCAGGTCGACAGGCGGCTCGACAAACCGGGCTTGCGACAGGTCCTCGCCGGTGAGGCGGCCCAGGATGTCGACATAGGCCTGGCGGTCGGCATGCAGCGACGAGATGGTCTGCTTGTAGTTGAGGATATTCACGTCGACGATACTCAGATTCGACTGGTACGACACGCCGTGCTCGATGCCCGCCAGTACCGATTCGCGGTTGCGGTAGAGGCTCTTGACGGCAATCTCGTTCTGGGTAATCTGCTTGTCGATGAGCAGGATACCCAGGAAAATGTTCTCGACCTTCTGCCGCAGACCGTAGAGCGAGACCTCCAACTGTTTGCTCTGTATCTTGGCATCGGCACTCACCAGCCGTTTTTTGCTGGCCGTTGAGCCGCCGTCCCAGATGGTTTGGCTCACCTCGCCCACCAGTGAATACTGGTCGTGGGGCAGGTTGAACTTGAATTCGGGTATCTCGAAGGGCATTTCGACCACCTTCGACTGGTATTGGGCCTTGCCGCTGATGGTAAGTTGCGGCAGCCAGCTTTGGCTGGCTGTCGACAGGTCGTATTTCTCGGCTTCGCGAATCAGCCCGAGTTCCTGAATTTGCGGGTAGTTGTTGCGGGCCTTCTCTACACATTCGCTCAGCGTTACCTGTGCGGCGACCGACCCGGCCAGACTGGCCCATAGCATAAGAAAAACCCATCTTTTCATCGGTATCTCTCTCCCTTCTTTAAGTTTCTTGTGTCTGATATTCTATCGAGTCCGGGGTGTGAGTCCCGGTATGGTTTATCGATTGGGGGTACACTGCCCGTAAAGTCGGTGGTAGAGCAGGGCGATGACCTCTTCGCGCCGACGTTGCAGCGCTTGATCCGTTTCGGGACCAGTCATGCCCGCTATGGGTTCGACGACCGGCAAAAACAGGTAGGTCGAGCAGCTCGTTGTGACGATGTCCAGAAAGAGTTGCTCGAAGGTGATGGGGTTGCACCGGCCCGCCCGTACCTCCTGGTCGAGCAGAACCTTGTGATGTCCGGCAAGTCCGGCAATCAGGTCTATGGTGCTTTCGCGATAGCGGGCAAGCAGTTCGGGATTGTGCCGGGCTACGTCGTACAGGAATGCCACCAACTGGCGGTGCTGGTCGAAATAATCGAGCAGGCGGGTTACACCGCCTTTCAGATTATCCCAAAACGAAACGGCCTCGGTCGACATGGCTACCCGTATCGAGGCAAACAGCTCATGCAGGTTCTTGTCCAGTACCTTGAAGAAAATCTGCTCCTTGGTCTGGAAATAGTAGTGCAGCATGGCGTGAGTCACTCCGGCCCGTCGGGCAATTTCGGTCGTGGTAGCCAACGAGTATCCCTTTTCGAGAAACAACTCCTCGGCGGCGACCATGACAGCACCCTCGGTATGTCTTCGCTTGTTCCCTACTTTCGACTGATTCATAGCACCTTACTAATTTAACAGCTCTGTTAATTCACAAGTATAACTATTTATGGCAAGAACACCAATAGAAAATCGGTTTTTAACATTCTCGGAAGGGGTGGGGCGATTGTGTCGTTGTGCTTCTGAGTGGCCTGTTTGAGCGGTTTTGGGGTAGAAAAGTGCCGCAAGGATAGCCTGAAATATTCCTCTTTGTGGTTGACCTGCTATCTTTTTGCCAAAAAAATAGCTAAAACATAGTTGTATATTCAAAAAGAAATGATATTTTTGTCGCAAAATGATTTATGTAAATAAATTTTTATGGAAAAGATAGATAACTTAGATCGTCAGATTCTCGAGATTATAATGCGCAATGCCCGCATTCCGTCGAAAGACGTAGCCGCCGAGTGCGGTGTTTCACGTGCAGCTATTCACCAACGTATTCAACGCATGATTGACATGCATGTGATTACCGGCTCGGGGTATCATGTAAATCCCAAATCGTTAGGTTTCAGAACGTGCACCTATATCGGGGTGAAATTGGAGAAGGGTTCGATGTATCGCGATGTCGTTCCCGAGCTCGAAAAGATTCCCGAGGTGGTAGAGTGCCACTTCACGACCGGTCCCTATACGATGCTGTGCAAGCTCTATGCCCGTGACAACGAGCACCTGATGGAGTTGCTGAACGACAAGATTCAGCACATTAAGGGTGTGGTTTCGACCGAGACGCTCATCTCGCTCGAGCAGAGCATGAACCGTGAAATTCCGGTCATGAAAGAGTAAAGGCCATAGATTTCCCGCGGGCCGACTCGCGGGAGGATAAATAAAGACGAGGGTGACCCCTGATGCCACAAGGCGCGGGTGTTGCCCTCGCTTGTTTTTAGGGTTTGAGACAACGCGTCGCTCCTGGCCGGAAGCCGGTACAAGACAACCGTGCAGTCTGAATTTAGGCGGGTGTGTTTGCCGAATGGTTGCGCATCATCTTTTTGCGCGTGTACCACAACATCAGCAGGGTGACGAGGGTGGCAATCGTGTCGGCCACCGGCATGGCTCCCCATACGCCGTCCAAGGCAAACAGGTGGGGCAGAATGAGCAGGAGCGGAATGAGGAAGATGACCTGACGCGTGAGGCTCATGAAGATGGCTTTTGAGGCCATGCCCAGCGACTGGAACAGGTTGGTGGTGACGATTTGCAGCCCCACGATGGGGAATACTCCCATGGCGATGCGCATACCGTGTATGGCCACCTCGATCAGGTGCTCGTCGGTGGTGAAGGCCCGTATGATGTAGTAGGGGAAGAAAGTCGAGCCTATCCAACCTATTGTAGCGCAGAGGGTAGCCACGGCGCAGGTAATCTTGAAGGCCCGCGTCATGCGGTTGTAGTTGCCGGCCCCGTAGTTGTAGCCCACGACGGGTTGCATGCCCTGGCACAGCCCCACGATGAGCATTACCACCAGCGTGGCGTAGCTGTTGAAGATGCCGAAGGCTCCGATGGCTTCATCGCCGCCGTAGCGGTAGAGCGAGGTGTTGATGATGGCGTTGATTACGCTGCTGGCGATATTGACCAGGAAAGGCGATAACCCGATGGAGACGATGTTGATGAGAATGGCCCATTCGAGTTTGAAATAGCGTCGGTGAAACCGCACGTTACTGCGGGCGTTGCAGAAATGTGCCATCACGAAAACCGCCGAGATGGTCATGGCGATGTCGGTCGCAATGGCCGCGCCCTTGATGCCCAGTTTCAGACCGAAGATGAAGATAGGGGCGAGAATGAGGTTGGAGAAGGCTCCGATGAGCATCGTGTACATGGCCTTGCCGGGATAGCCCGAGGCTCGCATCATGTTGTTGAAACTGTAACAGAGGTTGGTGAAGAGCATGCCGGGCATGATGTAGAGCAGGAACTCGCGGGCATAGGGTATGGTGCGGTCGCTGCCGCCGAAGCTGCGCAGAATGTCGTCCATGAAGATGACGAAGAGCGAGAGGTAGCAGAGGGCAAAGGTGATGGAGAGAATGAGACTGTTGGCCAGAATCTTCTCGGCCTTCTCCTTGTCGTCCTGTCCCAGCACAATCGAGATGCGGGCTGCCGCACCTTGACCTACCAGCATGCCGATAGCCCCCGAAATCGACATGATGGGGAAGGTGAGGGCCAGCCCCGATATGGCATCGGGGCCTACACCCTGCCCGATAAAGATGCGGTCGATTACGTTGTAGAGCGACATGACCATCGTCCCCACGATGGCCGGTACCGAGTATCGCCAAAGCAGTTTCCCTACGGGGAGCGTAGCCAGTTCGGCCCGAATGTCGTTCTTGCGGTTCATCGGTTATGCCTGTGATTTCAAGCCGGGTCGCACCAGTCGCCGTTGGCCTTGATGAGGGCGATGAGCTTCTCGATAGCCTGCTCCTCGGGTATGTTCTTTTCGATGCAGCACTTGCCTTTGTAGAGACTCACCCGGTTGCGTCCGGCACCCACGTAGCCGTAGTCGGCATCGGCCATTTCGCCGGGACCGTTCACGATACAACCCATGACGCCTATTTTGAGGCCGGTGAGGTGCGAGGTGGCCGCCTTGACCCGGGCGATGGTCGTTTGCAGGTCGAACATCGTCCGTCCGCAACTGGGGCAGGAGATGTATTCGGTCTTGCTGAATCGCTTGCGGGCCGCCTGTAAAATGGTGAACATGTACTCTACGAGGCGCTGTGAGGCGATATCTCCGTCGTTGCCGAGGAATACCCCGTCGATGAGGCTGTCGAGCAGGAAAGGACCGAAATCGGCTCCGGCCTTCACCTGCAACTCCTCGGGGTCGTTCTCGCGGTAGCACCTTTGCAGGATTACGGGACACGGGCAACCAGCCGCCGTGAGTCGGGCCAGGGCAGCCCGCAGGTCACCCACGGGGTTGGGGTGTTGCGACGAGAGAATCAGCACGACACCCTTCTCCCCGGTCAGCAGGGAGAGCAGCGAGTCGGAAATCTCGGTGGTATCGGCTTGCAGGAACCGCAGGGGAGCCCGACAGGATTTCAGGGCCTGCTCGTCGGCCGCCCCGAAGAGCGGGAAGGTGTTGTCTTGGCCGTGATAGTGGGGATAGTCGACAATCACCCGGGTGGCATCGTCGGCTGCCCGGTCGTGCGTGTAGTAGAAGTCGGCCTTTGTGCCCGACCCGGGAGTCCCTTCGGCGATGACAACCGGTTGTTCGCCGGCACCTATGCCGCCGCAAGCGGCTTTGGGTCGGTCGGCCAACTGTTCGAGCGAGAGGTCGGGAGACACGACCGGGGTGTGTCCGGCCCGGGCCGTGATGTAGTCGACCAGTTTGCGGGCCACCGGTACCTCGGCCTCGGGCGCCTCGCTCAGCGAGACTCTGATGGTGTCGCCAATACCGTCGGCCAGCAGGGTGCCTATGCCCACGGCCGATTTGATTCGTCCGTCCTCGCCGTCGCCGGCCTCGGTTACCCCCAGGTGCAGCGGGTAGCACATGCCCTCGGCCTCCATCGTTTTGATGAGCAGCCGTACGGTCTGTACCATGACCACCGTGTTGGAGGCCTTGATGGAGATGACCACATCGTCGAAATGTTCGTCGCGGCAGATGCGCAGGAACTCCATGCACGACTCTACCATGCCGGCCGGCGTGTCGCCGTAACGGCTCATGATGCGGTCGGAGAGAGAGCCGTGGTTCACCCCCAGCCGAATGGCCGTGTGGTGCGCCTTGCAGATGTCGAGGAAAGCGACAAAGCGCTCCCTGAGGCGTTGCAGTTCGGCGGCATACTCCTCGTCGGTGTAGTCGATTTGCTTGAAGGTGCGGGCACTGTCGACAAAGTTACCGGGATTGATACGAACCTTCTCGACGGTGCAGGCCGCGGCGTCGGCCGCCTTGGGGTTGAAGTGAATGTCGGCAATCAAGGGGGTATGGTATCCCCGGGCGAGCAGCCCCTTCTTGATTTCGGCCAGGTTCTCGGCTTCGCGCACACCTTGGGCGGTGAGCCGCACATAGTCGGCTCCTGCCTCGATGATACGGATACACTGCTCCACGCTGCCCGGGGTATCGAGGGTAGAGGTGTTGGTCATCGACTGTATGCGTATGGGATATTCCCCGCCGAGGGGTGTGTCGCCTATGTGTACGACGCTGCTTTTCCGGCGATGATAGTTGTAATAATCCATGATAAAAGAGAACGGTGTGAATAGGAATCAGTTGGTTTTGAACTTGTATTTGACCTCGGCCAGCGCTTCGTTGGCAGCGACAATCTTTTGTGTCAGTCCGGCCTTGTATTTCTCCACCTTTTCGGCAATGGCGGCATCGCCCAGGGCCAGCATCTGGGTGGCCAGGATAGCGGCGTTGAGCGAGGCGTTGATACCTACGGTGGCTACGGGGATTCCCGGGGGCATCTGCACGATGGCCAGCAGGGCGTCGAGACCCTCCATGCCCGATTTGATGGGCACACCGATAACCGGCAGGGGTGTCATCGAGGCGATGACGCCGGGCAGGTGAGCCGCCATGCCGGCAGCCGCGATGATTACTTGAATGCCGCGCGCTTTGGCGCCTTTGGCAAACTCCTCGACCTGGGCCGGTGTGCGGTGGGCCGAGAGGGCCAGCATCTCGAAGGGGATTTCGCACTCGTCGAGCAGCTTGGCGGCCTTTTCCATGACGGGGAGGTCGGAGGTGCTCCCCATGATGATACTTACGACAGGTTTCATGATGGTATATATTATGATTGGTTAGACAAAGATATAGAACATCGACGCGCAACAGAGCACACCCAGGCCGAATCCGGCTCCCACCTGCCCCAGCGTGTGGCGGTTGAGCAGGATACGCGACGATCCTATGGCTCCGGCCAGCAGCAGCATGATGATTTGCAGCGGGAGGATATAGGGTTTGAGCATGAGTCCGTAGAAACTCATGAGAAAGACCAGCGTGACCATCGAACCGGCAGCCATCATGTGGGCGCTTATCTTCCAGTAGCGGTTGATGAAGAGGGCGATGATGAGCGAGACGATGGCTCCGGCCACTACCGAGAGTATCCAGCTGGGTATCCCGAACCGATAGAGGTAGAGGTAGCAAGCCACGTAGCAGACAAAGTTGATGATGTAGGGTACCGTGCGCTCGGTGCGGTTGTGCAGCCTGACATCGCTGATGTGTCCCGTTTTGTAAAGGATATAGATGCCCAGCGACGGCAACACGCAGGTGGTGAGCAGCACGCCTGTGACGATGATGCCCAGCAGCCTGTCGCCGAAGATGCGCATGTACGAGGTGTAGAGCGCGATGGCTATACCGTAGGTGGGCATGAGCAGGGGGTGAAACAGGGTCGACAGCAGGGTAGCCAGTTTTTTCATTTTCTTTCGTGGGTTTAATGGGTTCATATCTCTTTTCTCAACCGGGCCACAGGAATGGAGAGTTGTTCCCGATACTTGGCGATGGTGCGTCGCGCGATGGGATATCCTTTCTGTTGCAGCAGTTCGCACAGCTTGTCGTCGGAGAGCGGTTTGTGCTTGTCTTCATGCTCGACCAACTCTTGCAGCAGCCGTTTGATTTCGCGGGTCGAAACCTCCTCGCCGGCATCGTTCTGCATCGACTCGGAGAAGAAATATTTTAACGGATAGATACCGAAATTTGTTTGCACGTACTTGCTGTTGCTGGCACGCGAGATGGTCGAGATGTCATATCCGGTGCGCTCGGCCACATCTTTCAGAATCATGGGTTTGAGCGTGCGTTCGTCGCCAGTGAGGAAAAACTCCTTTTGCAGCTCGACAATCACGGTGATGGTTTTGAGCAGCGTCTCCTGCCGCTGCTTCACGGCGTTGACAAACCACTGGGCGGCATCGAGTTTCTGCTTGACGAACAGCAGTGCGTCGCGCTTGTCGCGCGTCTGGTTCTGCTTGTTCGAGGAGTAGTCTTCGAGCATGTCCTGATAGTCGCGGCTCACGTGCAGCTCGGGCACGTTGCTGTTGTTGAGGCTGATGGAGAGCTCGCCGTCCTGGGCCTCGACGTAGAAGTCGGGTATGATGTGGTGCTCGGTGTTGCCCGAGTAGCTGTTGTTCCAGGCGCTGCCCGGCTTGGGGTTGAGCTGGGTGATTTCCCGAATGGCCTGTTTCAGCTCCTCTTCGCTCACGTTGCACTGGCGCATGATTTTGTCGTAGTGTTTTTTGGAAAATTCGTCGAACATCTGGTCGACAATCTTGTAGGCCAGCAGGTTGGCGGGTGTCCCCTCGTGACGTTCGAGTTGCAGCAGCAGGCATTCGCGCAGGTTCGAAGCCCCCACGCCGGCGGGCTCGAACTCTTGAATCATTTGCAGAATATCCTCGACCTGACTCACCGGTACATCGAGCCCCACCTGAAAGATGAGGTCGTCGGTGATGGCCTGTATGGGGCGTTGCAGGTAGCCGTTGTCGTCGATGTTGCCGATGATGTACTGGGCTATCTGGTAGGAGGTGTCGTCGAGCGACAGTTCGCCCAGCTGGCTTTCGAGGTAGTCGTGGAACGACGAGGCCGAGACAAAGGGTATGTCGTCTTTTTTGTCGTCCTTTGAGAAGTTGTCGGCTTCGAGTCGGTAGTCGGGGATATCGTCCTCGGTGCGGTAGTCGCCCAGCGAGAGTTCCTCGGCCGATTCGGTGGGGTTTCCGTCTTCGTCGGCGTTGGGGTTGAAGTCGTTCAGGCTGTCGAGACTTTCTTCCCGCCCCTCTTCCAGAGCGGGGTTGTCGACCAGCTCCTGCTGCACGCGCTCTTCAAACTCTACTTCGGTGAGTTCGAGGAGCCGAATGAGTTGTATCTGCTGGGGTGAGAGCTTTTGTTGCAGCTTCTGTTGTAGCTGCTGTTTCAGTGCTGCCATAGGACGAGAATCATTTGCAAACGAAGGTAACGATTTTTACGCTAAATAAGTAAAAAAATGAGAATTTTTAACCCCGTACAATATATGTTTGAAATAGGCACGGGGAGGGGGTTCTACCGTTGTTGGCGGTTGGGTTTGTATTCCACGGCGGCGGGTCGATAAAGAAAGAGCCGCATATCGGGCAGATATGCGGCTCGTATGGCGACAGGCCAGAGGCCTTGTTGCGCTTGCTTATTGTTGGTTGTTTTTGTTGCCGTTGCGGTTCTCGCCGTGGTGACGGTCGTTGCGCGGGGCTCTTTCGGGACGGGGCAACAGGGCTTTCATCGACAGACGGTATTTGTCGGTCTTCTTGTCGATTTCGATGAGTTTCACCGTGACTTCGTCGCCTTCGTGGATACCCGAGGTTTCCATCGATTCGAGACGGTCCCAGCTGATTTCAGAGATGTGGAGCAGACCGTCTTTGCCGGGGAGAATCTCTACGAATGCACCGAAGGGCAGAATCGATTTGACTACACCGGTATAGATTTCGCCCTCTTCGGGTTGAGCCGTGATGGCCTTGATGCGGCGTTTGGCCTCCTGAATCGAGTCGAGGTTGGCAGCCGAGATTTCGATGTGACCCTCGTTGTTGATTTCGTCGATGGTAACGATGGCACCGCTGGCCTCCTGTATGCTTTGGATAATTTTCCCGCCCGGGCCGATAACGGCACCGATCATGTCTTTGGGGATAATCATCGTTTCGATGCGAGGAGCATGCGGTTTGAGGTCGGCACGCGGCTCGGCAATCGTGCTGGTGATGATGTTGAGAATGTGCATACGACCTTCGCGGGCCTGGTTCAGGGCTCTTTCGAGAATCTCGTAGGAGAGACCGTCGCACTTGATATCCATCTGGGTAGCCGTGATACCGTCGCGGGTACCGGTTACCTTGAAGTCCATATCGCCGAGGTGGTCCTCGTCACCCAGGATATCGGAGAGAATGGCATATTTCACATTGTCTTTATCGGTAATCAATCCCATGGCTATACCCGATACCGGTTTCTTGATTTGAACACCGGCGTCCATCAGGGCGAGGGTTCCGGCGCAAACGGTAGCCATCGACGACGAACCGTTCGATTCGAGAATATCCGATACGACACGGATTACATAGGGATAATCCTTCGGAATCATACGTTTGAGGGCGCGGTTGGCCAGGTTGCCGTGACCGATTTCACGACGGCCTACGCCACGCTGTGCCTTGGCTTCGCCGGTCGAGAAGGGGGGGAAGTTGTAGTGCAGCAGGAAGCGGTCGCGACCTTGGTTGAGCACGTCGTCGAGAATCTTCTCGTCGAGTTTGGTACCCAGCGTAACGGTGGCCAGAGCCTGCGTCTCACCACGGGTGAATACGGCCGATCCGTGAGGACCCGGCAGGTAGTCGACTTCGCACCAGATGGGGCGAATCTGTGTGGTGGTACGACCGTCGAGACGGATACCTTCGTCGAGAATGCAGCGACGCACGGCCTCTTTCTCTACATCGTGGTAGTAACGTTTTACGAGAGGCTCTTTTTCGGCGAGTTCCTCTTCGCTCAGACCGGCCAGATAGTCGTCGACGATAGCGTCGAAAGCGTTTTGGCGGGCGTGCTTGTCGGCGTTACCCGAGCGGGCAATGGCATAAGCCTTGTCGTAGCACTTGGCCCATACGTCTTTGCGCAGCTCCTCGTCGTTGGTCTCGTGGCAATATTCGCGTTTCACGGTCGAGCCTACGGCTTCGGCCAGCTCTTTCTGTACGAGGCAGTGAACCTTGATGGCTTCGTGGGCGGCTTTGAGGGCTTCGAGCAGGTCGGCCTCCGAAACTTCGTCCATTTCGCCTTCCACCATCATGATGTTCTCATAGGTGGCACCTACCATCAGGTCCATGTCGGCTCTTTCGAGTTCGCTGAACGTGGGGTTGATTCTGAATTTGCCGTCGATGCGGGCTACACGTACTTCCGAAATAGGTCCGTTGAAGGGAATATCCGATACGGCGAGAGCGGCCGAAGCAGCCAAACCGGCCAGGGCATCGGGCATGTCGACACCGTCGGTCGAGAACAACATGATGTTCACGAACGTGTCGGCGTGATAGTTGTCGGGGAACAAGGGACGCAATACGCGGTCCACCAGACGGGCGGTGAGTATCTCGTAGTCTGAAGCTCGGCCTTCACGTTTGGTAAAACCTCCAGGGAAACGGCCGAAAGCTGAATAACGCTCTTTGTATTCTACTTGCAAGGGCATGAAATCCACGCCTTCACCGGCTTCTTGTGCCGAACATACCGTGGCCAACAGCATGGTGTTGCCCATGCGTACTTCTACGGCCCCATCGGCTTGCTTGGCGAGCTTGCCGGTTTCGATGGTGATGGTCCTTCCATCACCCAAATCGATGGTCTTCTTAATTACTTGTTTAATCATAAAATCGATTTTTCTTTATTTTTTTCATCTCAAAATCACGCAAAGATAATGAAAGTTTGAATGCAAAACTATGATTATGAAATAAAAATGAAAAAAATAACCGGTCTTAAACCGGTTGGGGGTGTGCTTTTGTTGTTTTGGGACGCTTTTGTCCTTTCATTTTGCTCATGGGCGTCGGAGGAATTATATATGGAAATGTGTGAAAAAAAACATATCTTTGTCACTGGTTTTCCCGATGGACGGGAGGACAACGAAATTAAATGATGTAACCATGAAAAGATGGATATTTTTATGTGCGATAGCTCTGGCGGTGACCTCGTGCAGCAAACGGGAGTTTACCATCGAGGGCCATGTGGACGGTGCCGACGGGCAGATTCTTTATCTCGAATCGCTGGCCTCGGGGCAGCCCGAGGTGCTCGAATCGGTGGCGCTGGATAAGGAGGGTTCTTTCAAATTCACCCGTGAGGCTCCGCAGTATCCCGAGTTTTATCAGTTGCGGTTGAACGGGGCATTGGTTCACTTTGCCATCGATTCGACCGAGACTTTGACCTTTGCCGCCCGGGCAACCGATTTTGCTGACGGATATGAACTAACCGGGTCGGACGAGTGCACCAAGATGCGCATTGTAACCGACGAGAGTGGAAAACTGAAAAACCGCATCAACGAACTCTCGCACGCCATGGAGTCGAAAAGCAACCAGGTGGACTCCTTGCGTCAGCAAGCCATTCGGGCATTGGCCGAGTATAAGGAGAAGATGCTCAATCTGGTACTTGAAAATCCCGCTTCGGCTGCTTCGTACTATATTGTCTTTCAAGAAATCAACGGCGACAAGATATTCGACCCGTATAGTGCCGACGACCGCAAGCTCATCGCTGCCGTGGCTACGGGATTTGATATGCGGTATCCCGAGTCGCCCCGTACCAAGCAGTTGAGAGAGATGACTCTGGCGGCGATGGCAGCCAGCCGGGCTCCTCAACAGAAGAGTCCGAATGTCGAACCCGAAACTACCTCGTATATCGACGTGGAGTTGTATGACCAGCTGGGGCGCAAGCAGACTTTGGCCGAGCAGCTGGACCGCAACAAGGTGGTGCTCCTCTGCTTCACAGCCTATCAAACCGAATATTCTCCGGCCTACAACATGAAGCTGGCCGAACTTTACAAGCGCTACAAGAGCCGGGGTCTGGAAATCTATCAGGTATCGCTCGATACCGAAGAGCAGGCCTGGAAGGTGGCGGCCGACAACCTGCCGTGGGTTTGTGTGCGTGACCCGCAGACCGTCTATTCGAGCTATGCCGCCATGTACAACGTGAAGAGCTTACCCGTCTGCTTTGTTGTCGACAAGAACGACGGAATCGTGAAACGCATCGAGAAAGCGAGCGAGATAGAGAGCGCCATACAATCCCGATTGTAAGCCCTTAAAAATGAACTTTTTGTGAATTAAACTAGAAAATGCAACTCAAAAGCACAATCGGTTGGAATATTCCAACCGATTGTCAGGTCAAACAACGTACTTTTGTGTTGCAAATGAAAAAGAAAGCGCATTTAACCCGAGAACAAAGGTA
>DXDM01000047.1 GCA_019115485.1 Candidatus Barnesiella excrementavium | reverse complement strand
TCGGTATTTTCGCTTCCTCCCATCTCTCGAAACAGGGCAAGCGACTTGTCAATCCACCGGATAGCCTCATCGTACTGGTCGTGCAACTCGTTATAGACCGCCAGATTGGCAGCCGCCATGGCCCGATTGGCCTTGCCTCTTTGTTCCTCATAGACATATTCCCACAAATAGGAAGCCTCGGTATAGCGTTGCTGCTGCCAGTAGTCATAAGCATCTTTCAAGGCCGGGCTGGTCGATGTATAGATATAACGCTCCACCTGGTCTACATGAGGAATAAAGAGGTCGCGCACCCGCTTCGAAACATGCTGCATGGCCGCTTGAACAAAGCCGACAGTCGAGGGAAGTTCGCCATGCGTCTCATCCGGGGTGTAACCGAAGGTCTGCCAATAGATGGTATCGGTCACCAATTCGGAAGTAGGCTCCACCCTGTCGGGCCAGTAAACCCGCATACACAACGTCGTGGCCACCGACAGATTGGACACAAAAACCGTTTCACCGTAATCATCGTATAAAGGTTGGTCCTCCATCGTTACCGTCATGTCGGTCTTGTCGAGAGAGACCACAGCCGTGCGGGCAGCCCCCCCCCGAATAGTCTCCAACTGGTAGTCGCTCAACAACGGATAGAGGCTTTTGGGCAGGGTAATGGAATCGTCGTAGAAAATCGTTATTTCGGGGAAATAATGAGCATTGGCCAATTCAACGGCAATATTCTCGGCCAACCGGTAGGTGGTACTGTCGTGTGGGACAACGAGCGTGTACTCTTTTCCCGAAATATCCTTATACCGATTGCCCGTCTTTTCCTCGGGCTCGGCCGAATTGTTGACAACCGTCACCCGACCGATTGTGGGCGGGAAGGTCACCTTGGCTGGTCTCCACACATCGAACGAGAGTACCGAGACCGACCGGCAGCCCGTCAGCAACAGGACTGCGGCAACGACAAAAAACAGACTCTTTTTCATATTAAATCCTCCTTTTTCACCACGGGTTTTCTCTACAAATGTAATCATAACAACAGGTTCCCGGGGCGAATCATCTACATTTAAGCTATTTTAAATGATTTGCGCATACGCCTCAACAAGGCTCTCATACCGGGCGAGCAATCGATGTCGTTCATCTCTATGATTTGCCACAGCATATCGCCAGCCCACTCTACCTGCCCGGAGAGGTGATTCAAAATCGTGAGATACCACACCAGTTCCGATACCTTCACCCCCGGTTCTATGCTCCATTCACAAAGAGTCCGCACCCACAAGTCAGCCTCTTCCCGAGTGGGGAAATATTCACCCTGTTCGAGCATACGGTACAGCAGATGGGCATATATGCGCCTTACTCCCCGATGTGTCGCTTGTACCCAAGCGAACAGGAAACGGCTCTTGTATTTCCAAAAGAGAGGCCGGTCCCATTCATAGACAATTTCCAGACAACGCGCAGCCCGAAAGGCCTCGGCTCCGTTTCCCGATGCCCACGCCAACAACTCGTCGAGACACGGGTAACGCCGCACTTGCTCGACCACCCATTCGGTCATGTATTCCTTTTTACGAGGCTTTGAAACAAACGTCTGCCAATCATTCGGTTCCATCACACCCAACTTTTTTCAACAAGTAAATGTAACGATTCGTTTTTGTTTTCCCAACTGCGCTAACAAAAATTAGAATATCGACCTGACTCCCTGCCAAAGAGGTGCGGTGCGACCGGCAGATACAAAAAGACCGGAACCGCTATTCAACGATTCCGGTCTATCCAAGGATTTCAATTCGATTATCTCACCACAACCCGGGTTACCGTCGTACCGCCACGCACAATATAGATGCCCGGTGCGGGAACCGACAAAACGGCCCGGCCATTGATATTGGCAGTCGCAACTACTTGCCCCATGAGGTTGACTACCTCTACCGGCAGAGCCGCTTCACTCTCGACCACAATTTCACCTTCGGCGGCATAAACCCGATGGTTTATTTCAAGTATATCGCAGATACCCGTCGTACCGGTCAAATCGACCTTCACCGCATTGGAATAGGTGCTCTCCTCACCCTCGGCCGTAAGAGCTTTTACCCGATAAGTGTAAACATACCCTGGTTCCAGATCGGTGAATGCATAAGAGGTGGCGGTAATGCCTGTCAAGGTCAGAGGCCACTCTCCGGCAACCGTTGCCCGGGCCATCTCTCCCAATTGAACCTCGCCGCTATATACCACGATGTTATCGATATAGGCTCTCTTCTTGCCACTGCCGGCCGTCGATTCAAGCACGATGCGGCTGCTGGCCGTTCCGCCTGTAAAGGTCATCGTATAAGTGCCCATGGACTCGAGGGGTAGCTTATCGGTAGTTTGGGCGTTATCCTCGTCACCTTCGAGATAGACCTTCATCACGGTCTGCTCTTTTGTGCTATACCGCAAAGCATCAAAACAAACCGTGAATACACCGTCACACGAAGAGAGGTCGAGGACGGGCGTACACAGGGCCCCTCCATTGGACGAGTTGCCCAGTTTCATCATACCCTCCTCGGGAAAAACATATTTTCCGCGCCAACCCGGAGTGACGAAATAGCGATCGTCTATATCTTGCATCGATCCGGTTCCTCCCACATTGGCCGTACTTGCTTTCGAACTGTTGCCAAAGTTTTCCGACAACAGAATATCGCCACCGGCCGAGGGTTGTCTGCGCTCTACCTGCAACGTATAGCTGGCAGCATTTTCGACGGGCGACCAGTTGGCCGTAAAGCCTGTCGCCGAAACTTCGGTAGCCTCGTTGGCAACCGGAGCCATCACGGCTGGAGCTCCCCCCATGAAATCGAAAGTAATCACCCCTTTGTTCTGGACGATATTAGTCACCGGTTTGCCCAACAGTTCACCGGTGTTGGTCCGTGCCGCAGGTCGACTGCTGTCGGTAAACGAATCGTTACCACCGTAGGGATACAAGTCACCCTCCTCATTATTCGAGTTGTACTGGTTGTCGGCCGGCATGATGGTCATGCGCTGGCGAGACGACACATTGTTAACCGTGTTATTGTCCCAGACCGACTGGTTGTAATCGACTTTCAATATCATTAATCCCGAGGCAGCCATATATTGGTCCCACCCCTTTTGCTGACGATTTTCAAGGGTAAAGTATTGATTCTTGTCACTCGACACAATCTTGTAGGCCTTGCGGCTGTCGGCCAGATTTTCGAGTGTAACCGATGCCGGAGATGTCAACTCTTCGATGGTGAGCCAACCACAGAACTCGCGTTCATACGCAGTGTAACCTACGGGAACGGAGCCATCGCTATTCCCGTCGCCATCGGCATCGGGCCCGTTGTAACAACCGTAATCCATCAAGCTCCAAGTACTCATTCCATAATTGTTATAATTCGTATCATAAAAATCGGGTAGCCCCAGCGTGTGGCTGTATTCGTGGCAAAAAGAACCTATGCCATCGCGATAAGTGCCCCGATTTCCCAGCAACTCGGCCGAGCAGGCATAGGCATCGATGTATTTCCCATCGACCAAAACCTCTCTCCTGGCTCCTTGATAGATATACCAGGCATGCGGCCACACGGTATCGGCAAGTGTACCTTGCTCGTCGTCGGCCGATTCGCCGTAACCGGCATAAATGACATAGACCAAATCGACAAAACCATCGTCATTGCGGTCATACAGGGTGAAATCGACCATCGACTCGGCCTTGCGACAGGCATCGATAATCATCTCTTCGGCATGGAGGTCATTGCCATACTGATCGTTTCCTCCATAATAGGACATCTTCTTATCGAGTGTTATGGGTCCTACCACGTCGAAGACGGGTTGAAACGCACCACCCGACTGAGCGATAAAATAGTCGCGCGCACTACCTATGGCCCCTTGGTAATCATACCCCTCTTTATTCATCATCTGGTCGAAAGCCTCGCGGTCGTTCGTGGCCGTAAATTTCGTGTCGCTGAACTCGACCAAAAGCACCAGACCATGCACCTCTTCGCCGGTAGTCGCTTGTGTGACCCGACGGACAACACGGCGTTGCGCCTGTTGTTTTTTCAGATTTCGATGTGCTACCAATCCCTGCGACACTTGCCGGGAGGCCAACTGACTGAGATAGGCTTTGTCCGAATCGGTCCGGAACCGGGCATCGCGGGCAATGACCGAACCGGCAACAGCCGCTCCGTCCGACGACAACTCGGCATAACGATAGAACCCGTCGGTTCCCCGTACAACGGGAATGCCATCGGTCGTCACGCGATAATGATAATATTCGTCACCAACCAACCGCACGGTGATTTCAGTTCCATCGGGTTGAGTAACCGTCTGGGGAATAGACCTTGCCGGTATGGCAGAAAGCGAGTTGATGCCCAACAGAGCACTTGCACACAAAGAGATAAAGACTTTTTTCATAAATAAGGAGGTTTTGAAAAGTGGGTAAATATACAAATAAAACCGAAATAACCAATTTCCCCCTATTCATAATCTGGGGGAATTACCCTTCTACATCTCTATTTGTAACCTTTACAAGAACAGAAACCGGGTAGGCCTCGAAATGAGGTCTACCCGGTTTCGAGAGATTATCTTCCTGATTACGGATTATTCGTCGAGAAGAATTTCAAGAATCTGACAAGCAGCTTTGGCTACCGAGGTACCGGGACCGAAGATGGCAGCCACACCGGCTTTGTAGAGGAAGTCGTAGTCTTGCGGGGGAATCACACCACCGGCAATCACCACGATGTCTTCGCGGCCAAGCTTCTTCAACTCTTCGATAACCTGCGGAATCAAGGTCTTGTGACCGGCAGCCAGCGAAGATACACCCAACACGTGCACGTCGTTTTCAACAGCTTGACGGGCGGCCTCGGCCGGAGTCTGGAACAACGGGCCCATGTCTACGTCGAAACCGCAGTCGGCATAACCCGTAGCCACTACTTTGGCACCACGGTCGTGTCCGTCCTGACCCATCTTGGCAATCATGATACGCGGTTGACGACCTTCTTTCTTGGCAAATTTTTCGCACAATTCCGTTGCCCGAACGAAATCGGCATCTTGTTTGGTTTCTGATGAATACACGCCTGATATAGTTCTGATTACTGCTTTATATCGTCCTACTACCTTCTCGCAGGCATAAGAAATCTCACCCAACGTGGCGCGTACCTTGGCGGCTTTGACGGCCAGGTCGAGCAGGTTGCCTTTCTTGGTCTCCACACACTCGGTGATGGCATCGAGGGCAGCCTTGACGGCATCGTTGTCGCGGTGCGATTTCAGATACTGCAAACGCTCGATTTGCTCCTTGCGCACAGCCGTGTTGTCGACTTCGAGAATATCGATGGGAGCCTCTTTTTCGAGACGGTATTTGTTCACGCCCACGATAGTCTGTTTGCCCGAGTCGATACGAGCCTGCGTACGTGCAGCAGCCTCCTCGATACGCAACTTGGGCAGACCGGTTTCGATAGCCTTGGCCATACCGCCCAGCTTCTCGATTTCCTGGATATGTTCCCAAGCCTTATGAGCAAGTTCGTTGGTCAGCGCCTCTACATAATACGAACCGGCCCACGGGTCAATCTCCTTGGTGATGTAGGTCTCTTCCTGAATGTAAATCTGAGTGTTACGGGCGATACGTGCCGAGAAGTCGGTAGGCAGGGCAATAGCCTCGTCGAGGGCGTTGGTGTGCAACGACTGGGTGTGACCCAAAGCGGCACCCATGGCCTCGATACAGGTACGACCCACGTTGTTGAAGGGATCTTGCTCGGTGAGCGACCAACCCGACGTCTGCGAGTGGGTACGCAGAGCCAGCGACTTGGGGTTCTTGGGGTTGAACTGTTTCACAATCTTGGCCCACAGCATACGGGCGGCACGCATCTTGGCAATCTCCATGAAGAAGTTCATGCCGATAGCCCAGAAGAACGACAACCGCGGTGCGAACGAGTCGATGTCCATACCGGCGTTGATACCTGCACGCAGGTATTCGAGACCGTCGGCCAAAGTGTAAGCCAACTCGATATCGGCCGTGGCACCGGCCTCCTGCATGTGGTAACCCGAAATCGAAATCGAGTTGAACTTGGGCATATACTGCGACGTGAACTCGAAAATGTCGGCGATAATTCGCATCGAGAATTCGGGCGGATAGATATAGGTGTTACGCACCATGAACTCTTTGAGGATATCGTTCTGGATTGTACCGGCCATCTCTTCGAGTTTGGCACCCTGTTCCAGACCGGCGTTGATGTAGAAAGCCAGGATAGGAAGCACGGCACCATTCATCGTCATGGATACCGACATCTTATTCAAGGGAATTCCGTCGAAGAGCACCTTCATGTCTTCGAGCGAGCAGATAGATACACCGGCTTTACCCACATCGCCAACGACACGTTCGTGGTCGGCATCGTAACCGCGGTGTGTGGGCAGGTCGAATGCGACCGACAGACCTTTCTGACCCGAGGCCAGGTTGCGGCGATAGAATGCGTTGGATTCCTCGGCGGTGGAGAAACCGGCATACTGGCGGATTGTCCAGGGACGTATGGCATACATGCCGCTGTACGGACCACGCAGGAAGGGAGGTATACCGGCTACGTAGTTGAGGTGTTCAAGACCTTCGAGGTCTTCTTTGGTATAAATGGGTTTAACGGGTATCTGTTCTGGCGTAATCCAGTTTTCACCCTCGCTGGCCACTTTCCCTGCCGAGTGAGCAAAAGCGTCCTTTGTAATATCTATATTCTTAAAATTAGGTCTCATTGTTTTTTCGTTTTTCTTGACGTGATACAAAATGGTACGACTTTAAATCGAGAGTTTCTCGTTAAAAGCTCTCAGCGTATCGAGAACGTTGGAACGCACATGGATAAACTCGGTAATACCCTGAGCTTTCAAATCGTCCATGCAAGCGGGGGCACCGGCTACGACAAACAGGGCACGGCCGTCGAGCAGCTTGAAGGCTTCGGGAGCGTATTGTGCATATTCGTCGTCGCTCGAACAGAGTATCACGATATCGGCCTTGGCTTCAAGAGCGGCGTCGATGCCGGCTTGTACGGTTTCAAATCCGAGGTTGTCGATAATCTTGTATCCGGCACAAGCAAAGAAGTTGGCCGAGAATTGCGAACGGGCCAGACGCATGGCCAGGTTACCGATGGTGAGCATGAATACCGACGGACGTTTGCCCGAACGCTCGGTAGCCAGACGCAGAGCTTCAAAGTCGCTGGCGGCACGTTTGGTATTCAGTACGGGGAACTCGGGTTCGCAATGGTGGTCGTCGTGTTTGCCGCAACCGCAGCCGCAAGCCTCGCCTTTGGCAATCTTGTCGCCAGCCACTTCGTTGAAGTTGGGGTATTGGTTGGTGCCCAACAGAATCTCCTTGCGACGGGCTACATTGGTGTGACGGGTTTCGGCCGAAGCGTTTACCTGATTTTGTACGAAGCCCTCTTTCACGGCTTTGTAGAAACCGCCTTTGTCCTCAACTTCGAGGAAGAGTTTCCAAGCCTGCTCGGCAATCGATACCGTAAGGGTCTCTACATAATACGAACCGGCTCCCGGGTCGGTAATGCGGTTGATATGCGACTCCTCTTTCAGCAGCAGTTGCTGGTTGCGGGCCAGACGCTCCGAAAAATCGTCGGGGTCCTTATAGGCCTTGTCAAAAGGAGTCGTGGTGATTGAATCTACACCGGCCAAAGCAGCCGACATGGTCTCGGTCTGCGAGCGGAGCAGATTGACATATGCGTCGAAAACGGTTTGGTTGAATTCCGAAGTCTGGGCGTGGGCCTTCATCTTGCAGGCGCAATCGCAAGCGGGATTGTATTGTTTTACAATCTGAGCCCACAACATGCGGGCTGCCCGGAATTTGGCCAGTTCCATAAAGTAGTTGGACGAGATACCGAAATTGAATTTGATTCGATTGGCCACCTCGTCGACGGTCAGGCCCTTCTCGGTGAGAGCGGCCAGCCATTCGTTACCCCAGGCGAGAGCGAAGCCCAACTCCTGCGAAATGAACGAACCGGCATTGTTCAACATCACGGCATCGACTGCCAGCACTCTGAACAGGGACAACTCTTTCACGGCGGCGATAACGGCGACAGCCTGATCGGCATAGTCGGCAAAATCGCGACCTTTGGTCAACATGCGCTTAAACGGATTGAAACGGATAGAGCCCGATACCTTGGTCAAATCGGCACCCGTCGTTTTAAGGTAGGCGGCTACCGTCTCGGCAAGTTTCACTGTGCTTTTCATGCAAGAGGAGAAGTTCAATTCGACGTTCTCCACATCGATACCATGCAGCAAAGTAGCCAGATTTTCTACCGAAATCAAATCTTTCGAGAGTTCGAATCCCAGTGACTCGACACCCTTCGTGAGGATATCCAAAGCCTTGGCATTGGCCTCTTTGACGTCGGTTACTTTAATATCCTGACGCACCAGCCAGTTATTATCGGTACGCGTGCCCCGCACGTAGGGATATTCGCCGGGGAGCGAGTCGGTCGTATGCAGGCCGGCGATGTCCTCGGCACGATACATGGGGTTTACATTGAACCCTTCGTTGGTCCTCCATACGAGTTTTTTGTCAAAATCAGCCCCTTTCAGGTCGGCAATGACCTTGTCTTTCCACTCTTGTGTGGAGACCGGCGGGAACTGGTCAAACAGTTTTTCTTTACTTTCTGCCATAGTTTTTATTAGTTAAGTTGTTTAAGCCAAACTATTAATGAATTGGTCCATTTACAAAATGTGTCAAGCATAAAATCCTCACACTCGACATCTGAGAACAAAAGTAGTATAAATAGTTTGAAATAAAGAATTTTTTCTGTAATTTTTATACCCCCTCTCCGCCATTCAAAAAAAGTCTTTCCTTGAAGCTCCCTATGCTTACTTTCCCTTATACAAAAGGGCATTCAAGTGAACCGATTCCCGTTTTTTTTGTATATTAGTAAACAACAACCTATCATAATAGGTTCCCACTGGTTTTAATATTTACATTTCGGTCCGTATGAAAGAGGGTCAAAAACTTGTTTATTCTGGAGATCTGCTGCGAAAATTTTTGCATCGGAAAGGCCTCACCTACAAAGAGGCGGCCAAAGAACTGGGATTGGACAAGAACACCATAGGCAAAGCGGTGAGAGGCGGAAACATGAATATCAATGTTTTGCTGAATATCGCCAACCATTGGAAATTTCCTATTACCGATTTCTTCACATGGGTCAATAGCGACGAATGCGAGAAGTCCTATTTTATTAGTCCTGGCAGATATCAAAGCTTGACAGAAGATGGGGTTTCGACCGTTGCAGAAGCCTCTAAAATCTATAAAAATATTAAAAATTCATCAATTGAAGACTCTGATTTGATTGCCTCCAAACAGCAGGAAATCGAACTTTTGCAAGAGCTTATCCAGAACTATCAGCAGAGAATTGAGTTGCTTCAACAAGAGATACGACAACATCAGGAGCAATAGTTGTCTCCCACTTACTCTATTTCGTAAAATCGACCGGAGCGATTTTCCCCATCAACGACACGATTTGCGACTGACGTCTTAACATGTACCCCGAAGGTGCAGCCGAATTAAACCGTCGAGGATTGGGCAATGTGGCGGCAATGAGAGCGCATTGCGAACGTGTGAGCCGGGCGGCCGACTTGTGGAAATGCTGCCGGGCCACCGCTTCGACCCCATAGATGCCTTTGCCCATCTCAATCGAGTTGAGATAGACCTCCATGATGCGTTCTTTCCCCCAAAAGAGTTCTATAAGTACGGTGAAGTAGACTTCAAATCCCTTGCGTATGTAGGAGTGGCCGGGCCACAGGAATACATTCTTGGCCGTCTGTTGCGTGATGGTGCTGGCACCCCGAGGGCGTTTGCGGTGCTTGTTCTCCTCGATAACTTTCTTCAACTCCTCGAAATCGAAGCCGTGGTGTGTCATGAAGCGATTGTCCTCCGAGGCGATAACCGCCATGGGCATATAGCGCGACATCTTCTCGATGGGGACCCAACGGTGGTGCCATTCAACCTTCTTGCCATCGGCCAACTGCTCGACCGAACGGATTACCATCAACGGAGTGACATACACGGGAATAAAACGGTACAGCACCACAACCGCGATGGTCGACAGAAAGAAAAACAGTACGATGCGTTTTGTCCAACGCCAAATGCCATGCGCCATAACTTCATCAATCTTTTATACACTCGACCCGGGCCCATCGGTTTTTCTCGGCATGACCGACCAGACGCAACCCCAGCCGTTCGGCCTCGGCCTGTATCGAGGGAATGTCCTCCACGTAAAATCCGCTCATGAAGAGTCGCGAACCGCTTTTCATTCGTTCGGCATAGGCATGCATATCGGCCAACAGGATATTGCGGTTGATGTTGGCAAAGATAAAGTCGAAGGTCTCTTGCTTCAACACGTCGACTCCCCCCAGGCGTACTTCGATATCGGGGACACGATTCAACCGAACATTCTCCACGGCATTCTCAGTGGCAAACTCGTCGATATCGACCGCCACCACCGGCGAGGCTCCTTTCAGGCGCGCCAGTATGGCCAACACAGCCGTGCCGCACCCCATGTCGAGAACCGAACGGCCGGTAAAGTCGGCCGCCAATATGGCTTGCAACATCAGGGTAGTCGTCTCGTGATGACCGGTTCCAAACGCCATTTTGGGGTCGATGAGCACATCGTAGCGTGCCCGGGGTACATCTTTGTGGAAGGTACTGTGTATCACACATTCGTCGCCCACAACAATGGGCTTGAAGTAGTTTTTCTCCCACTCTTCGTTCCAATCCTGCCCGGCCACAAAAGTGACTTGCCACGAAATCGAAACACCGTCGAGGGGAAAACTGTCCAACACGGTTTTCAACCGAGTCTCATCGTATTTTCCTTGCGGGACAAAAGCGGTCACCCCCTTATCGTCGGGGACGAAACTTTCATACCCAATCTCTCCCAACATGGCAGCCAGCACATCGGTGACCACCTCGCTACAAGGCTCTGCATCGAGCCGCACCTGCATATAGTCGTTCATAGTTATTGTTTCTCCCGCAAGGCTTTTTGGGCACGCGGATAGAGCACATCGCGTACAAAAGCATAATTGGGATATTTGTTCATGATGTTTTTATACATGGTCAACGCCTGCTCGTAATGTTCGTTCCGCTCGTTAACCACACCGATAGTCACCAGCAACTGCACGTAGAGCCAGTGGTGGCTGTTGAGCGAAGCATTCTTCTCCATACTTTGGCGGGCACGCTGATAACAGCTCAGTCCTTGGGCCTTGTCGCCGCCAAACATGCCGGGCATGTAGAAAAGTATGTTGCCATACAGGATAGAGACCCAACTGTCATTCGGGGCAAGTTTGTTGGCCTCGCGCGCCACAGAGAGCATGGTGGAAGCCAGCGTGGTCGCCTTCAAGGGCGACAGGGCTATTTTAAGACCCAACAGATTGGAGTACAAGGCTTTGAAGCGAGCATCGTGCGGATATAGCTTCTGGTATTTTTCCGAGAGAGCCAAAGCGGTTTTCAGATAGTTCTGCGCCTCGGTTTTCCGCTTCTTGTCGACCAGATGGCCTATCAGGCCGTAATAGCCGCACAAAATTTCATGACGCCCGTCAAGGGTCTCGCACGACTTGTCGGCACTCATCTGCGACAAAACGGCACCCCACTGCGGAATCTTCTGTTCGATAAACAGGTCATACAACTTCTCGCGATAGTCAGCGAGCGAAGCTCCCCTCACGGGCAGTTGCGCAAAAGCCACGCAAAGGAACAGCAGACATACGATTCGTTTCATAATTAATCCTCCTCTGTACGAGGGTGCAAAGATAGGCAATAAAACCCGAAAGTGAATATCCTGCGGGGCAAAAATAGAACAGAACCACCCTACCCGCCCCTTCGGGACAGAGTTAATGGGTATCGGTGATGCCATACATGAGCTGGTCGAGCAAGATGGGGATATCGCTCGACGAGATGCCGGCCAAGACGAGGTCGGGAATATCCTGCTTGAAGTTGGCCAGAAACTTGCCGGTATTGCCGCCGTCGAGTTCGATACTGCGCCGATAGTAGTCGATGGCCTGCCGGATATGTCCCAGCGAAAACTCCACATGCCCGGCATTGAGGTAGTCGAGGGCGGTGGGTTTCCCGGCCAGAATCTTCTCGTAATAGCGACGGGACTGCTCCTTCCTCCCCACCAGGAACGAACACCAGGCAATCGGCTGCCAGGCCTTTCCGCCGTCGGGGTCGAGGTAGTCGACCTTGAAATAGTATTTCAACGCCTCTTCATAATCCTTCTGCTCGACATAGCAGTGGCCGATGTTCATCTGCACCGACAGGTTGTCGGGCTGTATCTTCTCAGCCCGATGATAATACGAGAGTGCCATCTCGGGTTTCTTCAAATTGCGATAACAGGTTGCTATGCGACGAATGGTCCAGAAGTTGTCGGGCGTGATAATCTCGGCTTTGAGGAAGGCTTCAAGAGCCTCGGCATATTCGCCCCGCTTCTGGTAGCAGAAGCCTATCTTCTGGTACACCTCGGCGTCGGAGTGATAGGTGGCCGAGAGACGTTCGAAGAGTTCGAGCGCCTCGTCGTAGTACCCCCGGCGGAAATAGTATTCGCCAATGAGTCGCAACGTCTCCTGCCCGCTCAACAGCGGCTCCAAGACCGGTACGTGCAGCAGGTTGATGTGACCGGCAAAGGGGTCGGTAAACTCCGACCGGCGGATATAGAGCTTGAAGAAACGGTAGAGATCCTGAATATACCGATTGGAGATATTCTCGCGGCTCTTCTCCTTTTTCATCAGCTCCTCGTTGGCCATCTCCTGCATGGCGGCATTCTCGGCGCCAAACTGGCTCATCATCATCTGACGTTGCGACTCGGGTACCTGCGACAGACTCAGGCAGAACGAGTATTTGTCGGAGTTGCACAACAGGGCCGAGGCCGAAAGCATCTTCTTGAACCGCTCGCCCCCCTGACCGTCCAACAGACCCGACAGCGCCGTATGCTCGGGATTGAACGGCAAGAACCAATTCTGTATCGACTGGAAGAAGGGGAAGTTTTTCAAGTGTGAGAAGGTGCTCATGAAGACATCGGCACCCTCCATCTGCAAGTCGGTCAACTCCTTCAACTTGTCGGCAATACCGGTTTTGTCGAGCATATCCTGCCACTCGGGATTCTCTTCGAGGGCATTGATGTCGTTCATCAAATCCTCCTGCTTGATTTTCTTGTAGAGCGACGGCCCCAACTTCATCATCTCGGGCAGCAGCTCCTCGGTCATCTTGCGGGTAATCTTCTCGGTCTCCTGGGTCTTGATCAGTTGCAGGAAGACGGTGCGCACGTCGCCCTTGAAACGGGACTCCTCACCCAACGCGTCGATACGGTGCTGTACCCGAGGGAAGAGCGACAGCCTCTCGCGATAGATATGCATCACAATCAGGGCCGCACAGAGCGAGCGCATCTGTATCTCGGGCGACTCCTGCCGGTAGCCGTCGAGCAGAAGGAGCAGCTTCTCCTCATCGAAACGGTGCAGCAGGTTCAACAACAGGGCCGAAATCAACAGCCCCACCAGGTCGTCGGGGAAACGGTTGGAATAGAGGGCATCGCGCAACGTGGCGTAATCCTCTTCGCGAGCCGGATAGTTGGTCCACAGGTCCATAAACAGGGTACCGGCCTCCTCTTCCACCCGACGTTTCAACGATTTCAGCTTGGCGGTGTCCTGCTCCTGCTCGCTCAACAGCGAGGCCAGTGATAGGTCGTTGAGCGCCTGGTCGCATCGATCGCACTGCGAGGCCAGTGTCTCGTTGGCCCGACTGGCCGTCACGTAACGCTTCCAGCCATAATACTGGGCGGGCGACACAGAGGCCGCCAACTCGTCGGAGACCCGGTCGGTGAGCGCATAGGCCGATACCACCAAGTGGTCGTAGATGCGTTTGCGCTCGGGGTCCTCCACCCCGTCGAGCATGTATTGTATCATATATTTATACGACATCTCCATCTCGTTGAGCTTGTCGCGGCTGAGCCAGTCTTGCAGTTCGGTTATCAGCACGGCCAGTTTTCCGAAGGCATCTTTCAGACGACGTTCGGCCAACAAAGTGTATATCTCGTATTGTTGTTTGGCAATTTCGGTTGTAATCATCGGTTCAAGTCTAAATTCGTAGTAAAATTAAGGAGCTTTCTCCAATATAACAAACTTAACTTGCAAATAGTATGCCGCAAAAAGGTTATTTCGTTTTTACATTTTCGGGCCTCGTATTTCCCCGAGAACAGCTTGACGGGCTGCCATTTTTGCACAAGGGGGATTCCACTTCCGCACATCTCGTCCGTCCAAAATTTGTTTCTCCCCCGGCTTTGCACTATCTTTGTCAACATCATGCAGCATTTTGCATGACTCAACCGATTTATACACCTATATTATGATACAACTATTATGATACAACGCATTCAATCGATTTATCTGCTGCTGGCCGCCGCATTGATGGCCACGTTCCTCTTCTGCCCCATCGCTCAGTTCGACACCCCCGACGGGCTTTACAGCTTCACCTCGCAAGGAGTATCGACCGTCATGGCCGAGCCTGCCGCACCGACGTCCGAGGCCGGAGCCACGATTGCCCAAACGGCGATATTCACACCCACGTGGGGCGTGTTTGCCTTGGGGACAATTATTGCCGTGTTGTCGATTATCGCCATCTTTCTCTACAAGAACCGACCTACACAGGCCCGCATCTGCATGATCAACGCCTTCTTCATGGTGACCTTCTACGTCGTTATCTTCCTGAGTGGCTATACCTTCCGCAGCGACCTGGCCGCTACCGACACATCGTGGACGGCCTACCTCATCATGCCCTTCGTCGCCCTCGTACTCGACATTCTGGCCTACAAAGCCATCAACAAGGACGAGCAACTGGTGCGCAGCATGGACCGCATTCGCTAAATACCGAGCTTCTCTTTCAGGAACCGCCCCGTGTAGGAGGCCTCGCAACGGGCCACCTCTTCGGGTGTGCCGGTGCAGACGACGTATCCACCCTCCTTACCCCCTTCGGGACCCATGTCGATAATGTGGTCGGCACACTTGATGACGTCCATGTTGTGCTCGATAATCACTACGGTGTGTCCGCGCTCAATCAGCTGGTTGAACGATTTCAGCAACGTGTTGATGTCGTGAAAATGTAGCCCAGTGGTGGGCTCGTCGAAGATGAAGAGCGTGGGTTCCTGCCGCTCGTTGCTGAGAAAGAAGGCTAACTTGACACGCTGGTTCTCACCGCCCGAGAGGGTCGACGACGATTGCCCCAGCTTGATATATCCCAAGCCTACATCTTGCAAAGGTTTCAACCGCTTGACAATGCGCTTCTCCTGACTGCCGTCGACCTCCGAGAAGAACTCAATGGCCTGGTTGATGGTCATGTCGAGCACATCGCTGATGTTCTTGCCCCGATACTCTATTTCGAGCACATCTTGCTTGTAACGCTTCCCGTGACAGGCCTCGCATTCGAGCACGATGTCGGCCATGAACTGCATCTCGACCGTGATGGTACCCTCTCCCTTGCACTCTTCGCAGCGTCCACCCTCGGAGTTGAACGAGAAATACGAGGGCGAAAATCCCATCTGCTTGGCCCCCTGCTGGTCGGCAAAGAGCTTGCGTATCTCGTCGAAGGCTTTCAGATAGGTGGCAGGATTGGAACGGGTCGATTTTCCGATGGGATTCTGGTCGACAAACTCGACCGCCTTGATGCGGTCCATGTCGCCCGTGAATCGGGAATAGGTCCCCGGCATCTCACCCCCCTCGCCATAGTAGCGCAGAAGTCCGCGATAAAAGACATCGCGCACGAGCGACGATTTGCCCGAGCCGCTCACACCCGTGACCACCGTCATGACCCGGAGCGGGAATTTCACGTTGACCGATTTCAGGTTGTTCTGGGCAGCCCCTTCGACCTCGATATACTGGTTCCATTTGCGACGGGTGGCGGGCACCTCGATCTTGCACTCGCCGGTCAGGTAGCGCATGGTGTAGCTGCGGGTGGCCTTGGGCAACCGGGAGAGGTCGCCCTGGTAGACCACCTCGCCTCCCAACCGACCGGCCAACGGACCGATGTCGATGATGTAGTCGGCCGCCCGGATTATCTCCTCGTCGTGCTCGACGACCACAACCGTATTGCCCAGCTCCTGCAACTCGCGCAGCACTTTGATGAGCAGATGCGTGTCGCGCGAATGGAGCCCGATGCTGGGCTCGTCGAGGATATAGAGCGAACCCACCAGACTGCTGCCCAACGACGTGGCCAAGTTGATGCGCTGGCTCTCACCGCCCGAGAGGGTCGACGACAACCGGTTGAGCGTGAGGTAGTCGAGCCCCACCTCCTGCAAGAAACGTATGCGGTTTCTGATCTCGGTCAACAGCCGCCTGGCAATGGCCGAGTCGTGCTCGTCGAGTTGCAGTTCATCGAAGAAGGTTTTCAGCTCACCGATGGGCAGATTCACCAACTCGGTAATGGAGCGTCCCCCCACCTTCACATATTCGGCTTCGGGTTTCAGCCGGCTGCCCTTGCACACCGGGCAGATGGTCTTACCCCGGTAGCGGGCGAGCATCACCCGGTACTGTATCTTGTATTGGTTGGCTTCGAGCATGGCAAAGAAACCGTCGATACCCTCGAAGTCGCCGGCACCGTGCCACAAAATATCTTTTTCGCGGTCGGTGAGCTTATAGTAGGGACGATGTATGGGGAAGTGCAACGCCTCGGCCCGACGAATGAGAGCATTTTTCCACTCGCTCATCTTCTCGCCCCGCCAGCACATCACGGCGTCGTCGTAGACCGAAAGGGTCTTGTTGGGCACCACCAGGTCCTCGTCGATGCCGATGACCCGCCCGAATCCCTCGCACTCGGAGCAGGCCCCCACGGGGTTGTTGAAGTTGAACATCAAGTCGCTCGGCTCGTTGAAGGTGATGCCGTCGGCCTCGAAACGTTTCGAAAAGTTGAACTCCTGCACCCCCTCGGACGTGTGCATCTGAACGGTACACTCGCCATTTCCCTCGAAGAAGGCGGTCTCGACCGAATCGGCCAACCGGCTGACGGTGTCGTTCTCGTGCGACACGCTCAACCGGTCGATAACCAGGCGCACCTTCGAGGCGTCGGGCAGAGTATCACCAGCCAACACATCTTCTATCGCCACAAAGCGGCCGTCCACCTCGACTCGGGGGAATCCCTCCTTCTGCAAGATTTGCAGCTGAGTCTTCAAGTCACGACCTTCGGGCAGCGACAGGTTGGTGAGCAAGGCAAAGCGTGTACCGTCGGGGAACCCGAGGGCACAGTTTACCACATCGTCCACCTGGTGCTTCTTGACCAGTGCCCCCGATACGGGCGAATAGGTCTTCCCAATGCGGGCATAGAGCATGCGCAGGTAGTCGTAAATCTCGGTCGAGGTACCTACCGTCGACCTCGGGTTGCGCGTGTTGACCTTCTGCTCGATGGCGATAGCGGGCGGTATACCCTTGATGTAGTCGCACTCGGGTTTGCTCATACGTCCCAGAAACTGCCGGGCATAGGCCGACAGACTCTCGACGTAGCGGCGCTGCCCCTCGGCATAGAGCGTATCGAAGGCCAACGACGATTTGCCCGATCCCGAGAGACCCGTGATGACGATAAAGCGGTTGCGTGGTATCTCTACATCTATATTTTTCAGGTTGTTGACTCGTGCCCCTTTGATAAAAATTGACTGTTCAGACATAATTCCCGGAATTCTTTTTTGGTTGCTCTGCTACCTGTCGCACGGGTCTAACGGCTATCTTCCAGCACCGACCCGGCATGTGACAGACCGGGGAATATTCCCTTCCCGACAAAGCGCCTGCAAAGAT
Organism: Candidatus Barnesiella excrementavium; assembly: GCA_019115485.1. GTDB lineage: Bacteria > Bacteroidota > Bacteroidia > Bacteroidales > Barnesiellaceae > Barnesiella > Barnesiella excrementavium. Next base: position 3,620 of record DXDM01000047.1, on the reverse strand, counting down.
ACGAACTTTCGCGATACGTGATTCGGGTCCCCACCCTCCTTTATAATTTTTTGTAAAACAATTCATAAAAGCGAAATTCCCAGGCTGTCGGCTAACAAAATTCCAATTCTTTTGTTATCTTTGGAGTAGATAGGACAGGACGTGAGACGGACTGCACGGAAAAGGTATCTTTCGTTTGCCACTCGCCTCTTCTTATCTCTTTATAGTCTCATTAAAAAATAAAGATTATGAAAGGTCTTAATTTACTGTTTGCATTCCTCGGCGGAGCTGCCGTGGGTGCCATGGCCGGAATCTTGTTTGCCCCCGAAAAAGGGTCCGACACAAGAGCTCGCATCTGCAAAATGCTGCATGACAAAGGTATCCGTCTGAAAAAAGAGGAGATGGAACAACTTGTCGACCAAATTGCCGAAGAGGTAAAGGGTGTGAAGTAATTCGCACCGCTGCAACGATGAGGATATCAAGGCTCACCTCCCCCGGTGGCTTTGATACTCTCATCGGTATGTATATTGATTACTCCTCTAATCTCTGTCATTATGCCCGATACTACCGAAAACGCATTCAAAAGACTGTTTGACGAAGGAAAGAAATATCTCACCCTGCAAATCGACTATGCCAAACTCACGGCGACCGAAAAACTATCGGTAATCCTGGGCATGTCGGTGCTGTTTATCATCATCTTGGTTCTCGCCGTAGGAGCCGGCATATACCTCTCCTTCGCGCTGGTCTATCTGCTGGAACCGCTCGTGGGCATCGTGGGCAGCTATGCCCTGCTCGGTGCCCTGTTCCTGTTGCTCATCGCCCTTGTGGTCATCTTCAAGCAACGGCTCATTCTTGCCCCCATCACCCGATTCATCTCACGCGTCCTGCTGGACAGCGACAACGACTCAAAGCCTCAATAACATGGACAAACCGATTACACATTCAAAAGGGCTCACACTCGAAGAGATTGCCGCCCGACGGCAGGCTCTTAAAATCGCTATTGCCGACCAACGAAAGATAGTCGACGAGGCTTACCGGCAAGTCGTGTCTCCCTTTACCGAGGCCAGGTCGGTCACGAAATATATCGGGAGCAACCTGCTGAGCGGATTCACACTGCTCGAAAGTGCCGTGTGGGGATTCCGACTGGTCTCCCGCATCGTGCGCATGTTCCGCCGATTCCGCTAATTGCCAACAAGTCCCGGCAACTGTACACCAGGAAGTCTGGCTCTCCCTTTGACATAACCGACACCACGGTCCGCGACATCGCTCCACAGGCGAATTGTTAATCCTACCCGTTGGCTAAACCTTGTTGATAATCTTCTGTTTATACCATGTAAACAGATATACGCAACAACCATGAAATTAATACGACTGATAGGATACTTAGCTCTTGGATTATGTTTGGTCGGCTGCAACGGGAAATATGAAATCGCCGGGGAAACCACTCTCCTACCCGACGGAACCCGCCTATTCCTGCAAAAGTTGAATCAAGAGCATTTCGAAATCATCGACAGCGCCGTGGTCAACAAAGGGCACTTCACTTTTCATGGCCATCAAAGAGAGCCGGCCGTCGCCATATTGATTCCCGACAACGACCGGGAATCGGCCATACCACCCCTGTTGCTCGCCCTCCAACCCGGTACCATACGGGTGATTATCGACTCGGTGACCCATATAGGTGGCACCCCCCTAAACGACCGGCTACAAACCTATGAAGAGCAGCGGCAGTCGTTCGTCCGTCAGTTACAGACGATAACCCGCCGATACCTGAAAGATTACCTGTCGGGACAACTGACCGACAGCTCTTTCCTCTCCCTGAAACAAGATTTTGAACTCGAACAAAAGGGTCTCGAAAAGATTACACGGGAGTACATCACAGCCAATACCGATAATGTGACGTCGGTCTATCTCTTCCTGCAAAACAGTTTTCTCTTTACCCCCGAAGAGCAACGGCAACTCATCGCCAACGCCTCCCCGGCTTTCCGAAAGAATGTAGCCATACGCAAGGTAGCCCGCATGCTGGCCCAGCTCAAAAACGTGGCCCCCGACATGCCCTACATCGACCTGCCCCTGCAAACGCCCGATGGGCAAGAGACTTCGCTCTCGCAGTATATCGGGAACGGACGCTATGTGCTGCTCGACTTTTGGGCCTCGTGGTGCCCGCCCTGCCAACGGCAAACGCCTTACCTGAAACAACTTTACAATCGATACGACAAACAGGAATTCTCGATTGTAGGCATCTCGCTCGATACCAATCGCAACGACTGGCTCGACTACATTCGGGGCAACCAGATGAATTGGCCGCAGCTGGACGACCCCAAAGGGTGGGACTCCGAAGCCATTCTCTCGTATGTCATTCAAGGTATTCCTCACCTCGTCCTCATCGGGCCCGACGGAAAAATCGTGGTCAACAACCCTTCGGAATCAGAGTTGGACTCCTTGCTTTCGACCCGACTGAAACGATTGTAGTCTCCTTCTCCAAAAAGTCAATCACACAAGTTACTTCTATAACACATTCATATACAGGTTATTGTATATTTTTTCTTGTATGGTAATATTTTATTTTTTAAAAATAATTTTAAAGAATAAATTCGTATATTTGCATACTTATTAAAAGAAATTTATTATGTGGAGATTTATATGCACAGCGTTGCTGGTCATCGCCTTGGCAGCATGTCACACAAACAAAAGTATGTCAAAAACAGAAAACGCAGTCGTGACGACTGATTACACCCTGCCGCAAGAGCTATCCGTGTCAGCTTCATTCCGTTTATTTTGGAATACCTGGACCTCCGATTTCAAACAATCGGGTAAAACTCTTGACGAGTACACCCCCTCGGAACAGCTGATTCAGCGATTTGCCTTGCGCCAACAAAACGGAGAATATCTCGTGACGGGATTCCTGCACACCAACGAAGAGTTCAATATCGACTCTCTCGCTCAACTGGGAGGATATGGCACGAAATACAACGACACGATGTACAGTTTTGCCATTCCGCTGAGAAGTCTTTCCCAATTTGTCGTTCTGCCCGGTATTACCTATATCGAAGCTGCGTCGCCCGTACGCAACCGATAACCTATTGACTTAAGAACTATAATAATAACTAAATCGATGAAAAAAGTTTTACTTTCATTTTGTTTATTGGCGGCTTTCTGCCAACAAGGGTTGAATGCCGAAATGAAAATGTCGCCATCGACCCAAAATTTTTTACACTGCTACGAAACCACCGCACCAGCTCAACGATCGATGCTGAAATCGATGTATGCGGTTTCTCAAAACGACAGTCAGACTGTCGTATCGGCGTTTCTTCACCTTAACGATGAAAACGACCTCGAAGGGCTCGAAGCTAACGGAGTAGTCATCAACGCTCAATATGGCACCATACTCTCGGTGCGTATACCAGCCGACAATCTGGAAGCCGTATCACAGTTGCCATCGGTAAAATATGTCGAGATAGGCCGCCCCGTGCGCAAACTCATGAACAACGTGCGCAGCGCCGACTTCACCAATGTCGATGCCCTGCATGCCGGTACCGGTCTGTCGCAAGCCTACACGGGAAAAGGTGTCGTAGTGGGTATCATCGACGGTGGCTTGCAATACAACCACATCAATTTCTACGACCCGGAAAGCCAGGAGTTAC
>DXDM01000005.1 GCA_019115485.1 Candidatus Barnesiella excrementavium | reverse complement strand
GCCATGAGTTTGGCCACCGTTTCGAGACAGGTGTAGAGCGTCTGGTAGGCCGACAATTTGTCGTCGGTCATCGAACCGCCCCAGAAACGCTTGCGGTTCAACCGCACATACCAGTTGCTGAGGTTGTCGTTGACAAAGTCGGCGATGGCCCGGCCGGCACGCGTGGGCTCGTAGGCGGCAAACTGCTCGTCTACCTCCCGAATCAGAGAGTTGAGCAGCGAGATAATCCAGCGGTCTATCTCGGGCCGTTTCTCTACGGGAATCTCGGGTTCGGCAAAGGTAAACCCGTCGACATTGGCATAGAGGGCAAAGAACGAATAGGTATTGTAGAGGGTACCGAAGAATTTGCGGCGCACCTCCTCAATGCCGTCGAAGTCGAATTTGAGGTTGTCCCAAGGCGACGAGTTGGTAATCATGTACCAGCGTAACGGGTCGGAACCATATTTCTCAATCGTACCGAAGGGATCGACGGCGTTGCCCAGACGCTTGGACATCTTGTTGCCGTTCTTGTCGAGTACCAGACCGTTGGAGACTACGGCCTTGTAGGCCACGCTGTCGAATACCATCGCGGCGATGGCGTGCAGCGTGAAGAACCAGCCGCGGGTCTGGTCCACACCCTCGGCAATGAAATCGGCGGGATAAACCTCGCGTTTGTCAAAGGCCTCCTTGTTTTCAAACGGATAGTGGATTTGGGCATAGGGCATGGCACCCGAGTCGAACCACACGTCGATCAGGTCGCTCTCGCGCTTCATGGGTTTGCCCGAGGGCGAAACGAGCACGATATCGTCGACATAGGGACGGTGCAAATCTATCTTGTCGTAATTCTCGGCCGTATATTCACCGGGCACAAATCCCTGTTTCTTGTAGGGATTCTCGGTCATCAGCCCGGCGGCAATCGATTTTTCTATTTCGTTGTACAACTCCTCGACCGACCCGATACAGAGCTCTTCGCTGCCGTCCTCGGTGCGCCAGATGGGCAGCGGCGTACCCCAGTAGCGGCTGCGCGAGAGGTTCCAGTCTTGCAGGTTTTCAAGCCATTTGCCGAAACGGCCCGAACCGGTCGACTGCGGTTTCCAGTTGATGGTGTTATTGAGCTCAATCATGCGGTCGCGGCAAGCCGTGGTGCGGATAAACCAGCTGTCGAGGGGATAGTAGAGCACCGGTTTGTCGGTGCGCCAGCAGTGTGGATAGCTGTGCACATGCTTCTCGATTTTGAAGACCTTGTTGGTCTGCTTCAACATCACGCAGATGTCGATATCGAGTGTGGCATCATTGTCGGTAAGCGAGTCGTCGTATGCGTTTTTCACATAGCGTCCGGCATATTCGCGATAGGCCTCAACGTTGACGTTGTTCTTCACAAACTCGGGGTCGAGATCTTCCAGCAGATAGAACTTACCGGTCATGTCGACCATGGGGCGACGGTTGCCGTCCTTGTCGAGCATCATGAGGGGCGGCACGCCGCTGGCCTTGGCCACCCGGTCGTCGTCGGCACCGAAGGTGGGGGCAATGTGAACGATACCCGTACCGTCCTCGGTGGTAACAAAGTCGCCGGTGATAACCCGGAAGGCACCCTCGCCGGGGTTTACCCACGGCAACAGTTGCTCATACTCCATACCGGCCAGGTCGCTACCCTTGTATTCGGCTACGACTTTCCAGGGAATGAGCTTGTCGCCGGGCTTGTAGGCATCGAGGGCCAAATCGGCAGCCTTGGCGTTGAAGAGCGTGGGCAGAAGCACTTTGGCCGCAATCACGCTGATGGGAGCTCCCGTATAGGGGTTGTAGGTCTGCACGAGGTTGTAGTCGATATTGGGACCTACACACAGCGCCGTATTGGAGGGCAAAGTCCACGGCGTCGTGGTCCAGGCCAGGAAATAGGGCTCACCGAAAGCCGCCATCTCGGGACGAGGGTTGCGTATCTTGAATTGGGCGATACAGGTGGTATCCTTCACGTCGCGGTAGCAACCGGGCTGATTGAGCTCGTGCGAACTCAGACCGGTACCGGCCGCGGGCGAATAGGGTTGAATCGTATAGCCCTTATACAGATAGTTCTTGTTGTAGAGTTGTTTGAGCAGCCACCACAGCGTCTCGATATACCGGTTGTCGTAGGTAATGTAGGGATTCTTCATGTCTACCCAGTAACCCATGCGGTGCGTGAGGTCTTCCCACTCGCGGGTAAACTTCATCACATCTTTACGACAAGTAGCGTTGTAGTCGGCCACCGAAATGGTTTTGCCTATATCTTCCTTGGTAATACCCAAAGCCTTTTCTACGCCCAACTCAACGGGTAGACCGTGGGTATCCCACCCGGCCTTGCGCTTTACATGAAAACCCTTCATGGTCTTGTAACGGCAGAAGAGGTCCTTGATGGAGCGAGCCATCACGTGGTGAATGCCCGGCATGCCGTTGGCCGAGGGGGGACCCTCGTAGAATACAAACGAAGGACAACCTTCGCGGGTTTCCAAACTCTGGTGAAACAGGTCTTGTTTATCCCATTGACTCAGAACCTCCTTATTGATTTCAGAGAGGTCAAAATGAGAGTATTCGGTGAATTTCTTGCCCATATATTTCTCGAAATAGTATTTACTAAAAAATCGGCACGAAGATACAAAAAAAGCTGTAACCATGAAAGAAACAGCTTTATATTATTCGACGAAAGATGATACCGCAGCGATTCTACGGCTCCAACGGAACCTCGACCCACTCGCCTCGACGAAGCTGCCACACAGCGGTATATCCGGCCCGGGCCAAGGCTTTGAGGGCTTCGGAACGCCCGGCATTGATTTTGGCGGGATAGTGCGCGTCGGAGTTGACCACTACCCCGATGCCCATCCGGTGCATCTGCTCGAAATAATCTTCATGGGGAAAGAAGCGGCCGCGCGTGGCAAAGGCCTTGGTATTGACCTCGACCAGCAGGTGCCGCGAGGCGATAGCTTCGAGATAGTCGGCCACCAAACGCCGGTACCACGCCTCCCGATCGAGGCCGGGACGGTAGAGCGAGGCGTTCAGCCCTATCTTGTCGAGATGTCCCAGAAAGTCGAAACCGCCCAGCTCGATCAGACGGAACGAGCTACGATAGAAACGGCACACCGCCTCATCGACATCGCCCCCGAAATAGGTGTCGACATATCCCCTGAAACGGTCGGGCGACCCGTCGGTATCGATGGGGGTCCCGTCGGGGGTGACAATGTAGTGTACCGACCCGATGCGGTAATCGAGCGGCATCTCCCTGAAATAGGGTATCGAGGGGTTAAAGGTGTCGTCGAGGAAATCAATTTCGAGCCCCACATACAACTCTATTGCCGAGCCATAGAGCGCTTTTATGCGATGAAACTCGGCGAGGTATTCGGGCAGACGCTCCCGCAGCATGTTGCATTGATTGGGTACGGGAAACGGGGCGTGCGACGATATACCATAGGCGGCAAAGCCTTCGGCTACGGCCTCCTTCACAAACTCCTCCATAGGAGCGTGTCCGTCGCAAAACTGACTGTGCGAATGATAATTGGTCAACTGATTCATATCATCTCTTTAATGGTTCGCGGCCCGGCAGCGAACGCTTGAACCGTATGTACAGGAGGGCGACCAGCAGCGTAACGGCAAAGGCGATTCCCAACGAAAGGCCATAAGGCAGGCGGAATCCCTCCTGGGCAAAGAAGATATAGGTAACCGTCACAACGGTCATGAACAGAGCCGGAATCAACGTAATCCAATAGCACTTGCGCTCCCGGGTCAGCCACACGGTCACAGCCCACAGCGTGAAGGTGGCCAGCGTCTGGTTGCACCAGGCAAAGTAGCGCCACAGCACCTCGAAGTCAATCATCATCACCAGCCAGGTCAAGGCAAAAATAGGGAGCGATACCAGCACCCGGTTGCGGGTCTTCTTCTGTGAGATGTGCAGGAAATCGGCAGCTATCAGCCGGGCCGACCGCAACGCGGTATCGCCCGAGGTAATGGGGGCGGCAATCACGCCCAGCATGGCCAGGATACCGCCGAAGGTACCCAACCACCCTACCGAGATATCGTTGACCAGAATGGCCGGGGTCTTCCCTTTCAGATACTCAAAGAGTGAATCGAACGACCCGTTGAAGAAGGCTATCGCAGCAGCGGCCCAAATGAGGGCTACAATACCCTCGACCACCATGGCGCCGTAGAAGACACGGCGCCCCATCTTCTCGCTTTTGAGACAACGGGCCATCATGGGCGACTGGGTGGCGTGGAAACCCGAGATGGCGCCACAGGCTATCGAGATGAACATCATGGGGAAGATAGGATTGATATCGGAATCGGGACGGGTGTATCCGATGGCCTCGGTAAACTCGGGCAGACTGTCGGGGCGCATGAAGAGAGCCACCAGGATACCGATTGCCATGAACAACAGCGCAAAGCCAAACAGCGGGTAGAGCTGCCCGATGAGTTTGTCGATGGGCAACAGTGTGGCCAAAATATAATACCCGAAGATAATGGCGACCCACATGGTCGTCGTGGTCCCCTCGCCGGTGAGCAGGTCGAGCAGGTTGGCCGGATTGACCACAAACACGGCTCCGATAAGAATCATCAGCAACAGCGAGAAGACCCGCATCACCTGTTTGATACCGATGCCCAACTCGTCACCTACAATCTCGGGCAGGCTGGCTCCGTTGCGACGTACCGAGAGCATGCCCGACAGATAGTCGTGAACGGCTCCGCCGAATATCGTACCGAAGACAATCCACAGGTAGGCCGACGGCCCGTACAGGATTCCCATGATGGCACCGAAGATGGGACCTAACCCGGCGATATTCAGGAACTGAATGAGAAAGACTTTCCACGTGGGCATGGGAATATAGTCGATTCCATCGGTCGAGGTGTAGGCGGGTGTAGCCCTATTGGGTTCTACACCAAACACTTTCTCAACAAATGTGCCATAGACAAAATAGCCGACAATCAGCAACAGCAAGGCAATGCAAAAGGTAATCATATTAAATAAGTTTGTAATTCATGGTTCAGACAAAAGCACTTTCACAATGAAATTCCCGTATTCATTCAAGCCATTTATCCAAATCGAACAGTTTCTTATTTCGACTCTTTCTCACAAAGTCCTACAAAGGTATAATTTTTTTATGATTCCAACAGCGCATTCAAAAGAAAAAAGCCGCCATTCCCGATGGAATGACAGCTTTCCAATTCGTCTCCGACTCACTCTCAGCCCTTGACCGGCAACACCTCTATCCAGTAATCGTCGGGATCGTGGATAAAGTAGAGCCCCATCGCTTCGTTCTCGAAGCAGACACAGCCCATCTCCTTGTGGAAGGCTCGCACCTGGTCGTAGTCGCCCTCGACCCGCACACACAGGTGGCTCTCGTTCTCGCCCAGTTCATAGGGTTGGTCGTGGTCGCGCAGCCAGGTGAGTTCGAGCAGGAAGGGCGATACCCCGTCGGTGAGGTAGACCAGTACGAAAGAGCCGTCGGCGGCCTCTTTGCGACTGGCCTCGGTGAATCCCAGCGCCTTGCGATAAAAAGCGATACTCCGGTCGAGATCGGTCACATTGACATTGAAATGGTCGAATCTTGATTTTATCTCCATAATCGTATTGTATTTATTTGATTGGTTTATAATTCTATTGAATCGCCCGTACGACTCAGCAAGGCAAACCGGGCACCATGCTGCCGGGCTATGGGAGCGAAGGCTTCGGCCTTGGCCACGGCGGGATAGAAGTGCATGGGGACGAACACCCCCACCTCGAACCGCTCGACAAACTGCCGGGCGCCCCGCATGTAGTCGCTGCCCAACCGGGCGTCGACGGGAAACATCGCTACGTCGAAACGGGTGACCCGACGCGCCAGATAGTCGAGTTCGGCCCGATAGGCCTCCTCGGCTTCGCGCACCTCGGCCTCGGTCGACTCGTCGGCCCAATGCCAGTTGTTCAGGTCGCCGGCGTGGAAAACCGTGCACTTGCCGATGACGACCTCATACGAAGCCCCCAGGTCGGTCGACCCGAAGGCGGTCACCTGCAACCGCTCGTCGGCATAGGACTCTCCCCGACTCAAAAATACGGCATGGGGCAGGTCGGCCAACTCGCGACGCCCCTCCATCTCCCGGGGAAAAAGATAGCAGACCTGGCTGTTCTGCCGATACCACGACAGCACCTCGGGGTTGTAGTGGTCGCGATGCTCGTGCGATACCAGTACATAGAGGGGTTGCCCCCGACGCAGCAGTTCGTCGAGCAGGGCTCTCCCCTCCCGGTAGTAATCAAACACGACGGCAAAACCGTCGGCTTCGAGTAAAAACCCGCTATGAAAGAGGTAGGTCAGTTTCATCATATTACCTGTTTATCTATAAAAAACAGCGATTAAATCACGACAGTTCACCGGTGAGTCGGGCAGCCAATGCCTCGGCACAGCGCTCGCCGTCGATAGCGGCCGACACGATGCCACCGGCATAACCGGCTCCCTCGCCGCAGGGATAGAGCCCTTGCAGACGGATATGGGTCATCGACTCCCGGTCGCGCGGTATCCGCACCGGCGACGAGGTGCGGGTCTCCACCCCTATCATCACCGCCTCTTGCGTCAGGAAGCCGTGCGACACCTTGCCGAAATGCTTGAATCCCTCTTGCAGACGCGACACGATGAAGGGGGGCATCCAAAAGTGCAACGGCGAGGCGATGAGCCCCGGCGAATAGGAGGAGCGGGGCAAGTCGTAGGAGTTGCGACGGTTGACAAAGTCGGTCATGCGCTGAGCCGGAGCCGTCTGTTTGCAATTCCCGTTCAGGTAGCACTGACGTTCGAGCTCCTCCTGAAACTTGATACCGGCCAGCACGCCGTAGGCCGAGAACTGCTCGCCGAAATCTTCGGGCTGCATCTCGACCACCATACCCGAGTTGGCCCACGCCGACCCCCGCGTCGAGGGCGACATGCCGTTGACCACAATCTGCTCGGGACCACTGGCGGCGGGTACCACAAAACCACCCGGACACATGCAGAACGAATAGACGCCCCGCCCGTTGACCTGGGTCACAAAGCTATACTCGGCGGCCGGCAGATACCTGCCACGCCCCCGGGGGTTGTGATACTGTATCGTGTCGATGATCTGTTGGGGGTGTTCCAGGCGCACGCCCACGGCGATACCCTTGGCTTCGAGTTCCACCCCCTTGTCGTGCAACATGTAGTAGACATCGCGCGCCGAATGGCCGGTAGCCAAAATCACGGGACCGGTAAACTCACGGCCGTCGGCCGTGACGATGCCCCGCACCTCGTCGCCTTCGACAATCAGGCTCTCCATGCGGGTCTCGAAGTGAACCTCGCCCCCCGACTCGATAATGCGGTTACGCATTCGCTCGATAAGACCGGGCAACTTGTCGGTGCCGATGTGCGGGTGAGCGTCGGAGAGTATCGACACCGAGGCGCCGTGCTGGCAAAAGATTTGGAGAATGCGGTCGACATTCCCCCGCTTCTTGCTGCGGGTATAGAGCTTACCGTCGGAGAAGGCTCCGGCCCCACCCTCGCCGAAACTGTAATTCGACTCGGGGTCGATGCGCTGCTCACGGCTGATGCGGGCAATGTCCTTGCGACGGTCGTGCACATTCTTCCCCCGCTCGACAACCACGGGACGCACACCCAACTCAATCAGGCGCAGGGCGGCAAACAGTCCGGCCGGACCGGCTCCCACCACCACCGCCTGCGACTTGCCCGACACGTCGCCATAGTCGATGCGCGGAAACTCGTCGTCCTGCGGGAATTCATTGATATACAAGCGTACCTTCAAGTTAATCATCACGGTGCGCTGGCGAGCGTCAATCGAACGTTTCAGCACCCGCACACTCTTTACGGTGCGCATATCTATCCCCTGCTCACGAGCCACATAGGCCGCAATGCTCTGTTCCGAAGCGGCCTGCTCGGGCAAAATACGTAGTTGCAGTTCCTGAATCATAACGTTATCCTGTTTATCCGAAAAGTTGGCGGAAGGCCTCCTCGACCTTACGCACCGGAATCAGTTCGATGGAGAGTCGCGAGGTGTCGAACCCCTTGATGTTGTTCTGCGGGATAAGCATACGCTTGAATCCCAGCTTCTCGGCTTCGAGTATGCGCTGCTCTATCCGGTTGACGGGCCGTATCTCGCCCGAGAGCCCCACCTCACCGGTCATACAGGTGCCGGTCTCGATGGCCATATCCATGTTCGACGAAAGTATGGCGCTGATGACCCCCAGATCCATGGCCGGGTCGTTGACCTTGATACCCCCGGCAATGTTGAGGAAGACATCTTTCTGTGCCAGTTTGAAACCCACCCGCTTTTCGAGCACGGCCAACAGCATGTTCATGCGCCGCAGGTCGAACCCCGTAGCCGAACGCTGCGGAGTACCGTAGGCCGCCGTGCTTACCAGCGCCTGGGTCTCGATGAGGAAGGGGCGCACCCCCTCGATGGTGACGGCGATGGCAACACCGCTCAACCCTTCGTGGTCTTGCGAAAGCAGCATCTCCGAGGGATTGGAAACCTCGCGCAGGCCGTTCTGCCGCATCTCGTAGATGCCCAGCTCCGACGTGCTGCCGAAGCGGTTCTTAATCGAACGCAAGATGCGGTACATATAGTGCCTGTCGCCTTCGAACTGCAACACCGTGTCGACAATGTGTTCCAGCACCTTGGGGCCGGCGATGCTCCCCTCCTTGTTGATGTGGCCCACGAGCAGCACCGGCGTATTGGTCTGCTTGGCAAATTTCAACAGCGAGGCGGCACACTCGCGCACCTGCCCCACGCTGCCGGGCGACGACTCCATGGCCGAGGTGGCAATGGTCTGTATCGAGTCGATGACCACCAGGTCGGGATTCACGTTGCGAATGTGCACAAAAATATCTTCGAGCGAAGTCTCACACACAATGTAACAGTCGGGGGCGCTGCCGCCTATGCGCTCGGCCCGCAACTTCAACTGCCGGGCACTCTCCTCGCCCGACACATATAATACTTTATATCCTTTCAACCCCAGCACGGTCTGCAAGATGAGGGTCGACTTGCCTATGCCGGGCTCGCCGCCGATCAGCACCAGCGACCCGCGCACGAGTCCGCCACCCAACACCCGGTTGAGTTCACCGTTACCCAGGTCGATGCGCGACTCCTCGGTCACCTGTATCTCGTCGATACGCTGGGGGCGCACCTTGCTCTCGCCCGAGAGGCTATATCCACCCTTCCCCGACGAGGCGGGCTTGGCGCTCACCACCTCCTCGACATAGGTATTCCACTCGCCGCACACCGGACAGCGGCCTATCCATTTGGGCGACTCCGCCCCGCAGTTATTGCAAAAGTAAACCGATTTTGTCTTTGCCATATTTCACACGATTTGCCTCCGACGGAACTCGGCACAGGTAATGGCCGCCGCAACGGCGACATTGAGCGACTCGGAGGTGGGTTGTCCCGCCGGATAGTTGGGGATATAGAGACGACTGCCGATGTAGGGTTCGAGCTCGGGCGATATGCCGTTGCCCTCGTTGCCCATCACAATCACGCCGCGATTCGAGAGCGGGGTGTGATAGATATCGGTTCCGTCGAGAAAGGTACCGTAGACCGTCGCCCGCTCCATCGCCCCGAGAAATTCGGCCAACGGGGTATAGTAGAGTCGCACCCGTGCCAACGCTCCCATCGTGGCCTGCACCACCTTGGGGTTGTAGAGGTCGGCCGTCTCGGGCGAGCAGACGATGTGCCGAATGCCGAACCAGTCGGCCAGCCGCACAATCGTACCCAGGTTGCCGGGATCCTGCACGGTATCGAGCGCCAAGACCAACTCGTGACGCAGCGCCTCGACATCGAGCCGATAGCTGGGTATGCGATAGACAGCCAGCACATCGGAGGGGGTGGTGAGTTGCGACACCTTGACCATCTCCTGCTCGGTCACCTCCTGCACCGGCCGGTCGGGACGAGCAGGGTGTGCAGCAAGCCACCGGGGAGTAGCCAGCAACAGTTCGCAGTCGAAAGCTTCGCAGGTATCCTCGACCAGCTTGTTGCCCTCGGCGATGAAACAACCTTCGTCGCGCCTACCCTTCTTCCGGGCGAGCGACTGTATGCGTTTAATTTGATTTTTACTAAGCATTGCTTATCCGATGATTCGATAAACTCATGAGCCCCCTTTCGCGGGACGCCCCACCCTGCACAGACTCAATTGCCTGCATTCATAATCCAGGCATTCTCAAAGAGAGGCTGCTCGCGCACCAGTTGCGAGAGGTATCGGCGTGCCTCGTCAAAGTTGCTGAACGAAGCGACATAGAGGCGGGCTTTCCGCGAAGTCTCGTAGATGTGCAGGTCGCACGAAATGCCTTGCTGACGGAAGCATTCGATTTGTTGCTCGGCCAGCCGCCTGGAAGGGAGCGATGAAACAATGATGTAATAGGTATCACTCGATGTTTCGCCCTCCGTCACCGCGGCAGCCGGAAGAGCCGCTTCGGCTTCGACCGATACCGCATCGACAGCGAGAGTCGTCGTATCGACAACCGCCTCGTCTACACCCGTCTGAGCCGTGTCGCCCGACGCGCCGAAGAGTTCGGCCGAGAGCACACCGGCATAGTTGACCGTGGTATCGGGCGTATTGATAGGCTTCGACAGCATCAGCAGAAAGACGATAACCGCCGCCGCTACGGCTGCCGCCCGCAAAGCCCGGCGGGGGAAGGATATATAGATGCGGTCGGGGGTCTTGACCTCGTCGGTCACCGCCGCCTCGTTTTCGGCCTCAGGCTCTTCGAGCAGATAAACCTCGACCGGAGCGAAACCCAACCGGGGATATTCGATGAAATTGGTCTCGTCGGCCCGGAAATCCAACCGACCGTCGTGCTGGACGAAACAGCCCAAACGCCCCAGCCGATAATCACCACCGGCCTCTACGGCCCGGCGAATGGCATCGGCCTCATCGGCTATTGCCCGGACAGCCTCGTCGCGAGTGATGAACCCGGCACGCATCACCGAACGGAGCAACTGCTCGTCGTCGCCGCACTCGTCGGGGTGAAACTCGACTCTGCGCACGGGCGGCAGAAACGAACTGCCGTCGGGCAACAATCGGGCCTCCCGATAGCCGACTGCGAACGTTCCTATCCCAGGCAGCGTAACGCGGCCATGATGCAGCAACAGATATTCGATATGACGCGCTATTCCAATCATACAACAAAGGTATGAATTTTCTTCGGTCAGCGCAACAGAAGGTAAAAAAATATTTTCTCCCCGAAAGACATCACCCGGTGAAACCTGTGGAGCCGCAACGTCAGTCGTCCTCCCGAAGCAGCTGCTCGGCAGACTCTCGATCATACCCCAATTCGACGGCCCTCTTCAAATCCTCCTTGGCCGACTCCCGTTCATAACGGGCCAACTTGCCCAATGCCCGCAGCACATACACCACCGGGTCGTCAGGAGCCAACTCCATGGCCTTCTCGATATCCTTGTCGGCCTTGGCATACTGCCCGGCAAAGAGGTAGGCCTCGGCCCTCCCCACATAGAGAATCTCTTTCTCGGGGTTGAACTTGATCACCTGCGAATAGACCTCGATGGCCTCGGGATAGTACCCCATCACCTTCAACAGCGAAGCAAAGCCGATGCGTCCGTTGGCACTGGCCGGATTGATTTTGAGCAGTCGCTCGAAGTCGGCCCGGCTCGAAATCGTGTCGCCCCGCTCCAACTCGATAAGGCCCCGATGATAGAGAGCATCTTCGTCGGTGTCGTCAATCATCAGAATCTGGCTGTAATCCTGATAGGCGCGGTCGATGCTGTCGATTTCGGAAAAGAGAGCCGCCCGGTTGCGCAACAGCGTCACCGAGTTGGGCGTCATCAGCAAACCGTTGGAATAGCTTCTGAGAGCCTCGTCGTATTTGCCGGCATAGCGTTGCACCGTACCCAGGTTCGACATGAGCAGCGAATTCTGCCCGTTGGCCGGTTCGGCACGCAAGGCGCTCAGCAAGGCCTGCTCGGCTCCCGCCCAATCTTTGGCCTTGATACAGCTGTCGGCACGCTCGACCCACTGATAATAGCTCCGGGCCCAAAGACCCAAGGGTAGACATATCATACAAATGAAAAGCAAAATCTTTTTCATACTCAAATTTTTGCTTAACAAAGGTATGGGTTTACACGTTACTTTTGCACACCGAGTATCTAAAAAGTGCTCAAAAAAAGCAGTCCTTGAAAAAAATTCTGTTATTTTTGCGAATTATGAACAATCTCGACACCCTACTTTTCACCCGCCCGGGTCGATGGCTATGGCTGCTTCTGACAGGTATTACCATATTCCTGGCCGGGTGCTGCAAGGAGAAGGACGAGCCCCAGCCGGTTGCCGTGAGCCGCACCGTGCTGGTCTACATGCTATCGGACAACAATCTGGGTGCCAATTACTATTTCGATTCGCAGAACATCGACGAAATGATGCAGGCAGCCGCAGCCGGAGAGCTGAACGGAGGCAACCTCATCGTCTATCGCGACGGATACGATACCAACCCGCAACTCATTCAAATCAAACCGGGGACCTCGGGACAGGCTCAAAAAATCATCGTCAAGGAGTACCCCGACCGCAACTCGGCCACGGGCGAGGTATTGCAATCGGTCATCGACGAGACCGTGCAGCTGTTCCCGGCCAACGAATACGGCCTGATTCTGTGGTCGCACAGCACCGGCTGGGTACCGGGCAATTCGTCACTGGCACTCTCGCGTCGCCTCCGATTGCAGAGACAGACACCTCCTACCCGCTCGTTTGGTGAAGACGGCTCTTATTACATGGAGCTCGACGAGTTGGCTAACGCCCTGCCCGACCACCGGTTCCGCTTCATACTCACCGACGTCTGCTTCATGGGCAGCATCGAGTGTGCCTACCAGTTGCGCAACAAGGCCGACTACTACATCGGGTCGGCGGCCGAGGTTCTGGGGGCCGGTATGCCCTATGCCCTCACCATACCCCTGCTGTTTGATTCACAACTCAATCTGGGGCAGGTGTGTCAGGCCATCTACAACCACTACAACAGTCAGGAGGGAGCTTACCGTACCGCCACTACCAGCCTGGTCGACTGCCAGAAACTCGAAGGATTGGCCGATGCCGTCCGCACGATATTCGAGGCACACCGGGGTGAAGCGACGCCCGACCTCACGAATGTACAGCACTTCGACCGCAGCTATCCGTATATCTGCTACGACCTACGCGACTACGTGGCACAATTTGCCTCGGCCGACGAGTTGCAACAACTCGACCAAGCCTTGGCCGAGGCTGTACTCTATCAGGCGGCTACCCCCACCATTTTGGGGACACTCCCCGTGCATGCCCACTGCGGACTGAGCTGTTACGTGATGGGAACGGGCGACTCGACTCTCGACCGATATTACACCACGCTCGACTGGTATCAAAAAGCCTATCCTACCGATTATTAATCCTTTAATTCTATTTGATATATGTCTATTTTCAACTCTTTATTGACGCTATTAGCCCAAACGCCCGAACTGCCCGCCCCCGAAGAGGTAGCCCAAACCTGGCAACAGAAACTCTCGGCCCTGTCGTCGCTCTCGTTCCAGCAATTCATGGAGCAGGCCATCGACGCCATTCTGCGCGGTGCCGTGAAAATAGCCATCGCCCTGGCTGTCTTCTTCATCGGCAAATGGATTATCAACCGCATTCACAGCTTTGTCTCCAAAGCCTTTATCCGCCGCAATGTCGAACTCTCGCTGCGCACCTTCCTGTTGAGCCTGATTCGCATCATTCTGATGCTGATACTCATTGTGATTGTCATCGGTATCCTCGGCATCAACACCAGTTCGTTCCTGGCTATCTTCGCCTCGGCCGGTCTCGCCATTGGTATGGCATTGAGCGGCACCCTGCAAAACTTTGCCGGTGGGGTGATGATACTTCTTTTCAAGCCCTACAAGGTGGGCGATTTCATCGAGGCTCAGGGATATTCGGGCACGGTGAAGGAGATACAGATTTTCAACACCATACTCAACACGCCCGACAACAAGACCATCATCATACCTAACGGCGGACTCTCGACCGGCAGCCTCAACAACTACTCCAAGGAGGGGCGCCGGCGTGTCGACTGGAAAATCGGCATTGCCTACGGCGACGATTTCGACACGGCCCGCACGGTAGTCCTGCAACTGTTGGCCGCCGACAAACGGGTGCTGGACACTCCGGCTCCGTTCGTAGCTCTGAGCAGTCTGGCCGACAGTGCCGTCGAGGTGACCGTTCGCGCCTGGGCCGCCGCCGAAGACTATTGGGGAGTTTACTATGACTTCAACGAACAGGTGTACAAACAATTCGAGAAGTACAACCTGCACTTCCCCTATCCGCAAGTCGATGTTCACATGATTGACCAGTAATCAATTCGAATCAAAGCATTTACCACCGGGAGGCTATTGCAAAACCAATAGTCTCCCGGTTTTTCTTGCATGAAAGCCGCCTCACCCGGCACCGCGATTTCCCGTTTCTTTTGTATATTCGTGCGCAAAAAGAAAAAGAATACGATGATACGAGAGGTTACACTACACGACGCAGCCGCCATTACGGCCATCTACAACGACTATATCCTGCACACCACCGTCTCGTTCGAGACCGAACCGCTCACAACCGAAGCCATGCGCGACCGCATCGCCCACATCGCCGCCGACTATCCCTATTTCGTAGCCGAAGAGAACGGCATCGTGACCGGTTACTGCTATGCCCACCCCTGGAAGGAGCGGGCCGCCTATGGTCATACCCTCGAAACCACCGTATATCTGTCGCCCGAGAGCCAAAGCCGCGGACTGGGCAAACAACTCATGCTGAAACTAATCGAAGAATGTCGCCGCCGGGGCTACCGCGCACTGATTGCCTGCATCACCGGCAATAACGAGGCAAGCCGTGCGTTTCACGCCCACCTCGGGTTTGAACAAGTATCGCTCTTCAAAGAGGTAGGCTACAAGTTCGGACAATGGCTCGACGTGGTCGACTATGAACTGTTGCTGACACGGCAAACCGCTCCTGACCACGCCGAGTAAAGGACGTTAAAATTTTGAAGAATTACAATTTTAACAGCGAAAAACGGTTCAACATTGAATGTCTTTTTATAACTTTACGGCAATAATGAGGAGGGAAATGGAAGCTCGTAAGCAAACACATATCCTGCTCCTTGTTATATACATGTAGGCAAGGCACATACGTGCATCGCAGCCTGCAATTCCCCGTTGAATCTCATCGGGTCGGGCTTTGTTTTTCCGGCCGAGGCAGCGGGATTGAGAGCGATAAAAAATAAAAAAAATATAAATGATAAGTAAATGGAATTACTTACACCTTACATCAAACGAACAGCAAATAGCCCAGCAATTAGAGGCCCGATACCCACGGGTCCCTGCGCTTTGTAGACTGCTCGCTCAACGAGGGGTAACTTCGGTCGCCGAGGCGGAGAAGTTTTTCAAACCCCAGTTGTCCGATCTCCATGACCCGTTCCTCATGAGAGATATGGAAAAAGCAGTCGTTCGGCTGAATCGTGCGTTAGGGAGTAAAGAAAAGATTATGATTTATGGCGATTACGACGTGGACGGAACAACGGCCGTATCGCTGGTTTACAAGTTTTTACAGAATTTCTATTCGGGGCTCGACTACTATATCCCCGACCGTTACGACGAGGGCTACGGAATCTCGGACAAAAGCATCGACTATGCAGCCGAGAATGGCATTACACTCGTAATTGCCCTCGACTGCGGCATCAAGGCCGTAGAGAAAATCGCCTATGCCAAGAGTAAAGGCATCGATTTCATCATCTGCGACCACCACATGCCTGACGACCAGTTGCCCGACGCCGTGGCTATTCTCAATCCCAAACTCGAAGGGGAGACCTATCCCTACAAGCATTTGTCGGGGTGCGGCGTAGGCTACAAGTTCATGCAGGGATTCGCCCTCAACAACGGCATCGACATCGCCGCCGACCTGGAACCGCTGCTCGACCTGGTGGCCGTGAGCATCGCTTCGGACATCGTACCCATCACGGGCGAGAACCGTATCCTGGCCTACCACGGCTTGAAGCGGCTCAACTCCAACCCCAGCATGGGATTGCGGGGTATCTTGAAGGTGTGCGGACTCAACAACAAGAATATTACCATCAGCGATATCGTCTTTAAGATTGGCCCCCGCATCAACGCCTCGGGGCGCATGCAATCGGGCAAAGAGGCGGTAGACCTGCTGGTGGCCAAGGATATGGCCGGAGCGCTCGAAAAGAGCCAGAACATCGACCAGTACAACGAGAACCGCAAGGAGCTGGACAAACGGATTACCGAAGAGGCCAGTAAGATACTCGAAGAGCACGTCGACATCAACCACCGCAAATCGATTGTCATCTACAACAAGGACTGGCACAAAGGCATCATCGGCATCGTGGCTTCGCGCCTCACCGAACTCTACTACCGCCCGGCCGTAGTCCTCACTCTCTCCGACGGACTGGCCACCGGTTCGGCCCGCTCGGTACAGGGATTCGACATCTACAAGGCGGTAGAGTCGTGTCGCGACCTGCTCGAAAATTTCGGCGGACACACCTATGCCGTGGGCCTCTCGATGAAAGAGGAACACATCAAGGAGTTCACCGCCCGGTTTGAGGAGCATGTGGCCAAACACATTCTGCCCGAACAGATGGAGCCGCAAATCGACATCGACACCGAAATCGACTTCAACGAAATCACCCCCGAATTCTTCGCTCTGCTCAAACAGTTCAACCCCTTCGGACCTGGCAATCAGAAGCCGGTTTTCAGTACCCGTCACGTCACCGACTACGGTACGAGCCGGCTCGTGGGCAAGAAAAACGAGCACGTGAAACTCGAACTGGTCGACAGCAAATCGAAGAACATCATGAACGGCATTGCCTTCAACATGAGTCGACATTTTGAGCACATCAAGGCGGGCAAACCGTTTGACATCTGTTACACCATCGAGGAGAATACCCACAACAGCGGGTCGATACAACTGTTTATCAAAGACATCAGACCGTCGGAATAACCCCATCAACCGAGGCCGTCGTCCTACATAGAATGCGGGGTGACGGCCTTTGTCATATCCTTCTTCTGTGGGGTGGGAATCAGTACGAGATATTCCTTCATACCGAAAGTTCTCGTAATTTCGTACTGCGATTGTTATCTTGTAAAAGATAAAGTTGTAATTTTGCACCCGATTTTTCGGGAAAGGCATGCACGAAATCATCTACGAAATATTGCAAAAGTACTGGGGTTACCGCCAGTTCCGGCCCATGCAAGAGGAGATTATCACTTCGCTGCTCGACGGCCACGACACGCTGGGACTCATGCCTACCGGCGGAGGCAAATCGCTCACCTTCCAGGTGCCCACCCTCTGCCGCGAAGGGCTCTGCCTTGTCATCACCCCGCTTGTTGCCTTGATGAAAGACCAGGTCGACAACCTGCGCGACCGGGGCATACGGGCCGCCTATATCCATGCCGGCATGTCGCGCCGCGAGATGGTCGTTACCTTCGACAACTGCCTCTACGGCCGGTTCAAGTTTCTCTACATCTCGCCCGAACGCATCGACACCGAACTGTTCACCGCCCGCATTCAGGGGCTGCCGGTCTCCCTCATCGTAGTCGACGAGGCACACTGCATCTCGCAATGGGGATATGACTTCCGCCCCGCCTACCTGAAAATAGCCCAGATACGGCACACCCTGCCCCACGTTCCCGTATTGGCCCTCACCGCCACGGCTACCCCCATCGTGGCCGACGATATACAGAAGAAACTCGACTTTCACGACGGCCGGGTGTTCCGCACCGGTTTCGCCCGCCCCAACCTCTCGTATGTGGTGCGGCCCTGTGAAGACAAGATGCAGCAACTGCTGCGTATCCTCCATCGGGTACCCGGCAGTGCCGTCGTCTATGTGCGCAATCGCAAACGTACGAAAGAGGTAGCCGAAGAGTTGAGCCGGGCCGGCATATCGGCCGACTACTACCACGCCGGACTGGGACAGGAGGAGAAGAACGAGAAACAACGCAAATGGAAAGCCGACGAAACCCGGGTGATGGTCTCGACCAACGCCTTCGGCATGGGGATCGACAAACCCGATGTGCGGGTGGTCGTACATCTCGACATGCCCAACGCTCCCGAGGAGTATTTCCAGGAGGCGGGCCGTGCCGGACGCGACGGGGCCCGCGCCTATGCCGTGCTGCTCTATTCGCGACGCGACAAGGCCAACCTGCACAAGCGGCTCACCGAGGAATTTCCCGACAAAGAGTTCGTCTTGAAGGTTTACGAACGGATAGGCAACTTTCTCGAAATAGCACTGGGGTGCGGCATGGACTCGATTTACGAGTTCAACCTGAAACGGTTCTGCACCACCTTCAACTACACCTCTACACCGGTACTCAGCGCGCTGAAAATTCTCACCATCTCGGGCTACATCGAGTTTATCGAAGAGACCGACACCCTATCACGGGTGATGATGCTGGTTCACAAAGAGGAGCTCTACCACCTGCGCGACACCGACCCGACTACCGACCGCGTGTTGCAATGCCTGTTGCGCTCCTATACCGGGCTCTTTGCCGACTACGTGTTCATTCACGAAGAGCTGCTGGCCCAACGGCTCGACGCCAGCCAACAAGAGGTCTACGAGGCCCTGTTGAAACTGAACCGCCTGCACGTGCTCCACTACATACCGCGACGACGCACCCCCTATATCGTCTACACCCGCGAACGCATGGAACCCCGCTACGTGCAAATCACCCGCGAGGCCTACGAGGAGCGTCGCCAGCGCATGGCCGACCGCATCGAGAGTATGATTACCTATGCGACCTCGACCCGCTGCCGTCAACAGATGCTGCTCGAATACTTCGGCGAGAAAGCCGACTACGAGTGCGGCTGCTGCGACAACTGCATCGAGCGCAAGAAACGGGAACAAGCCTCGGCGCAAAAGCCCGAAGTAATAGCCCGGGCCGTACAACAGTTCATCGGCAACGACTGCGTGAGCCGCGACCGGATAACCGCTGCACTACCCTATCCCGAGGACGAGGTAATCGAAGCCCTGCGCTTCCTGCGAGACGAAGGTTTTATCGTCTGCGAAGACGACATTCATTATAAAAACAAAACATAAAGAGAAAAAAAGATTTTAGGTATTAGGTATTAACAAGTAAGGTATTAAGAAAATGATTAAAGGATTCTGTTACATCATGCTCTTCTATGTATTGGGAGAGATGGTGAGCCTGCTCATCGGGCGGCTCATTCCCGGCAGCGTGTGCGGCATGATATTGCTGTTCCTGGCTCTCACACTCAAATGGGTACGTCCGCGCGACGTCGACAAGGCCGCCTCGGCACTCACCCGCAACATGGCCCTCTTCTTCGTTCCGGCCAGTATCGGACTCATGCACGAGTACAAAATACTCATGAGCAACTGGGTCGTACTGCTCACCGTATCGGTGGTCACCACTCTGCTGGTTATCGTTGTCGTAGGGCTTACCGAAGAGCACCTCGACCGCAAACTCTCGCGCAAGAAAGGAGGGGTTGAGCAATGAACGAAATATTCTCCTCCACGCCCTTTATCCTGCTGTTGGTACTGGGTAGCTACCTGGCCGGTTGCAAACTGCATCAGAAAAAACATATCGCCATTTTCCACCCGCTACTGGTGGCCATGGTCCTCATCATCGCCCTGCTCACCCTGCTTGACATCGACTACGACACCTTCTGTGCAGGCAGCAGTTTCATCAGCTTCCTGCTGGGCCCGTCGGTCGTAGCTCTGGGCTATGCCCTCTACGAACAAATCGAGCAGATACGGGGTAAAGAGATACCCGTGCTCACCGCCGTCTTTGCCGGAGGTATCGTGGGCATCGTGAGCGTCATTGCCATCTGCCGCCTCATGGGCGTCGACGAAGCCATCACCTCGTCGCTGCAACCCAAATCGGTCACGATACCCATTGCCATCTCCCTGTCGGAGCACTCGCACGGTATCCCCTCGCTCACGGCCGTCATCGTGTTCGGGTGCGGATTGCTGGGCGGTATCATCGGCCCGGCCGTACTCGACCGCTGCCACGTCAACAGCCGTGTTGCCCGTGGCCTGGCATTGGGCTCGGCCGCTCACGGACTGGGTACCGCCCGCGCTATCGAGCTGGGAGCTGTCGAGGGAGCCATCAGCGGGCTGGCCATCGGCCTGATGGGTGTCGTCACCTCCCTGCTCATACCTCTGTTTGAGAGCCTTATGCGCTGAAAATTCCGCAAGCCGGGACTCACGGCAAAGTTGCAAGCCCCAATTAAATAGAATAATTTTAGGGCCAACACTTGTATATTTCGACAAAAACAGCTATCTTTGCAACGCTTTTACAAAAAGCACCAAGGTTAGATTCGCTAGCTCAGCTGGTAGAGCACAACACTTTTAATGTTGGGGTCTTGGGTTCGAGCCCCAAGCGGATCACCGAAACAAAAACAGGCGTTTGATAATCAAACGCCTGTTTTTGTTTATTCTACTTTTGGAATCTTCTTACTGAGCCGAACTCAACAAACCGTCGATTACCGGTTTGATCAAAGCCTCCATCACATCATAACCCTGCGAGTTGGGGTGCACACCGTCGCCGGTATATTGAGGTTGCTGTGCCCCATCTTCCGGGCGGACCATGTCGGCATAATAATCGACAAACGGGATACCCTGCTCCTGAGCGTAAGCCCGCAAGCGGTTGTTCAAGGCCACGATTTTTGCCGGAGCATCGGTAATGGCAGAGTTCCAACCGAAATGGTCGCTCGGCAACGTCGTGGTAAGAATTACCTTAATTCCGTGAGCCCGGGCCAAGTCGGCCATCGAGACAATATTCCCAAACGAATACTCCTCGACATACGGCCCCGTGTTCTCGGCAATATCATTCGTTGCCGCATTGATTACAACCACCTCGGGAGCCAGAGCGATAACATCTTCGCGAAACCGGAGCAACATCTGATACGAAGTCTGCCCGCTGATTCCCCGTCCGATATAACCGTTTTTCGTAAAGAAATCGGGGTGCTGATTAACCCACCCCTCCGTAATGGAATTACCGATAAATACCACTCGTCCCGAAACGGTCGAGGTAGCTCGCAGGGGAATGTTCTTCTCGGCATAATACTGGTAATTCCCCCACTCTTGTGCATTTTTCTGTGCCGTTGCATCAAATGCCATCACGCCACAGATACACATCATAAACAACAAAGTCTTTTTCATATTTCTGTTTTTAAGATTCTGGTTATTCTTCTACAAAAATACAAAGATCTTGTTGCCTGCATTCTCTTGATGGGGCAATTTTTATATCTCGGTCCTGCCAACATACGAAATTCGTCCAAGAGTATGGCACTTTATCCCCGAATCACAAAATATCACCGGGAGAGAACGGCTTGTAGGGGCCGTCTTTCACCTCGAAAATAACCGTACCGCTACACAGCACCTCTATCGTGTGCCATTGTCCACGCGGGATATTCACTCCATAGACACCCGCCTCAGGGTCGAGTTCGTAATGGGCGATCACCTGTCGGTCGTCATTGTAAAAGTCGACATTCAGCCGTCCCCGCAAAACCACATAGGTCTCCGACGTATGCATGTGCCGATGTATCGGTAGCACCGTACCCGGTTCAAGAGCATTGAGCAACCGCTGTGAAGGGGCGTCCAACGACTCGTGAAAATTGTAATTCATGCGCAACCGCTCACTGACCTTTGCTTCGGCGGTTACCTGGTCGAGTAATTTTTTATCGATTAGCATCGCTTCCTTTTATTTTTTAATCGTAACTGCGTATACAGAACCTCTATAATCTTATATACATAACGTAACGACAAAATTACCATATTGGTGTAAATCCCATGGGCTTTGCAGGCTTTTAAATGTTCCTTCATGATAATCTTGTGAGACTTTATGCCACTCGTACTCACACCACCAACTCTCATGACGATTAAACTCTCCGGTATATAACAGGTCTTTATCCTGTGAATATACAAGGCTCTCAACAAGAATTCAAAATCGGCAGCAATACGATACTCTATATTGTATGGTCCTATTTTCTGAATCAATTTTCGACGCATATAAAACGTAGGATGCGCCGGAATGAAGCCCAATCTCATCAATGCAGGAGAGAATATCGCCGAGGAATAGTAACGGATACATGTGTCTATATCAGATGCCCGTACATATTCCACATCGGCATAAACGGCATCAATGGTTTCATCTTGAAAGGGGGCAACCAAACGGGACAATGACCAATCGTATTTGTAGAAGTCATCACTGTTCAGAATTCCTACCACATCACCCTCGGCCATGGACAGTCCTTTATTGATGGCATCATAAATACCCCTATCTTGCGCACTTACCCATTTTAATCGGCCCTTGTACTCTTTTTCATAGCTTTGTATTAGATTCACAGTACCATCGGTAGACGCTCCATCAACAATAATGTGCTCCCAATCGACATTTTTTTGAGCAAATACACTTTCTATGGTACGTTTAAGGGTTTGTACACTGTTGTAAGTAACGGTTATTATCGAAACTTTCATCATGAGTAGTTTTTATAACTACAAAATGCTCTAACAGCTTTTTTATATTTAATCAAATATTCCTATATACCAAGTCAAAAACAGGCAGCGCTTACCTTTCGCCCCATACAACTCGCCGAACATAATCGGTATAAGATAGGATAATTCGCACTACTTTGTCACTCACATTGGGCATGGAATAATCGGCTACCGGACGAAAATTACGGTTCTCTATATCCTGGTTCTGCAACTCGGCCAAGCCCTGCATCACCCGCTCGGGATTAAGCCCCACCATCATGACCGAGGCCTCTTCCATCGCCTCGGGCCGTTCATGTGCCTCGCGGATATTCAAGGCTCTGAAATTGAGAATCGACGACTCTTCACTGATGGTTCCACTATCCGAGATAACGGCCGTAGCATTGAGTTGCAACTTGTTATAATCGCTCAATCCCATCGGCTTCATCAGTCTTACCAAGGGATCGAACACGATGCCTTTCTCCTCGATTTTCTTACGGGTACGCGGGTGTGTCGAGACAATAACGGGATATCCATATTCCCGAGCTATGCCGTTGAGTATAGTCACCAAATTCCCGAAATTGCGCTCACTCGATATATTCTCCTCTCGATGAGCCGACACCACAAAATACCGGCGGGGTTCCAGACCAAGAGTTTCCAATATGGGCGAGGCTTCAATCTTGGGCAAATACCGATGCAACACCTCGTACATGGGACTACCGGTCTTGATTACCCGGTCGGCCGGAATTCCCTCGTGCAGCAGATATTCGCGAGCGATACTGCTGTATGTCAGGTTTATATCCGATATATGATCGACAATCTTTCGATTACTCTCCTCGGGGACCCGCTGGTCGAAACAGCGATTTCCTGCCTCCATGTGAAAAATGGGGATATGTCTCTTCTTGGCGGCAATGGCACACAGGCATGAGTTGGTATCGCCCAGTACCAAAAAGGCATCGGGTTTAACCTGTTCAAGTACGGGATCGATATTGATCAATATCTGACCGGCCGTGGTCGTGGCATTTCCACCTGCCGCATTCAGGAAATAATCGGGTTTACGCAACCCTAAATCCTGAAAAAATATCTCATTCAGTTCATAATCATAATTTTGACCGGTATGTACCAGCACATGCTCGATGGCCGGACTGGCATCCAGTTTTTGGAGGACACACGACAGCCTGATTATTTCGGGTCGTGTTCCTACTACCGTAAGCACTTTTAAGGGTTTCATGGGTTATGGTTATTTCTTTTCTTGTTCTATTTCTACGGGATCAAAATAGGTATCCCCGTCATTAGGGTCATACCATTCGTTAATCCAGAATTGGGCATATAACAGGTCGTCTCCCACATTCGATATATTATGCGTGTACCACACGGGCATATCGACAAAAGCCGGATTATCCCCATCAAGATAATAGTTCAGCACCTCATCAGAGCCCACCTTGCGAAGTTGAATGCGGGCCTTCCCTTTAATCACGACAAAACGCTCCATCTTGCGGGTATGATAGTGGTTTCCACGTGTTACCCCGGGTACGGTCGTCGAGAAACTCACCTGCCCACCCACTCCTATCTTTACCGTTTCGACGAAGCTTCCTCGCACATCGGTGTGCTGTATCAACTGCACGGGGAAATGGCTTGTCATATCGATATAGCTGCGGAATGTATTAAACAGATTCCATTCATGACGATTATACAACGGTGGGATAATACCCTGATCGAGATAAAGATGCTTAAACTGAGTAAATCGCGACAAGACCTCGCTCACCTTCATGGCAAAGTCGAACGGTACATCATCGCGTTCGACCTTCGGCTCATGCGCACCCGCATAGCGACGTATCTGCGTGCAGATGTAATTGCATAAACTACCCACATAAATAAGATGCACCTCACTATCCTGCAACACGACAGGTTCTTCACCGTGGGTCAACTTATAGGCAAATGTGGCTATAAACGAATTGTAATTGGGACGGCCAAAAGGGCCGAATACATTGGGAACTACCATGCCCGTAAATGCAGCTCCACGACGGCGGGCCCAATCCTCGAACAAGCGACGGCCCTCGCGCTTACTGCGACCATACTCATTATCACGCTCTTCCTGGGTGCTCGACGAGAACAGCACATAGGGACACACATCGTTTGCCTCCATAGCCCCTATCAACTTCCGGACCAATGCCATATTGGTTTCGTATAAAACCTGGACATCGGGGTGACGGTTCATGGCCGCCAGATGGACAATCACGTCGCACTGCCGCACAAACGACTCCAACCGATGAGGGTCGGCAAAATAGGCATCTTCAAACGGTACCCGTTCAAACTCCTCGGGATAAAGGCCCAACGTATTGTACAGGTGAGTCCCTACAAAACCAGCCTGCCCGGTAATTCCTACTCGTATCATAGCCGTTATGCGTTCAAGTTCAAATCCTCACGCACCATATCGAGTTTAAGCAACAGTTGTTTCATCTCCTCGACATTAAGACGGCGCGTATTGTGCGAATGATAATCCTCTATCTGCGAAATGGTTTGATTCCCCTCGATAAAATACTTGTCGTAATTCAAATCGCGACTGTCACACGGAATGCGATAGTAATTACCCATATCCACAGCCCGAGCCATCTCCTCGCGAGTCACCAACGTCTCATACAGTTTCTCGCCATGACGGGTCCCTATCACCTTCACCGGAGTATCCTTGCCATAAAGCTGTTTCAAAGCCGTAGCCAAAGTCTCCAACGTAGCTGCCGGAGCCTTCTGAACAAACAAATCTCCATTATGGCCATGCTCAAAAGCGTAGACAACCAAATCGACCGCATCGTCAAGAGTCATCATGAATCGGGTCATATGGGGGTCGGTAATCGTGATGACCGCATCGTTTTTCATCTGCTCAACCCACAAGGGGATAACCGAACCACGACTGGCCATCACATTGCCATAGCGCGTACAGCAAATCGTTGTTGCAGCCGAATCGCCCAACTGACGACCTTTGGCAATGGCTACCTTCTCCATCATAGCCTTACTTATTCCCATGGCATTGATGGGATAAGCCGCCTTATCGGTCGAGAGAACGACCACATTTTTCACGCCATGTTCGATGGCCGAATCGAGCACATTCTCGGTACCCAACACATTGGTGCGCACCGCCTGCATGGGGAAGAACTCGCACGAAGGCACCTGCTTCAATGCGGCCGCTGAAAACACATAATCGACCCCCGACATCGCACCGTCGACACTTCGCTTGTCGCGCACATCGCCAATATAGAATTTCACTTTGGGATTTTGTAACCGATGACGCATATCGTCCTGCTTCTTCTCATCACGACTGAATATACGAATTTCTCGCACGTCGCTATCTAAAAACCGGCGCAATACGGCATTTCCAAACGAACCTGTTCCTCCGGTAATCAGCAATACCTTATTCTCAAAAATCGACATAATTATCCGTCCTTCCTTATTTTAATGATTCTTTTACTATTTCTATCTGATTCTCAAATGCATATTCCCGTGCCACATTCAATGCCTCCATTCGCATGCTTTCTACTTGAACTCGATGACTATTAACAAAAGTCAAGGCATCTCTTAATGCCCCCACACTCTTAGGGGCAAACAGCAGCCCGGTATGTCCCGATTTAACCACATCGGGGATACCACCGACATTCGAAGCCAAGACCAAACAACCGCCGGCCATGGCCTCTAACACCACCTGAGGCAATCCTTCGCTGTAACTCGGCAGAATAAACAGGTCGTGCGACCTATACAACCTTTGTAATTCGGGGCCAAATGGGATAAACCCGGTCAATTCCACTCTACCGCCAAGTTGATATTGTTCAATAAGCCTTTTTACCTCCGGCATAAAGGCTCCATCACCCACCAACGTCAAACGCCAGTCAAAAACAGAAAACTCCGACAAGCATTCCAATAGCTCCAACAATCCTTTATTTACTTCCACCCGTCCTACGAAAAGTAATCGCACAGGACGAGTCCAATCAACCGGTATCAAGTCATCTCTCGAAACGACTTCGGACAAACGATAGCGAGACGAAGCCATGCAATAAACCTTGGAGGTGTACCTCCTAAACCGATTGGCAATTTGACTGCCCAAAGCCAAAACCGTAATTTCATGCTTTGCAACCAATCGTTCTACCTGACGTTCAAATGTATGAGCCAAAAACGAAGCCAACCATCTTTGAATTCCTTTATATCGCTGAGGCAATACTCGCCGCGTATCTTGACGAGACAACAAAACAACAGGTTTCTGGTATTTCACGGCCAACTTTACCAACTCTATACAGATAGGCATAGGCGACATCACCAACAAGCGATCCACACTTTGTACAAATGAACTTAATGTTCCTTTATTCAACCGCTTGAAACGAGGCCATTGCATGCACAAATCGACCAAATTCCGAAAAGGGGTCAATTCAAAAAAGCAATCATACCGAGCTATACAATACATGCTCTTTTTTTTATTCTCACATAATCTTCCCAAAAAGCTAAAAGTCATATTGTCTGCTTCCTGAGTCAATCGGTTGAACAGCACAGTATATACATCTTCACAAAAGAGAGTATCCCCTTCTTTGTAATATCCAGCTTCAAGATATATACCAATTCTCATACCATTCAATAACTCTCAATCGGACTTCCTGTTTATTAAGATAAGACCATTCGCCATGACTCATCATAGGAGTCGATGTTAAACCGGCTTTCGGCACATCGACGGGCTTTGACACTCATCTTCTCCTTCTCTATCTGTGTTAAAGAAAGAGCCCGAGTCAAAGTCTCGGCAAAAGCCTCCGTCGACAACGATTCAACAATCATTGCATTCTCCTGATCAACTAAGAAATCCGCCAAATCCGACGAATAGTTACAAATTACCGGCAAGCCAACACCCAGACTCTCGATTACTTTTGTGGGGAAACCGGCCTGAGCATAGCGGGCCTCAGCATCTCGCAACAAAACGGAGAAATCGGCATGACACAATACATTCAGCACTTCGGCATGTGAGACTCTCCCTTTTATATCCAGAATTGGCTGCAAAACCTTATACTTAGCCAAAGGAAGCATCATCTGTATCTGCGATTCTGAAACACCAACAATCGTAAACCTTACTTGAACCCGTTGAGAAGACGTCAACAACAACAGTCCTTCCAACATCAAACAAAGATAATCCTTTTTCCCAGGTGAACCAGCATAAACCAAACGTAAAATCCCATCATCTGCCCCTACTCTCAAAGGTAATTTCGCTACATCAAAATAAATGGGTATACGCCCCGTAACACAACCTCGTGAAATAAAATAACGCTCTAAATATCGACTAATTGCTATCACACGTACAGGAGGTGCCACCAATACCCTATTCTCAATATCTTTCATTTGGTAGGCATAACTCATTTTCCCTCGCTTGAACTGTTGAGGCGAATACCATTCGACAACATCTTTAATCAATTTGATCCCGTGCCTACGACAATACGATTTCAAAAAGAGCAAGACATCTATCATAGTGAAACCGCACACAATAGCCTCTATATTCCCTCTCCCCTTTTTCAATCGAGTCAATACTTTTTTCAATCTCCATGTATAGAACAAATAGGAGCCATACCGATTTGGGGTCCGCAAAGACAAATAGGAAACTCCCTGGAACTCCTGTTCTCCATCAGTAACTTCTCCTAAACCAACAACCAGTATTTTATACCCTAAACGCTGTAAAGACAAGGCGAAGTTATAGAATCGTACCGATCCGGCATCACCCTCGGGAAAACGATATTGGGAAACAAGAACGATTAACCCTTTTGACTCCTTCATTTTTGTACCACTCTAATTTAAAAATCTTACGTAATGATCAGACTACTTCCAAACAAACGATTCAAAAATGGTATGATACTCAAAAAAGTGTAGGCCCCAAGTCTCCGAGAAAAAGAACGTACAGAAATCATACAGGGTAAAAGTCATGACCATCAATATAATTAATGCCCGCGCCAATCTATTATCGATGCTACGCATCAACAAAGGATAAGTAACCAACATGGAGACTTGAAAATATGCCCCCACCCGAATAATGAGTTGTGCAATAAATCCTAACGGAGCAATCAAAAAAGAGAGAGCCGTCAACTTAAAAAGTAAGCCTCGTTCTCTATCTTGTTTTTTCTCATAATATAAAATCAGGCACATCAAGAATATTTTATATATAAATCCCAAGCCCGTAGCCAATTCCGATTCTTCCTTTCCCTCCTCCAAATAATAGGTATATTTACTTAACCCTATCGTAGAAAGAGTATCCTCTATAATAGAGGATACAATGGCCCTGGCCACTAATAGTACCATGAAAAGAGCAACACCTATAACCACCCCTCGTGTTCCCAGACGCCAATTCACATATCCCAAAAAAACAATCGGTAATATAATTTTTGCACTACTATGGAACAACGAAGCAAACAAAATAATCAATGCGGCTATAATAAAGCGTTTCTTAAAAATAAAAGGTACCGAAAGCAACACGATACACATGGCCAATGTTTGGCGCATCATCGATGCTTCTATAAGCATGAGATCAGGGGTAAATATAAATACGAAAACAGCAAACCAATACCATTCCCGTGGCACATATCGCTTTATAAACCAGTAATATACTCCCAATTCAAATGCCGTAAGCACTATGACTAATGAAAAAAATCCTAATGGTTTAAATAATCGATATAAGAATATCCAACCAATCTCCCACCGTTCCTTCGGGTCGAAATAGTTAAACTGCTCTATCGAATTATAGATAGCAAATCTATCAATGTATTGAGGATAATCATTACCCCAATTATAGCGTATGCCTAGAAATACAAATAATATTATCATAGACAGAGGAAAAGCCCACGATAACTGCCGATATCGAGCCAAAAAGGCCAATAATACACAAACGACTCCTATAATAATTGTTTCTAACATACCTTACAAATAATTTTCTGGAGCAAGCATCTGTTCATACACATCGATATATTTCCTATATTGATGGACCTTGTCATAACACATGCGGGCTCTATTCACACAAGCTTGTGTATAGAATGATTTTCCTTTCATACAAACTTCACTAATAGCCTTGGCCATTTTTTCAATATTCCCAGGCTCCACAGTCTTCCCGGTCTCTGGCGTTATCAGCTCGGGCAAAGCTGTATTGTCATATACCACAGCCGGTGTACCACAAGCAAATCCTTCGGCAATTGTAAGGCCAAAGGTCTCCTGATACGACAAGCTCACTACTACATCAGCGGCCGAATAGACCAAAGCCAGTTCACCGGCATTCCTGGTAGTTTCAATTCCTGTAATTCCACTGGGCAAATCATTGATTTGCTGAGGAGAAAGGCCCACCATCACAATTACGAATCTCTCGATTGGAAGTGCAGCCCTTAACTTATAGAAATCGTGTAACCCTTTATATTCCCTCCAATACGAAGCCAATCCTACAATCACAAAACGATTGCCCCAACCATAACGGGCTCTGAGGGTCGATACTCCTTCTCGTGGATAAAAAACCGATGTATCTATTCCATTCGGAATTACCTGTATAGGGACATCTCCTACCGCCGAAGATTTAATCATTGACGCCAGCCATTCCGATACGGCCACAAAGGTCAATCGAGGAACAGTAGTAAAACAATCGGACTTTACTCGCAGTACCCATGGCATTGTGCGGAATACTCCTTTCAATTCTCCATCGACATCGTTATTGCCACATCGTGGACATTGATGACACCCTCTGCGCCATTGCTCACACTTATTATACGAAAAATGAGTACACCCTCCTGTCATTACCCAACAGTCATGCAATGTCCACACAACTGGAATATTGGCTTTTTTCAGGAAAGAGAAGAATAAAGGAATATTCAAAAAATTCTGATGAATATTATGCAGGTGTATCAAATCGGGCGAAAGACGCTTTATCTTCCTGATAAACAGATAAGTATCAAACCAAGAGCCAAATCCCTTCAAGTTAAGAATACGCGAGAACAAATAGGTATGAATGATATAAGATATCCAACTGCGGGTAATCTTTATGCCTCGCATTCCTTCTTTAAGATCTGCCTCTCGAGCATATGCAAAATAGGATTGCCAGCCACATGCCTCGGCTACTTCGCCTATCTCTGCTGCAATTCGACCAGTAGACCACAAATTACCATATGTATTGATTATCAATAATTTTTTAGTCATCTTTCATTGATTCGTTAGCCAATATTCGCAACTGCCGTTTCAAAACTACCGGCTGTACGATACAATAGGGTAACAGTCCTATAATGGTAACTATAATGACAAATATCCACGATGCCTGCGAGGCCCATAAAACAATCGCTCCAACCTTAAAGACCGTTGCAAACAGGAACCCATACATTTGACATCTTAATTTTCCAAGTCCGTTGACAACACTTGTCATCACCGATACCCATATCATTTCACAACTTAATAGAGCAAATAGCAAAGCGACCATGACATTTACCTCAATAGCCTTCTCTCTCAACCAAAGTTTCAATATCACATCGAGAAAGGGGATAATAGCCAGTTGCAGTAAAGCGGCGACGCCCGCCATTCCATACAGGAAATGCATCAATTTAATAATCCAGTCGTAACGTTTTTCGACAAGAGCCTTCGTGACAGCCGACCATACCGGTATCAATGCCAGCAACACCAGCGAACCAATTATCGAAAACAACTTGAAATAGATTTGATACTCCACGACAAATGACGGTGAGAAAAAATAAGAGATAAAGAACTCATTGGTTACCGTAATTACCATATACAGTAACTGCAATATTAAAAACAGAAGCCCTAATGAAAGCACGGACTTCGCTTTATCCCATCGGAAATAGTGAAATGATGGCCGGCAATTTTTTAATTCTTTTGAAAAAACCACAATCGTTGCCACCATCAAGGGCAGACACATCGTAATGGTCTGCACGCTCGAAATCACGATAAAATCATGTCCGGCATCACCACTTGGTTCATACACAAGAAGAAACAGCAACAATAGAATTGTAGAAACAAGTGTAAGGAAATTGGGGAGTGCCGATTTCTGTAATGCATATAAAATAGAAAATATCAATTTCAAGAAGAAAAAGCCCAACACCCCACATAAAGAGATTGCCACACCATTACGCAATACGGTCGAAGACAAACTCTGCTCTGATATATTGAATACCCGATTCCACGGTATATACTGACTTCCTATGAAAGCTAGCACCGAAATACATAAGGCAACTCCTCCCATCAATATATATGCCGACGATATATATTGGCGGGCACTTTCATAATTTTTCAGACTTAAATCGGCCGTCAAATGGTTACGCAAACCATTGCCTATTCCTAAATCAAAGACCTGAATCCACGATAAAACCGAACACATCGTAAACCAGCACCCCAAAACGGCGTTATCTTCAAAATATCGCAAATAGAGAGGGAACAGCACAAAAGAGATGAGAAACCCAAGTCCCCGTACAGCAAAAGAACCCAGTACATTATTGACTAGATTCTTATTCCCTGCATATTTGCTTTTTATGTTATCGAGTCTTATCATCGAGAAAACTTCTCATCTGTTCTACAAAACGATAATCCAAATTTTGAACAACAGCTCGGGTATCAAACGGGCTATTCCAATCTATATTCAATATTGTTCGAGCAATATCCTCGGGTGTCTGCTCCCGATAAAAATAGATATACTCCGAAACCGGAGACCGACGTATAGCATCTATATCCACCGAAACCACCTGTAATCCATTCGACATGTAAGAAAGAATCTTTGAAGGGAAAGAGGTATTATTAAATTTTGCCAACGGATTTTGCGTACTCAATCCGATTTGACATTTCTGCAAAAATTCAATATATGCCTCTCCTTTCAGCAAACCGTCATATGTCACAGATGCTCCACCTCTATTCGTAACTTCTACACACATTGACTTTATAGCTCGAATCTCTTCTTCACGACCAAAACCAAGTATATGTACCCTATATTCAGGAGTCAAGTGACTGGCCATATTCACGGCAACGGTTCCACCCTTACGAGGGTCCAAAGTGCCAGCGTACACAACATGAATTTTGTCGTCATCAAATCGGTCACTCAAATAGGGTTCACTTCTATATGTACCATATACAACCACATAAGGTTTATCCCCGATATTTACCTTTTCATTTAAAAGATCGGTTGAGAAGATGAACTTATCAGCAAGACCTATCATTCGATATTCCAAGCGACGCAAATATTTCGACATCGGTGAAACATCTTGATAAATTTCTTCTACTTCAAGTATAACCTTGAATCGCTTGATCTTTTGAGCGATTAATATTATATTATAGTAACACAACGAGTGATATACCAATATACTCTCGTTTTTTTTGACCTGTCTAAGCAGATAGACGAATAACTGCAACAAACTCCATATCAGCCTCAACAAGGACCATACTTTACCGGCACTGCGAAACGAAGAGAAAAACCGAACTTTTACATGAGGTTGACGCGACTCGATTTTCCCCTTATACCACCGAAGCCTTCCCCGCTCTGTACAAGCCGACGCCGAAACAACTTCTACATCATATCCTGTCTTGACCAGCGTGTCTATGATATAGTCCATTTTATTGGTCGCCGCCAAACTATAACTGCGGCGTACCTCAGAGTCGGGAAAATCATAAAACGAAATATATTTAATGGTCGGACGCATATTCTTGCTCAAAAAAAACGGAAGATGGAGGTAAAAGGGCTACTCTTTATAAGCGTTTATCAATGATTTCGTGAGACAGAAAGCCTTTCACGTCGTAAATTACATGGGTATCATTCAACAAATCAACCACATTTATCGACCGGAACTTATCGTGAGATACAGCTAAAATGAGAGCGTCGTATTTTTCATCGGGCAATTGGTTGGTTATATCGATACCATATTCCGATTTGGCCAAGGCCACATCGGCCCACGGATCGTAAACGGAGACATCGAGATTATACTCCTCCAATGTACGCACAATTTCTATCACTTTTGTATTGCGCACATCGGGACAATTTTCCTTGAATGTGAACCCGAGAATCAACAGTTTGGCCCCCAATACTTGTATACCCTTTTTCAGCATGCACTTGATAGTTTCTTCGGCAACATACTTGCCCATGCTATCGTTCATGCGCCGACCTGCCAGTATAATTTCAGGATTATACCCGTGACGCTGGGCACACTGTGCCAAATAATAGGGGTCTACCCCTATACAATGGCCTCCCACCAGACCGGGCTTAAAGGGTAGAAAATTCCACTTGGTTGCCGCAGCTGCCAGCACCTCCTGGGTATCAATACCCAGAATTGTAAAAATCTTCGACAACTCATTGACAAATGCAATATTGATATCTCGCTGGGAGTTCTCGATTACTTTCGCGGCTTCAGCCACCTTGATGGACGGAGCCAAATGGGTACCGGCTTCGATAACCGAGCCATATATTTTATTGACAAACTCCCCGATTTCAGGAGTTGACCCCGATGTTATTTTCCTTATCTTCTCTACCGTATGCTGCTTGTCTCCCGGATTTATCCGTTCCGGACTATATCCGGCATAAAAATCTTTGTTCAATCTCAATCCCGATACTTTTTCTATAACCGGCACACATTCTTCTTCGGTAACACCGGGATAAACGGTCGATTCATAGACTACAATATCCCCTTTGGATATCACTTTTCCAACAGTCTCGCTTGCACCATACAATGGGGTCAAATCCGGGTTATTATTGCAATCTACCGGTGTAGGTACGGCCACAATATAGAAATTGCAATCTTTTATCAGCGCTATATCGTCGGTACATACAAAACCATTATCAAGCGCTTTTCGCAATAACTGTTCGTCAACTTCAAGGGTCTTATCTTGCCCTTTCATAAGCGCCTCTACCCGACCTCGATTCTTGTCGAACCCTATTGTAGCATACCGGGTAGAAAATAATCGGGCTAACGGTAATCCTACATATCCCAATCCGATTACACAAATCTTCACATCTTCAATCTTTCTCATAATCAGTCCCTTCTTTTTACAAATTTTCCCAATACCATTTTACGGCCTCTTTCAACCCTTCGGCTACGCTATACCGAGGGTTATATCCCAGCAGGTTACGAGCCTTCGAGATGTCGGCCAACGAATGAGGGATATCGCCTACCCGTGTAGGACCATACTTAACCGAGACCTGTGAGATTTCAGAATCATACCGGCTCAAATATTCCTTTAAATATTCGACCAACTGATTCAGGGTCGTTCGTTCCCCATATGCCGTATTATATACTTGATTTACAGCCTCCGGTTTGACCGTACTCAATGCCAACTTATTCATTTGTATCACATTGTCGATATAGGTAAAATCGCGACTATACTCACCATCGCCATTGATAACAGGCGATTCGTGACGCATCAGTTTTTTTACAAACAAGGGGATTACAGCGGCATAGGCTCCATTGGGATCCTGTCTGCGACCGAATACATTGAAGTAACGCAATCCTATCGTTTCCATTCCATAAGTGCGTGCAAACACATCGGCATACAGTTCATTGACATATTTCGTAATGGCGTATGGCGACAGCGGCTTCCCGATTACAGATTCTACCTTGGGTAAGGTTGTACTATCGCCATAAGTAGACGAACTGGCAGCGTAAATAAATCGTTTTACCCCTTCATCACGAGAGGCTACCAACATATTCAGGAAACCGTCTATATTTGTCTCATTGGTTGTTATAGGGTCTTTAATACTCCTGGGGACAGAGCCAAGGGCTGCCTCATGAAAAACATACTCTACACCAGCCACAGCTCTACGACAGTCGTCAATTTGACGTATATCCCCCACGATTAATTTAAACCGGGAAGGATACTCTTTCATCAATGGTAGTAGGTTTTCAATATGTCCTGTGGCAAAATTATCCAAACATGTAACCTGCATTCCATCTTGCAACAAACTTTCACACAAGTTACTTCCTATGAATCCGGCACCGCCGGTAACCAATATCTTCATATAATCTGCTATATCTTTTCCAAATAACTACCCGGTATATAGACTGTGGCGATGGTAAACAAATTTTCGAATCGTACGATTACCCGACGATGACCGGCAATTCGCAGCAATTCGCCTTCTATACCGGCAAAACTGCCTGCTATTACGCGCACGCGATCACCTCGGCGCAGATCATGCGGCAATATCTCGATTTCATTTTCATGGTGTTCCACCAGATAGATGAAATCTTCCATCTGCTTATCGGGTATCTGCAACAACGAACGGCTGGAAAAATCGCGAACATACCGCATGGGATACCCATAGTCATTCACCAACGAAATGCAATCTTTTGCATGACCATATACAAATATCAGACCACTGACAAAGGGTATCTCTACCTTCTTTCTTTTCCCGCCTATCTCCTTAATCACTTCGTGAAACGGGACAAAGTGCCTGATACCCATACGTTCAAGAAGCTCCTTTATCTTGCGTTCCTGTCGATAGGTTTTTGCTACATACCACCCTTCCTCGCCATTTCCAATCATATCCACAGTTCGGTTTAGGCAAAGCCTAAGCTTCCAGACAACAATACGTTATCCTCGACTAAATCAGGCTCTCCTGTCGTTCCTTGCATCTTTATCTCTTAAACAGAGCTATAAACACAATTTAACGCTACAAATATAGTGAGAATTACTCAGTTTCTCGTATTATTTACTTTTTTATTCATAAACAAGGCTCTTTATTCAATAAATCGCGCTTCTTGTTTATACAAAAAAGATTCGAGCATTTCCCCTTGGTATACAGAGAAATGCCCGAATCGGCTTCACTAAAACAGATAAAAAATAAGAACGCTTTTTTAGGATTAACTCACTTTATCGATGCAAAAGTTATGCGATAGAGATTTTGGTTTGAGGCTCGTCTTTCGTAGGTTCCTGAGCGGGTACACTGTCGGTGGGTTCCTCGGTCAGACAAAGCAGAGAAAGCTGGCTTTGAGGCTCGTCTTTCGTGGGCTCCTGAGCGGGTACACTGTCGGTGGGAGCCGGCTCTTCTGCCAAACAGAACAAAGAGTTCTCACCCTTCGGTTCTTGAGTGGGGACGCTATCGGCAGGGGCCGGCTCCTCATTCAGACAAAACACAAATGCTTCACCCTTGGGCTCTTGTGCGGGAACACTATCGGTGGGTGCCGGTTCTTCGCTCGGACTTTGTGCATACGAAACAAAAGACGTAACGCTAACCGACATCATAAATACGGCGACTGATAACATTAACTTTTTCATAATTCCACATTTTTTTTAGTTATACACTCTATTATTCCATTCTTCGTCCAATGAATGTGCAACCGCCGTGCCAATCCAGTCTAGAATCGGACAATCAATTAACTATCAATCAGATAAATTTATCCTAAAAAGATTTGACTTGTGGGGAATTGTGTGGAATATACGTGTAGAGGTGTGGAAAAATTCCACACCTCTACACAAAAAACTTACTCCAATAGATTGGACTATCCGCATCTTGACTTGCCAAAGTTCACTCGATTCGGTACAATTTCAATTTATTATACAGCGTCTTGCGGTCGATACCTAATACCTCTGCCGCTTTGCTCTTGTTGCCCGAACAGCGTTGCAGGGCCTCCACAATCTTGGCACGTTCACTATCGGGGTCGTGCAGAGCGCTGGTCTGCCGCCCGACTTCCATATCCAGCCCCAAATGTTCCACGCCGATAGGAGCTCCCTGAGCCAGCAAAGCCGCCCGCATTACGGTATTGCGCATCTCACGCAGATTACCGGGCCAGCGATAGCGGCATATCTGCTCCATGGCATCGGGTCGGAATCCCGGCACGGGTTTCTCCAACTCGCGATTAGCCTGGTCAAGGAAGAAATTGGCAAAGAGCGGAATGTCTTCTCCCCGCTCGCACAGGCGCGGCATACAGATGGTAAACTCGTTGATGCGGTGGTACAAGTCCTCCCGAAAGGCTCCAGTCGCAATGGCAGACTTCAAATCCTCGTTGGTGGCGGCAATCAACCGCACATCGACTTTAATGTCGGTTGTCGTGCCGATGGGTTTCACCCGTCGCTCCTGCAACACCCGCAACAACTGTATCTGCACATCGTAGCTGAGATTGCCTATCTCGTCAAGGAATATCGTTCCCCCGTCGGCCTCGACAAAGGCTCCCACCTTATCCTCGATGGCCCCGGTAAACGAACCCTTTTTATGACCGAAAAATTCGGAGGCAGCCAACTCCTTGGGGATAGCGCCGCAATCGATGGCGACAAAAGGTTTGTCGGCCCGCTTGCTCAACTGGTGTATACGCTTGGCCACATACTCTTTTCCGGTACCGCTTGCCCCGTTTATCAGCACCGACATGCTGGTGGGGGCCACCAGTTTCACATAGGAGTAGAGTTGGCGGGCTGCTTCGCTCTGCCCTTCGAGAAACGAGGGTTCTTCGGCTTCGCTCCTTCCCGGTCGCTCCTTCCTCGGTTTTACCGCCTCGGTATCGGCGGTCGCAACAGCCCCGAGTGCCTCGTTGATTTTCTGCAACAGATCCTCGGGATTGACAGGCTTGGCCACATAATCCTGGGCTCCCAGCTTCATGGCTTGCACGGCCGAAGGAATAGCGGCATAACTGGTCATCACGATAACGGGCACAGGCTGCCGACGGGCATGGAGCCACTCCAACAGGTCGATACCATCGCCATCGGGCAGACGCAGGTCACAAAGGGTCAGGTCGACCAACTCGTCCTGCAACGTTCGCCGAGCCGCAGCAAGCCCCGAAACCGCAGTAATGCGGAATCCCTTTTTAGAGAGCCAAGTCCGCAACATGACGGCAAAAGTCGTATCGTCCTCGACGATAAGGATATGTTTCATATTTGTTCCTCCTTCTTTAATATGGATTGAAGCGTATCGCGTACCTGCCCGGCGCAATCGAGCACCTGCGTCAAATGGGCCGACAGATTGTCGGTCCACGAGTCGGCCCCCTCCTCTTCCAGACGCGAAAGCAGCGGCAACATTTCCGAGGCCTTCAACATGGCAAAGATGGGCTGCCACTTGTGGGCCACACGGGTCACGACAAGGCCGTCGCGACGTAGCCGGGCCTCTTCCAACTCACCGATTTGGGAGGTAAGTTCTTGCAGGAATGTCTGTAAAATCTGTCGGCGAGCCGCTTTATCATCGCCGGCAAAAGCCGTGAGCGCCGAGAAATCATACCCTTCTGACAAATGATCAGCCCCAGACTGCACCGACACCCCGAGAACCGACTTGGGGGTCTCTTGCCAAATGACCGACAGACAGTCGGTGAGTTGGGCCAACGAAAAGGGCTTGTGCAAAATGGCCGAAAAGCCCTCGGACAACAAGCGGTCAACATCGCTGCGGGCCGTCACCACGACTACCGGAATCGTCCGGGCCTGCGCGAGTTCAGACTCGCGTAGCGATTTCAAGAATTGCACTCCGTCCATCTCGGGCATCTGCATGTCGGTAAACACCACATCGAACGACTCATGTTGCAGATAGCTCAACACCTCCTCGGATCGCACACAGGGTACCGCCTCTACCCCAAGCTGGTTCAGCTGGTTCTCGAAAAGAGTCAGTTGCAGCTTGTCATCATCGAGCAACAGGCAGCGACGTCCGGCAAAGGCAGGCACCTCAGTCTCGGCCTTCCCCGCCTCATCAACCTCATCGAGAGGAATCTCAACGGTGAAGGTACTGCCCGCCCCCTCCATGCTGCGCACATTGATGCGACCGTGCATCAGTTCGACCAAGTGCCGGGTAATGGTCAGGCCCAACCCGAATCCCTCGACACCCTGTGCCGACGACAGCCGGGTAAAGGCCTGGAATATATGCTCCAAATCGTTGCGGGCTATGCCCCGCCCCGTATCGCTTACCGAAAAGACCAGATAGCGCACCCGCACAAACAGATGCACCGTGACCGTACCCTGGGCCGTAAATTTCAACGCATTGGAGAGCAGATTGTCGACAATCTGCTGAATGCGCAAGGGGTCACCCGAGAAGGTGGCATCGGCCGATGGCTCGGCTTTCAACAGCAGTTTCAACTGTTTTTTGTCGGCCACCGGCTGCATGGCCGACACGATTTTTTCAAAGAGCGCCCGCGGGTTGAAAGCCATGTGATTCACATCAAGCTTATGCGACTCCAACCGATAAAAATCGAGCAGGTCGCTCACCAGTGCCAGCAGATGGTCGGACGAAGCTTTCATATTCTGCAAATAAAAGCGCTGCCGCTCGCTGTTGTCGAGTCGCATCATCAACTCGACATACCCGATAATCGAACTCAGCGGTGCCTTGAAATCGTGTGTAATCGTCATCATCAACTTCTCACGAGCCTCCAACAGCTCCTCGGCCCGGCAGCGAGCCTCTTCCAACTCGCAGCGCCAGCGATCATCGCGCATCCACCCCCGCCAAACCAGTATTCCGAAAACTACCGCCAGAACAATCGCACCCGAGGTCACAACCAACAACGTATTCATCGACTCCTGTCGAATCGCCTCATTGCGGTCGAGAATCCGCTCCGATACCAGCAACTGTTCCTGCTCGAAGCTGTTCATCAGCCGGCTTATCTGTCCGCTCAACCGCTGGTTATCATTGCGCAGTCGCCAACGCTCCCGTTCGAGCGCCTGCTTCGA
Organism: Candidatus Barnesiella excrementavium; assembly: GCA_019115485.1. Taxonomy (GTDB): domain Bacteria; phylum Bacteroidota; class Bacteroidia; order Bacteroidales; family Barnesiellaceae; genus Barnesiella; species Barnesiella excrementavium. The sequence continues at coordinate 83,887 of DXDM01000005.1, read as the reverse complement.
CAGTTCACGGCTCTCGTTGAAACCGCTCTCCATGGCCCGCAAGTCGGAAGCCAGCGAGTCGCTCAACGCGCTTATCCGCTTCGACTCCCCCCGAATGCTGTCCAACCGCACGGGCGACTTGCCCGAAATGGCATCGGCAATACGCCCGAACAGATTCCGGCGGCGACGTTTCTCAATGAGCGAATCGCTCTGTTGCGACAGCGTCTGCTGATGTTTATGAATCAGCAGCAGGGAGTCCTGCTGGCGCATCATATTTTCAATCTTCCGGTTCTGCTCCTCGGCTACATCAATCGAGGTACTCATCAACCGGCGGATTACCGTATTTTTCCGATTCAATAGAAAAACTATGCTGTCGATACGCGACAGTTGCACCGAATCGGTCGTGATGTCACCCAACGAGTCGACACACGACACCACCTCGTTCATCAACTGCCGGTAAACCGGATAGTCGGAATATCGGCCCCAAACCAACGATTGCCCCAAAGTCTCGGTGCGATAGAGCATCGACAGGGCATCGGACACCCGGTGCCGCTTGACACTCATCTCCTTCTCGACCTCCCGTATCGAAACCAGCAAACCGATTTCGTGATAAACAAACCACGAGGAGGAGAGCAACACGACAACCAGGAGCAGATAGCCCCACAAGGCCTTGTTGCGAGTTGATTTTCGAGAATAGGAGGACATAATAATTCACGTTTCAGCGGTGAAGATAAACAAATTCTGCATAAAATTTTTCGAGGAGGCTCTTAAATTTCAGCATACAAATTATTAAACTTTCTGTAAATTGAAACTATTTCGAAGAAATTCAGGCCTCTGTTTATACCTTCTCTTATCGCCATATCTCCCCGAACAAGGCTGAGAAAAGCCATGCCCCTATCCAATAAAAAAAGGGAGCCTCGAAAGATGTACACCAAAAACTTTCGAGACTCACCCATAATCGACGTCATGAATGCAGAGGGAACGATTTTTTAATTTATCGAATAAACGATAAGACGTCTATCTTTTTCCATCACCCATTCTCCTGCTGTCCTAATTGCAGGAAGGCTCTTCCCTTGCAGCTCCCAATATGAAGCAGAGGCCGAACCTCTCTCCATATCAAAGAGGCTGTACACAAACAAGCTTCCTTACTCCTTTTCCACTTTATCCGCTACGATTTTTGTCTTGATTGAAAAGAGGCCCGGGAGGTGTGGTTGAAAACCGATCCATCTCTCGGGCCCACCCCAAATCCTGATGAATTTACTTCTTAATAATTCTGCATACCGCCAAGCCGGCGTCGGTTTGTACCTGTACGATATAATATCCTGTGGGGAGATCGGCCATATCAACGGCTCCGGCAGATGCCGATATCGTTTCACGAGCGACCAATGCTCCAGCCGCATTGTATATCCTTACGATACCACAAGCCGTATCGCCTGCGGCACGGATATAGAGCACGTCCTCTACCGGAACCGGATATAATGATACACGACCCGTTGTGTAAACCGACTCGACGGCACTGCCGTCATAGGTTGTATCGAAATATTTTCTAATCAGGTCATAAGCCTCCTCTTCCATTCCGGCATCTTGTCCCAATGCCCAAATACCGATACCTTTGAATCCCCCTTGCCGGGTATATTCATATTTCAGTCCTAAACTGGTCAAATCCTCGACATAGGCCGTCATATCGGCTCCATTGTCGTTGTATCGATACACGTTGCATTGAGCCGACTCGTCCCAGGTGATGTTGTTGTCCTTTGAATAGAGCGGAAGGTCCCCGAGCACAGCCGTACCAACATTCGTGCCGCCATTGAAAAGGTTGCCGTAATAGGGCCAAGCAATGACTATATCGGAGGCCGGTATGTCGATATCGAGCCAATATTTTTGAATGCGTTCCTTAGCCTCAGGCAGAGGGCATGTGAACGTGGAACCGATATTATACATCATAATCGTAAGGAAATCGCAACTTTCCAACATACCCGGGAAATTCCACTCTCCGTTTTCATTGCCCGGATAGGTGGCCACCGAAAGTTCAAAATCGGGGTTAATCTTTTCCAGCTCTTCATCGATATACCCAATCAGTTCGTTATACTTCTCGCCATGATTGGGCACCGTATTGTAGAACTCTTCAATGTCCATATTGATACCGTCCAGATTATATTTATCGACGAACTCGGCAATGGCAACCGCCGCAGCCCTCATCTTCTGGGAGTCGGAGAACAAGTCGACATAGAACTGAGTATTACCGCCATCGCGCACATTTCCCGTAATAGAGGCCACTACCTTTACCCCATTTTTATGAGCGGCATTGATAAAATCAATCCAAGGCCATTTCAAATCGATGCCCTTATCTTCAAATGTAGGCACATAATTACCTTTATCTATCTCAAACCCGATGGGTGATATATGCGTCAGGCCTTTCCAATCGACCTGGTCGATTGAGGTCACACTAAACCACGGGAACCAGCCAAACACAATCTTATTGTTATAATCGGTACATTTTTTCTTGTATGCCTCTTGATCCAACAGATAAATCTGGCGAATAGTCATATCCCCCGCAGGCGACGGGTCTTGTGGAGTCAAGTCGGACCCATTGTCAAAATAGAGTTTGGTTATCTCCCCGTCCAGTTTATTCAAATCGGTAGCATTCGGTTTTAATCTCACCGCAATGATAAAGAAATTATTTCCCGCACTAAGCAGTTGCTTTGCGGCATTCGTTCCATCTCGCAGTTCAATACTGCCCGTACTTCCAGGCCTCAAAGCCTGATAATTCATCGTATAGGAATCATCGTTAATTTGAGCGCTATTTCCGGCAAAATAGACATTGACGTTAATGATGTCCGATATGTCGGTGGTTCCTGTGAGCGAAAAATCCAGACCCGACAGATACAGTTCGCCGGCTCCAACCGCATTCACCTTCAAGGTAAGCAGCTGAATATTCTCCTCCTTCACATAGGCATTCCCCGTATTTTGAGAAACCATGGCACTCTCGACGGTCATTTCGCCCACCTCTTCAAATATCTTCAAATCGATATCCTGGATTTCGGCTTCCGAAGTCTTGAAGGTTGCCGGGTATGCTCCCTGCAAATCGGGGACGGTAGTACCCGAGACATTCTGAAAATCATAATAGGCCACCAAGGCATCTTTATCGGGGTGAGAATCCAGCACCTTGTAGCTTTTCCACTTTGAAATGGTCTCGGGACTCAACGATTTATTCCAGATTCTCACCTCATCGTAACAAGCTACCGACGGACTTCCCAACATGAAATTGGCATCGATGGTAGCCGTTGTCTGTTTAAAGAATGAATTTGAGAAACTTTGCTTTATACCATCTACATAAAACACGATAACCCCTTCGTCGGTACTGGTTTTTGTTCCATCATACACCAAGGCGACATGATGCCAGCCGCTTCGTGGATAGGCCCCTGCCGAGGTTTGTGCATATGCCCCGTCGCCACTTGCCTGCATCACGATAATCTGACCATTCTTCTCTACCTGCACCTTGATACGGTTGCGCTCGTCCGACTGTTCTTTCTTAAAGATGATGAATCTATCGGCGAGTTCGTCCAAATCTACATTCACCCACGCCTCTATGGTATAGGCACTCGTATTGTTCAACTGGGTAATATCGCCACAATCGAGATAGGCGTCATAACTATTTACCAGAAATTTGAATCCCTTGTTCCCCGAAAGTTGGGCCGTCATTGTATTCACGGCACAGAACAGGAATAGGCATGCCAAAAACAGTATCTTTTTCATATATATTCTTTTTTGAATGGTTTTACATCAATAACAGTAATGGTCCAGACCTATTTGATAATGATTTTTTGTCTGTTCACAATATAAAATCCGCGTGGCAAGTCCGACAGAGTGACCTCTTCGTCTTTATCTATTTGCAGCGTACGCACCAAAGCGCCCGACAGATTGTAGACTGATACCGTTTGTGAAACCAACCCCTTCAATCTCACTTCGCCTCCCGCTGTAATGATCTGCAACGTACAATCGCTGTGAGCCTGGCGCTCTTCTATTGCTGTGGGGAGATTTTCCTTTTCAAACAACTGCAAATCGTTCAACCTTATTTCCCCCTCTCCCGACTTGAAGGTAGCCGGATAATTTCCCTGTCGGTCTGCTACCTGATTGTCCGAGACATCTTCAAAATCGTAATAGGCCACAAGCGACTCTTTCTCGGGGTGCGAATCGTTCAATCGATACGAAACCCATTCGTTGATTACCGTTTCGGACAATACCTTATTCCAAATTCTTATTTCGTCATATTCTACATTCAACGCAGGACCACCCACCGCAAAGGGTGCATCTATATTGCCGGTCGTGGACTTGAAGGTTGCGTTTGAAATCAATTGCCTAACTCCATCGATATACAGAATCATGGCTCCTTCGTCACTCGTACCTTTCGCCCCGTCATACACCAGAGCTATATGATGCCAGCCACTCTCGGGATACACGCCTGCGGCGGTCTGAGCAAAGGCGCCATCACCACCGTTTGACTGCATGATGTAAATCTGGCCACTCTTTTCCACCTGAATCTTAATACGGTTCACCTCGTCCGACTGCTCCTTCTTGAACATCACAAAACGGTCGGGCAATTCGCTCAACGTCACATTCACCCACATCTCTATCGTATATTGGGCAGCCTCGTTCAACTCGGCGATATTCCCGCAATCGAGATAGGCATCACCGTTATTCACATTCAACCTGAATCCATTATTTACGGCAATGGGTGTAGGCTGCTCTTCCGAAATGGCAAACTCGGCATTCACCACAGCCGCTTCCGTTTCGTCAAATAAAGCCGGATAGTTTTCTGCTTCATCGGAGACCGTATTCCCCGAAACCTTTTGAAAATCATAATATGCTACCAACGACTCTCTCTCAGGGTGTGAATCGAGAACCTTATAGTCTTTCCACTCCATGATGGTAGCCGCACTCAAAGCCTTGTTCCAGACTTTTACCTCATCGTATTTCACATTCAGCGCAGGGCCTCCCAACGCAAAAGGTGCATCTATATTGCCGGTCGTGGACTTGAAGGTTGCGTTTGAAATCGATTGCCGAACCCCATCGATATACAGAATCATGGCTCCTTCGTCACTCGTACCTTTCGCCCCGTCATACACCAGAGCTATATGATGCCAGCCGCTCTCGGGATACGCTCCTGCGGCGGTCTGAGCAAAAGCTCCGTCGCCACCATTCGATTGCATGATGTAAATCTGGCCGTTCTTTTCCACCTGAATCTTAATGCGGTTCACCTCGTCCGACTGCTCCTTCTTGAACATCACAAAACGGTCGGGCAATTCGCTCAACGTCACATTCACCCACATCTCTATCGTATATTGGGCAGCCTCGTTCAGCTCGGCGATATTCCCGCAATCGAGATAGGCATCACCGTTGTTCACGTTTAACTGAAATGCTTTGTTCTCTTCAAACGACTGTGCCGTTACGCATAAAATCGAGAACACACAACAAAGAGACAAGAATAATTTTTTATTCATAACATATATGTATTAAGGTTAACTATTGATCTGTATCCGACGCATCAGGGTCATATATCGTGAAAACGCCCGACTCCACCGTAGGGCTGTCGACTATCATGTCGTCCGTTCCCAACGCTTTTACCACCAATCGATATTCACCGCCAGGCACAAACGGGTCTCCGTCGTAGTCGACGACAATATCATCGGGGAAACGGAAAGAGCATTGATTCTTATACTCCTTCTGATCCGGATCATTTTGTATACTGGTCAGTTGATAAGCCCTATCCTGATGGGCCATGGCCTCCTCGGCATATAAAGTTTCATTCTCCTTGATAATCCAGAAATTAATCTGCTTCACCCGAGCGGTATCGCCCATGAAAAAATAGGTGACTTTTATGTCCGACAATTTGCTTTCGGTTCCTACACTCCACGTACGCACGTTCCATACATACAGGTAACTGTCTTTCAACGGAAAGTCTTCATCTTCCTTTTCACAAGAGATTAACGACAAAGGAACCATAAGGAGCAAAATTATTTTTGTTATCGTTTTCATATCGCATTATTTATTAGAGGTTGCATATCCAGGATTTTGTTCGAGATTCCCGTTTTTGATAATTTCGGTCTCGGGAATAGGACACAAATTATGCCGCTCATCTACATATTCATAGCCCTTTGAATTTATTTCTTGACTTACTCTCTTGACAGTCTCGACCAGAATGCCCCATCGCACCAAATCGAACCGACGATGTCCTTCGTAACACAATTCACGAGCCCGCTCGTCTTGAATAAACGATTTGAACTTATCGTAATCATAGTTCTCTATCTCGTCGACCCCGGCCCGAACCCGCACTCTGTTCACCGCATCATAAGCCTCCTGTGTAGGGCCGAGTTTCCACTCGTTCAACGATTCGGCATACATCAGCAAGACATCGGCAAAACGGAATACCGGGAAATTCAGTCCGTCGTGATCAAGCATCTGATTCCCCGTACGGTCCCAATATTTGATAATGGCGATACGGCTATCCTTGAAAGGCTGGTTGCGCCAAGTCTTGGCCAAGTTGTGTTCGAGGCGATAATCCCATTCATCATATTTGTCATAAAACGAAGCGGGAGCTGAACAGCCGCCCAAGCCATTAAACTTGTCCCATTCATCTTTACTGGGTCCCAAATACCATAACATGCGGGCCGAGAACTCGGTATAGTCGGCATTGAACTGAACCGAGAAAATATGTTCCTTCTGATTCTCATACTGTACAGAAAAGACATCGCTGTACTGGTCGAACAAATCATATTTATTCAATGCCATAATCGCCTCACACGTCTTGGCCGCATCTTCCCATTGCTCCTGCCACATATATACCTTGGCTTGCAGCATCAAAGCCGCGCCTTTGCTTACCCGGGCCGGAACGTCGGGATCCTTGTCCAGGACTTTGGCCGCCTCTCCGGCTTCGGTAATAATGAACTCGGCCAACTCCTCGCGAGTGCATCGTTTCACATTCGACACCTGATCGAGCGAAGAAATCTCGTCTTTCAACAAGGGTACCCCACCCCAGTAAGTAAGCGCATGGTAATAATAAAAGGCTCTTAAAAACCGGGCTTCGGCCAATAACTTGTCTTTCACACTTTCGTCGAACGACGATTTATTCAGTCGAGAGATGGTCACATTGCAGGCACAAATTGCCTGATACGTTGTCAGCCACCAATCGCTCCACCGGTTCTCCCCGGCAGTCCATTGATAATCGGCCGAGCCTCCTCCACTACCCGATATATCGGTCCCTTCAAAGGCAAACACCCATCGTTCCTGCCAGTAATATCCCGTGCCATACAAAAAGCTGTAACACCCCACGACTGCCGCATCGGCTCCCTCTTCGGTATTGAACAGATTGTCTACACTCAGTTGGGAGATTGGCTCCTTGTCCAACATATCCGTGCATGAACCCAATATAGTGGTCAACGCGCATAAAATCGCTATTCTTATGTCTCTCATAATTATGTCTTATAAGGTCAGTTTTATACCAAAAGTGAACGTTCTCGCCGAGGGATAAGCCGTAAAGTCCATACCTCGAAGGACATTGGTCGAATATACGTCATAACCTCCTTCGGCTCCTGTATTTACCTCGGGGTCATACCCTTTATACGAGGTAAACGTGTAGAGATTGGTTCCTATCACATAACACTGCAATCCCGAGAGGACCTTGTTCTTTTTCCACTTTTTCACGGGGAAATCGTAATAGAGACTCACACTCTTTATCTTCAAGTGCGACCCGTCGTGAACCATGTAGGTCGACGGCTGATACTCATCATTTGAATAGAGTTTGGGATATTGAGCATCGGGATTATCGAGCGACCAGAAATCCTTGACCCACTTATACTGGTTAACGAACCGCGGATCGATTGTCGCATACAGGAAATCTCCCCCCGACAAAATATCATTGCCGAATGTCCCTTGCAGGAATATACTCAACGTAAAACCCTTGTAGGTAAAGGTATTGTTCAATCCCCCAAAAAAGTCGGGATTGGGGTCGCCTATCGTGGTCTGATCTTCGATAGTAATCACGCCATCGTTATTTATATCGCGATAGATTTTCTGCCCAAGCGAGGCATTCGGCTCACTCCCGGCTTCAATCTGCTTCCGGGTACGGTATATGCCGTCCATGATATATCCATAAAACGCACCTACCGGCTCACCTACTTTCAACCAGGAATAGGGGTGAGTTCCCAACCCGGGACGGAACGTGTATTCAAAATCCTTGTCAGGGCCCAAGGCTACTACCATATTCTTATTGTGGGATATATTGAATTCGGTGGTCCATGTAAAATCTTTTGCAACGATATTGGTACTGCGAATCATCAGTTCGACTCCCCGATTGGAAATTTTACCCACATTCATAAATCCATTCTTGAATCCCGATGTATATGGAAACTCGACATCGAGTAACAAATCTTTGGTATTCTTCACATACGCATCAAACTCGATATTCAATCGCGATTTGAAGAAAGAGGCATCGATACCGAGGTCAAACTGCGAGGTCGTCTCCCACTTCAATTTATCATTGCCCAAACGGTCGGGAATATATCCTATCTGAGGGACATCGGTCAATATCACATTTTGCTGCTTCATCAAAGGCAGAGTCTGATACAGGGCAATATCCTGGTTACCGGATAATCCGTAACTTAACCGTATCTTCAAATTGTCCAAGTTTGAGAATTGCTTCATAAACTTCTCTTCCGAAAGTCTCCATGCGACTGCCACCGAGGGGAAAAATGCAAATCGGTTATCTTTTCCCAAACGTGATGAACCGTCGTACCGCCCCGTGACGGTCAACAGATACCGGTCCAACGCCGAATAGTTGATACGTCCCAGATAGGAAATAATAGCCCATTCCGATGCCGAGCTCCCGATTTGTCGGGTCAACGTTTCAGAATCGGAAAGATTGTTCCAGCCCAGCAAATCGCTCGTGAAGTTTTTTCCATACAAACTGAGGCCTTCACTTCTGGACGTCTGCAACGTGTATCCACCCAACACCGTCAAATGATGACCGGTAGCCACCTCTTTCATATAATTGACCGTATTCTCCCAAAGGATAGAATAGCTCTCCCCCTGGTTAATCCAAGCCTCTCCCTTGATTTTATTCTGAATCATGGTCGGCAATGTGCTGGGTTTATACTCGCTCGTCTTGCTGTGGCTGGTATTCAAGCCCAGGAAGGTTTTAAATTTCAAGCCCTCTATGGCTTCCCAGTCGGCAAATATACCGGCATATACACTCGACGATTTTTCCAGTTTTTCCCGTTCGTTCAACTGGGCCACTACATGATCGATTTTATTGCTTACGACTCGCGAAGGGCTATCCGATGCATACGTGCCATCTTCGTTATACACATTCATGGTAGGCGGTATCGCCAATGCCGAACTTTGATAATCGAAGCCTCCCAGACTTACCAGATTGGGGTTCTTCTGAGTATACGAGAACTGGAAATTGGCTCCGATGTTTATATTCTTCCGTATCTTTCTATCGAGATTCAGACGCGTCTGGTATCGTCTGATACCCGATTTTTTAATGACACCCTCCTGGTCAAACATACTTATCGACAGATAATAGCGGCTATCCTTACTGCCGCCCGAGGCTGCTACTTGATAATTTTGAATAAACGCCATGCGCAGTATCTCGTCTTGCCAATCGGTTCCCTCGCCATATATACTGGGGTTCTCGATAGAGGGCTCCTGGTTGACCGAGACATCTTGCTGATTAAGCATCTCGGCATATTCCCGGGCATTCATCATCTCCAATCTCTTGGCAATGTGCTGAACTCCGAAATAGGCATTTACCGAAATATTATTGCTGCCCTCGGCACCTCGCTTCGTGTTGACAATGATAACGCCGTTTGCTCCCCGCGAGCCATATATCGAAGTGGCAGCTGCGTCTTTCAAGACCTCGATAGACTCTATATCGTTCGGGTCAATCATATTCAAATCGCCGGCTCCGATAAATCCGTCGATTACATAAAGCGGCTCGTTACTGGCCGAGATAGAATTGCCTCCACGAATCAATATATTGGTAGCGGCTCCCGGCTCACCCGAGGTATTGGTAATATGTACCCCCGAGACCTTACCGGTCAAAGCCTGGTCCAGACGCACGGTTGGCGCATTGGTTATATCTTCACCACCGATACGGGCTACCGAGCCGGTGAGGTCACTTTTACGCATCACACCATACCCGACGGCCACCACTTCGTTCAACATGTGGCTATCCTCCTCCATCGTTACGGCAACAAAATTGCGCCCCTTGACCGAAACGGTCTCCGACTTGTAACCCACATAGGTAAACTGTAAGGTCGCATCTCGACTATCCACACGAATCGAGAAATTACCGTCCATATCGGTAGAGGTTCCAGCCTTACCCCCTTTCACGAACACGGTCACGCCAATCAGAGGTTCGCCTCTGCTGCTGGTCACCCTACCCTTCAAGGTTACAGGGGCCGAACTTTTTCGGGTAACCACAATCGATTTGGATTGAATGGAAAAGTTCAGCCCCTTTGCGTCCAATACCGTTTTAAGGATTTCGGACAGCGGTCTGTTTTGAGCCTGCAAAGTGACATCTTTCTTGTTGTCCAATATACCCTCTCGATACGAAAAGGTATAATCGGTTTTCCGTTGAATCTCATCAAAGAATTGCTTTATCGTCACTTTGTTGAGGTTTATAGATAAATAAGCATTTTGTGAATTGCTATTCTGTGCATTCGTGTAGAAAGTTCCACTCCATACAAACAAAAGCAGAGCCATACGCCACAATCGAATATTCCATCTTGTCTTCGTGCATTTCATGGTTTACAGCATAATTAGTTTACTTTTTCAAATTACAATCTTATCTCTTGTCTTTGCCGTTCAAATAGTAATACACCCGGATTCCTGTTTTGTAACATCGGTTTTTATATGTTTTACAACACTTAATTCGTCTCCTTCACTCGCCTTTCCAACTCTTCTATCGTAAGATTTATCTGCCGGCCTTTCCGCTGCTGACCGCTGTAAGTAACCACTTTCAGCATCGAGGCATCTTTCGGAATGGAGAGGAGACCGGTGTAGAGATTGGAATAAGAATCGGGATTCGTATTGTCGAAGGTGTAATATATATCGAGCCCGTCAACCTCGGTTCTCAATGCGACACGCAACTCTCCCTCGTCATTGATAAAAGGCTTTATGATAGGGTCATAGATACTTCGGGCATAATTGACACCCAACTGCTCGAAATGGATAAACTGTTTCTCAACCCGCTGGACAAAGAACTCCCAGTTTTTCGTACAGCTTTCGTTCCACAATGTCTCCGAAATAGCCAAAGCCCGGGGCCAGGTCATATACTCGGCCTGACGATAATGAGGAACCGACTCGGTCCACAAATTACCCTGGCCGCCTAAAACAAAGGTATTATCCACACTATCTGGTACAAACTGGAATTTATAACAGTCTTCCAACCTCAACATCGAATATGTGTTGGGTTCCACCGCAGGATCACCCTGATACAAATCGAGATAACAATGTTCAAACGGAGTCATGACAACCGCATGTCCCTGGCGGATAGCCTCTATCCCTCCTTGCTTCCCTCTCCAAGACATGACAATGGCTTCGGGAGCCAATCCGCCTTCGAGAATCTCGTCCCAGCCAATCACGATTTTTCCCATTCTCTGAATGGACGAAGCTACTCTTTTGACAAAATAACTCTGCAACTCGGTTGTGCTGTTGAGCTTTTCAAGTGCCATTCGCCTTTTACAATCGGGACATTGTTCCCAAAATCCTTTATAGCATTCATCGCCACCGATATGAATATATTCCGAGGGGAAAAGCGATACTATTTCACCAAATATCGAATCAAGTAGAGCGAACGTGCGCTCTTTCCCGACACAAAGCGAATTTTCTTCTTTCGTGTAAAAAGGATTTCCCACATTTACACAAAAGGGACCTCCCATACACGAAACCTCGGGATAGGCCGCAAGAAGGGCCATGCTATGGCCCGGTATGTCAATCTCGGGGACAACCGTAACGTAACGGGTCCGGGCATATTCCACAATCTCCCGAATATCGTCTTGTGTATAATATCCTCCATAGGAGAGCGAATCGGCATCGGATTGAGGGCTGCGCTCCCACCAGTTGCCTACACGAGGGGCCCGCCAAGCACCTACCGAGGTCAGTCGGGGCAGCGATTTTATTTCGATGCGCCACCCCTGGTCATCGGTCAGATGCCAATGGAAAACATTATACTTATACTCGGCCATCAAATCGATATACCTCTTCACTTCTTGTTTGGTAAAAAAGTGACGACTGACATCCAGCATCAACCCGCGCCAGGCAAAACGCGGCTTATCCGTTATCTCGATACAACCTATCTCCCATCGGGATTTCTTGCCCGCCACCGTGTCTAACGGTATTAATTGAAGTAACGACTGTATGCCATTGAAAATGCCATGATAAGCATTGGCCCGTATCCTTATCTTATCGGAAGTGACGCAAATACGATAGCCTTCCGTATCCAGTTCGGGGGCAGTCACCAGTTCGAAAAGTATCTCACCCGTATCCTTTACCGGGAGTTCATACCGTGTGACACGAGCCAACTTTTCATTAAAATAGGAGGCCAACGCAACCATTGTGGAGTCCGACTTATCGATTGCGATTGACGTATGCTTGTCAATATCAAATGTTCCCGGCTTCAACTGATAATAGTTGGGCAGTGGAATGATGCGTATCGACTCGTTTTTAATGGTATCTCCCGCCGTACAACTGAAAAGAAATACCCCGAAAAGTGCAGCCCATGTAAAGTGAATGAGTTTCATGAGACAACTATTTTTGAGCGTTCGACTTCATATACTTTTCTTTCCCTTCTTTCATGTACTGCCACACCCCGTCGTACCACGATTGCACTCGGGCCCGCACTTCGGGCGTATCGGCCAGACCTAATGCCTCGTCCATATACCCTTCCAACTCGCTCATAACCGAATCGGTACCCAAATACTTCCAGGCTATCTCCTCGGTCTGATGGAACTGAGCCTCACATGTCTGAACCTCTATCGGATAATTGGCCGGATTCGTGTAAACGGCTTCTATCTTGTTGTAAAAATCGTGCATCGGCTTGGAGGCCTTCCCAAAGTATAACGAGAAAAACTCATCGACCAGGCGGTCAATATCTATACTGGAATCGTCATAAAGTTTCATCGTGGCATAAAAATCCAACTGCTCGCCTATTCCACATAAAAAAATACCCCTTATGCCATCTTGCACATACTTCTTCACCTGCTCGGACAATGGGTGTATACTGAATCCCGGGAAGACATTAAACCCTTGAATCAATCCTCGCTCCGTAGGGAAGCAGAGATAATTCCACAGATAGAGGCGACGCCCGCTCGATTTGCTCTCCTTAATCCAGTCTTCATACAAATCCATCTCATTCTCCTTCATCTTGGGAGCCCAATAGTTGCGGGGGTGGAGACAGATAGCGACCGAAATATTATCTTCGAGTTGCATATCTTTGGGGCAATAGGCATATACATGATAGGCCAACGAGGCAATTTTTTTATCGGGGTGTGTCTTTTTCACCTCTTGTGCGACTCGGTTGACAAAGGTCCAAAGATAATGAGTCGCGGTACCACAATTAAAATGTTCCCCCCGAATATTGTTCTTGTCGAGAGCCAGTTGCTTCTGGCATTCGGGGCACCGGCACCAGTTGGCATTGTCGAGCGGGACTACGGCAAAGTAATCGCCCAAAGCAATTTGACTCCCCTTTAAGGGCTTGCCGTCGAAATAATCGCGGGCATCCTGTGAAACCTGTTGGATAAACGCAGGATTGGTATAACAGAACTGACGCTCTTGTGCTCCCCCCGTACGACCATGGGCAAAATATTCGGGGTGATACGATTCAAAAAGGTCCTGATGTTGGGAATTTTGCTTCAAGAAACGATCTTGATATGCCGTAAATGAATGGTTGGCAGCCCATTTTTCCCCGCCGAATTTGATTCTCCGAAGAAATAGTTGATACATCTCTCCCGAGGGTTGGAAATATTGATCTTTCATCATGGGCCAGTCAAAAGAGTATGTTCCCCCCCGGTATTTCAGTTGGGGGGCTCTCCGTGTTTCCGTAACCGGAAAATGGAGCTTCATCGACCGAGGTGCGACCACATTCAGCGGGTGTGGCCCATAGAAACGCACACCCATATACTTTTCCAGAAAATCATATACGGCATAACAGGTGCCCTGGGCGTCGTATATCGACGGAAGGACTAACTCCACCTGACGGGTCGTATCGCCAATCAATTGCGAATAATTGACCTTGATCCGGTCTTTCCAGGGAGTAATCCCGTTGTTATCCCGCCCGTCGTCAGAACCGCTGTTTTCATCTTGTCCCAGCAGGACTACTTTATCGGGTGATATTTTGATTAGGTACTCCTGCGGAGCAAACCGAATCGTGTCCCACTCCGAGGTACAGACACTCTTCCCGACACAGAAAAGCTTTGCCTCCTTCGAGGGTACTTTATTTACAATCGGTACCTCTATGTCTGCCGACTCATGAATGAAATGTTGGAGTTCGTGAGCCGCCAAAAGAGCAACATCAGAAGGATTTTCGTCGATAACAATAAATGTATTGCCCTCTTCAACCGAAAAAAAGGACGACGAAGTGCATGCCGAAACTAACACTAAAATAGCTGAATACAATAACCAATTCTTCATGGCTGTCATGTTTGTGATGAAAAAAAATGAAACTTAAATCGTGGTCCATTCGGGTGCGAAATGATAACAAAGTCTTGTCCCTGCAAGAACAACCCCGCAGAAATAACTAAGAATCAGCACATAAAAGATGCAACACCCGATTTTACAAACGGCAAAAACAGATAAGGCTAACACTTTGGCCTATGGTCATAAGCCTTCATTCGCATTTTTCATAATGATTTCAGATTATATATATGTGATTTTCCTCGATTTTATATTTCAAGTTATAATGCATTCGCAAGATATTCATCATCTCTTGCAACGTTATATCCTCAAATTTCCCGGTAAACTGGTCGTGAATTATATTCGCCTTATCATAGTGAATCGTCACGCCATACCAACGTTCTATTTTCTGGAAAACTTCATCGAGAGATTCGGCCTTGAACATCAATATTCCATCTTTCCAGGCCAGTTCATACTCCTTATCGGTAAGTGAAATATCACCCTTTTTATCGCTCCTGGAATAGACATATTTCTGCGAGGGGGTCAAATAAACAGGGTGCGAGGAAGATGAACGAGACTCATTTAACGTGAGTTTTACCTTCCCTTCGATCAGAGCGGTCTCCACCGAATTTTCATCATCATAGACAGATACATTGAACGAGGTACCCAACACTTCCACATTAAAAACCGAGGTCTTGACTATAAAAGGTTTCTCTTTATTGGGCTGCACCTCAAAAAAGGCCTCCCCTTCGAGTGAAACAATACGCCGATGCTTATTAAAAGTCGAATTGTACGACAGTTTCGACCCGCTATTCAAGTGGACGCAAGTCCCATCGGGCAAGGTAAACTCGGCTTTCTGCCCGTTATTGACCACAATCGTGTTGGGTACATGCTTATATTCATCGACCTGCAAATAGAGATAAGCCGTCGAAAAAATCAATACAGGAAGCAATACGGCGGCTGCCCAGACAGCCACCTTTCGCAGACTTTTACGACGGGATTCTTTCTTAATCTGTTGCCATATCTTGTCCCGCAAAACCGGTTTCACATCTGGCGGAATGGTGTAAACAGAGGCATCTCTTTCGTAACACTCGTCTATCATTCGGAGTATTTCCGCATCATCGCCTTCGGCCAACATCTGTTTGAGGGTATTATATTCCTCTTCACTAATCGAGCCTTGACTATATTTTTCGAGTATGTTCTTTTCTTGTTCACTCATATCAAACATCTACTCTGTTTACAAGTAATACACAAAATGGAGCAACGCATAACATACAAAGACAAGAGTATTATGATTATTTAACACTCTAAAAAATCCACACATATAATACCAGATAAAGCCCCACTTTGACAAGTTCCTCCTTGATTACCCGAAGGGCACAACTTAACTGGTTTCTCACCGACTGCTCCGAGATATGCAATCGAGACGCAATTTCCTGGTTAGACAGATTCGCCTCTTTACTCATCTCAAATATCTCCCTCTGCCGTGGACTCAACTTCTGCTTCGCCCACAGGATTTTTTCAGACAGTTCCTCAAAAGCCACTTCATTTTCCACCGCATCTTCAGCATAAGCCAGGCTATTGAATTGTGTCGTATATTCATCATAGGAACACATCAAGATTTGCTGTCTGAGACCGTTCAGGAATTTATTTCTTGCAATCGTAAAAAGAAATGACTGAAATGAATAATCGGGCGATATATGCTCCCGAATCTGCCAAACTTTCAGAAAGACCTCCTGAACAATCTCTTCGGCCAGTTCGGCCGAATGTGTAAGATTATATGCAAATCCATACAGCCGGGGCGCATACAGTTCATACAACTTGTTAAAATCGTAATACGAACCTCTTCGCAGATTTTTTATATAATCCTCATTCATTTCGTGTATCCATATTATATCACCAATAAAGGTAAAAAAACAACCTCTGAAAACTCGGAGCAGGCCACCTGTTTTATGTGTTTCAATATAAGCCTTGGCATCATTCAAACGACCTATTGAAGAACATTCTCTTCTTACCCGACATTTTCAGAGAGGTGCCTCAGAAAGCCTCATTCGTGAATTCTATTCAAAAAAATAAAAAATGCAGAGGAGCCGAATATTTTGGCATCAATTACTGTATATACCTCTTCTCGATAAATGCAGCAATGATTAAACAAAGGTACTGATAATAATATGAAATCAAAGAAAAAGCATATAAAATTCTTTCCTATCTTTGTCACGAACCTCAAAATAAATTCTATGAGACCTCTGTTTTTTCAATACCCGCCGTGCAGTACCTGCCGGAAGGCGGCCAAATGGCTTGCCGACCATCACATCGAAGTAACCGCCCGACACATTGTCGAGACTCCCCCATCGGTCCAGGAACTCAACCCCTGGATTGCCCGCAGCGGCATGCCCCTGCAAAAATTCTTCAATACCAGCGGACAACGATACCGCGAGTTAAAGCTGAAAGAGCGCATACCGGCCTCATCGCCCGACGAACTCGTCGCCCTGCTTGCTTCCGACGGCATGCTCATCAAACGCCCGCTTCTGGTAACCGATACCCACGTGCTCGTCGGATTCGACCCCAAACGGTGGGAGGAGGCGCTATGCCCGCACTCCCGATGAAAAGGGCACACCCCTTGTTCACCGGCACACAAAACCGGGAAACCGAAAGAAAATAAGCGACTTTTATTTGCACGATTCACAAAGAAACACTACCTTTGCGCCGCTAATGCAAATACTAACCAATTAAAAAATTTCAAATGGCAACAAAAATCAGATTACAACGTTTTGGTCACAAAGACTATGCGTTCTACCAAATTGTAATCGCCGATAGCAGGGCACCACGTGATGGTAAGTTTATTGAAAGGATAGGTTCTTATAATCCGAACACTAATCCTGCTACAATAAATTTGAATTTCGAAAGGGCTTTGTATTGGCTGACAACGGGTGCTCAACCCACCGACACCGTGCGCAATATCCTTTCTCGTGAAGGCGTATTGTTGAAGAAACACTTGCTGGGCGGTGTCAAGAAAGGTGCCTTCACCGAAGAGGTTGCCGAGCAACGCTTCGAGGCCTGGTTGAAGAACAAGAAATCGGCTACCGATGCCGAAAAGGCTAAGATCTCTGCCGCCAAAGATGCTGCCGCCAAGAAGCGTCTCGAAGATGAAGTAGAGAAAAACAAAGTGAAAGCAGAAGCCGTAGCTGCCAAGAAAGCTGCCGAAGCTGCCGCCAAAGCCGAGGCTGAAGCCGCTGCCAAAGCAGAAGCCGAAGCTGCCGCTGCCGCAGAAGCTCCCGCCGAAGAGGCTGCTCCCGCTGCCGAAAGTGCTGAATAATCTATCTTAGACAGCATATTGAAACGGGGTGTCTTTTACAAGACACCCCGTTTTTTTATTCTATGAAAAGTTAGCGACGAAATCCATATTTTTTTTATAAATAATATTTTTTTATAGAGAATTTTATATCTTTGAATCATGTTCATTTTTATAATGAACAGGGACTTACAAGCAAAAAAACACCAAAATATTGTTTAACTAAACATTTTTATCATGAGAAAACCATTTTTACTCCTTACGTTATTAGCCACGCTTTTACCGTTTTTCGGCAGTCAGGCCCAAGAGACCGAAAGCCCCAAAGCCGTATTGGTACCTGCGGCAACCGACACATACAAATACCAGTTCCGCTTCGACGACATCGTTTTGGGCGAACACGAGAATGGTGTAAACAACTCGTGGAATAACGGGAATCCGACTGGAACCGACCACCGAATCCGTAACTTCACCATGTCGGCCTGGGTAAAGGCTGTTAGTACCGAAGGTCAGATTCTGGGCCACGGTCAATCTCTTTTTTATGGTGCTACCGGCTCGTTCGGGGTATTCCTAAGCGACGGCAAACTAACCCTGAAAGCACGTGGTTGGATAGATGGCGGTGACTGTTTCGGCATTGACGAAGTGGCTACCGAGGCTACACTTGTCGCCGACGAATGGGCCTTCATCTCGGTCGTAGTCGATGACGACAACCGCACCATCAAATTGTACAAGAACGGCAAACTGGCCGGTACGGGCGATTTGAGCACGACCGTAGAAAACGGGGTGCGCGAAGGTCACGGCATCGGGCTGCTCCAAGACGAGTGTGTATTCTTCGTGGGCAACGGCGGATTCTCCTGCTACGTCGACGAAGTTCAACTCTGGAACAAGGCTTTGAACGAAAAAGAGTTGAAAGAGTCGATTCTCGGCGGATATACCCAAGGGAACATTCCTCAGGAACTGATTGCCTACTACAAGATAGAATCAGACTCTGAGGCCGAATTGGAGAACAAAGGTACCTATGAAGGAACATGCCCGGCCGGTGTCGTACAAGGCACTATTGAAGATTTGGGCTGGGTACAAAATTATACTTGTAATTTCATCTCTGTACAAATTGTAGAGGGTCACACCTTCCCGAGCTATCAACTCACCCTTACCCAACCCACCACGGGTGGGACCTTCAAAGTGGTAAATGCCGAGAACAACGAGGTGAATGCCGGGACGATTCTGCAATACACCGCTCTCACCGTCGTAGCCGAACCGGCCGAGGGTTATAGACTCGATCAGATATTGGTGAACGGCGAACCCATCGAGGGTACCACCTTTGTCATCGAGGACGATACGCAAGTAACCGTTACCTTCACCGACAAGACCACAGTAAATTACACCGCTCCGGCAAACGGTCAGATCGAAATGTTTGTCAACGATGCCACCGAGGCAACCTCATTCGACAGTGAAATCACCATGGGTTCGAAAGTGACACTGAAAATAACTCCCGCCGAGGGATATGAACTGACCTCTCTCCTAATCAACGGTGAAGAAAAAATCAGCGAGGTAACCGACAACACCTATACCATCGCATCGCTTGGCGACAATACGACCGTCGAAGCCGTATTTTCAGTCCAAACTTGGCAGGTAACCTGCATCGTCGAGGGTGAGGGTACTGTAACAATTACCGACGAAGAGGGTACCGTATATCCCAGCGGTTACGACCAGATTCCGTCGACCGCTACCTTGAAACTGGTGTTCACCCCGGCCGAAGATTACAAAGTGTCGAAATTCGAAGAGAACAACCCCGATCCCGAAGGTGACAACATCTCGCTGCTTGATCAGATTCAAAACAACGAATACACCATCGGCCACCTGACCGGCGACAAAATCTATACGGTTCAATTCAGTTCGATCAACAGCATCGAATCGGAGAGCCTCGAAACGCTGTCGGCCTATTGCTATGACGGCATGCTCTACATCAACGGCGCCAGCGAGACGGCATCGGTAACTCTCTTTGACCTGACCGGCAAGCAAGTATTGACAACGGCCGAAATGCCTGCCAACATCAGCTTCCTGGCTAATGGCTGCTATCTGGTTCAAGTGAAGGACGGCGACGCTGTTAAGACGGTAAAACTGCTCAAACGATAAGTCTGTGCGGTGTGCCGAGGCGATAAGTCCACGGCCACGCAAAAGAGTACAACGCCACACCGGGGCGGCCTCGATTCTTCGAGGCCGCCCCGATTCGTTTCAAGGCACAAAAAAAAGCGCAAGAGTTTACGACAAAACTCTTGCGTTTTTTATCCGTGGAGCTGGAGGGATTCGAACCCTCGTCCAAACGAGGAACTAATGAGCTTTCTACATGCTTATCTTCGCTTTGGTTGTCGGGCACAGACAAGACCGAAGCCACCAATCTGTACCTTAGTTTCTAAAATTTCATCGTCGGCCCGAAACCTGCCTTCGACTATTTCCGATATTATTGCACCACCGTTTCGGAACGCTTCGGAACCACAGCAACCGGGTGATGTCTTGTCTCCGCAACTGTTGCAGAGATTAAGCTAATCTACTGTACTTCGATTAAGCAGCAAGAGCGTAGTTATTTTCGCCAGTTAAATTTTTGCTGTCTGAGATTATAGAGCGGGGCAACAAACGCTCTGCATGCTTACCCACCACTTCTACCCGCTGTCAAAACCGGTCAGCCCCAGTGGCAGTATCTCCCCCTTGCGAGGGACGACAAAGATACAATTTTTTTCGGGCCGATAGAACTTTTTTCGAGTTAAAAATGTGTCCGGCTCAACTCTTCAACAGCAGAATGAGTTTGATGGCCAGATCGAAGAGCACGATTTTGGCATTGGCATTCTGCCCGATATCGTTCTCGGCATCACTCAAATGCTTCATGATGGCCTGCACGTTGCGCTCGTGTATGAAGGGGGCAAACCGGGTGGAGAACTGTTCCTCCTCGCGATTCATATACGAGAGGTCGGGCATGTGCAGATTGTAGATGTAGTTCTCGCGCACCATGCGCTGGGCATAAGAGAGGAAACGGCGCAAGCGCTCGCGACCCAGGTCGGCCACCTCCTCGCTCCAAGCCTTCAAATCCTTGATCTTGCGCATGTAGGCCAGCCGCATCACCTGCACGAAATAGTTGAAGAACAGACGGCTCTCCTCATTTAATTGGAGCGACTCGCAAGCCCGCAGGTAACTCCCCTCGGCCACATGAGCCACCGCTACGGCATCTTGTGCGGCTATGCCATAACGGCTCTGCAACGCCTCGGCGATGACGGGGGTGGAAAGCGACCGCATCTCGACCCGCTGTGCCCGCGAACGTATGGTACCCAACACGCGGTCGGGATTGTTGCTCACCAACAGGAACACGCTGCCGGGATAGGGCTCTTCCAACAGCTTCAACAGCTTGTTGGCACAGGTGTCGTTCATACGCTCGGGCAACCAGATTATCATGATTTTGTAGGGCGACTCATAGCCCTTCAACGACATCTTGCGCAAGATACTCTCGCTCTCCTCACCATAAATCATGGCCTGCTTGTTATCGGCATTGATATGGCTCAGCCAGGCATCGAGGCCGAAATAGGAGTGCTCTTTCAAAAATTCGCACCACTCGGGCAGATAGTCGTCGCAGATACGTTTTTTCTTCTCGACCTTCACGATGGGAAAGACAAAGTGCAAATCGGGGTGCGTAAACGCAGCGTATTGCCGGCACGAGGGACACACCCCGCACGCATCGCCCTGCTGGCGGTTGGTGCAGTGGATATACCGGGCATAGGCCATGGCCATGGCAAACTTGCCTATCCCCTCGGGGCCGCAAAAAAGTTGGGCATGGGCTATGTGGCCACTGTCGACCGAATGCAGCAACCGCTCTTTCACCTCATCTTGTCCGATTACATCTTTGAAAAACATATTCCGTATCGTTCTCTTCTTCCTGTTTAATAAACCGCCTTGGCTATCCGATATACACTGTCGACGGCCATCAGCGAATAGTAGTGAATGCTGGGTACACCCCGTGCCTTCAATTCGAGCGACTGGGCCGTGCACCACTCGATGCCGACCTGTTTCACCTGGGCGTCGTCCCGGCACTTGGCAATTTCGCGTACCAGCGCATCGGGTATGTCGACGTGAAACACCCGGGGCAACAGCGTCAGTTGCGAAGCCTTCGAGATGGGTTTCAGCCCCGGCACGATGGGCACGGTAATGCCCATGGCGCGACACCGATTGACAAAGTCGAAAAACTTGCTGTTGTCGAAAAACATCTGGGTCACGATGTAATCGGCCCCCATATCGACCTTGGCCTTCAACCATTTCATATCCTCTTCGGGATTGGGCGACTCGTCGTGCTTCTCGGGATAACCGGCCACGCCGTATGAGAAGGGACGTGAACTGACTACGTCCATCGGGGTACCGTCGATGAAATAGCCTTCGTTGAAACGGTTCACCTGCTCTTCAAGTTCGATGGCGTGCTCATACCCGCCCGGTACCGCCGTGAAGCGACTCTCGTGCTTGGCCTTGTCGCCCCGCAGAATGAGCAGGTCGCAGATGCCCAGAAAGTTGAGGTCGATCAAGGCATACTCTGTCTCGTGAGCCGAAAAGCCGCTGCATATCATGTGGGGTACCGTAGGTATCTGATATTTGTTTTTGATGGCCGCGGCTACCGCCACCGTTCCGGGACGGCTGCGCTCCGACACCCGGCGGAACAGCCCGTCGGGCGTATCCTTGTAAACCAGTTCGCTGCGATGTGTCGTTATGTTGATATAGAGGGGGTCAAACTCACGCAACGTATCGATGGTCTTGAACGACTTCTCAATACTGCTTCCCTTCAACGGCGGTAATATCTCAAACGAAAAACCGGTACTCCCGTGATTCTTAATCAAATCGGCAACCTTCATAACTGTTGTTTTGCGAGGCAATCGCCGGGGCTTGTCTGTGACCCGACGCATCACCTCCTGTTCGACACATCTTTTTTACGAAAGACAAATGTACAACAAAATCCCGAAATAGAGAATATCCGCTATATCTTTCCCTTTCAACTGTTAAAGACTCTATACAGAGCACCTCCAAATGATTCACATTGATTAAAATGAGTTAAACGCAAGCAAATTTCTGGTCAATTATTATGTTTGACAGCATATTTGAGCTTATATTTGCACTGTGTTTTTCATGGTATTAGATTTAAGGTTAACAAAGATTGGTTGTCGTGAGACAATCAATTTTTTTTTTGTCCCTACCCGAAACCGGTCGTATGAGCCTGCATGAGCATAGGTCTACCAGATAGCTTTCCAGAATCGAACCGCAATTGCTAACTCACATGGACGGCCGAATGCCGCTCCTCCCTTTTCTCCCCGCCTATCGCGAAACACAATCCGACAAAAAAAACCGAATGCAGAAACAACGTTCCGCACCCGGTTCACACAGTTATAAACTGAACTATCAATACCTATTTCACATACGAAGCCATGCTTCTCTCGCTCGTCGGCGATGCACTCCCGCGGCCGTCAGTTTCACTCTCGTCAAAATCGCAGGTATAATCACGGGTATCGCTCAGGGTACGCACTTCGATTTTCAAACCCTTCAAGTCGGGGTACTCGGTTCTGATATCGCTCAACCGGAACGAAGCCACCCCCCACAGATAGTGGTCGATATCGGGATCGTTCATGCGGTTGTGACGCAAGTTCAGATGCAGATACCCTTCGGAATCGGGATTGGAAGCCAGCGAATAGTCGCGCACCAGATTCATCATGTGTTTCTCACGACCCAGCCCGCGCACCTCGAATTGCACGGTCAGATATTTGTCGCTCGTCCACATGCTGAGAATGTTGATGGGGTCGTTGCCTATGCTGTCGGTTGTTTCGGGGGTAATGGGAATTACATTTTTTACCAACACCGAATCGATGTCGTTGATGAGAACATAGTAGTCATACCCTTCGCGCTGCTCATCGAGGTAGGTGAAGTTGATAATTACCCGCTGCCCGTCCTTGGTCAGGTAGCCCGGCAGGCGTGTCCCATTCGAAGGGAACAGCGTGGTCTTGTCATCTAACTGAATATACGGATCGTGCCCTTCGGCCACCACCATATCGCCCACGGCATAGGAATAGGGCACATAATATTCGTTTTTGTCATCGCCACACGACGACAGCCCGCATGCCAGGAGTACACCCAGCAGTCCGGCTCCGAAAAGATGCTTCATTTTCATATCGCTTTGTTTTTAGTTTTTATCCACTTTTTACGAAATAAACGGAAGTGAGTCACAAATACTGCATCGCATACTGTTAAAGAGTGAAAAACAATTTTTCTATCGCCGCCCGTGCAGTATTTTTACATCGTCGCATTTATTATATAACAGGATTCTCACAATGAACGAAGCAGAGTTGGTAGCGTGTTGCAAGCGAAAGGAGCCCTCGGCACAAGCCGAACTCTACCGACGGTACTCCGGCGAGATGTTTGCCCTCTGTATCCGCTACGCCGGCAATCGCGAAACGGCCAAAGACCTGCTTCACGACGGATTCCTCAAAGCATTCACCTCGCTCGACAAGTTCGACTACCGGGGTGAGGGCTCTTTGAAAGCCTGGTTGAGCCGCATCATGGTGAATACAGCTCTGGAAGAGGCCCGGAAACAGGCTCAGCATGCCGATGTCGACATCGACGAAGCGCCCGACCTGGCCGACCCCGAATCGTGCGACGACTCTCTTGTGCAACACCTCTCGCCCGACACGCTGCTCCGCTTCATTGCCGAGCTGCCCGACGGCTACCGCACCGTATTCAACTTGTTCACCTTCGAGAACAAGTCGCATAGGGAGATTGCCCAACTGCTGCACATCAACGAGAAGAGTTCCTCGTCACAACTATACCGGGCTCGCACATTACTGATGAATCGAATCAAAACGTATCTGTCGAAACATGGAGACGAATAGAGATAAGGATTGGAGAGACAGCTGGAAAGAACAGCTCGACGGTCATGCGGTCACGCCACCGGAAGAGGTGTGGAATCGGCTGACCGACGAGATTGCACCCCGCCGTATCGCCTGGGGACGCCGGGCCGTGCTGTGGGCTGCCGCAGCCTGCATTGCCGTGCTGGTAGGCACCTTCGTGGGGTTGCAATATCTCTCGACGGGAGTCCCCTCGCACGAGACTCCCCTGCAAGCGGTCCAACCCGCCCGACCGGAAGTCGACCGACCCGCTCTTGCCAACGAGCTCTCCTCATCGAACCCTACAACACCGCTTTATTCCCAAGCCCAATCGCCGGTAAACGGCCGCACGGCTCGAACTGTCGGCCCGCGTATCGCCCTCTCCGCTACCTCCGAGCCCATACCGACAGAGGAGAGCATACCGGAGGCTAAGGCACAAACAATTGCCCCCGACTCCACCCAAACAACCGACCGACCGACAGCCGTTTCCCAGACAGAGACCGCCTCGCAACAGCTGTCACCATCGGCGACAACCTCACCGAATTACACACTATATCCCCGCTCCGGCAAGAGTGTACCGACGGCCGGTCACCCCACACGCACACGCACCCGCAAGAACGAAGGCTGGACCGTGAGCCTATCGCTGGGCAACAGCCTGATTACCGCCGCCGACAACCGCAGCGGGTTCGGGAATCTTGCCCCCTACTCACTCATCGAGATGGCCAGCATTCCTTCGGGCGAAGATGCCTCAACCACCTCGGGCAAAAGCACCACTCCCTACCAGCACGTGATGCTGCAAAACCTTAACGCCCAACCCACGACCGACGTGAAACACCACTTTCCCGTATCGGTGGGCATTACGGTAGAGAAATCACTCTCACCGGCTTTGGCTCTCGAAACGGGCTTGGTCTACACCTACCTCGCCTCCGACCTCACCGCCGGCGATGCCACCTATTACACCCAGAAACAGCAGTTGCACTACCTGGGAATACCCTTGAAACTTCGCTGGAAATTCCTGCGCAAACGCTATTTCGACCTCTACCTGACCGGGGGCGGCATGGTCGAGAAATGCCTCTCAGGGAAACTGTCGGCCCACTACGAGGTCAACGACCACCCATCGCTTACCGAGAACGAGACCCTGCGTGTCGATCCGCTGCAATGGTCGGTATCGGCCGCCGCCGGTATCACCCTCAAACTGGCCCCCCACGTCAATCTCTATGCCGAGCCGGGCATCGCCTACTACTTTGACGACGGCTCACACGTATCGACCATTCGCAAGGAGAAACCCTTCAACATCAATCTGCAAGCCGGTCTGCGATTCGATTTTTAGAACCGACTCTTCCCACTCCGGCACCGGAGTGAGGCTTCCACTTGTCCCTCGTTCGAAAAATATTTTTCATTTTTTCTGTTACAAAGCCGATACCCGTTCGTTACTTTTACAGAAAAACAGAAAAGTAACCAACCGTCGTACCACCCGACAATGAAACAAGAACCGCTGCTATCGGCCTTCACCCGCCTGCGAGACAATCTGCTGTCGATGTCGCGCCGCATTCTTCAAGACGAAGACGATGCCACCGATGCCCTGCAAGATGCCTTCTGCCGGCTGTGGCCGTTGCGGGGGCGCATCAAGGACGAACAGGAGGCTTCGGCCCTGACCGTCACCACGACCCGCCACATCTGCATCGACCGGGCCCGACAAAAGTCGCGATTCACCGAGTACGACCCCGAGAGTTACGACACTTGCGACGACGAAGGCGCGTCCGAAAGCGAAGCCATAGCCGAACGGTTCCAGGCGGTAAAAAGGCTCATCGCCCGGGAACTGACCGAAAGTCAGCGGACCATTCTCGACATGCGCGACTTCCGCGGACTCGAAATCGACGAGATTGCCCGCCAACTGCACATGCAGCCGACGGCCGTGCGCATGAACCTGTCGAGAGCAAGAAAAACGATTCGTGAACAATATCAAAAACTGCATAACCATGACCGGTAATCCATCGACACACGACAGCCGCTCGCCCCACGATTGGGAGCTACTTATCGAGCGATACTACGCCGGCGAGACCTCACGGCGCGAAGAGGAGGAGTTGCGGCAATACCTCTTCTCGGCAACGGCCGATCCTCGCTTCGACGACACACGGGCCGTACTGGCTTTCACCGGGACGGGGTGGCATCTGACCCGTCCCCACCGGCAAGTCGCCCGCCGTCACGCCTGGCGTACCTGGGTAGGAGCAGCCGCCTGTATCGCCCTCCTGCTGGCGGGTGGTATCGTCTACCACACCACTCCCCGAGATACTTGCGTGGCCTATGTGTATGGCGAGAAAGAGACCAATCCCGAGGTTGTCATCAGGCAGATGCAACAATCGGTATCCCAGTTCGCTTCGACCGACGTCGCCGTCGAAAGTCAGCTCGACGCCATATTTTCACCCCTCGAAACCCTACCCTAAACACGTTTGTCATGAAACTGTTTTACAAAATACTTATCGGCTGTCTGCTTCTTACCAGCCTGTCGGCAGCCCGGGCCCAGGAAGGGCTGGCCATTGCACCGCTCTTCTCGGGACAGTACAACTACGACAAACAGGCAGTGGTGGTACATATCAAAGGCAAAAAGTTGGAGCGCTATCACCTCTCGCTCTTCCGCAGCATCACCCTCACCGACCGTCCCGACGACGTGGCTCTCTTCGAGGCGGCCGTACGGAGCGACAGTTCCAAGGCCGAGAACAGCGAAACCGTGAAGTCGGGCGACAATACCGTGGCCGGATACTACCAGCTGCCCCCGGCCTCATCGGGTGAAGAAAACCGGTTTATCCTCTTTCGCAAACTGTCGCCGGGCGACGCCACCCTCATCTACCTCGAAGGGCGCACCCAACTCGACCGGCTTATCAATCTGTTCATCAAGAAAAAACAATAAAAACACATCGACAATATGAAACACTTGGCTACACTCCTGCCTGCCCTGCTGCTCGCCCTGCCCCTCTGGGCCGACGAGTGCGAACGTGACACCACGGTATTTTTCAATCAAAAAGAGATTCAAATCAACGACTCGGCCGACATCGTCTCCATCAAGGTGTTCGAGGAAGGAAAACCCTACGACCGGTTCTACGAGTCGCGCTACGTCGACGGGAAACGGCAAACCTCGTGGGAACTCTCCGAGTCGGTATCGTTCCCCTTCTCCGACCTCATCTCGGGCAACAAGGAGAAGAAGCGCAAACGCTTCGACCCCCACTGGTCGGGCGTGGGCTTCGGCTTCTGCAACGGTATGGGTAACGGACTGCGGTTCCTCAACAACCCCAACGGGGTCTCGCTCGACTTCTCGGGTTCGTTCGAGATATTCTGGAACTTCATCACCATCTGTACCCCGATTCACAGCAACAATAACTGGGGATTCATCACCGGTCTGGGTATCGACTGGCGCAACTATGTCATGAACGAGAACCGCTACTTTGTCAAGCAAGACGGGAAAATCAGCGTTGTGCCCTGTCCCGAAGGGGCCGACCTCGACTTCTCGCGGCTGAAAACCGTAGACCTTACCGTGCCCCTGCTTATCGAGTGGCAGACCCGCGCTTTCCTGCACGGCCCCCTCTTCTTCTCGCTGGGTCCCGTCATCGGCATCAAGACTTACAGCAGCACCAAAACCAAATATACCACCGCCGACGGCCAAAAGGTGCAACTCTTTGAAAAAGGCATCAAACCCAACCCCATCAACCTCGACATCATGGCTCAGGGCGGATATGGCACCTTCGGCTTCTACGTGAAACTGTCGCCCTTCAACATCATGCAGAAGAACCGCGCTCCCGAGATGCGCAGTTTCTCGGCCGGTGTCGTGCTCCACTTCTGACCGACTTCGACCAGCCTCATACGACTCGACCGGATAGAGCCTCGCGGTTTCTATCCGGTCTTTTCACCGCCCAAAATACGAATATTTATTTAACAATTCGATAAAATACGTGTAATTATTCAATTTTATCGGAAATTAGCAGGTATATATATGTATTATTATTACATTTGTACCCACAAAAAGTATTGAGACGAGATGAACGAAAAAACCAAAATACCTGCACCTTTCGTTGCGATTATCCCCTTGATTGTTCTTGTTGCCCTGCTGGCGCTGGTGATTCCCACCTTCGGGAGCGACGCCCTCCTGGGCGGCAGCCAGGTATCGCTGCTCGTGGCCTCGGCCGTGTGCGTGGCCATTGCCATGGGCCGATATAACTACAAGTGGAGCGTTCTTGAAGAGGGCATGGCCAAAAACATCAAAAAGGTGACCCCGGCCATCATCATCTTGCTGCTCATCGGGGCCATCTCGGGCACCTGGATGCTCAGCGGGGTAGTCCCCACCCTTATCTCCTACGGATTGCAGATTCTCACCCCCCGGTTCTTCCTCACATCGTGTTGTATCATCTGTGCCATCGTCTCGATTATTACCGGCAGCTCCTGGACTACCATCGCCACCATCGGGGTGGCCCTGCTGGGCATAGGGAAAGCACTGGGATTTGCCGAGGGGTGGATTGCCGGAGCCATCATCTCGGGAGCCTATTTCGGCGACAAGATTTCGCCGCTATCCGATACCACCGTACTTGCCTCGTCGACCACAGGCACCAAACTCTTCACCCACATACGCTACATGCTGATTACCACTGTACCGTCGATGGTCATCACCCTCATCATCTTCACCGTGGCGGGATTTTCCATGAGCCATACCGACAGTGCCCAGAGCGCACTCTTTGCCGAGACGCTGGCCCAAAAGTTCAACCTGTCGCCCTGGCTGTTGCTGGTACCGTTCATCACCGGGGTGCTCATACTGGCCAAACTCCCCACGATTATCACGCTCTTCATCTCGACGGTCATCGCAGCTGTCTGCATCTTGATTTTTCAGCCCCACATTCTGCTGCAAATCGTCCCGGGCGATACGCTTGACTTTGCCACCGGCTTCAAGGCCCTGATGACCTCGGTATTCGGAAGCACCACGCTGTCGACCGGGCAACCCGAAATCGATGCGCTGGTGGCTACCCGGGGTATGCGGGGCATGATGGATACCATCTGGCTCATCATCTGTGCCATGTGTTTCGGCGGCGTGATGTCGGCCAGCCAAATGATTCGCAGCATTACCGACCTCTTCGTGCGGTTTGTCCACAAACCCAAGAGCGCCGTCTGTTCGACCGTCGCATCGGGACTCTTCTTCAATGCCTGCACCGCCGACCAGTACCTGTCGATTATTCTCACCGGCAACCTGTTTAAGGAGCTGTATCACAACCGCGGACTCGAAAGCCGACTGCTCAGCCGCACCGTAGAAGACTCGGTGACCGTCACCTCGGTGCTTATACCGTGGAACTCCTGCGGCATGACCCAGGCAACCGTGCTAGGTGTAGGTACACTCACCTACCTGCCCTACTGTTTTTTCAATCTGCTGAGTCCCCTCATGTCGATTCTCGTCGTATTTACCGGCTTCAAAATCAAGCAGGGACTTTCAACTTCCGCCACTCCCCAAAAGAATCCGGGAACCGAAGCGGCTACACAAGCGGCTTGACCAACCGCCTACTCCTGGGTATCGGGAAGCGTCGTGGTATTGAGAATGGTATCGGCCTTTTCCACATCTTCGGCGAAGACATTCAGCCGGATTGCCCCTACGGTCGAATTGGTCAGAGGCAGGACACTCGAAAAAATCTCATTCGACAGGAAACAGGGAACCCCGTTCGTCTCCAAGACATCTTTCACGATATTCGCTTCGACTGCCGAGTCGAATGTACGATACAATACAATCTCTTTTTCCATAACAGGTGGGTTTTTCAGGTGATTATTCTCTTAACTATCTATATCTTTTCGTGCTTGACTCGACCGGGCCGAATCCTATATTACTCAAATATACAAATAACTCGCCAAAATACAATTCAATTCAGGAGAAAAATACAAACAACACGGCAATCACATACATGCAGGAATTGATTACACGACTTCATATTAGTTTAAAAAATATACTTGATAATTAAAATATATCTCCTATCTTTGTGCCACGAACAGGATAACCGGCATAACCGATTTATCCAGAAGAGACGATTTACCACAACAGATGAAAAGATCAACCATACAAGACGCCATGTTTCCCGGTTGCCCCATGAGAAACATCTTGGCAAGATTATGTGACAAGTGGGCATTGCTTGTCATTTATATTCTGGACAGGTCGGGTAAAGAAAGCTTGCGCTTTATGGCACTGAAACAACAAATGCCCGATATATCCCAGCGAATGCTGAGCCTGACCCTTCGCACGCTGGAAGAAGACGGATATGTCACAAGAACAATATTCCCCGAGATACCGCCAAGAGTGGAATATGCACTTACAGCCAGAGCAAAATCGTTGAAGCCAATCCTCGATTCGCTGCTCCAATGGTCTGTCGACAACATGAATGACATCATGTGTGACCGTAAAAAATCTACCTCTGTTAATAATCAATAGGTCTTATTTAACAACATCAAAAATGAAAGCTGCTCAAATCAAGAAATATTCAAAAGAGATCCAAGTTTCTGTAAATGAAATTCCTGTTCCTGAACCCCATGAAGATGAAGTCCTTATAAAGGTTATGGCCGCGGCTGTCAATCCGCTGGAAATTCTTCAATTGACGGGGAGTGTAAGACTTATACAGGATTACAAGATGCCTCTTACATTGGGTAACGAATGTTCCGGTATAGTGGAAAAGGTCGGGAATAACGTAAAAGACTTTCGCCCTGGCGACCGGGTTTATGCACGACTCCCTATCCAGAAAATAGGGGCCTTTGCCGAATACGTTGCCGTTGACCATAAAGCTCTGGCCAAGATGCCGTCGGGCTATGACTTCGTTACGGCCGCAGCGATACCGTTGGCCGGACTGACAGCCTATCAGGGACTTGTTGAGGAGCTCGAAGTAGAGCCCGGGAAGAGTCTGCTGATTACAGGAGCATCTGGCAGTTTCGGACAAATAGCCGTACCCATAGCTAAATCCATGGGACTTCGTGTAATCGTCACCGGGAATTCACGTTCCCGCGAGAAACTGATAAAGTCGGGAGCCGACCAATATATCGACTACAAGGAAGAAAATTACTGGGAGGTACTGACCGACATGGATTATGTAATCGACACCTTGGGGGCAAATGAGTTTGAACACGAACTATCTGTCTTGAAAAGAGGCGGCCGGTTACTCAGTTTAAGGACCGCACCCAACAAGATGTTTGCCAAGCGAAATGGCTTTCCCTGGTTAAAGAGAGTATTGTTTATGCTTGCCGGAAGCAAGTTCGATTCGGCAGCCAGGAAACAGGGCAAGGAATACCGTTTCATATTTGTCCGTTCCCATGGAGACCAGCTTAAACAAGTAACAGCAATGGTGGAAAAATACAATATCATGCCCGATATCGATTCAAGAATATTCTCTCTATCTCAGGTAAACGAAGCCCTCATGCTCATAGCCAACGGGAAATTGAACGGCAAAGTTATCATTCGAATGGAATGAAGGCATAAATGCCTCCATCAGATTCTATCGTAGCTCCCGTATCGAGAGCCACAGAGCCTGCACAGCCTCGGTGTATGCCTCGACCGAATGTGCTTTCAGCACCCGTTTCCGCAAACGCTTGTCGACATCGGGCAACAGGTATTCCCAGAACGAGGCCATGCGGGCAAGCAGCTGGTGCGGGCCCTGAGAGACCTCGGCATAATGATTCCACACCTGTTCATGCAAACGGGCCACCCGTTCGTAACGCGTGGGCGGAAGGGCTCCATCATGGGCATAGGCTTCGGCCAGCCAGGGGGCGGCCAATAGTCCCCGCCCCACCATCAACCCGGACAATCGGGGAAATTGCAACTCCATTGCCTCCATATCGGCTACCGTCGTGAGGTCGCCGTTATAGACAAGCGGCAGACGGCAATCCTCGTAGAAGCGGGCAAAGGCTTCCCGGTCGGGCTCGCCCTTGTACTGCTGCTTTCCCAACCGGGCATGCAGCGTAATTTGCCGGACAGACGAACTTTCGAAAAGCGGCAACAGCCGTAATGACTCCTCGGGGCTCTCCCACCCCAACCGCATCTTCACCGAGAAGGTAAAACCTTCATACCCTTCGAGCGCTCGCAACAAACGCTCCACCTCGTCGGGATAGGGCAACAGCCCCGACCCTTTATGGCGACGAGCCAAGATGGGGAACGGACAACCTAGATTGAGGTCGATGCGACGGTATCCATACCCGGCCACCTGGTCGACCAATCGGCGCAGTTCGTCGGGTTGCGAGGCCATCACCTGAGGCACGGTCGGTACCCCGACATTATGGAGCGGCTCGATGTCGCGCAGCTCTTTTCGCCGGAAGTCACCCTTCTCGATTCGGACAAAAGGGGTATAATAAGCCGCTACCCCGCCAAAGAGCGAGGCATGGGCACAGCGGTAAACCGCATCGGTATAGCCCTGTAACGGTGCAAAATAGAGAGGTAACGCCATACTGCAAAAGTAGTACAAGCCCCGCACAGAAACAAATTTATCGGCAACCCGCACACAAGGATTTTACAAAAGTAAGAGAACGACAAAAACCGCGAGAAAGTTTCGCACCACTGCATAGAAAAAAAAGGAGTGCGCCTCGAAAGGCGCACTCCTTATAGAGTATTTATATTCCCCAGAGGGAATAACCGGTTTTCACATTAGCGATTCAACACCTTAACCGAGCGAACCACCTTACCTTCTTTCATGACTTTCACTACGTAAACGCCCTTGGCGCCGAGCGAGATTCTCATTTGTTGTCCGGCGGCAACCGTAGCCTCGTCCTGAGCAACAAGCATACCCGACACGTTATAAACGCTTACCTGATAATCGCCATCTTCTACGAATTCAACGAAGAGAACATCGTCAACCGTATAGGTACGCATTTCGGCTGCGGTTTCGTCCTCTACACCCGAGCTGAGATCTACTTTGAATACCGGATAGGTTCTGGTATCCGAACCCAGCGAGTTTTCGAGTTTCAGCGTAACGGTGTAGTCACCGGCCTTGGTATAAGACAGTTTCGTAGAACCCTCAAGATCAGTACCGGTCGATTCGGTAAATACACCCCGTTTGGTCGACCAGGTCGGGCGAGTCTCTACCTGGAACCCTTCACCGTCAATAAACGGACAGCCCGAAGTATAGAGCGGAGTTTGAGGCGTTTGGATACCCGAACCTTGTGCGGTTTGAGTTACCACCTTAAAGACACTGGCCTTGGCTCCGGCCTGCGAACCCTTGGCGGCGAAAGTAAGGTCGTCACCTGCATTGGTTTCAAAATCCCAGTAAGCAATTACATTGGCAGGCAGGCTGTTGCCGTCGAGTCCGGCACGAACCTGATCGACATCGGCTTGCTCCATGCCTCCGTTCCAAATCAACAGTTCATCGATAATACCGTTATTGGTTGTGGGGCTTTCGCCACGACCACCGGCAAAACAGAACCAGTCGGTAGCCGAAACATCATATTTTGCCTTAGGTACCCAATCGTTAGTTGTACCCGTTGCCGTAATATTAGGGGCCAATCCATACTCCCAGGTAGACTCCTGCAATACACCGTTCAGGTAGAACCGTGAACGGAAATTTCCATCAGTATTATATTCAAAGGTCAGAACCACGTGGTTCCAGGCATTGGGCGATACCACGGTGTTGGGGAAAGTATATTTCACGACAACCGGCGTGGCAGCACCATCGGCACGAACCTTAAATTCCGTAACCCTACCTTCACTGGTAATATTCGACCACATCCAACCCCAGTTGTTCACCGGCCAACCCGTAGTCCGATTCTCGATACTGAAGAAACTAGATGATGCCGGGAGCGTCGTAAAGCGTACCCATGCGGCTACCGAGAAGGACTGACCGGCTTCAATACCCGAATCGCCCATGCGACCGCCTACCCAACAGTCGTTAATCTGAACACCACGCGAAGAGGCTCCGTTGGCACTTCTACCCGTATAGCCCAGCGTGAGCTGGTCACCGGTCTCTATCTCTACCGCCTCAGAGCCGGCAGCCGCTTCATTGACGGTCAACGATTGAATTTCGGGCAGTGCACCTATGGCTTCGCTGGTAATCTGCACATAGTAACCATAAGTGGTTGTCTCACCATTAAATGTTACTTTCACATCATAACCACCAATCTCCTGAATACCATCGGGCACAGAGAAGACTGTCGTATTATTGGCCTGTGCTACAACCGTTCCTTCGCTGTTGACCACTTGCCAGTTGGCTGGTTCATGACGAGGATCGACATAAGAGATTTCGAAGCTCTCACCCGGCTTAATTGTAGTTTTATCAATTTGAATCTCATCGGTCGTCGTATAGTTACCCATATCCATATACTCGCTCCACGTGATTAGCGACTCAGACTTCATGTCGACCGAAACAGCAGCAACACCCAAACGTACACGGCGAGTTCCGTCCCAATTGGTAGGAATCGAGTAGTACATGCCGGCCCACGAGGTGGTAATACCCATCAGAATTTCCTCTTCATCCTCTTGCTGAGCATAAAGTTTGAACAACGAGGTATTTACATCGAGGTTGTACACCGGTTCATAGCGATCGGTCTTCGTGCTGGCCATGTTGAAGATAACCTTGGCATCTACACCCTGATAGTTTGCAGCCAACACTTTGGCTTTCGTAATCTCAGGAGCGGCAGGCGTAGCCGTAGTACCCCGCGTAATCGAGAATTCGCCCAGGTAAAGATCCAGGTTAGAGGCATTCTCGAAATGAAGGGCAACCATGGCGATGGTTTTATTGGCCAGGCTGGTAGCGAGCGGACCCGAGAGGGTAAATGTCTTCTCTACCCACACCTCGTTGTCAACCTCACCATCGGCAACGGTCAACACACTCAACCGGCTCTCTATCGGCGTCAGTTCGGCACCGTCTACCGAGAAAGCCAGGTTCACATCGGCCTGTCCGCCAACCAGTTTATAGCGCAACGTAATCTTGTCACCCGTACTCAAAGCAAATTTGGTTTTGAAAAGGTGCAGATATTCGTTGGCCGACGAACCGAAAATACGCAGACACGAACCGCCTACATAGGCATCGTCGTAAGTAAATTGGGCTTCCAGGCCATTCTCAACCACCTTGTCGGCCGTTTTGCCCAAGAATTCAGAGGCAAACCAGTAACGCCAGGTCGGCAGATAGTCCTGCACACCGATGTTGTACCATTCGTTATCGTTCTGACGTTCGCCCATCCAGTTGAAGAACTGTCCGTTACCCAGGTTAAAATAGGAGATGAAGGGCTCCTCGCTGAGATCCCAGCTGAGAGAGCTGCGGGCCGACATGAATGCCGACATACCGAACCAGTTCTCATTGGGGTGGTGATTGCCCCGGTCAAACACCTTAATGGCATCAATGGGGTTGCGGTTACCATTGGAGAAAAACTGTTCGATGATAGTCTGATAACCCAACTGCTTGGCGAGGTCGGTACTGCCGTAGTTACCCCGGTCGCCCCACAACATGTTGAAACTGTGGGCACCCCACAAACCAATCGAGACATCATAATCTTCGAGTAAAGTCCATGTAGAGGGGTCACCGCCCTGCATGTTGAAACCGGCATAGATATCGAGCAGACTACGACCGGGAGCCTTGTTATTCACATTGGCCTGATTGAATGTTCCCAGCGGAGTACCATGCCAATTGTAATTCGAGAAGAGCGTTGTGCGGATATGCTGCCCGTCACCGAAAATATCTTTATTATGATCACCTAATCCACGGTCAAAAATACAACTTCCGCTTATATCGGTTCCATCGTACCAAATGTTCTCGGCTACCGGATTTCCCTTCTCGGTCAGATAGCTATGAACCTTCTCATTCAAAGCGTTCAAATTGTTAATCAGGGTTCTATCCGAAGTACCAAATTCCGAATTATACCCCAAGCCATCTACACCATGGTAATGAAGGAACTGAGCTACTTTCTCACGAACAGAGGCAGAATTGGACATATTGTTCAAAGCAGTCTTCCAGTCATCCTTTAAATCGCCCCAAGGCACAGAGGCTACGCCCGAAACACCCACACCGTTTTTGTGAGCCACATCGGCAAAAGCACCGGGCACCCATCCTTGCGGAGCAGTCCAGTTGCCATAGTGGGTAACATACGACCACATGCTGAAAGCCTCGTTGTCGAACTTACCGTTGGGACGGGCATTGTCAACAAAATAAACATCCTCGCCAGCATCATCTTTAAGCGTTACGACATCGCCTATCGGCACCCAAAAGAGAAGTTTCTTGTCATTGGTTTCGTTCAGCGATTCGTTAACCTGCGTACGCGCATTGCGGAAGCGGGCTTTGGGTTTCACACGCGAGATGTAGAAATTCTCATCTTCAAACAAAGGAGTTCCCGGGGTCCATTGGGAAGCATACTCACCCAGTTTCTGGCTGTCGGGCCACGTCATGTAATCATACCTCAGCTCTTGTGCATGGGCTGAAAGCGACAGGGCCAAAATTCCGGAAAATAAAAATAGTTTTCTTTTCATGGAAAATGTTTTTGGGGTTAATAATGTATTGTATAATCTCAAGTTACTGTATTTACAGGGAAAGTTCGGGGACAAGGCAAGCTATACAGCCCGTAACACTTGTCCCCAAACGATGTTCTTTATTCAAAATAGGATACGACGGGTACCTTATCGGCCTGAACCGAGAAGGACTTGCCACCCACACTACCCGAAATCGTATAGGTCACAAACATGTTGTCGCCCTCGGTCGAAATGGTCACACTACCCGAAGAGACCTCAACCTTAGCACCGTCGATATCAAGGATCGTTCCGGCAGGAAGGGTAAAGGTTCCCGTTTGGGTTCCCGTATATACCCCGGGGAGGGTAAGCAGGATTGTTTTATAAACCGACGAGGCAGACATCTCCACACTCACAACCAGATCTTTGTCATTGTTATACGCCCATGAATTATCTTTCACCGTCTTTGCCGCATTCAACGTCAAATCGACAGGCAGGGCAATCACATTGACCTCAGCTGCATCGGAAGAGACTCCGGCCACTTCGGCTCTCACTTGGGCCATACCGGCCGATACACCCGTAACGATACCATGCTTGTTGTCATCTCCATCTTGCTTGGCCGTAAGGATCGAGGTATTGGACGAAATCCAGTCGACATCGTAGGGATTCTCGCCACCCGAGAGAGTCCGGGCTTCAACACCCCATTGTACCGATTGTCCTTCAAAGATGGTAAGAGGGTTACCTTGAGCCCACAGAACCGAGGCTATGCCATCGGTTACAATGGCCTTAATCCGTTTTTCCTTACCGTTGGCCGTCAAAATCAGGTCTGTTTCACCCACGGCAAGACCTCTGAGGGAGATTACATTACCATCATATGTACCTACCGAAACCTTCGTAGGATCGACGGGGGTAATCACCGGCTTGTGATAGGCATAGGACGAAGCGGGTATCACACCCGTTGTAAGCAAGGCGACACCACCGACCGGCATGGTCACGGGATCTTTGTCGACCGTAATCTCCTCGACCGGATAACGCACCTTGAAATTTTTCACCCGGAAGGTAGCCACTAGCACGGTATCGGGGGTGACACAATGTATCTCGGTATCGCCCTCATCGACGCCGGCGCGTACCGAAAGCACGGCATCGAAACCTTGGTTTTCGACATACTCATTCGTCTTTTGGGTAATGACAACCGAACTGCCCGATGCGATTTCCCAATGATAGGCATCGTAAGCATTCTCGATATCTTCGCGTAGACCCGTCTGTAAATTTATGGCTACACGGACGGTATCGGAGGTGTTTATGTCCAGCTCTTTTTCATAGGTATATACAAAATACATAGGCAAAACTCCTTGATCGGGACGGGTCCCAATATAGGGCTGGTCGGAATAAGCCTCGCCGTAGAATGTAGCCAAAAGCTGTGGAGCGATAACAATGTCACACGAACCCGATTGAGCCGTAGAAGATTCACCGAGCGAAAGGGTTACTTTCCCCTCTCCATACTCGCGGGGCGAAACGAAATGGACGGTTACAAGCCCTTTCTCATAATTGATTGTGGTCAACGGATCGTAGGCCTTAACCCCTTCGAGGGTCACCTCGGGATCATAATCATAGAGCAGAGTCTTGGGGGAAACGGCAAACATCACCGAATCGTGGAGCATGTTGTAACTCTGCTTTACCGTCATCTCGGGCATGGTGCTGTCGTTGGCCACGCAAGTAACCCCCTCGGGCAAATTGCGGGTTACATACACCGACGTGAGAGCATACTTGCCGTTTTCCAACAGAGCTTTGAGGGTGGTCTCTTTTTCCTGACCACCGTCCACGGCTACAATGGCCGTATCGCCCAACAACCTGGCAACCGTTTCGTCGCCAACCGACCAAGTGATGGGGGTCTCAATCTCCTTACCGCTCAGATTGGTAACCTTAGCCGAAATTCGCACCGTGTCGCCCAACCTTAACGAAATATTCGTAGGATTGAGCGTGATATATACCTCG
The DNA here is from genome assembly GCA_019115485.1 of Candidatus Barnesiella excrementavium. Classification (GTDB taxonomy): domain Bacteria; phylum Bacteroidota; class Bacteroidia; order Bacteroidales; family Barnesiellaceae; genus Barnesiella; species Barnesiella excrementavium. The sequence continues at coordinate 44,628 of DXDM01000005.1, read as the reverse complement.
GCCGCACCGTCGAGCGTGGCCTCTTCTTTACAGGCTGAAAAAATAGTTACACCAAAGAAGATAGCCAAAAATAATATTATGCTATATCGTTTCATGTTCTTAAAGATTTATGGATTAAAAGTTGTGCGGTTCTACCAACAGGTATTCATTGTCGGGACTCTGTTCCCCGCGAGTTTCGTCGGCAATATCCCAGAAGACACGCGAACCACCCCAGTTGGGTTGACCAAGAGCTTGTACAAGCGAAGCAATCTCCAATTCATTATTCGTAGTCTCTACAATAGGAATACGGCGCAACTGCAACTCGGTGTCGACGTTCTGGTCCTTCATGTTATTCAACTTAACCGGGAACAGACGAGGATAGCCCGTACGGCGGAAGGTCGTCCAAGCCTCGGCACTCATGGGGAAATTGGCGATATACTTTTGAGTGATAATCTTCTCGAGTTTCGTCTCGTTAGAGTCACCGTCGTTCCATTTTACACACACGTTTACTCGCCCGGCAATATTGTTCTCTCCATTGTAGGGATCGACATAATCGACATCATTGACTTCGGTTTGTTCCAGATACTGGTTGATGACCTCTTCGTCGGTGATACCATTCTCCTGGAAACAGAGACGGATACCGGCCTCGTACAGTTCTTGGGCCGTGCGTCCCTTCGTGTTCCAGCCCCGCAGAGCACCCTCGGCCATCAGGAAGAGGCTCTCGGTGCGTTTGAAGAAGGGTTGATGCATGTATTGGAATTCGCCTCGCAGAGTGGCAAAGGGCCCGTAACCTTTTTCCCTATCAGTTGTATTGTTACCAGACATATTGATACCGGCCCGAACTCCATATACATCAGACTTGGCCGTTATACCCGAATATTTGTCCTTGATTGTATAGGGATTGGTATCGAACCAACGAGTGAGCAACGGGTGATTGCATCGTTTGAGGATATTCTCCAACGACGCTCCCAAGCGAATGTCGTGCCACGAGTTACCAAGTGTATACCAAACGCAGGAATTTTGATTCTGATAGTAGGCAATGTCGCGGGCATCGGCCTCGCTGAGGACACCGATATCGTCATTGACAGCCTGTTCAAACTTCGCTTGTGCAGTACCGGCGTCGTATTTCACAATATTCATGGCCATACGCATCTTGATGCTGTTGGCAAATTTCACCCACATGCGCCATTCGCCATTCGACAAGGTCCGAATCGTCAAATCTTCGATTTTGGAAATCTCGTCACGCGAAGGTTGACGCTCTTTCAATATGCGGATAGCTTCATCGAGGTCATCGAAAATCTGCTTGTAAATATCCTCACCTTTCTCGTAAGTCAACGGCGGAGTCCGTTTCAGATTTCGCCAGTCGGTAAAAGGAGCGGCGCCATAGAAGTCAACGATTTCGTGACCCTGATAAGCCTGAATAATCAACGCCACAGCGCGCCATTCGGGTTTACCCAAAGTCTCTGCATAGTGAATGGCATTATACGACTGCGTGAAAATCGTATTATCCATCGGTCCTCCCAAATAGTCATTGGGATAGGTGTAAAGCGTGGGCAGAGCGCCACCGAAAGCAAATGATCCTTTGGTGGTCGTCCAATATCCGGCATAATTGTCAATGCTGTTGGAGCGTTGATATTGGTAGGCGTGAGGCTGCCAACTTCCTCCCTTGGTATAGCTGATCATGTAGGGAATGGCTCCGCGAAGCTCTTTTTCAAGAATGGTAATATCGGTAGCACCGGCACCCTCCTCGTTGGTATTGTCCTGATCTTGCTGCCGACCAATCATCCAGGGATATTCCTCCTGAAACTGGTCTCCACAAGCCGTGAAGAGGCCTATTGATAATACGGATTCAAGGACAAGAAATCCGATTGAATATATTGTTTTTCTCATCTTTATAATTGTTTAGAATAATCGTATTTCACATTATAAATTGAATTTCAACGTCAGAGCAAAGCTACGGGTCGTAGGCAATGCATAGCTGTCAATACCCGAGAAGACATCGGCCGATACCGAAATATCGGGATCAACAGGAGAGTTCTTATAGATAAAGAAGGCATTCTTTACCGAGAATTGTACCGTCATGCCTTGGCTCTTTCCAAAGAGGTTGGGCATATTGTAGCTCAACGAGATATCACGCATACGCAGGTTGGTAGCATCGTAAACATGATCTTCCATCGGGAAGGCACCGATAGTCGTATAGTATTTTTCAACAGATACTTTTTGGCCAGAACCGTCGGGCAATTCTTTGAGAATATACTCTTTACCGTTTTGGATTACTCGCTCACCGTTCAGACGATCTTGTGCCGAACGTTCAGAGAGACCGTACAAATCGAGGTCGGCCTCGGTCAGCGACATCACCTTACCACCAATACGTCCGTCAATCAAGAAATAGAGGCTGAGGTTCTTCCAGGTAAAGGTGTTGTTCCAACCCAACGTGATGGGCGATGTCATATTCCCCACATAGGTTTCATATTTACCTGAGGTCATTACGGGAACGGCGTTCTCATAGTCCCCGGGATTGTTGACCTTGATGTAACCATTTTCGTCACGAGCGAACGAGTTGACATAGATATCGCCAAATCGACCACCTTCTATATATTTGATTTTAAATGCGTTAGGTCCTTGCTGCACCTCATAAGGAGCTCCACTCTCGGTTTTGTAGGTTTCCAAGATGCGGTTGTCGTTCCAGGCGATGTTAAATCCGGTTTGCCAACGCCAATCCTTATGGAAATTCCAACGATAAGCAGCTTGGAATTCCAAACCGTAGTTGCGAATCACACCCGTGTTCACAGGTTTGGATTCTCCGTTGGCCGTAGTAACATACAGGAACTGATTACGAAGCGTAGAGTTATAGTAGGTCAAGTCAAAATTAAATTTGTTTTCAAACATCCACACGTCAAGACCGGTTTCAAACGAAGTTGTCGTCTCGGGCAGAGGATTGTCGAACAACGGCGGACGGGTACTAATAACGCCCGTACCAAAATCGATGAATTGACGAGCGAATAGCGTATTGGGAATGGGGTTACCCACAACCGACCAGCTACCACGCCATTTCAACTGATTGAGCCAATCTCTACGAGGCAAGAATTTGTCGAGGAGGACATTAGCTCCGGCCGAATAGTAGTCGAACGATTTGTAACCGCTACCTTGTGTAAACTGCTGGAACGATTGTGCCCATTCCAACCGGTAGCTACCGTCGAGATAAATTTTGTCGAACAGACCGATAGAAGCCGTAGCAAAAGCGGCCGTACTCCAGTCGTTGTTGTTCCAGCTATCGTATGCCGAGGTAGCTGAACCGTCAACAGCACTGTTGGGACGTCTCTTCAAACTGTTTTGAGGAACAAAGGCATTGGGAATACCGCAAGTATCTATCGCCGTAGTAATATTTGAGTTACGATCATAGTGACGCGTGAAGCTGGTACCTACGGCAACATTCACATCGATTTTATCGGCAAAACGGTCATCCCAGGTAAGCATGTGGTCATTATAGATATCACTCGAACGCGAGTTGCTCGAATAATATTTACCACCCACATAGTCAAAACCTACCCGGTTCATGCCGGCATACTCCTCATTCAAGTTGTTGTTTACTACATAGTCGACGCTGAAACGAGTCTGATACTTAATGTTCTGCCAAATTTTAGCATCCAATGTTACATTAGCCATCAAGCGGTCACGTTTTGTTGCATCGTTCAACATATTGGCAACCCAATAGGGATTGTTCAAATGCTGGTCATACCAATACCAAGTCTGAACCGGCTGCCCTAACAATTTGGGGTTACCCAATTTGGGATCACTGACAATATTATCGGCAGCAGTACCCGGGTGTTGATAATTGTGCTTGAAATACCGCATATCAATATCGGCCGGTGTACGGTACAAGGCATGAAGAGCACTCAAAGCCTTACCTACGATAGGGCCGTTTTCGGTCTTTTGATGAATCCAGTTCAAACTCGTGTTGATATTGATTCGCTTGTCAAACAACGAGAATGTCTCTTTAAACATGACATTGTGACGATTGAACTTATTGTTCGGGAGCAAACCGGTTTGATAAGTATTGTTATAGGAGAAATAGGTACGGAAATTCTCAGTACCTCCGCTCAATGTCAAACCGTTATTGGTTGTCAAACCCATATTGAAGAAATCTTTCACTGCACTACGGGCCGAATTCATCAGATAAGGAGACGAAGCCAACTCATCGGCCGAGCGAGTACCGATTTTCGGACCCCACGCCGCCCATTGGCCACCATCACTAATACCATATATTTGTTGTGTACGAGGATACATGGCTATCGTCTCAACCGATGTGGAGCTCGAAATATTTACCTTCACGGCACCCGCTGCACCTGACTTGGTCGTAATAATAATTACACCATTGTTAGCAGCGCTACCATAAAGAGCTGCGGCATTCGGACCTTTCAAAATGGTCATGTTGTCGATATCCTCGGGGTTAATCGTAGACAAGAGGTCATCGCTACTGCGCTCCCCACTATAAATCATTTGCTCACCGGCCTGTTTACCCATACCATTTTGCATAGGCACACCATCGATAACAATCAACGGTTGGTTGGTTCCGAGAATTGAGGTGGAACCACGAAGCACAATCTTGGAAGCTCCTCCACCAGCACCCGTATTGTTGGGAACAATGGTAAGACCGGCACTCTTACCTTGGAGTGAATTGATAAAGTTCGTCTCCTTGATACGAGTCACCTCTTCACTCTTAATGGTTTGAGTGGCATAAGTCAGTGTTTTGGATTCGCGCGAAATACCCATGGCCGTTACAACAACCTCGTCCAAGACACGGGTCTCCTCCTTCATAACCACATCGTATGAAGTAGCACCAGCCAACGACAGCGACGCTTTTTGATATCCCACATAACTAAAGTCAAGCACGGCGTTGTTATTCGGGACCTCAATCGAATAAACACCATCTATATTAGTAGAGGCACCAATTGCTGTTCCTCTCACTAATACGCTCACACCGATTAACGGTTCGCCCGTTTCGTCGGAAACCACACCTTTAATACGGTGTTTGTTCAACTGAGTCTCTTTTGCAGCAGCTTGCCCTGCCGGTTGCTCCATGGCACTTGCCATACATGGAGCAAAAAGAGACAGCACAAGCGCCAAAAGCCCAATTTTGCACGTCTGATTTTTTTTCATGCTTTTTAGATTTAATTGTTCAATGTAACTCTATTTAAACATTTCTCTCTCGTATACAAACTCTGATATAATATTACGAAACGTTTTTACACATCGTGTCATTAATATTAACCCTAAATCTACGTTTACCCCTAGTGAAATTTGTATATTTTTTTTAGAAAATAAAGAAATATCAAGTCATAAAAATATAATTTACTGATATTCAATTAAATTATCATATATATATTTTTTACTTTCTCTTCTCTTTTTCTTCTTTTAGAAGCATTCTCAATTTACGGCCGCTCCCTTTCTCAAAAGGCTATCACCAAGATTCCCCCAATTATCAGCTCCTACATTTTGTTTCACAAATACAGTTTATTCTTTCACTCTGTTATTAACACTTGTTAATAACGATAAAAACAAATTTATATCCTCAATTTTATCTTACTTTTAAACACTTAAAATTAAAATAATATGTACAAGTATACAATCGTTTTATCTCTGACTATGGTTCTATGGACCTGCTCCCTACCCTCCTTTGCCCGGGAAGGGCAAACCCAACAGACCGTCAACCAACAAATTCGCCTAGCCACACAAGGGTTCAAGTCAGACGTCGGAGTAGCATACTTGCTTGACAATCATCTCTATACCTACAACGATACCATACATTATCCGCTCATGAGTGTATTTAAGTTGCATGTAGCCGTAGCGGCCCTCCAACGCATGGAGACCGAAGGTACCCTTCTCCACGATACACGACAAATCGACTCTATCCAAATGCGGCGCAACACATATAGTCCGCTACTCGACCGCTACCCGTCGGGAGGCTTCCGCATCTCATATGCCGACCTGCTGTACTATGCCCTTGCCCTGAGCGACAACAACGCCTGCGACATTCTCATCGACTACGCCGGAGGTATCGAGGCCGTCAAAGCCTGCACCGACCGTGTGGGGCTCACAGGCTACGACCTCACCGAAACCGAAGCCTCGATGCATGAAGACACTTCGGCCTGTTACCACAATTGGGCACACCCTTCGTCGGTAGCTCATCTGCTGAAAAAAATCCATGACGGCTCCCTGCTCAACGCCGAACATACCCGCTTCATATGCTCTACTCTCATCGAAACCTCGACCGGGAGCAACAAAATACGAGCCGGGCTCCCTGCCGGAATTACGATAGGCCACAAAACAGGCAGTTCAGGAAGAATCAACGGCTTAACCATAGCCGATAACGATGCAGCCTGCATCTACCTGCCCGATGGCCGACGGTGCTATCTGGTTATTTTTGTGAAAGACTCTCACGAAAGCGACTCCAAAAATGCAGCCCTTATCGCCCGCATTACCCATATCATTTACAATACCATCACGCAAACACACTAAGGAGCCGGGATTATGCTCTACTTGGGTTGTGAAATTACCAAAAAGGTGCACTTCAAATACGAAAAACCGGAAACGTACTATATATAATAATGTATATACGTCTTGTCATTTGGGGTCACAGGCTTGAAATCCAAAGTTACCGACTAATAGCTCTAAGTATTATCCCCATCGAATGTAGTGAAGAGTGGGGAGTGACATAACAAAAAAAGCCGCCCAACACATCTTCACGATGTACCGGACGGTCTTGTTTATCATATCCTATGTGTATCTATTTTATTCAAACATGTGACGCAACTTGCTGAATATACGTTGTTTGGTAGTGAGCGTAGGCTGCATGTTGGGAGAGGTCTTCAACTCCTCGAAATGTTTCTTTTCGGCAGCGTTGAGATTCTCAGGGATATAGACCGAAACGTTCACTATCAAATCGCCCACCCCATACCGATTGACCGAGGGCAGACCTTTACCCCGCAAGCGGAATATCTTGCCGGGTTGGGTGCCCGGTTCTACCTTGATACGAGCCTTGCCGTCGAGCGTGGGCACATCGACCGAACCGCCCAACACAGCCGTAGGCAAATCAAGGAGCAGATTGTATATCAAGTCGTTCTCGTCGCGTACCAAATCGGGGTGCGGCTCCTCTTCGATAAGAATGAGCAAATCGCCATTCACACCTCCATGACGAGCTGCATTTCCCTTCCCCGCCATTGAGAGTTGCATACCCTCCGATACACCGGCAGGAATATTGAGGGTGATTACCTCCTCCTCGCGCACGATACCTTCGCCGGCACAGTGAGGACATTTCTTGGTAATGATACGTCCCTCGCCTCCACAGTCGGGACAGGTCGTGGTCGATTGCATGGCTCCCAGGAAGGTCTGTTGAACCCGTGTCACTACACCCGAGCCGTTACACTTCGAGCACGTGGTATAGGCCGTGCCGTTCTCGGCGCCGGTTCCCTTACAGTAGGTACAACTTACATATTTAGGAACCTTAATTTTCTTCTCGACTCCCGTAGCGATCTCTTTCAGGGTCAGTTTTACCTTTACACGCAGGTCGGAACCTTTGTTGACATGCCGACGACCGCCGCTACGCGAGCTGCTGCCGCCACCAAAGCCTTCAAAGCCACCAAAACCTCCTCCGAAAATATCGCCGAAATGCGAGAAGATATCTTCCATCGACATACCGCCACCGCTGAAACCGCCACCGGCTGCGCCGCCCAAACCTTGATGACCGAACTGGTCGTAACGAGCCCGCTTATCGGGATCGCTCAATACCTCGTAGGCCTCGGCTGCCTCTTTGAATTTCTCCTCGGCCTCCTTATTTCCCGGATTTTTATCGGGGTGATATTGAATGGCCTTTTTACGGTATGCCTTCTTTATCTCTTCGGGTGTTGCATTCTTGGCAACCCCCAGCACTTCATAATAATCTCTCTTTTCCATTGCTCTCTATCCCTCTAAATCGTTATTCTCCCACTACTACTTTGGCAAAACGAATCACCTTGTCGTTGAGCGTATAGCCCTTCTGAACCGTGTCGATCACCTTACCTTTTTGGGCAGGATCGGGAGCCGGGAAGGTGGTTACAGCCTCGTGATACTCGGTATCGAAATCGGCTCCTTGCGTGGGAATCTCTTTCACGCCGTTTTGTTCGAGATAGGTTTTGAACTTGTTGTATATCAAATTCATGCCCTCTTTTACGGCTTCCAGGTCGTTACTCTTTTCCACAGCGGCCAATCCCCGTTCAAAGTCGTCGACAACCGGCAGGATAGCCTTCATACAGTTCTCACCGCCGTTCTTAATCAAATCGGCCTTCTCACGCAAGGTCCGTTTGCGGAAATTATCAAACTCGGCCATCAACAGCAGATAGTCCTTCTGCATCTTTTCGATGGTAGCTTTCAACGTGTCCAACTCGGCTGACAATTTGGCAGCCTCGTCAACCTCATTTTCCTCAGCTGCGGCTTCGGGTTCACCCGTCTCCGCCTCCTGGGTCTGTTGCTCACAAGGTTCCGTTTTCTCTTTTTCAGGAGCCTCTTCCTCAACCACTTGCGATTTCTCGCATTTTTTTTCTTCAGCCATATTTTTAGTTTTTCTTTTTTTACGATTCATACTCTTCCTCCCGAAGGATTAACCTTCAACAAGCATTTATATAGTATCAAAAACACTGCCAAACCGGTCGCGACTGTATTTTTGTCACGCCCGGCCTACCCGACTGTCAGCCTCATACCCGATATAACACCGAGGGGCAACCCCACTGGGCCACCCCTCGTATATCTGCGACAGTGTGTCGTCGTCCTATTTCTTAATCGGCACAATTTCAAAAATCTCGGCTTCGCCCAAAAGTTGCACAGCCGAAGCTCCGGGGAGTAATTCGATGGTATGGAACGGAGTGGTGACTCCGGTCTCGGCCAAGGTCGAACCGTCGGCAGCCAACTGTTTCACGGTCAAGGCCAACCGATTGCCGTCCTCCCGCTCGTTCATCAGCAACGTATAGGCTTCCACCCCGGGCTTCACCCCGAAGGTGATGGTTCCCTCGTTGCCATAACTCGTGCCCAACTGACCGTCGAACAGGTAGAGAGCCTGTGACACATCGTCGGCTTTCAGCTCGAAGCCCAAACGCTCGATACGGGGAGGATTGACCTCGAACGAACGAATCGAAGCGTAGTTGGTGCGGGCCGATTCAAGTCGTTTCAAGCGTACATACCGGGCTTGCACGGCCTCGCCGCGCCAGTCGATAACGTATTGCTGTTTCAATTCATCGGTAAGGGGCTTCCACGTTTTCCCGTCGACCGAATATTCCACTACGGCGTGGTCGAAATAGTCGACATCGTCGACCGAGTTGCGGCCTTGCAGAATCGACACCTCGATAACCGGTTCGACCTTACCCAGGTCGAGACCAATCCAGTCGCCCGCCTTTTGGGCAATGCCCGAGGTATAATAAGTTGCCGTATCGTGATCCAACATAAGTTTAGCCTGGGGAGTCCTGACCGTACTGAACGAGCCGATACCCTTGTAATAGAGCGGCGTCTCACCCCACACCCGGGCCAGAAAACCGTGCGCCATATCGTCCATGGCATTTTCGTAGAAAGGTTGCAGTTTCATCGTCCCTATCTTATGAGCCTCGTAGGCAGCCCGAGCCGATTCGCTCATAAGATTCTGCACGAAACGGGTCCAGAACTCGGCTCGATCGCCGTCGCTGCGATAGAGACGGGCCAACTCGATGGTCCGTTTCCCGCGTGCGCCCAGTTTCTCAAACTCTTGAAGCCAAGGTTTCAGCTCCTTCACCAGCTGCCGGTTGTCACAACCTCGTTCTATTTCGCCGGGCGCCTTCTCCACCCGGTCAAACTCCTGCCACAGGGCCTCGGCAGCCGCATCGTTCCAGTCGGCCAGGCGGAAGGTACGCGTCTCCCACGACTCGTCGCGACGGTATCCGTTCTCGGTATCGCACGAATGAATGGCAAAGGTGCGATAGGCCTCGCGAGCTTCGGGCATCAGTTCGCCCAACCCACGCTCCCAGTTGTCGATGGGATTGTAGTCGGCTACATTCCAGGTATAGTCGGCCACTCCATAGAGAGCCAGTTTCGAGGCTTCGCCATACTCCATGGGATTGCTGGCAATACCGCAAAGGTCATTGGCTGTCAAGGTGGTATCGAGACCATAGACCGGGCCCTGCAAGATGACGTGTCGCACATAGTCGTTCACGGGATAGTTCCACCAAAAATAAGCCGGACGTTTGATACGGCTGTTGACCCATGCCATCGTCTCGGGCGTAAGGTCGCTGCACACCACGTCGCCAGTCCAGAATACCTCGACCGAGGGATCGAGCGTATTGCCATAAATGGCCAAAGGCCCCTGCGGTGTGGGATTGGCCCACAACTTGGAGTAGTCGGTGGGACAAACCGTGAGGTAAGCCACATCGCCCTTGGCCTTGACAAAATCGGCAGTCAGGCGATTGAGCAGTTCGGTCTGCTTCACAGGGTTGGTACCCTCGCCCGAAATATCGTCGAAGAAGAGGGCAAAGGCTCGCACGCCCAAGTCGTACATCCAGTTGAATTTATTCACGAGGTTCTGATAATCCTCTTCGTTCCATTTGATATCCTGCCCCGGGTGAATGGCCCATACGAAATCGACGCGGTTGCGACGACACGCCTCGATAAGCTCCTTAATCTGGCGAGCCTCCTGCTCGGGATAGGGCAACCGCCAGTTGGGGCAACTGTGATAGGGGTCGTCCTTGGGTCCGTAGAGGTAGCTGTTCATCTTGAACTTGCCGTAGAAATCGATCAACGACATGCGCACCTCGTGCGACCAGGGTGTACCGTAGAATCCCTCGACCACCCCGCGGTATTTCAGATCGGGATAATCGTTGATTTCAACATAGGGTAAACGGCCCTCGGCTACGGCCGGACTCTCGACCAGCTGGCGCAGCGTCTGCAATCCGTAGAAGGCTCCCCGCTCGTCGTAACCCACAATCTCGATGCCGCTCTTGTCCACCTTCAACCGATAGGCTCCCGACACCGGCTTTACCCCTTGGCGTTGCGAGACTTTCGTCCCGAAATCGACCGAGAGCTTCACCCCCTTCTTCTGTTGGGTCAGAAACGGCACATCGGCCGAGAAGCACCCTTGCCGGTCTTTCAGATTCACCCCCTGCGAGAGGTCGAGCGCATGGGTCCGGTCGAGGGTCATCTGATGCGGAGTGGGATTCACCACAATACCGGCGTGATCGAGTTTCTTCCCCGGGACGGGCAATACATCTTGCGACTCCGAGCGCTGGGTCGTCAAATCAAATTCGGACTCCTGCGCCCACACACTACCGCAGGCCAACATCGCGACAGCCCAGGCGGTCAATACTTTTCTGCACTTTATCATATTATATATAGGATTTTGTTTTCATGGTCAAGACGCACCCCAGGTACCTCTTTTTCTCTTTCAGGGTCAAAAATAATAATTATTTGCGTTTATTCAAAAAACGGCGGGTCAACCAGCGACGCACCGGCTCGTCATACAGTTTCAGGCAGAGGTAGGCTACCACCACATTCCACACATACACACACAGGGCCACCTGCCAGGTCTCACCAAAGGTAAAGTAACCCTTCTCGATGAGCCAGGCGTAAAAGAGGTACATGAAGGCATAGTGGGTAATGTAAAGCGGATAGGAGATGTCGCCCAAGAACTTGCACACCCGGGTCGAAAAGGCATCGGTAGTAGCCCCCGAAGCTCCGAGCACGATAAGCAGCGGGAAGACCACGACGATACAGAGGGCCTCGAACACCCCATTCAGGCAAATCGCCTCGTTTCCGGGCAGATAGGGTACATGAAACAGTACCAGCAAAATGAGCGAGCAGATCCAGAAGGCGCCACGCACCCGCACCGGTTTGAACCGCCGCGAGAGCAGCAACCCCATCGAAAAGGGGAAAAGCATGCGCAGCAACCCGCCCACGAAATTGACCGTATCGAGCGTCCACCCTACCCCGATATTGCCGTAACCCGACACGTCGAAGGTGGCAAACGCGGCCAGGGCCACTCCCAGCACCACTACGACCCCGGTCAGGATGCGGGTCGAGAGCCGATGAAGCACCAGTGCATAGAGCAAGTTACCTATGTATTCAAAGAAGAGCGACCAGCTGGGACCGTTCAGCGGGAACATCTCGCCGTTGCCCCGCACCTCGTAAGCAGCCCCGGGAACGGCCGGAATGAAAAACATCGCACAGAGCAGAGCCAACATCACCAACGAGGTGGCCACATGGGTACCGTCCCACTGCACACTGCCTTGCAGCGTGAAGGTGACGGCTCCCAGCACCGCCCCCATGACCACCATCGGGTGGAGCCGAATGAGACGGCGTTTGAAGAAGTTTTTCAGTGTCAGGCTCTTGCCCCAGCGATCGTCGTAGGCATACCCGATGACAAACCCCGACAGAATGAAAAAGAAATCGACGGCCAGGTAGCCGTGGTTGATACCCTCAATCAGGGTTCCCCCGGCAAAGGCATACCCCTCGAACACATGATACCACACAACCAGGAGAGCCGCCACACCCCGCAATCCGTCGAGCAACTCGTAATGAGGTTTGGTATCGGAGAAGGCGGCAGAAGAGATGTTTTGCATGATGATTTTTCTTACTTGATGAATTTCTGTCTTACGGCAACAGCGCACTGTACCGGCAAAGGTACGACGGTTGCCCCGCATGAAATTTGTCCTATGTCAAAAACGACCGACAAGCTTCTACTTTTTGCCCCGGCGCAACCGGCTCAGCGTCGAGAGTGTGATACCCAGATAGGAGGCGATATATCCCAGTTGAGCCCGCTGGCACACCTGCGGGAACTGTTGCTGGAATGCCTCGTAACGCTCGCGGGCCGACAGGGTGAGCCGCTCCTTGTGCGAGCGATGCAACCGCCGGTATTCGTCCTGATGAATGATACGTCCCCAGTTGGCCAGTTCGAGGTTGGTCTGGAACAGCTCGCGCAACCGCGACAGAGCGATGCGATAGGCCACCACCTCTTCGAGCGTCTCGACATACTCCTCGCTCACCTTGTTGTAGTAGAGTTCGTCCATGCTGAACACGATTCCCCCTTCGCACGAGAACGAGGTGGTTATCTCCTCGCCGTTGACCAGCCAGAACGAGCGGGTCATACCCTGCTCGATAAAATAGGCATACTTGCAGTAAATCCCCGCCCGCACCAGTTGGTAACGACGGGGGAAACGGCACTCGGTCACACTCTCTTTCAACGCCTGCTCCGTCTCGAGCGAAATCGGATAAGCCGCATGGATTTTCGCTATCACCACCTCCATCATAAACTTCAATTCCCCCTACTCACGATTGCTAGACCTCGCATTTGCCACTCCACACAAAGCAGTTGCGATAGCGGTCGGTCACATCGACCTCCTTGTCGAACAACCCGAAGACCGACGACCCCGACCCCGACATCGAGGCATAAACGGCTCCGGCTTCATACAGGCTCTCCTTGATGGCTCCAATTTCGGGGAACCGGGCAAAGACACTCTTCTCGAAATCGTTGACCAGCCGGTCGCGCCATTCGCTCACCGGACGGGTAATGGTCTCGCTCACCGACTCCTCGGGCTCGGCCGGAGTCACCAGCGAATAGGCCACCGCCGTAGGTACAGCTACCGCCGGCTTCACCAGCACCAGCCGGTACCCCTTCAACGACAGGGACACCGGCTCGAACTCGTCGCCTATGCCACGGGCCAGCAGCGGTTTGTTGTGCAGGAAGAAGGGACAGTCGGCCCCCAAGGCCGCCGCCTCGCGGTCGAGCTCCTCGTCACTCAGCGGCAGGTGAAAATAGTCGCGCACCATTGCCAGCAGGAAAGCGGCATCGGCCGAACCGCCGCCCAATCCCGCACCAAAGGGTATCGCCTTGTGCAGGTGTATCGAGACCGGCGGCAGCGAAAACCGTTCGCTCAATCGTCGCCACGCCTTCATCACCAGGTTGTCGCGGCTATCGCCGTCGATGACAATGCCCGAGAGCGTGAGGCGGGTATCCCCCTCGGTCGTCGAGACCACTTCCAGCGCGTCCTGCAACTGAATGGGATAAAAGACCGTCTCTATATTATGGTATCCGTCGGGGCGGCGGGAAACGATGCGCAGCCCCAGATTGATTTTGGCATTGGGAAATCGTATCATCGGTGTGCCTGTTTTTCAAGATTCTCTGCGAAATTAACCATTCTCGCCCACATGAACAACCCCACCCCATTCAAAAAAATAAAAATTCGCTCCGTTCCCGACCTTTTTGCCCGCCGGTCTGTTGAAAAGTTTATCATAAGATTTTGTCGCCACTCTTTCCCGAAGCGCAAAGATTCACTATCTTTTCATAAGACAGGAGACGGTTCGGCATAATCAAATTGAAAATTTTATTTTCATTTGTTTCTGCTCTCACCTTTCGCTATTTTTGTAACCTGAAAAAAGAGAAAGGAAAAGAAACAACAAATGGAACCTCGCAGAAACTATACCTCCCGCCAAAAGAAAACCTACGCCCCGAAGGTCTCGGAACAGGGCAAATTGCAGCCTCAGGACACAGAGCTCGAAGAGGCCGTGCTGGGAGCCCTCATGCTTGAAAAAGATGCCTACACCACCGTGTGCGACATCTTGAAGCCCGAGTGTTTCTACGAGCCCAACAACCAGATTATTTACAGCGCCATCGCCAAACTGGGTGCCCAACAGCGTCCCATCGACATGCTCACCGTCACCGAGCAGTTGCGGCTCGACGGCAAGCTCGACGAGGTGGGCGGAGCCCTGCGCATCTCGGAGCTGACCGGCCGTGTAGCCTCGGCTGCCCACATCGAGTATCACGCCCGCATCGTAGCGCAGAAATACCTGGCCCGCGAGCTCATCGAGTTTTCGAGCGAGATTCTCAACAAGGCCTTCGACGAGACCAACGACGTGGACGACCTCATGCAGGAGGCCGAGGGAAAACTCTTTGAAATCTCGCAGCGCAACCTCAAAAAAGATGTGGTGCAAATCGACCCCATCATCAGCGAGGCCATCAAACAGATACAGGTAGCCGCCAACCGCAGCGACGGATTGAGCGGTCTGCAAACCGGGTTCCACGGCATTGACAAGATTACCTCGGGTTGGCAAAACTCCGACCTCATCATCATCGCCGCCCGTCCGGCCATGGGTAAAACGGCCTTCGTCCTCTCCATGGCCAAAAACATGGCGGTCAACTACAACACGCCGGTAGCCATCTTCTCGCTCGAAATGTCGAACGTGCAGCTGGTTAACCGTCTTATCATCAACACCTGCGAGATTCCGGGCGACAAAATCAAGAGCGGACAGCTGAGCCCCTTCGAGTGGGAGCGCCTGATGTCGCGCATCGAAATTCTGCGGAACGCCCCCATCTACATCGACGACACCCCCAGCCTTTCGGTATTCGAGTTGCGTACAAAAGCCCGCCGGCTGGTGCGCGAGCACGGTATCAAAATCATCATCATCGACTACTTGCAGCTGATGAACGCCAGCGGCATGTCGTTCGGCAGCCGTGAGCAGGAGGTGAGCACCATATCGCGGTCGCTCAAACAGCTGGCCAAGGAGTTGCAGATACCCATCATCGCCCTGTCGCAGCTGAACCGTAGCGTCGAATCGCGCGGCAACGACAAGGACAGCAAGGAGGGCAAACGGCCCCAACTCTCCGACCTGCGTGAGTCGGGAGCCATCGAGCAAGATGCCGATATGGTGTGCTTCATTCACCGCCCCGAATACTACACCCGCTCCAAGGAAGATGCCAACGGCAACAGCATCGAGGGCCTGGCCGAGTTTATCATCGCCAAGCACCGTAGCGGTGCCACCGACACGGTGAACCTCAAATTCGTCTCCTACCTGGCCCGGTTCCAGAACTACGACGAGGATACCCGCCTCTCGGACCTGAGCGCGCCGGTCACCTCGAAATTCAACGCCGGCCCGGCCGACTCGGCTCCCGTTACCGGTCAACCCGGTGTTGCACCCATGCCCGGAAACACCAATTTCCTGAACCCTGCCGGCAGCGACGAGAAATTACCCTTCTGACCCGCCGAACTTTCTGCCCGCCGTCGACGTTACTCTATCGCAACCAATAGAGTAAACTCGACCTATGGAAAAGAGACAGAACAACCGAAAAAAAATTTGGACAGCCGTAGGCGTAGCCTTGGCCATCGTCCTCCTATTGTATTGGCTCACACTGGCCATCTGGATTGACGATTCACCCGAAGCCGCCGTCGTACCCGAAACAGAACAGGCCTTCGATTATTAAAATACGTTAAATAGCAAGCCTGCCAGAACTTTTCTGCACCCCGCTTTGTTTTATTATCGAAAGCGGCCCACAAAGAGCCCCTCCCACTCGGGAAAGCGAAGCGTCGCTCCCGGCAGGAGACCGGTTGGGGCCAATTTCAAAAGAGTTTGATTTATACGATAATATTCTTGTTTTTTGTGTGTTTCATTGGTATTATATTATCCTTTGTTTATTTCTGTAATAAACATTATCCTCTTTCTTGTTTTTGATATATTTCAAGTAGTAAAGCCCCGTCGCGAGACGAGGCTTTGCTATTTTAAATCGTTCCTTTTTCCCAAGAGCCGCCGCATCACCGCCCGGCAGGAGTCAGTGTATGCCCCGGCGGTTCAACTCACGCCGGTAGCGCGCAGCATTACGCTGATGTTCGGCCAAAGTCGTGGCAAAATTGTGATACCCCGAGAAATCCTCACGGGCACACATGTAAATATAATCGTTGGGGCGATGGTTCAACACCGCATCGAGTGCCTGCTTCGAGGCGATACGTATCGGGCCCGGTGGCAATCCAGTCACCCGATAGGTATTGTAGGGCGACTCAATGGAAAGATGGACCTTCAAAATGCGCCGCAGCGAGAAATCGCCGCAGGCAAACTTCACCGTAGGGTCGGCCTGCAAGGGCATACCCTTGCGCAAACGGTTCATATAAAGCCCCGCCACCGTACCCATCTCGTCGGGTTTGTTGGTCTCCTCCTCCACAATCGAGGCCAGGGTCGCCACCTCGACCGGGGTCAACCCCCACGCCCGGGCCTGCTGCTCGCGCTGCCCCATCCAGTAGCGGCGGTACTCCCGCTTCATCTTCTGCAAGAACTCTTCGGGAGTCACCGTCCAATAAAACTCGTAGGTATCGGGAAGAAACAGCGCCGGCAACGTAGCCTGCGTAAATTCCAAACCGGCACACACGCTGTCGTTCTGCAACAGCGCCAGCAAATCGCCCTTGGAGAAACACAACTGCTCGGCAATGCGACCGGCCAACTGGTCAATCGTGCGCACATTATTAAAAGTCACCCGCACCGGGGTCTGCCCACCGCGCGCCAGTTTCAGAGCCACCTGCCAGGCACTCATGCCCGGCTCCACCCGGTAGGCCCCCTCGCGTTCGGCCGCATCAAAATCGAGCAACGGGAGCAACCGCTCCACTCGAGCCACCTCACGAGGACCGTCCAGCACCTCGCTCAACGCACTGTCGAGTTGAGCCGCACTCCACTGCCGATGCACATAGACCATCGCCCGATTGCTCACAACCGAGTCGTAGCCATAATGCTTAGCCACCCAAAACGCGGCACAACCTGCTATGACCACTACGGCTGCCAGCACACCGATAAATATCTTTATTCCTCTCTTTTTCTTTACATTTGCCATAAACAATCTATCATTCTACGTGAACCAATTAGATACGACTGACAAAAATACGGATTATTCGTGAAATAAAATAGGGCAAAAAAATTTGCGGTTTCAAATATTCGACTTATCTTTGCGCTGCGTTTGGAAAAACGCCGTTCAACACGGCACCATCTTTGGAAGGATGGGTGAGTGGCTGAAACCACCAGTTTGCTAAACTGACGTACTCGAATGGGTACCGGGGGTTCGAATCCCCCTCCTTCCGCCAACGCTTCACAAAAGCCTGTATCGCCTTTACGATACGGGCTTTTTTATTTTTGCTTGGAGCACAATTTTTCTCGGAAGGACTTTGGAATATTGCCGCTTTGGTTGTACTTTTGGTGCGGTTCGGAATGGACAAACCAACTGGGCAGCCCGGAGGAAGTCGCGACGCTATACCACCCGCATCGCGATGGAGCCCGATTCCCGAAGCTGGGATTTTTTGTCATTTCAACTTGTTTTCAAAATTGGGCATCACTTTTGCGGCATGAAATTTTAATACAGACAAAAAAACGAACCTTATGAACTTTCGACGACTCCTTTTATCGGCATTATCTTTCATGCTTCTGGCGGGACCGGTTTCGGCCGGAACCTCGACGCTCAAAAACGACTCACTCAATTTCACGTTGCCCGATGTCAACTACGCCGACGAATTGAGAGACATACGCATGCACATGCCCGACATCGAAGTGGGCAACGGCATCTCGTTCCAACCCAAGAACAAGAGCTACAAGCTCACCATGCGTATCCGCATGCAGAACATGGTCGACGTGGGATTCAACAACAAATTCGAGGCACAGGACATCGACGCCCGGGTGAAACGGTTGCGGCTGCGCTTCAACGGATACATCTACACCCCCAAGCTCACCTACCTCGTGCAACTGGGTTTTACCCCCTACGATACGA
Organism: Candidatus Barnesiella excrementavium; assembly: GCA_019115485.1. Classification (GTDB taxonomy): domain Bacteria; phylum Bacteroidota; class Bacteroidia; order Bacteroidales; family Barnesiellaceae; genus Barnesiella; species Barnesiella excrementavium. The sequence goes on along the minus strand of DXDM01000005.1, from coordinate 26,090 downwards.
AGGTCTTGCCCAACGGCAACACCAATATCGTGCGCGATGCCATGATCTATTATGTGCCCAATGCGACGTGGAACATCGGCTTCGGCCAGACCAAGATCCGGGCCAACCGGGCACGTATCAACTCGTCGAGCGCCTTGCAGTTTGTCGACCGCTCAATTGTCAACTCCGAGTTCAACCTCGACCGCGATTTCGGTCTGTTCGGCGAATACAACCAACACCTGTTCGGCTCGTTCGACATGGCGGCCAAAGCCTCGATTACCACGGGCGAGGGTCGCAACTGGGGCAAAAGCAAAGGCAGCGGCCTGGCCTATACCGGCCGATTGGAGTTTTTCCCCCTGGGTCGATTCAAGGGTAAGGGCGATGCCATCGAGGGCGACTTCGAGCGCGAGTCCACCCCCAAGATTCTCCTGGCCGGAGCATACAGCTACAACGACCGCGCGCTGCGGGCACAAGGCTCCAACGGCGAGATGCTCCTCTTCGACCAGACCCGCAACCTGTCGTCCTACTTCGTCGACTTCATTCTCAAATACCAGGGATTTGCCTTCTATACCGATTTCATGGGCCGCGTGTGCACCTCGTCGCCCCTTATCAAATCGGGCGAAACCGTCGAGCAATATATCCTCACCGGCATGGGCCTCAATGTGCAGGCCAGCTACCTGTTCCGCTCCAACTGGGAGATTGCCTTGCGCAACTCGACAATCCTGCCCGACAGCGAGGTACGCCCCTATGCCAACTACCGCACCTACAACCAGTCGACCCTGGGGGTGACCAAATACCTCATCGACCACCGGTTGAAAGTGCAGGCCGACCTCTCGTACAACTACAAGGACGAGTTCACGGCCTCGGGCTATGACCGCTGGCAGTTGAGATTTCAGATAGAGCTCGGCTTCTAAGAGGCTCTATCCCCCACTCGCAAAACCTAAAACCTAAACACGATATACCATGGCCATTCAGTATGATTTTGACACTATTATCGACCGCCACCACACCGGTGCCGTGAAAACCGACGTGCTGTGCGAACGATACGGTCGTGACGACCTTATTCCCCTGTGGATTGCCGACATGGACTTTGCCGTAGCTCCTCCCATTACCGAAGCGCTCGTGCGACGTCTGCAACACCCGGTCTACGGCTATGCCGAAGCCCCCGCCAGCTATTGGCAGTCGATTGTCGACTGGCTCGAATACATGCACGGCTGGGAAGTGAAACGCGAGTGGATTACCTATATCCCCGGCATCGTCAAGGGCATCGGGCTGGCGGTGAACGTGTTCAGCAACCCCGGCGACAAGATTATCATACAGACACCCGTCTATACCCCCTTCATGGCGGTGCCCGAGGGTAACGGACGGCAAGTGGTACACAACCCGCTCAAATGGAACGGTACCCGATACGAAATGGATTTCGACCACCTCGAATCGATTATCGACCCGCAGTGCAAACTGCTCATTCTCTGCAACCCCCACAACCCGGGCGGGGTCGTATGGCCGCTCGAAACGCTGCAACGGGTCGCCGAGATTTGCGCCCGCCATCATATTCTCGTCATTGCCGACGAAATCCATGCCGACATGCCCCTGTTCGGCGCACACCACCACCCCTTTGCCTCGGTATCGGAGACGGCCGCCCAGAACAGCATCTCGTTCGGCGCCCCCTCCAAGACCTTCAACATTGCCGGACTGGTGAGCTCCTACGCCATCGTGCCCAACCCGACAATCCGCAAACGGTTCTTCGACTGGCTCACCGCCAACGAGCTGAATGCACCCACCTTCATGGCCACCATCGCCACCGAAGCTGCCTATAACCATTGCCGGGAGTGGCGCATGCAGATGCTGCACTACATCGAACAAAACATACTCTTCGTCGAGGATTTTCTCGACCGGCATATTCCCGCCATCAAGGCCATACGTCCCCAGGCCTCGTTCATTGTCTGGCTCGACTGCACCCGGCTTGGACTCGACCACGACGCCCTCATCGACCTCTTCGTCGACAAGGCGCGGCTCGCCCTCAACGACGGCGAAATGTTCGGTCCCGAAGGCAAAGGCCACATGCGCCTCAACGTGGGCACGCCGCGCGCCGTACTGCAACAAGCACTCGAACAACTGGAAGCGGCCGTAAACCATCTTAATCGATAGGTTACGAGCCACTTTGGCAACAAAGGAGTATCTTTTTCGGAAAATATTTTATACTTTTGCACCCGATTGGCGCAAGAGGGAAACCGGCTTGCGCCACCAAACAGTAAGAATCTCTGAAAGAATCGATTTATGAACGAACTTGCCACAAAGTACAATCCCGCCGACGTGGAGGAAAAATGGTATGCCTATTGGTTGAAAAACGGGCTTTTCAAGTCGAAGCCCGACGGTCGTGAACCCTACACCGTAGTCATTCCGCCCCCCAACGTCACCGGTATTCTGCACATGGGGCACATGCTCAACAACACGATACAGGACATTCTCGTCCGCCGCGCCCGCATGGAGGGCAAAAACGCCTGCTGGGTACCCGGCACCGACCACGCCTCGATTGCTACCGAAGCCAAGGTGGTGAACAAACTGGCAGCCCAGGGCATCAAAAAAAGCGACCTCACCCGTGAGGAGTTCCTCAAATATGCCTGGGAGTGGAAAGAAGAACATGGCGGCATCATCTTGAAACAGCTGCAAAAGCTGGGTGCCTCGTGCGACTGGGACCGCACCGCCTTCACCATGGACGAGGTGCGCTCCAAGAGTGTGCTGAAAGTGTTTGTCGACCTCTACAACAAAGGTCTCATCTACCGCGGCGTGCGCATGGTCAACTGGGACCCCAAGGCACTCACCGCCCTCTCTGACGAAGAGGTAATCTACAAGGAAGAGCACAGCAAGCTCTACTACCTGCGCTACTACATCGAAGGGGAGGACAAATACATCGTCGTAGCCACGACCCGTCCCGAAACCATCTTGGGCGATACGGCCGTGTGCGTCAACCCCAACGACCCCCGCTACACCTTCCTCAAAGGGAAGAAGGTAATCGTACCGCTGGTCAACCGCGTCATACCCATCATCATGGACGACTACGTCGACATCGAGTTCGGTACCGGCTGTCTGAAAGTAACCCCGGCCCACGACGTAAACGACTACATGCTGGGCGAGAAATACAACCTGCCCACCATCGACATCTTCAACGACAACGGAACCATCAGCGAGGCCGGCGGCCTCTATATCGGCATGGACCGCTTCGACGTGCGCAAGCAGATTGCCAAAGACCTGCAAGCCGCCAACCTGCTCGAAAAGGTGGAGGACTATGACAACAAGGTGGGCTACTCGGAGCGTACCAACGTGGTAATCGAGCCCAAACTCTCGATGCAGTGGTTTGTCAAGATGGGCAAACTGGCCGAACCGGCCCTCAAAGCCGTCATGAACGACGACATCAAGTTCCACCCCGACAAATTCAAGAACACCTACCGCTACTGGATGGAGAACATCAAGGACTGGTGCATCTCGCGTCAGTTGTGGTGGGGTCACCGCATACCGGCCTACTACCTGCCGCAAGGTGGATTCGTGGTGGCCGAGACGCCCGAAGAGGCTCTCGTGCTGGCTCGCAAGAAGAGCGGCGACAACTCGCTGCAACTGAGCGACCTCCGTCAGGACGAAGATTGCCTCGACACCTGGTTCTCGTCGTGGCTGTGGCCCATCTCGCTCTTCGACGGCATCAACAATCCCGGCAACGAAGAGATGAAATACTACTACCCCACGAGCGACCTCGTGACGGGTCCCGACATCATCTTCTTCTGGGTAGCCCGCATGATTATGGCCGGTTACGAATACACCGGCGAAAAGCCCTTCAAGAATGTCTACTTCACCGGAATCGTGCGCGACAAAATCGGACGGAAAATGTCGAAATCGCTCGGCAACTCGCCCGATGCCCTCGAACTCATCAAGACCTACGGCGCCGACGGCGTGCGCATGGGCCTCATGCTGGCCGCACCCGCAGGCAACGACATTCTATATGACGATGCGCTGTGCGAACAGGGCCGCAACTTCAACAACAAGATATGGAACGCCTTCCGCCTGGTAAAAGGCTGGACCGTCGACGAGAAACTCGAACAGCCGCAAACGGCACAAATCGCCGTCAAGTGGTTCGACGCCCAACTCAGCCGCACCTTGGCCGAGGTGAAAGACCTCTTCGGGAAATACCGTCTATCCGAAGCGCTCATGGCCATATACCGCCTCTTCTGGGACGAATTCTCGTCGTGGTACCTCGAAATGATCAAGCCCGGCTATCAACAGCCCATCGACCGTGCTACCTACGAGGCTACCCTCACCTACTTCGACGCTCTGCTGCGCATGTTGCACCCCTTCATGCCCTTCATCACCGAAGAGTTGTGGCAACACCTCTACGAACGTAAGGAGGGCGAGAGCATCATGTATGCCCGCATGCCCGAGGCTCACCCGGTCGACGACGAAATCATCAACCGCTTCGAGACCACCAAGCAAGTTGTAGCTGGCATACGTACCGTGCGTCTGCAAAAGGGTATTGCCAACAAAGAGCCCCTCACGCTGCAAATCATCGGGGTTCACGACCACACCAACGACTGCGTACTCACCAAGATGACCAACCTCGCGGCCATCGAGACCATCGACGAGAAAGACCCTGCCGCCGCTTCGTTCCGCGTACATGCCACCGAGTATGCCATACCGCTGGGCAACAACATCGACGTAGAAGCCGAGTTGAAGAAACTCGAAGGCGAGTTGAAATATGCCCAGGGATTCCTTAAAACCGTGATGGGCAAACTCAACAACGAGCGTTTCGTGCAAAACGCCCCCGAAGCTGTCGTAGCCATGGAGCGGAAGAAAAAGGCCGACGCCGAAGAGAAAATCAAATCGATTGAAGAGAGTATAGCCGCTCTCAAAAAATAAGGCCGGCTATCGTTCCGAAACCATACAAAAGCGAGGAGGCTCCCCGGCAACTCAATGCCGGAGAGCCTCCTCCTCTTATCACATAATTAATGTCAATCTCTACGAAAAAAATTTATTTCAGAGGCACCTCTTCCACGTAAGACTTGTAATAACCTTGGGTCGTACGGTAAAACAAATCTTTCAATTCGTTCAACACATCGGGATACTCCTTGGCCACATTTGTCTTTTGAGCCGGATCGTTTTTCACGTGATACAACCCGAAATCCTCCAAATTACCCAATTCATTTCCCGTCTCATTCCGTTCGGGCCCGGCATACGGCGGAATCATAATCCAGTCGCCTTTTCTGATAGCCATCTTTCCCTGTGCTTCGAGTATGATATAGTCGCGCCCGTCACTACTTTCCCCCAATAGGGCCGGCAACACATTCCTGCTGTCCAGATTCAACGAGTCGATATTTACCCGGCTATCGACCAAATCGGCAAATGAAGCGAGAAAATCCAGTTGAGACACAATCGCATCGGATTGACATGGCTGTATCCGCCCCTTCCAATATACAAAAAGCGGAATGTGAGTTCCTCCGTCATACAAACTGTACTTGCCTCCCCGCAAACCTCCTGCCGGTTTATGATCTTTCAGATTCTCTACCGAGCCGTCCCAATATCCATCATCTACAACCGGACCGTTATCGCTTGAAAAAACAATCAAGGTATTCTCCAAGAGATTCAAACTGTCGAGACAAGCAACCAACTCACCGACACACCAGTCGGCCTCGGCTATTGCATCGCCACGGGCACCGAGGCCGGTAGTCCCTACAAATCGTTGATGCGGTGCCCTGGGCACATGAGGTTGATGCAACCCGTAATACAGGAAAAAGGGGCGGTCCTTATTCTCCGTCACAAAACGCTTCACTTTACCCAGAAAATAATCGGCCATATTCTCGTCGACCCATCGAGCCTTCTCACCGCCCTTCATATAACCAATACGGGGGATTCCGTTTACAATCGAATTGTTATGCCCATGGCTCCATTTCATTTTCAGCAATTCGGGATTCGACAAGGCCGTAGGTTCACCCTCGAAATTATGCTCATAATCCACATAAATAGGGTCGGCGGGATCCAAGCCTACCACCAGACCATCTTCAACATAAACGGTCGGGACCCTATCGTTCGTTGCCGCAATCAGGCAGGAATAGTCAAATCCTATTTGATTGGCTCCCGGAACGACCGGCTTATTCCAATCGACCTGGCCACGGCCCATACCCAGATGCCATTTCCCTATGGCAGCCGTCTTATAGCCGGCCTGCCTCATCATCTCGGGCAAGGTAAAGGTCTGTTCATCGATTATCAAGGGAGCATCGCCCGGCAAAATTTTCGCCTCACTGTTTTTCCAGGGATACATGCCGGTCATCAGGGCGTACCGACTGGGGGTCGATGTGGCCGACGTGGCATATCCATTGGTAAAGCAAACCCCTTCCCGGGCCAACTTATCGATATTGGGGGTGTGTATGGTTTTCGAACCGTAGGCACTCACATCGCCAAAACCCAAATCATCGGCCAAAATCACGATGACATTGGGAGTTGCCGGTTTCTGCTCCGTACAACCCAACAGAAACAAAGAGGGTAATAATAACAGTTTTGATTTCATGACTGTCATTTCTATTTAATTATACTTGTTATTAATAAATTGGTGATTCTTACTACTTCACCGGGAATAACGAACCGGTGAAAGCGCATTACTTAAACCGGTACACGGTGAAGGAATAGGGCTCTACGGCAACTTGCGACGGGAACGAAAGAGTCACGTCCGATTCTCGGGGGGCTATTACCCCCTCCCTATCGGGAGTTTGACGGGTCCGGGTATCTGTCATCAATGTAGTCATACGACATTTCTTCTTCCCTTTCAATCCATCTATTTGGATATTCATCGCATAAGGCTTGCCCGACATGTTGATTACCTTCAACACATACTCGTGTGTAGCCTCATCTTTTCCCAAAGTCGCATATACCTCGTCCGACTCGCGAGCCCCGTCGCTGACCACGGCCCGATAGGAAACCCCAATCGTATTATCGCGCAACATCTTACACAGGAAATAGTTAAAGGTCTTTACACTCTTGGAGGTCGTGTGCAAGAACAACGGACATACCTTGCTGTCCCGGACAAAATCCCAGTTACGCATCAGCGGCCTGTCGGCCATCAACGGGTTCATATCGCCATTCCGCTCCAAGGCCATCTTGAAGACACCTTCGGCCAAAACAGACCTGGGATACTGGCCTCCAATCCCCAACTCACCGATGAATATATCGGGCCCCGTTCGGTCATACTCATCAAACTTATAATAGTTCTCAGCCACCCACTCGGGGGTTTGATAGTAATGCTCGTCGTAAACCTCAATATCCTGGGGCGAAAGATAATCCTTTATATATTTGCGCTTATCGTTCTCCTCCTTGAATATGATACTGCTCGATATCAGTATCAACCGGGGATACTTGGCTTTAATCGCATCATAAATCTTTTTATACCGTTTGTAATATTCGGGACCGAAATCTTCATTCCCTATCTCCACATACTTCAACGGGAACGGCTCGGGGTGTCCGTTTCGCGCCCGTTCCGCGCCCCAACGGGTAGCGGTATCGCCAATCGCATACTCGATAGCGTCCAAGGCATCTTGCACATAATAGTCTATATCGGTATCCAGATGTTCGAAATTCCGGTTCTTATCCCGGTGCAGAAACTCGGTACAGACCATTCCCGTAGGCGTTACATACATGGCATCGGCCCCTATGTATTCGCACAGTTCATAAAACTCATGATAGCCCAGGCCATCGCTTCTGAAAAAAGGTGCCCACTTGCTCCATGCTCCGGGACGCCGGGCTATATCACCTATTGTCTCTTTCCAGTGATACATCGTCTCCTCATTAATCCCATGCACAATACACCCTCCCGGGAACCGGAGGAAATCGGGAGCATAGTCGACAAGATTCTGTACAATATCCTTCCGGAAAACCGATTTCCCGTTATCCCAGGTATTTCCCGGGAACATCGAGACTATATCCAGTTGGAATATCCCCTGTCCCGACGGCTCTATGCGCAAGCAACCCCGGTCGTCATCGGCTGTTGCCGTAAGTTCAAACTCATATTTTTTCCAATCCTTTGACAGATTATCCACTACTACCGTCGGCGAGATGCTGCGGGCATCTCTGTCGGCCAGCGAAATCTTCAACTCACCTTTGTAGGTAGAAGCAACGGCATAAAACGACAATTTATACCGTTCACCTTTCTCTATATTCATGCCGAAGAATCCCTGATTCACAACTGCCGCACCAGGGAATTCGGACAGGTTTTTATGCACGAAGACCCTCAGAGAATGTGGATTCTTTTCATTCAGCGGATTCTTCTTTGTCCGACTAATCTCAATCGGGCTATATGCGCAAGGCGTTGTTACCCAACCGATAACGGGCGACACGTGAAACACCTTCTTATTAGGTCCGGTAGGATTGACAACCCCTACGTATTGTTCGTTCATCACAGCCATACCCTTGGGAGGTGTGGCCTCTTCAAGTCCTCTGTTCCTTACCATCTCGGCATATAGTCCGCCCTCTCCTATCATACCGATTTCCTCATAATGAAACCCATACTCAACCGGACGCACTTTCCTGGCCGCATTCAAATCGGCCTGCAAATTCAGTTGAGACACCGTTGTCTGAGCCGTCAATGCGCCACACGCCAAAAGGCTCAATAACATCATGGTATTAGCTTGTATCCTCATAACTACTTTAATAAAATTTTTTGACTATCCAGCACTTTATTGTTATCGACCAATTTCAACAGAACAATTTCGTCCGGGACTGACAGCGGAAGCGTTCCCGATGCCGACTCCAACGAATGCGACGAATACAGCCTCCCGTCCATGGCATATATATAAAGCCTGGGAGAGTTTACCGGCCCGTTTATCTCATATTGGATTGCTCGTTCGCCGCCTGCCCCAGAAGCCACCCATATACACACCGGGCTATTCTGCTTCACAAAAGATATCATGCTCGTCGGTTGCCCTTTCAATACACAGGGTAACCAGGTATTGGGCTTATCGCCATTGCCTCCCGACAGGTTCTCATGCACAAACTTCTTGTTGTTATCATTGTTGTGAAGTTTTATATGTATCCCGAAATCGGTTTCAGGGCGACCACCGAGGTTGCTCCATGGAATAATCATTTCCAAAGTATAACCCGTCTGTGTAAGCGACGATTTGCAAACGATATCATTTTCCTCTTCCTGCCACACTCCTGCCACCGACTTGTGATATACCGACTGTCCGCTATAATCACACAGCAGCTTAAACATACCCGACGCGATTGTCCCGGTGTTTTTGTTGAGCGGGTCGATATACACCTCAACTCCGTCGCTCTGCCACATGGGCTCTCCCTCTTCGGCCAAGGTTTGAACCGGGTCAAACACATCGAAAAGCAGGTATAGATTGCTATTGTCCCAGGCCGATTTCACTTGTAGATGGGCATATCCCTCCGCTCCCAGATACAAGGGGGAGAAATTGCCGTATCGTTCGGCCCGGCCCTCACAGTTTTCTATTTCCATAGAGTTGAACAATCGACCGGTAGCAGTCCAAATACCATTCTGAGAACTCAGTCCGCTTATTGACGATACGGCCAATAGAGTCGTGCTGTCGACGGCGCACAGCGAATTCCACAATACCGAAACTTGTGAATCGGAAAACTGGAAGGGGGTCGACTTGCGAGCGAAGTTTCTGCACTCCTTATCGCCTACATACACCTGCATCAAAGCACTATTTTCTGTATTGGGCTCGTCTCTTCCCTCGCCCGACTGCACCGACAATACCGTCTCGCCGTTCTCCAACTGAATCAGATAGGGAGCCCCCGCATAAATGTTCGCACTCAACTTACAGTCCGAACGCAACGCCTCCCAACGATTTTCGCTACTGCCGCCAACCGGACCGTCGGCCCAGTTATTCTCCAACGTGGAATAGATGATTGCCGGCTTAAACGTCCCGTCAATCCCGTTATCCTCGATTGCCACGGCGATTCCCCCCTGCTCCTGCAACAAGACCGGGACAGGCATTCCATCTCTATATCGGTCGCGAAAACAGACAACCGTTTCATCGCCCCACGTTTTTCCTTGGTCTAAAGAGCGCAGCAGGGTTATATTCTGATTGTTATCGGCTACACCATACTCATTGGCAAAATACACTTGCAGTTCCCCCGAAGGCATTTCCAGGCAGACCGGTTCCCAACAGCCCTCGCGTTTGGTGACCCCGGCCACATAAATGTCCTGCTCACCATACCAGGTATCACCGCAATCGTCCGAGAACTTCATCATGATTTTATAGGGATATTCTCCTTCCTCTTTGGGTCGGGCATTCCACACATAAATCAATCTCCCGTCCGAGAGTTCGCTCAATTCGGCATTGGTATAATTATACTTCCCGGTGTTATCGACCGACACCTGTATGGGGTTGCCCCAGCTTTTATCCGAGACACTCTTTTTCCGTATATACAGGATATCGCCCGTATTATAGACCAGCGCCATCTCCCGATTGGAGAGCAGTTTTACCCGGGCATAGACCCCTTGATTCACAAACGACCTCATGCTGTAAACCCAAGCGATTCTCGTTCCGGGATCAAAGGCAAATGCCGAAATGCCTATTAAGGCCATCAGTAATATAGAAAATCTTCGTCGCATAGAATCTGTCGTATTTTTTAATGTCATGGTCACTGTTTCTCGTCAGAAAGATACAACGGTACCAGCGAGTGTGAGTCAATCGTTATAATCTCAGGGCCATTCCCGTCACACGTCGAGAACAACACATCAACCATCCAAGTCCGCCGGTTATTGACCTTCGTATTATCGGCATGAGAATGAAATACATACTTATAGTTATTGTCCTTATCCACAAACAAATCGCCATGTCCGGGACCATTGATGCCCACATCGTACTTATTGATAATGGGATTATTCCCCGCCTTACGCCAGGGCCCATAGGGACTCTCCGAGTAAGCATATCCAACAGCATAGTCGGGGCTCATGAAATGATTGGCCGAATAAAACAGGTAATAATATTTCCCTCTTTTTATCACCGTGGGCCCCTCTATGACAGGAGCCGACGGGTAACTCTGCGTATCTTCCCAATGTTCGGTTGCTGTCACACACTGTTTCAAGGTCTCTTCTTTGATGCCACTCATATCCTCTTTAAATTCGGCAACCCAAATCGTGTTTCCTTTGAACAGTCTCACATGATACAGATACATCTTCCCGTCAGTATCGACAAACAGATAGGGGTCAATCTGTCTCGTATCCGCATCGATCGACTGCACGTTTTTCTGTACAAAGGGTCCCTGAGGCGCATTACTCTCGGCAATGGCAATGTGTTCGTTGGCGGTGTAAACCATATAATACCGTCCATTTCTGTACAAAACCTGTGGAGCCCAAAATCCTTTATCCCCATAGGTGTCGCCCCCTTTCTTCAAGGCATAACCCTCCATGCAACCGACAGGATGCCAAGTCTGCAAATCGGTCGATGCCAGTGCAGGAAAACCCTGCTGCGGACTCTTTTCCGTTCCATACAAATAGTAGGTACCCTCAAAACAGGTTATAGTGGGATCGGCAATCTCCACGATATGATTTTGTGCCCATATAGGAGCTATTCCCAACAGGAATAGTCCAAGCACGAATCTGGATTTCTTCATTGTCGTATTTTTTTTAGGAAACTAAGAAAAAGGCCGGTACACCTCACGGACTGACGATGAACCAGCCTCCATGATTTTATAAAAGCGAGACACTCACCTCGACTGTCGATTCTACCGACACATCGCCATCTCCCGTGGTAAGCGTATACACAACCGGTTCGGTAAAGTCGACCACCGTCTCGCCCGAAATCTGCTGCTCTCCATTTACGGTTATCTGCTGAGCATCGGCCGATGCAAACACAGGTTTCAAAGCCGATACATCGGTACCGGCCGGTAACTCAACTGTAATCGATACTTTATCGAAATAGTATTCCGAACAGGCACTTACCCCGTCGACGCCCTCAATAGAGAACGATTCGAATACAGGATAATGCATCACTACCGAATGATAAGTCTTGGAATTACCACTGGGTGAACATACCTCAATTTCAAAAGGCTGCGTGAGGTCATACGAGGTATTCTCGTTATAGGCCGCACCATTTACCGTTACCACAGCCGAATTTGACATGGGCTCGATGCTTACCCGCTGCTTGTTCATGGATACAGCTATATCCCGATTGGAGACCCGCACCTTATACGGTACCGCAAACAACAGAGTATTATCGCCTATTTTCTGAGCCTGCAACTCTTTTAGATACATATCCTTGCGCAAGGAAACCGACCGAAGTTCCACATTATCGTCGTTTACGGTAATCCAGGCCGAGTCGACCGAATATACCATATCCTCGGCCCGGTCGTTATAATTGGTTGCAATCAAAACAACCTTGTAAACGCCGGCTGTTTTATATGAATAGGTGAGTAATCCTTTGTTCAAGACCAACCCACTGTTCCCCTGATGTATCAAATCATAGTTGTGCCCCTCATCTCCGGTAAAGAGGACAACCTGTTCGGCTCCGGTACCCGTATAGGTAAATGTTACCGTCTCATTGATAGACGTTTCTGTTGCCGACATCGTAAACGATGCAACGGGTACGGACAATCCCTCTTTATCACAAGCAGTCCATAAGAGAGCTATCGGGAGCATCAATATATATAAATACTTTTTCATATTCTACACTATTAAGTTATTAATAACCTGGATTCTGAGTCACAACGCCATTGGTTATATCGACCTCATTCTGAGGTATCGGGAATATCTCATTCACTCCCTCTATAAAGTTCTTTCCCCGGTTATGCGTTGTCTCTGTGGCAAAATCGTGAAGCACTTGCGCCGCCCGGCCCTGTCTTACAATATCAAAAAATCTATCCCACAAATGACAGAGTTCGATACGACGTTCTTTCCATATTTGGTCGCGCAACTCGATATAGGTACCGGCCTTGTAGAGCGTAGAGACATTGGTTATCTTGTTGGCAACCCGCTTCACCGAGTTCAACTGTTCCAACGATTTTTCCCGTTGTCCCATTTCATTGAGGGCTTCGGCATAGAACAATACAACTTCCGAGTAGATAAGAACCCGACGGTTCTTCCCGCTGTCATTTACATCGGACGGAGTTTCGGCGCTCGGCGTGTACCACTTCATGCAGGCCGTTTTTCCAGGCGGTACCTCAATACGCACACCGTCAAAAGCCACCTCGCCATGCTCTTGTATGAATACTCCCTTTCTGGGATCACCGGCAATCTCGTCTTTAAATGACTTCGAAGCAAACATTCGATTAAAGAATATATCGTTGAAAATTTCGGTACCCTCGTTCTGGTCATCTTTCAATCCATTGGCCGACTCTTTGAACACGACTTCAAAAATAGACCGGGTGCAAAACTCGCCTTTCTCATAATACAAGTCGGCATATCCCAACGTATTGCCATAGCTGTCTGTCGCCTCCAACGAATACTCGTTGGCCAACGAGGGCATGGTCGTCTCGGGAGTTTCATACGGCTCATTGGAGGCCAATAGCGCCTTATCCTTGAACCATAATCTCGCTCTGAGTTCGTCCCACGACTCTTCATAATTTTCGAAATGGAGCATATCGCCGTAAGTCAACGTGGCCCCTTCGATGAAATAGGCTCCCAACTTGGTGATTTCATTCCACTTCTCCGACTCCATACCGGGAGTTGCCTGATAGGCCAACACTTTCATCAACAAGGCTACGCAAGCTCCACACCCGGCTTTGCCGGCCTCTTTTGAGACAAACTTGCTTCTCAACATGATGGCGGCCTCTCTCAAATCTTTCTCGATATAGGCATACACCTCTTCTTTCGTAGAACGCGGAATGGTCAAGGCATCGACATCTTCCTGTTCCGGCCGGATAGGTACTCCACCAAAAGTCTTCACCAGATTGAAATAGAACAAGGCCCGTAAGAACTTGGCCTGTCCCAAAATCTCTCTGACTTTCGTATACTGCTCAATCTCCTGGGTAGCCAACTGTACTCGCCGGGCTCCGGAAATCACTTGATTGGCCCGATTAATACCTTTGTAATTAATTGTATACCTGTCTCTTATCCAGGTATTCGAGGTATTGAACTGGAAATTGACAAGCTCCGAAATAAGGTTGGTCGTACTCTCATCATTACCTACCACATCGTCACCGCAGGCTTCGCCAAAAATCCACTCGCAATTATTATAGTTATTGGTCTGCAATATATCATAAACCGCATCTAGACCCACTTGTAACTGGTACGTGGTATTATAGAAATTGTTCCCGTCGTATTCTCCCTGCAATTCCATGTCAAAAAAGTCGTTACACGAAGACAATGACAGTGCGGCAAACAATGATATAAGGAAATATTTAATATCGTATTTCATCGTTCCTGTATTTAATAAGTTATTTTAATTCCCGCCATAAAGGATCTCGATTGAGGATAATTACCGTGATCGACACCCAGATAAAGGTTGTTTCCCGTATTCGACTCGTCACGACCAATCTCGGGATCAAAACCGTCGTACTTGGTAAAAGTCAATAAATTCTGTGCCGACACATAAATCGAGGCATTGGACAGTTGCAATTTCTTCAACACCTTCTGAGGCAAATTATAGGTCAACTGCACATTTTTCAACCGGCAATACGAACCGTCCTTTACATAGAAATCGGAGGCTCTAAAATTTTTGGGTCTATCGGCCTCATCGAGTTCAGGAACCGTACCCTGCGGGTTGGCCGGATAAAAACTCTTTTCCGGGTCATACGTCCCCGACCAGCACTTCGACCGAAGATCGGCATACACATTACCCGTACCATGAGCCGAATTCAAATAGTACTCCATGACGTTAAATATTTTATTTCCCCATTGCCCTTGGAAAAACATATAGAAATCAAAATTCTTATACGAGAGTGTAATGGGAATACCATATACAAAATCGGGGTGCGGCGACCCAAGATAGGTCCGGTCCGAGGCATCGATTTTCCCATCGTTATTCAAATCCTTGAAGCGGAAATCGCCCGGTTCGGTAATACCGTCGTTTTGGGCACTGGCAGCCACCTCTTCCGGAGTCTGGAATATACCATCTGTCACATATCCATAAAAACAGGCAATCGGTCTGCCCACCTCGGTCTTGGTCACATAGTCGTTGATACTTCCCTCGGTTGACAACAAGGCCCCGTAAATAGGCTCGTTGCCCGTACCCAAACTGGTCACCTTGTTCTTGATGTATGAAATATTGAATCCTATATCGTACTTGAAATCGGCAATCTGGTCTTTATACGAGATATTAAACTCAATACCCTTGTTTTGAATGGAACCGGCATTCACCATGGGATTTTCGTTAAGTCCGGCCGAGAGCGAAACCGGTACCTGAATCAACATGTCTGAGGTATTTTTCACAAAACACTCAATCGACGAACTGAGTCTGTTGTTCAAGAAATTAATATCCAATCCCACATTATACGACTCGGTTTTTTCCCATTTGATATTGTCATTTCCCAAAGTCAAAGAAGCCGCACCCGGATATGTCGTATGCAATCCCGTTCCGAACGAATAGGAAAGGTCGGTATCCATCACCTTATACCGGGCATATTCCGATATTCTATTGTTTCCAAGTTGACCCCAACCGACCCGCAGTTTGGCAAAACTTATCACATTCTGTGACTGCATCCACTCCTCGCCCGAGAATTTCCAACCCAAGGATACCGAGGGGAAAAAGCCCCATCGGTTTTTCTTCGAGAATACCGACGATGCATCGGATCTGAAATTGGCCTGCAACAGATACTTGTCATCGAACGAATAACTTACCCGGCTGATAAAACCCATGGCATTCCACTCGTTCAGCAATCCATAGGCATAATCGCCAAAGTAGGCCGAGGCCAAATACCAGTAATTCGACGAGTTCCCCGGCGCTCCCTTTTTAGAAGTCTCCTGATCGTAAACTCTCGACATCTCTATCGTCTGACCCACTAATGCACTGATATTATGCTTGCCCGACTCATAGGCATATGTGAGAATATTGTTCAACTCGGTTTTATTGGTTCGAGTATCAAAATTGGTCACCTTCGTCAAATCGGTGGGAGCCTCGAAATTCTCTTCCAGTTTATTCACCTCATCAAACTTGCTTCGATTGTAGAAGTTGGTATAGTTCGACAACTTAAACTGATAGGTAAAATATTTCAGGAACTTGGCCGACAAGTCTATATTGATGTCAAATCTGTTTGTTGTCGCGCTGTTATGATTGCGCTCAATCATCGCAATAGGGTGATTCTCCGAATAGTATCCGGCCGTGTTATAGGTATGAATCAACGGACTTTGATACAAGGCCTTCTTCAACACGCCATCGGCCCCTTCGGGTATCAGATCCCGATCGGTATTCGTATACAGGATATTGGTCTTCAATGACAACCAGTCGGTCAGTTTGTTATTGAGATTCACACGAAGCGACAGACGTTGATAGTCCGACGTCTTCACGATACCCTTCTCGTTATAATAGTTGCCGCTAACCATAAACTTGGTTCTATTGTTTCCACCGCTGATACTTAAATTATATTGTTGCTTGATGCCGGTTTGAGTCACGGCGTCCCACCAGCTTTTGGGAGTATATGGCGAGGAGGCAATCGTATCGAGAAGCTGATACTTGCGAGGGTCGTAATACAGGTTTCCACCGTTATCCTTAGACATGTATAGTTGACCGTCTTGCGAATAATAATTGGTTCCCTGCACATAATCCCGCATCAGTGCGAAATCTTCGATTCCCATGACATCGATACTCTTCCACGGGTTCGAAAAGCCCACATATCCATCAAAAGAAATCCTAGTTTTCCCCTCTTCTCCGCCTTTCGTCGTTACCAAAACCACACCATTGGCAGCCCGGGCACCATATATTGAGGCAGAACCGGCATCTTTGAGGACTTCGATACTTGCAATATCATTGGGATTTATGTGGTCGATATTATCAACGATAAAACCGTCCACGACATAAAGGGGATCCGAATCATTAATGGTACCCGTACCCCGAATCTTTATGGTCGTCGACCCTCCGGGTGCTCCCGAGTTTTGTATAACCAAAACACCAGGTGCCTTTCCTTGAATTGCCTGCGCCGGATTGGGAACCGCCGAAGCTACAATCTCATCGGCCTTTACCGAAGATACGGCTCCGGTAAGGTCACTCTTCTTTTGAGTGGCATACCCTATCACAACCAATTCGTCCAACTGCTGGTCATTAGACGATAACTGTATGGATAGCGCATTGTTATCTTTTATCTTTACAGTTTGAGAGCTATACCCTACGTAACTGATTTGTATTTCGTCACCTATTGAACCTGCTATTGAAAAATTCCCGTCAAAGTCCGTTATGACGGCTTTTGCGGTATTTTTATTTTTTATCGTGGCACCGATAATCGACTCTTGAGTCGCACTATCGACCACCCGGCCCTTGACATACGACTGGCCTTGTGCCCAGCAGTCTATACCCAGGTTTATAAAAAACAGGATTAAAAATAAAATTGTAAAACCTCTATTTCCCATGGTATCTTTTTTATAATCATACACAAATCAATACAGGCCAGCCTTCGATGAGGAAGCAAAGGCTGGCCTGCAACCTCCTTATCACTTCACGGTCAGCTTGCTGTTCATCACGCCTTCCGAAGTCTCCACGCTCAGTATGAACATGCCGGCGCTCAAATCATCGAGCATAATCTTGTTCGAATCGGCATGTCCCTTTACCAGTAATTTCCCTGACAAATCGGTAATGGTATATCCATACACCTCGGCATCGGTATCGATGCAGACATAGTCCGATGCAGGATTGGGATAGATATCGACTGTCTTATCCATGCTCGACGGAGCCATGACGGCCGAGGTCTCACCAAAATCGGGATCCATATTCTCTTTATCCTTTTGAGGATCATAATCGGCTTTGCGATAGTGATAGACAAAGAGGCTCTTCTTTATCTGACTGGTGAATACCAGGTCTCCATCGAGATTTCTCAACGAATGGACAAAATCGGGGCCTTCACCCAAATCGACCACCTTCTTGGGGAACTCGTCCTTACTGTCTATCTTAAACAACTCCCAGGCCTGGCTCGAACCGGCTGCCGGAGTCTGATCCTGCGCTCTGAAATAGAAGCTACCCGAAACCACCATTCCTTCCCAGGCAGCATTGGGACCTGTCCCCGGATTCAAGTCCGATTGCATTTTCGAACCTTCTGCGGTTCCGTCGGTGTAGAACAACTCCAATCCGAAATTCGTATCGGGAAGATTGGCATCGCTACCGGTTGCTCCTTTCATAAACAGCACACCGTCAAATTCACAGAACAAGTCAGGTGAACCATTGGCCGTACCTGTGGCCGTAGGATTGGTATTGAGGTCAAATACGATATGGGTACCTTCGGCGGTAAAGTCGGTTACAAAAAGTTCCAATCCGTAATAAGGGTCATAACCTCTAAAATAGACTTTGTCCTTATATACTCTGGGAGTGAATGCCCCATGTCCGGCCGGCAAACCGTTAGCATCGGTACCCTCGGTCAAATCTTTTATCATATAGGTACCCTCGGTTGTTCCGTCGCTAACCCAAATTTCATTGCCATACTCATTGGAATATGCAATAAAGAACAATTTCTCGTTTTTGAAATTGGTAAACCAGTCCAGTTGGGCGCCAGCCGTAGCTCCCGTCTCTTCGTTGGCAACCGTCTTGTTGATATCCAGCAGCATCTTTGTCCCGGCTTCTGTCCCATCGGTTATCCACAACTCTTCACCGAATTCGTTATCCTTGGTATCGGCCTTAAAAAAGACCTTTCTCCCTACCCGAACAAAGAAGCGCTCGTCGTCGGTAGCCACCTTCGCTCCCGGATAAATAACCTTGCAATCTTTCAACAGGCGCGTCCCTTCGGCCGTTCCGTCGGAAATCCACAACCATCGTTGTTCCTCTTCACCATAACTGATACTGTTGAAATCCTTGGCTCCAAAGATAAATTCATTTTCATTAATCTGAGTGAACCCGGCCGGCTCCGACCCACCCAGTATGTTGATGTCGGCAATCATACAGGTACCGGCCTCGGTACCGTCCGAAATCCACAACTCGGCTCCGTCGGCGTCATTGGCTGTTGCCTGAAAAACCACCTTGTCATTAAATCTCGTAATGTACAATACATTAGAACTAGTGACACCCGGATATATATCCTTCACCATTTTGGTTCCCTCTTTCGTTCCATCACTTACCCACAACTCCTCGCCATGTTCAGCATCTTTTGCCGTGAAATAGGCCTTATAGCCATTCTCTGCACTACCGGCTATGGTAAGAGCCTTGTCTTTATCATTGGCTCTTGCCGTACTAACGGTCACCTCTACATTTTCGGGAGTCAGTATTTCCATACCTTCCGGTAAAACCAACTCTTGGGCATTGATAGCGGTAACCCCCATCAGGGCTACACCGAATGCCGATACAAATAAAGTCTTGTTTTTCATGTTATCTATAATTTAAATTAAAAGAACTGGATTCAAATGAACTTCACATGAGCAAAATTAAGAGAAATAAACTATTTTTACAAGTAAAATTATTCCGATTACTAGCTCTTTTGTTCTTAAATATTTTTTTCTTTGCACTCATAAACAAGAAATAGACTTTTTAACGAGAAAGAGAAATGAGCCGAAGCCATCTGTTATACATCTTTTTAATGATTATCTCTTTTTCCTGGGAAACACAAGCCCACGAAATACGATTTGAGCACTTCGATTATCTGAAAGGGCCCATACATAACGGCATTACCTCCATCACACAGGACTCATACGACCAAATATGGACCGGTAGCCGCAACGGCCTGTGCAAATACAACGGGTATGACCTGACCTCTTATATCTCTTCGAGCTCCCCGAACTCGATTCCCAACAACTTTATCAAAACCTTGGCACAAGACAGCAACGGATACATGTGGATCGGGACCGACAACGGCATCTGCCGCTATATCTATGAACTCGATTCCTTTGAGAGATACGACATACCCAATGCAACAATCGGCAAAATAGTCATAGACCGGCAAGGGCGGGTTTTCTGCTCCTCTCACATACTTTATCGCTTCCATCAAGAGACACAGACATTTATTCCTGTACAAAGTGGAACCGGAAAAGAAGTATCATGTGACCTTTTTGATTTCGATGCACAAGACAACCTGTGGGTTACCGTAGGTTCCAACTTGATTTGCTACGATAAAGACTTTAACGAGCAGTTCAAACTGGATATATCGCAAGAAAAAGATACCCCAAAAAACCGAGATGCAATCATATCGCTCTATATCGATGAGCAAGGGAATAAATGGATTGGGAAAAATGGGAACGGAATTATAAAGATAGATTCCAAGACACACGAAATAAAGAGCATATACACCCCGGAAAGCCGCGAAGAGGGTATCATCAGGAGTATTGCCCAGGACCGACATGGAGACATGTGGTTCGGGACAGAAAAAGGTATCCTGCTATACAATGGCTCGGGCGAAATGCAACACATCAGAAAAAATACCTACAACAGCTCCGGACTTAACGACAATGCCATATATTGCATCAAGAAAGACAATCAGGGAAACATGTGGGTAGGAACCTATTTCGGCGGCATCAATACGTTCTATGACATATCCAGTCAATTCAACTATTATACCATCAACTACAACTCAAAGGGGCTCAAAGCTTCGGCTATAAGGCAAATCATCGAAGACGAAGAGCACCAGATATGGATTGCCAGCGAAGACGGCGGACTCTATCGGTATAACCCGAAAGAGGACCTGTTTACCAAGTTCAAGCACCCATCGATCAATACCGAAAATATTCACAGTATCCAGATTGACCCGGAGAAGAACCTGTGGATTGGCACATTCATGCACGGATTGGTCAAGTATAATCTCCGCACCGGTCAATCCTCCCTGTTCAACAGAAGAAACAGTTCGATTCCCGAGAACAGCATTTTCTCCCTATACATAGACCCTGCGAAAACCCTATGGATAGGGACCTCGTCCGGATTGGCATTTTACGACTCCAAACAAAATCGAATAACGCCAATCAAGAACAAGATACTCAACAACAACTTTGTCTATTACCTCACCGGCGATTATCAGGGAAACATCTGGATTGGATTGCGAGTGGGCGGACTGGTCAAATACTCACCTAAAAAAAATACCATCAAACAGTGGAATATCAAATCGACTCACAACCGGCTTACCGACAACTATGTCACGACCATTATTGCCGACAAGAAAAGCAATATCTGGTTTGGCACCAACAACGGTGGATTGTACCATCTGAATACCTCAAACGACAGTCTATCCTCTTTCTTAAATGAAGGTAAAATCAATGCCAACTGCATATACAGCATCACCGAAGACAGCCAGGCCAACATATGGGTAACGACCAACAACGGGCTCTACAAGATACAACCCGACTTATCGGAAGCCGTACATTTCACATCAAACGACGGCTTACCCACGGAGAACTTCAATTACACCTCCTCCTTTTTCAGTTCACAGGGACTGATATTCGCGGGGACAAACAAGGGGCTAATCACGTTTAATCCCCAAAGTCTGAAAAAAGATACGCATATTCCCCACATCATATTCACCAACCTCTCTATCGGTGGGAAAAATATACTTCCACAAAACGGCGGTATTCTCGACAAGAATATAAACTATACCGATGAACTGAAAATATCGTACAACCAAGCCAAATTCCTGGGAATAGAATTTGCCGGTGTACAGACAGGGGCCAATAAAGCGCAAAACTATCAAGTCTTTATCGACGGGCTAAGCACCGACTGGCAAAACATCGGAAGTCAACGGAAATTCATCTTCCCCGTATTGGATCCCGGGAAATACGTATTTAAGGTACGTACCCACCCCAACAATATCCGCACACTAAAAATAACGGTTACCCCACCCTTTTACGAAACGATTTGGGCCTATCTCACCTATATGATTATAGGTCTATTGGCTCTTTACTACCTGTATAAACGACAAGAAAAACGATTATATGAGAAACAGCTGATACGCATCAACATCATCGAAAAGGAGAAACTCCTCGAAATGAATGAATTAAGGAGGAATTTCTTTATCAACATATCACACGAGTTCAAGACACCTCTCTCTCTCATCATATCGCCGGCTCAAAAACTGCTCAACGCCTACGATATGCCCGAGAAAGCCAAAGTCATGCTTCACGACATCTTGAACAATTCAAAGCGACTTTTTGACCTGATACAGGAATTGGTCAATTTCAACAAAATGGAAATAACCAAGCCCTCGTTATCGGTCTCGACCCTAAATCCCCGAGGTATTATAGAACAGACGTCCAACTCGTTCAAGTTCATGGCACAAGAGAAATCAATAGATTATCACATAACCATGACAAATATACCCGAAGAAATTACAATAGACAAATCAATCTTGGAGAAGGTTCTCACCAACTTGCTTTCCAACGCCTTCAAGTTCACGAACAAGGGCGGACGGGTCGACTTGGACATCTCCACGACAACGAGCGGAACCCAACATTTCCTGGTCATCAAAGTAACCGATAACGGGATTGGCATTTCCAAAGAGCATCTGGACAAGATATTCGACTCTTTCTTCCAGGTAAACAGCAACAATAAAACCGGCTGGGGTATAGGCCTGTCATATATCAAAAATCTAATTGAAATGCACAAGGGCGACATCACTGTCGAAAGCACGATAAACCAAGGGTCCTGCTTCACGGCCAGAATCAATATCACCCCCGAGTCTCTTCAAGAATTTATCGTTCGAGACACTGCACAAGTCGAACAAGACAAGAACAATGACCTGAAAACCGACCCGACCGACCCGGAAGATACCGGGGTATTCTCCGAGAAAAATGAGACGGTGAACACACAACCTCAATATGAAATCATGATTGTCGAGGATAACAGCGATATGCTCCGTTTCCTTGAAGAATCATTCGCCCCGGAATATAAGGTTCTCACGGCAACCAACGGGAAAGAAGCTTTATCCTTATTGGAAAGCCAATATCCCGATTTGATCATAAGCGATTTAATGATGCCCGAAATCAACGGCCTGGAATTATGCGAGAAAGTCAAGACCAATATTCTCACCTCTCACATTCCCTTTATCCTGCTCACGGCAAAAACGGGCGAAGAGTCTACGATTGAGGGGTATAAACATGGAGCCGATATCTATATCGAAAAGCCTTTCAACTACCAGATACTGCAATTACAAGTAAAAAACATATTGCAAACGAAGGAAAATGATCGGAAATATTTCAAAAAGAGCCCCACAAATATCAAGCGAGTAGCACACAACCCGTACGACGAGAAATTTCTCGAAGACATCAAACAACTGATAGAGAAAAATATATCGAATGAAGATTTCAGCATAAACGATATTACAGAAACTATCGGTGTGAGCCGAACCGTCCTGCATGTAAAATTTAAAAAAATGCTCGATATGACTGTCGGAGATTACATCAAGGAGCTTAGAATCGAAAAAGCCAAAAGAATGCTGGAACAGGGATATACCATCTCGGACACAGCCTATGCAACAGGTTTCTCCAATCCCAACTATTTTTCAAAAAGTTTCAAAAAAGAGACCGGACAAAGTCCCAGCGAATACATTAAGGGTCTGATATCCGAATAACACAGGTTGAAGATTCGACACTCATGCCCCCTGCCGCCCTTACAAGGGCGGCAGGGGGCACTTATTTATACCACCTTCTCTCGCAAAACATATCCCAACAACTCCAAAACAAAGGCATCTATTACAGATAGCACAAAATTACCATCTTTCGGAATAGAATTACCCCACTAAAATTTTGAGAATATATAATATTGCACCACGGAAAAAACGTACCTTACCACTTTTAATCACGATACCTATATGAAAAATGCCGTTTTTCTTGCAATCACCATTTTGATACTCCTCTCTCAATCATTATTCGCCCAAAAGTTGAGCAATCCTGTCGTCCCCATATACGACGGATGTGTCGAACGATTCATGGGCTACTACTACGCCATGGGCACAGGTACCATGGGACAGATATATTCGTCAAAAGACCTTATCAACTGGTCGGATCCGGTTCTAGCAGCAAAGACCGACGAAGCTACCTGGCTGAACGACCCGCAATGGAACCAACGGAGTGTATATACTCGGGTCGGAGCCGGTGACATATTGTATCGGAACGGAGTATTCCACATCTATTTCAACGGTATCGGGCATTCATACGCCGACAATCCTTTGGGCATGTACAAGGAGCAGGCCATCGACGAACCCTTCGACGATTATGGAATCGACGTACAGGTATTCCAGGACGAAGATGGTGAATTATACTATGTAAAGAAAGTCAATCCCGACGACCCTCACCCCATCACGGGAGCAAACTATCCCAAATCGGGAGCCGAGGTCTGGGCTTTCGAAATGAACTCTCCGTTTGTCCGAAAAGGCATCGACGGCTCCGTTCAAATGACTCATCAGATAGGGCACCCTACAAATGTCGATTTCATCAACTTCGAAGGCCCCGAGCTATTCAAATATCGGGACAACTACTATATGATGTACTCACCCAACAGAATGTCGGCCCGAACAGGCATGTATGAAGTGGGGGTGGCTCAAAGCGACAAACCCAACAATTTCGACAATTCAAAAAAATATCCGCACCCGGTCCTGACCCGAAATACCGAAGATCATCTGGTCATCTATAAACAGATTCTAAACTCGGGAGAACATGGCCCCTGGCAGGCTCAATACATCACGACCGACCCTATCGGGAACTGGAAAGAGTATGACTATGACGATTCAAGTTGGAAATCCGGGAACGGTGGATTCGGTCTTAAATCAACCGATTTGGCCCCCATACGTTCAAACCGCACGACATGGAACACCGATAAACTATTTATTCGACGCACCTTCGATTTGGACTATATTCCTCAAAATGCAGCTTTGAAATACAGGATTGAGGCCGATACCAAATTTTACATCAACGGAAATGAATTGAAGCTAAACGATTCGAGTACGGCCTACTCTCTGATAGACATCGACCCGGCCTGGCTGAAACTGGGAGGAAACATCATTGCGGTCGAAGCCCTCAATGAATGCAACGGAAGCGATTGCTTCAAATTCGTGGATTTCGGACTGTTCGATACAGGAGAGCAAAAAGCCGAGAAAATCGTAATCGGACAATCACAATCCAATTACGTGGTAGGACCCGGAGGATTCGAACGATGGATCATGTACAAAGCCTTTTTCAACGGAGTATCCTCGCAGGGCATTGACCGAATGCATTTCTACGACAAAGAACTGGTTGTAGAGTCATCGGCCTCGGTAAACTCGCCGGGCTACCACCCCGTACCGGCAACCCCAACCTTCATCTCCTATTTTGACTATAACCTCTACAACTCACTCGAATTTCTCAACAACAGTTCGTGGAGTATAAAGAATAAAGAATTGTATCCCAAGGAGGATAAAATATCGTCGCTGCTGCTCCGGACCGACAGTATGACAAACTATCGATTTGAAGTTCCGTTCAAAATTCAGGCGGGGAGCAACGATTATGCGTCGGTATATGCCTGGTATCAGAACGAAGATAATTTTGTCAGGGTAACCATATATCGGGACAGTTATCTATGGGAATGCGAAATAAGAAAAGCGGGGAACTCAGAGGTTCAACAATATAATCTCCCCGACCATTTCGAATTCCTCGAAACGAACGACCTGGTGAGTCATTATGAAGAGCCCTGGCACACAATGACCATCTACAAAAACGGAGGAAATTTCAAGATAGAACTTGACTATTTCAACTTAACGTTGAACACCCCCGTCAAAACCGATTTCGAGGGGAGCGGACGCATCGGGATTGAAGCCTCATCGAGCAAAGTCGCTTTCGATGCAATCCAATATACCATCGGGTTCGACGAATGGGACAACCATATAACCGGCTGGGAGTCGTCCGAATCATGGGACATCTCCCAGGCCGGAATGACAAATACCCTGTCGACCGGAGTTTCGGAATGCTTCAAAGGCGATTATCTGACCGACTATGAATTCTCTACGTTTGTCAGGAACGAGAATATCCCCAACAGCGGAAAATGTGGCTTTTATCCCCTCTACATCGACCCGGAGAATTATGTGAAGGCTTA
>DXDM01000046.1 GCA_019115485.1 Candidatus Barnesiella excrementavium | reverse complement strand
CACCGCCGCTCGCAACCCTCTTCGTGGCTGCTGCTGGTCTTCAACACGATGGGCCATTGCGGCCAAGGGGTAGCGGGATTGTGTCCGACGGGAGGTTTGGGCATAATCTCAATCTGGGTCACGCTCAAAGCGCCCTGCCGGTTACTCGTGCCTATGCAATCGCTGCCGGTATCGCCACCACCGATTATCAACACATGTTTGCCCCGGGCCGTGATGCGCTCCTCGTCGGGGAAAGTCTGCCCCGCCAGCACCCGGTTTTGCTGGGCCAGCATCTCCATGGCAAAATGGATACCGACCAAGTCACGTCCCGGAATATTGAGGTCACGAGCCTGAGGGGTACCGGTGCAGAGGCAATAGGCATCGAACCCTTCGGGCAGCTGGTCGAGGTCGACGGCATGGTTCACCTCGAAGGTGATACCCTCCTCCTCCATCACCCGCACACGGCGGTCGATGATGGGTTTATGCAGTTTGAAATTGGGAATACCGAATCGCAACAGACCTCCCACATACTCCAATTTTTCAAACACCGTGACGGCATAGCCCAGCCGGTTGAGCCGGTTGGCGACTGAGAGTCCGGCCGGTCCCGACCCGATTACGGCCACGCGCTTGCCGTTGCGTTTGTAGTGACGAGGCTTGACAAGCCCCTCGCGAAAGGCAGCCTCAATGATGGCAGCCTCGTTTTCCCGAATGGTGACGGGCGCCTCCATGCTCAGGTTGAGCACACAGCTCTTCTCGCACAGTGCCGGGCAGATGCGCCCTGTGAATTCGGGGAAGTCGTTGGTCTCGGTCAACAGCTGGTAAGCTTCGGCCCACCGGCCCCGGAAGAGGGCGTCCTGAAATTCGGGCGGACGGTTGCCCAGCGGGCAGGCCCAGTGGCAGAAGGGCACACCGCAATCCATGCAGCGCGAGGCTTGCAACTTGCGCTCGCTGGTATTGAGGGTCTGTTCCACCTCACCGTAGTCGGAAATGCGGTCGTGTACGGGACGATAGCCGGCCTCCTGCCGGGGTATGGTTAAGAATGCTTTCGGGTTTCCCATAATGCTATATCTTCTATAATCTCTTTTCGATAGTGTCTTGGTTTAATAATCTCTCTGTACTTCGGCAATCTTCTCTTGGAGTTTGCGCATCTGCTCTTCGGCCAACACCTTCTTGAACTCGATGGGGGTTACCTGAATAAACTCCTCGACGTAACGGTTCCAGTTGTCGAGCATCGTGCGGGCCAGCGACGAGCTGGTGTAGAAGTAGTGCTGACGAATCAGTTCGTGCAACTCTTTACGGGCAGCCGCATCTTCGACCAGCGAGAGCTCTACCATATCCATGTTGCAGAAGTAGTCGAACTTGCGGTTCTTGTCCCACACATAGGCCACACCGCCACTCATACCGGCGGCAAAGTTGCGACCCGTCTCGCCCAGCACAACCACACGGCCGCCGGTCATGTACTCGCAGCAGTGGTCGCCCACCCCTTCGACTACGGCTATGGCTCCCGAGTTGCGCACGGCAAACCGCTCGCCCACCCGGCCGTTGATGTAGACCTCGCCCGAGGTGGCTCCGTAGAGCAGCGTGTTGCCTGCAATCGTGTTATCCTCAGCGGCAAAGGTGCTGCGTACCGGCGGGTGTACCGCAATGCGACCGCCGCTCAACCCCTTGCCCAGGTAATCGTTGGCTTCGCCTTCGAGGCGGAAGTTGATACCGTGGGTCAGGAAGGCGCCGAAGCTCTGTCCGGCCGACCCCTTGAACTTGACTTGAATCGTATCGTCGGGCAATCCGGCTTCGCCGTATCGGGCAGCCACGGCTCCCGAGAGCATGGCTCCTATCGAACGGTCGGTATTGCCAATCGTATATTCGAGAGATACCTCCCGACGGTTCTCGATAGCCTCGCGGGCAGCCGCGAGCATTGTCACGTCGAGTACCCCGTCGATGTCGTGCTGTTGCGGCATGACCCGATGCAGAGCCGTACCGTTGTCGACGCGGTGCAAGATGCGGTTGAAGTCGAGCAGCGAGGCCTTGGAGCCGGGCTCGGCAGGAGCAATTTCAATCAAGTCGGTGCGTCCCACAATGTCGTTCAACCGGGTGAATCCCATCTCGGCCAGGTATTCGCGCACCTCCTGAGCCAGGAACTGGAAGTAGTTCACTACATACTGGTAGTGTCCTCTGAACCGCTCGCGCAACTTGGGGTCCTGCGTGGCCACGCCCACCGGACAGGTGTTGGCATGGCACTTGCGCATCATCACACAGCCCAGCACAATGAGGGCTGCGGTACCGAAGGCAAACTCCTCGGCTCCGAGCAACGCCATGCTGACGATGTCGCGCCCGGTCTTCAACTGACCGTCGGTCTGCAAGCGCACCTTCCCGCGAAGGCCGTTCAGCACCAGGGTCTGCTGCGTATCGCTCAACCCGATTTCGGGCGGGATACCGGCATAACGCATCGACGATGCCGGCGAAGCTCCCGTGCCACCCTCGGCACCCGAGATGACAATCAGGTCGGCCTTGGCTTTGGCCACACCGGCGGCAATGGTTCCCACACCGCTCTCGGCTACCAGCTTGACACTAATCTGAGCACGGGGATTGACATTCTTCAAGTCGAAGATGAGTTGGGCCAAATCTTCGATGGAGTAGATATCGTGATGCGGCGGAGGCGAGATGAGCGAAATGCCCGGAATCGAATGACGGGTACGGGCAATCACCTCGTCGACCTTGAAACCCGGCAGTTGTCCACCCTCGCCCGGTTTGGCACCTTGCGCCACTTTAATCTGTATCTCTTCGGCATTGACCAGATACTCGGTAGTGACACCGAAGCGGCCCGAAGCCACCTGCTTGGTCTTGCTGCACAATGAAATGCCGTCGTAGGTCTCGTGGAAGCGGGTCGAATCCTCGCCCCCTTCGCCCGTGTTGCTGCGCGTGCCCAGCTTGTTCATGGCCAGGGCAAGAGCCTCGTGCGCCTCCTTGCTGATGGCGCCGAACGAGATGGCTCCCGTCACAAAGTGCTTCACAATCGACTCGACCGGTTCTACCTGATCGATGGGAATGGGATTGCGCTTGAAGCAGAAGAAATCGCGCAGGAAGATGGGACTCTCCTTGTGGTCTACCTTGTCGGCAAACTGTTTGTATTTCT
Source organism: Candidatus Barnesiella excrementavium (assembly GCA_019115485.1). Taxonomy (GTDB): domain Bacteria; phylum Bacteroidota; class Bacteroidia; order Bacteroidales; family Barnesiellaceae; genus Barnesiella; species Barnesiella excrementavium. Next base: position 46,388 of record DXDM01000046.1, on the reverse strand, counting down.
CGTAGCTGCCCAGACGCGTAGCCAGTTGCAGCAGACTGATGGTCTCGGGATTCCAGGCATGTTTCTCACCCTCCTTGCGGTAGGAGAACTGTCCGATATAGGGCAACGGCGAGTCTATCTCGTCGGGCAGATAACCGGCATCGTGGAAGGCCTCGTAGTCGTGGGCTATCTCGTCGAGACGAATACCGCCTACCGACGAACAACGGGTCCCGAACCAGCGGTTCAGCAATTCCTCGCTCAACCCCACGGCCTCGAAAATTTTGGCTCCGCGGTAGGAACGTATGGTACTGATACCCATCTTGCTCATGATTTTGTAAAGCCCCTTGCACACGGCCTTGATGTAGTTCTTCTCGGCCGTCTCGTAGTTCATCTGCACATCGCCCCGCTTCACTAGGTCGGCGAGTACGGCAAATACCATATAAGGGTTGATGGCGCTGGCACCATAACCCAGCAACAGGGCGGCGTGCATCACCTCGCGAATTTCGCCGCTCTCGACCACCAGAGCCGTCTGCACGCGTTTCTGTACCGAGATGAGGTGATGGTGCACGGCACTCACGGCCAACAGGGCCGGTATGGCGGCGTGACCGGCATCGATATCCCGGTCGGAGAGGACAATGTAGTTTACTCCTTCGTCGACCGACTCCTCGGCCTTGCGGCAGAGAGCCACGAGCGCCTCTTCCAGTCCGGCTCTACCCCGCCCGGCCTCGAAGAGCATGGGCAGTTTCACCGTCTTGAAGCCCTTGTAGCGAATGTTGCACAGAATATCCAGTTGGGTATTGTTGAGAATGGGGTGCGGCAACCGCACCATCTTGCAGTGACTCTCGTCGGGCAACAGAATATTGTTACCCACGGCACCGATATACTCGGTGAGCGACATCACCAACTCCTCGCGAATGGGGTCGATAGGCGGGTTGGTCACCTGAGCAAACTGTTGTCTGAAATAGTTGAACAACGATTGCGGACGCTCGGAAAGGACGGCCAGCGGCGTGTCGTTACCCATCGAAGCCGTAGGCTCCGAGCCCGTCGTACACATGGGGGTAATGGTGCGCTCCACATCTTCGCGGGTAAACCCGAAAGCCCGCAACTTGCGGTCATAATCGGCCACGGTATTTTCAACTTTGCGGCCGCTCTTCAAGGTGTCGAGCTCGATGCGGTTGTCGGCCAGCCACTGACGATAGGGCCGAGCCGAAGCCAGCTGTTTCTTCAACTCCTCGTCGTAGTAGATGCGTCCTTCCTGAGTATCGACCAGCAAGATCTTACCCGGTTGCAGGCGTCCCTTCTCACGAATGGTCTCGGGGTCGAACCCGATGACACCGGCCTCGCTGGCCACCACCATCATGTCGTTGCGGGTAATGAGGTAGCGGGCGGGACGCAACCCGTTGCGGTCGAGCATACCGCCGGCATAACGACCGTCGCTGAAAAGCAAGGCGGCAGGACCGTCCCACGGCTCCATCAGAATCGAATGGTATTCATAAAAGGCTTTCAAATCTTCACTGATAGGGTTCTTGTCGTTGAACGACTCGGGCACGAGCATGGCCATGGCGTGCGGCAGGCTCAATCCCGACTGTACGAAAAATTCGAGCACATTGTCGAGCGAGGCACTGTCGCTCATGTCGGGCTGCAAGATAGGTCGTATATCCTTGACCGATCCCAGCAAAGGTGTGGAGAGCACGCTCTCGCGGGCCTCCATCCAGGCCCGGTTGCCCCGAATCGTATTGATTTCGCCATTGTGCGCCAACAAGCGGAAGGGCTGAGCCAGCCCCCACGTGGGGAAGGTGTTGGTACTGAACCGGGAGTGTACGATGGCCAACCCGCTGGTGAAATAGGGTTGCGTCAGATCGCAGAAGTACTCGCGCAGCTGCACCGACGAGAGCATACCTTTGTAAATGATGGTCTTGCTCGAAAGCGAAACGAAGTAAAAATCCTTGTGGCTGACCCGCCGCTCGATTTTCTTGCGAATGAGATAAAGTTTGCGTTCCAGGTCGTCGGCCTCGCCGGTGACAAAGACCTGCTTGATGTCAGGCTCGGTCTCGGCCGCACTTTTCCCCAGAATCGACGAGTTGACCGGCACCGAACGTACATGCATGAGCGAGAGTTTCTCGCGCTCAATCTCCTCGGCCATGATGTCGAGTATTGCGCTCTGCTCTTTCAGACTCTTGGGCAGGAACACCAGCCCCGTGCCATATTTCCCCTTCTCGGGGACGGGAATGCCTTGCAGTAGAATAAACTCATGCGGTATCTGCAACAGAATACCGGCACCGTCGCCCGTCTTGTTGTCGGCCCCCTCGGCTCCGCGGTGCTTCATGTTTTCGAGCACCTTCAAGGCCGAATCGACCAACTCGTGCGACTTGTTGCCGTGAATGTTGACAATCATACCTACTCCACACGCATCGTGTTCGTTGGCCGGGTCATACAGGCCCATCGATCCCCTCTGTGTGGTGTTCTCTCTCAGCATTTTATCTTTGACAAATACGGATTCCTTCATCAGCTTTCAGTTTCTTTTTATTCGGTCTTTCAAAATAAGCATTTCAATTTGCTTGCAAAAATAAATAACAGCTTTCAAAAATACAAATATTTTGATAATTTATTTACAAATTACCCGATTTAAACCAAAAGCACTGACTTTTTACCACGCTATATAACAGAATTATAACAAACGTAGTCTCCGCCATATTCCCTGCCGTAAAAACAGGGACAAAATGCTGTCGGCCTCTTTCGTCAACAGCCCCATCGGGAAGCAATGCTCCCAGCCCGCAGAAGGACAGACAGCTCTTAATTTTTATTAAAACAAACAGGGCAATACCCCGATACAAAAATTATCCCTAACTTTGTCGTGTAACAAAGGGGTGCCTAAAAACGGCTGAGATCATACCCTATGAACCTGATACGGATAATGCCGGCGCAGGAATTGTTCATAGTCCTATCTGTTTCGATACGGTTTTAAGCCCCCGATAAAGCGAACCGTATGAAAACCTATCCCGTCGTATTGACCATAGCCGGCTCGGACAGCAGCGGAGGAGCCGGGATACAGGCCGACCTGAAAACCATGTCGGCCATCGGTGTATTCGGCACATCGGCCATCACCGCCATCACGGCACAAAACACCTGCGAGGTGCGGGCCATACAGGGCATCGACCCCGATATCGTGCGCCAGCAAATCGAGGCCGTACTCGACGACCTGCCTTGTCACACGGTGAAGCTGGGCATGCTCTACGCCCGCCCTACCATCGAAGCCATTGCCGACTGTCTGGCTCACTATCCCCTCGACCACATCGTGCTCGACCCGGTCATGGTATCGACCTCGGGGTGCCGACTCATCGAGGAAGAGGCCATCGAGGCGGTCAAATCGCGGCTCCTGCCCCGAGCCACGCTCGTCACCCCCAACATTCCCGAAGCCGAAATCCTGAGCGGCCTGCCCGTCACCAACGAACGGGAGATGGAACTGGCGGCACGACGGCTCTTCCAAATCGGTTGCCGGGCGGTTCTCATCAAGGGAGGGCACTTGGAGGGGGCCGAATCGTGCGACCTGCTCTTCACCCCGCAGGCCGACCCAGTGCGCTACACCTCGCCCCGCATTGCCACACGCAACACCCACGGTACGGGCTGCACCTTCTCTTCGGCCATCGCCTCGTACCTGGCCCTGGGTCACGACCTGCCCGATGCGGTGGCTGCCGCCAAGACCTACCTTACCCGAGCCCTCGAAGCGGGTGCCGACGTGACGATAGGCCACGGCCACGGAGCCGTAAACCATCTGTTCGCCCCCTGCGTTTTAACCCCGCGGGACGACAAAGGCACAAACAAAAACGGATAAACCATTCATTGATATAACCATGCAAGTATATCTCAACCAAAAAGAGACCGAGGTACCCGAAGGGACAACCGTAAAAGGGTTGCTCGACCGGCAGCAGATTGCCGCCGAAGGTACGGCCATCGCCATTGACAACAAACTGGTGCCCAAGAGCGAGTGGGACAACCGCACGCTGGCCCCCGGCGACAAGATAACCCTCATTCGAGCCACTTTCGGCGGATAATCGATAAATCCGAAAGGTACGCGATGAAATACATAGGTATCACAACCGAAGGTTCCCTCCCCCACGAGGGCGACTTGATTGCCGCGTTGCTCGACCACGGACTGGACCGTCTGCACCTGCGCAAACCCGGAGCCTCACGCCACGAGGTAGAAGAATTGTTGCGCTCGATTCCCGACCGCTGCTATGACCGCATCGTGCTGCACGACCATTTCGAGTTGGCCGCTGCACACCGCTTGGCCGGCGTGCACCTCAACCGCCGCAACCCGATGCCTCCCGCGGCCGTGCCGGGGTACACCCCCGCCCTCTCCCGCTCGTGCCACACGCTTGATGAGCTCGGCCAAGGCGAAGGGTATGCCTATCAATTCCTGAGCCCCCTCTTCGACAGCCTCTCCAAGCAGGGCTACCGGGCTGCATTCACTCCCGGGCAACTGGCCGAAGCGGCCGAACGGGGAATTATCAACGAGCGGGTCGTTGCCCTGGGCGGCATCACCCCCGAGCGCATGGCGGCCGTGCGACAGTGGCACTTCGGCGGAGTGGCCCTGCTGGGCTATCTGTGGCAAGAGCCTACCCCCGAAGGGGTGATTGACCGCCTCAACCGAATACGAACTGTTTAACCCCATCGATATGTTACAATTCATTACCCATCAAACCCTGCGCTTCGGCATCGTCGAAAGCGCCGTCGCCGCCCTCAAAGGAGGTTGCAAATGGATACAACTGCGCATGAAAGAGGCTCCCCTCGACGAGGTGGAACGAACAGCCCGGGAGCTGATTCCCCTTTGCCAGGAGCACGAAGCCATTCTCGTTCTCGACGACTATCCCCAACTGGCGGCCGACCTCGACGTGGACGGCGTGCATCTGGGCAAACTCGACATGCCGGTATCGGAAGCACGCCTGCTCATCGGTGAGAAATACATCATCGGCGGCACGGCCAACACCTTCGACGACATTCAAAGTCTGGTGCGCCAAGATGCCGACTACGTGGGACTGGGCCCCTTCCGTTTTACCGAGACCAAAAAGAACCTGAGCCCCATACTGGGCCTCGAAGGCTATGCCCGCATCATGCGGCAATGCCGCGAAAACGACTTGAAGATTCCCGTAGTGGCCATCGGCGGCATCACGGCCGACGACATTCCGGCCCTCATGGAAACCGGCGTGTCGGGCATCGCCCTGTCGGGCACGATTCTGCAAGCCGAGGACCCCGAGGCCGAAACCCGAAAGATTATAGACTTATTAAACCAATATCGCAAAGTATGAACAAATTAGTGATTGGAGGACGGGAATTCTCCTCCCGGCTGTTTGTCGGAACCGGCAAATTCAGCTCGAACGAATTGATGGAAAAAGCCATTGAGGCTTCGGAATCCGAAATGATTACCGTCGCCATGAAACGTATCAACATGACCCACGAGGCGACCGACGATATGCTCACCCACATCGACCGCAACAGAGTGCAGTTCCTGCCCAACACTTCGGGCGTGCGGAATGCCGAGGAGGCTGTGCTCGCCGCCCAGTTCTCGCGCGAGTGCTTCGGGACCGACTTTATCAAACTCGAAATCCACCCCGACCCCAAATACCTCCTGCCCGACCCGGTGGAGACCTTGAAAGCTACCGAGCAACTGGCCAAGATGGGTTTTGTGGTACTGCCCTATATCCAGGCTGACCCCGTGTTGTGCAAACGGCTCGAAGAGGCCGGTGCCGCTACCGTGATGCCGCTGGGTGCTCCCATCGGCACGAACAAGGGGTTGCGCACGCGTGATTTCCTGCAAATCATCATCGAGGAGAGCAACGTACCCGTCATCGTCGACGCCGGTATCGGGGCACCGTCGCAGGCCGCCGAAGCCATGGAGATGGGTGCCGATGCCGTACTGGTGAACACCGCCATCGCCGTGGCCGGTAACCCCGTAGAGATGGCCATCGCCTTCAAAGAGGCTGTCAAAGCAGGCCGCCGGGCCTACGAGGCCGGACTGGGTGCCCAATATCACTTTGCCCAGGCCAGCAGCCCGTTGACTTCATTCCTTGACTAACCGCTACGAAACGATAACTTATGGATACACAAAAAATAATCAGAGATTCCTACCCCAGCTCCGAGAAGGTATATGTGCCGGGTAAACTCTTCCCCATTCGAGTGGGCATGCGCAAAATCAACCTCACCGACACGGTGACCATCGAGAACGGGAAACGGGTGCACACCCCCAACGCGCCGGTCTATGTCTATGACACCAGCGGCCCCTACACCGACCCCATGGTCGAGGTGGATATCAACCGGGGATTGCCCCGCCTGCGCGAGTCGTGGATTGCCGACCGCGGCGACGTCGAACAACTCGACGACATCACCTCGCAATATGGCCGTGCCCGTCGCGACGACCCGGCTCTCGACTCAATCCGCTTCAAGCACACGCCGCTCCCCTACAAGGCCAAACCGGGACATGCCATCACACAGATGTATTACGCCCGGCAGGGTATCATCACCGCCGAGATGGAGTATGTGGCCATACGCGAAAACCTGATGAACGAGCAGTTGGGCATCAAGAGCCACATCACCCCCGAGTTCGTGCGCGACGAGGTAGCTGCCGGCCGTGCCATTATCCCGGCCAACATCAACCACCCCGAGGCCGAGCCGATGATTATCGGCCGCAACTTCCTGGTGAAGCTCAATACCAATATCGGTAATTCGGCCCTCTCGTCGGGTATCGAGGAGGAGGTGGACAAGGCCGTGTGGAGCTGCCACTGGGGCGGCGACACGCTCATGGACCTCTCGACCGGCGACCACATACACGAGACGCGCGAATGGATTATCCGCAACTGCCCCGTGCCCATGGGTACCGTGCCCATCTACCAGGCGCTCGAAAAGGTCAACGGCAAGGTCGAGGACCTCACCTGGGAGATTTACCGCGACACCCTCATCGAACAGTGCGAGCAGGGTGTGGACTACTTTACCATTCACGCCGGTGTACTCAAAGCTCATGCCGACCTGGTGGGCGAACGACTCACGGGTATCGTGTCGCGCGGCGGCTCGATCATGACCAAGTGGTGCGTCATTCACAATCAGGAGAGCTTCCTCTACACCCACTTCGACGAGATTTGCGAAATTCTCAAACAGTACGATGTGGCCATCTCGCTGGGCGACGGCATGCGTCCCGGCTCGATTCACGACGCCAACGACCGCTCGCAGTTCCTTGAACTCGACGTGCTGGGCGAGCTCACCGAAAAGGCCTGGGCTCACGACGTGCAGGTGATTATCGAGGGTCCCGGCCATATCCCCATGCACAAAATCAAGGAGAACATGGACCGCCAGTTGAGCAGCTGCCACGGCGCTCCCTTCTACACGCTGGGCCCGTTGACTACCGACATCGCCCCGGGTTACGACCACATCACCTCCGCCATCGGTGCCGCACAGATTGCCTGGCTGGGTACGGCCATGATTTGCTACGTCACCCCCAAAGAGCATCTGGGACTGCCCGACCGCGAAGATGTGCGCAACGGTGTCATCGCCTACAAGATTGCAGCCCATGCCGCCGACCTGGCCAAGGGATTCCCCGGTGCCCAGGTGCGCGACGACGCCATGAGCAAAGCCCGCTACGAGTTCCGCTGGAAAGACCAGTTCAACCTGGCCCTCGACCCCGACCGGGCTCTCGAATACTACAAGCAGGGCTCGTTCCACGACGGCAACTACTGCACCATGTGCGGACCCAACTTCTGCGCCATGCGGCTGTCGCAAGACATCACCAACTGCGTCGAGAAGGAGTAACCCCCCGCCCCGGGTGCCAACGAGTGCCGGTATCAGCATGCTACCGGCCTCGCCCACCAGCAAGAGAGAATTGAAAAGAATCGATTAACCATTAACGATTGATAAAAGAAAGAGAAACAAAATGTTTTCCGAAGAATTAGAAAAATATTCCTGGGACGACATAACCGCCTGCATCAACTCGAAACAGAGCCGCGATGTGGAGATTGCCTTGGGCAAGGAGCACTTGACCATCGACGACTTCATGGCGCTCGTTTCGCCGGCCGCCGCTCCCTATCTGGAACCCATGGCCGCCCTGAGCCGGCGTTACACCCAGGAGCGTTTCGGTAAAACGATACAGATGTATGTACCGCTTTACATCACCAACTCATGCAACAACTTTTGCGTCTATTGCGGGTTCAACCACAACAACCCCATCGCCCGCATCATTCTCACCGAAGAGGAGATCGAGAACGAGTGCAAGGCCATACGCAAGCTGGGGCCCTTTGAAAACCTGCTTATCGTTACCGGCGAGAATCCGCGTGATGCCGGTGTGGACTATCTGGAACGGGCACTGCATGTAGCCCGCCCCTATTTTGCCAACCTCACCATCGAGGTGATGCCGCTCAAAAGCGAGGACTACTACCGGCTCACCAAGTCGGGGCTCAACGGCGTGGTCTGCTTCCAGGAGACCTACCATAAAGACCGCTACAAGACCTATCACCCCAAGGGCATGAAATCGATTTTCGAGTGGCGTGTCAACGGCTTCGACCGTATGGGACAGGCCGGCGTGCACAAGATAGGTATGGGCGTACTCATCGGGTTGGAGCCCTGGCGCACCGATGTGACCATGATGGCCATTCACCTGCAATACCTGCGCAAGCACTACTGGCAGACGAAATACAGCGTCAACTTCCCCCGCATGCGTCCCTCGGAGGGTCACTTCCAACCCAATGTGGTGATGAGCGACCGGGAGCTGGCCCAACTGATTTTTGCCTTCCGCATCTTCGACCACGACGTGGACATCTCGGTGTCGACCCGCGAGAACCCCAACTTCCGCAACCACATTGCCACGCTGGGAGCAACCTCGATGAGTGCCGGTTCGAAGACCGACCCGGGAGGCTATGCCACCTATCCGCAAGCGCTCGAACAGTTTGCCGTGAGCGACGAACGCACCCCGGCCGAGGTCGAACAGGCCATCAAGTCGATGGGCTACGAGGTGGTATGGAAAGACTGGGATAAAATCTTCGATTGATGAACGAACGGTACAGCAGACAGACAATGCTTCCCGAGATTGGCGAAGCGGGTCAGGAACGGTTGCAGAAAGCCCGGGTACTGATTGTGGGGGTGGGCGGACTGGGTTCGCCCATTGCCCTCTACCTGACGGCGGCCGGCGTGGGCTGTCTGGGTCTGGTCGACGACGACGTGGTTTCGTTGAGCAACCTGCAACGGCAGGTGCTCTATGCCGAGGCCGAGGTGGGAGCCCCCAAGGTGGAGTGTGCCCGCCGGCGGCTGTCGGAGTTGAACAGCACGACCCGCATCGAGACCTACCCCACCCGACTCACGACCGAGAATGCCACCGAACTCGTGGCCAACTACGACCTGGTGGTCGACGGCTGCGACAATGCGGCTACCCGCTACCTCATCGACGAGGAGTGCGCCCGTCAGGGCAAGCCCTACGTCTACGGCTCCATCGCCGCCTTCGAGGGACAGGTATCGGTATTCAACTACCGGGGCGGTCCCCGGTACAGCGACCTCTACCCTTGCCCCGAGGTGATTCCCCCGGCACAACCGGGCGGAGTCATCGGCTCCATACCGGGAGTCATCGGCTCTATCCAGGCCACCGAAGCCATCAAGATTATCGCCGGGTGTGGTGAGGTATTGAGCGGCAAGCTCTATTGTACCAATCTGCTCACACTGCAGCACGAAATTATCGAACTGTGAGCTCTTCGGCCCATAGTCTGTCGTATGGTTCAAAAGTGGTTTTCCAAGACCCATAGAGCGTTGACATAGAAACAAAAACGACAGCCTCGGCGGTTTTCTGCCGAGGCTGTCGTTTATAAGCCAATTCAATATCCAATCTTCATCGTTGCTTACCACCAAAATTAAAAAGCCGGAACCTAATAAAAAACAATCGCAGCACTCTGTATTTGCGCAGTTTTTCAATGATTGTGTTCTTCATGGCTAAAAAGTTTTCCTGATTACATACTTTTATTCAATCAATAAGCATTCGCCCAGTTATTCTTGCGAACATTCTCGCGTTTCCACTTATCCTTGGGAGCCGTTTCGCCCTGCGGATAACCCATGGGAATCACGTTAAGCGGAATTATCTGTGCCGGCAAACCCAGCACCTCGCGAATGGCCTTTACCCGGCTCATCACGGGATAGGCTCCCGTCCACACGGCACCCAGCCCCAAACCGTGAGCGGCCAGCAGAATATTCTCGGTCGCAGCCGAGGCATCTTGTATCCAATAGGTGGCACCCTCGCCTTCGATGGCTTTGCTCAGGTCGCCGCACACCACGATAGCCACGGGAGCCGAAGCCAACATCTTGGCATTGGGCAGTGAGTCGGCCAACTGGGTCATCAGCGCCCTGTCGTCGAGCACCACAAAAGCCCACGGCTGCTGGTTGCGAGCGGTAGGGGCCGCCATACCGGCCCGCAGAATCTGTTCGATTTTCTCGGGCTCAACCGCCTTGTCGGCATAAGCCCGCACACTGGCCCGAGTTGCGATGGCTTCGAGCACGGGCATGCCTTCGCCACTACTCTTGGAATCACTGTTGCCCGAGAAAAATATCACGAACACAACTGCCGTAAAGACAAACCACACGGCCAGGAAGATAAACAAAACTTTTTTCATTGCGCTATTCTTTTTAATACGTTACAACGTCAGCAGCCCCTCGGGGATATTCATGTAGAGCCGACGGTTCTCCTCGTCGATTTCGCTCACGAACTCATCGACGGCCGGAACCAGCAACTCACGCCCGTCGTGATCGATCTCGAAGAGCACATTCTCGGTCGAGTCGTCGACGGCTACAATCTTGCCCAACTCGCCCCGCTCGCTGTCGACCACGGTAAACCCGATGAAATAGTCGCTCGGGGCCTCCTCCTCGACCTCCGTATCGTAGTAGGATTTGGGGAAATAGACATCGAGCAGCGAAAAGGCACGGGCATCGGTCTCGTTGTCGACATCTTCGAGCTTCATCAAGGCGGTAGTATCGCTCTTGAAGCGATACTCCTCGATGAAAAAGGGGACGAAGATACCGTCGATTTCGCAGACGATATAGGGACAGTCGGTGCGGTCGAACACATCGTCGGTAAAGGTGAAGGACAACTCGCCCTTCACCCCGTGCGGTTTGTTGAACCGCCCTATCTTGATCAATTCTTCACGTTCTATCATGATCGTTTTCTTGTTTTACAGCCGGGTAATGCGAGCACCGATGGCATTGAGCCGCTTGTCGATGTCCTGATACCCCCGGTCTATCTGGTCGATGTTGTGGATACGGCTCGTCCCCTCGGCACTCATGGCGGCGATGAGCAGAGCGATACCGGCCCGAATGTCGGGCGACACCATGTTGGCGGCCCGCAGCTTATGGGCGCGAGCCTGACCGATGACGGCGGCCCGGTGCGGGTCGCATAGGATAATCTGAGCCCCCATGTCGATGAGTTTGTCGACGAAGAAGAGTCGGCTCTCGAACATCTTCTGATGAATGAGCACACTCCCCTTGGCCTGGGTAGCCACCACGAGGAATACACTCAGCAGGTCGGGGGTGAGTCCCGGCCACGGAGCATCGGCAAAGGTCATGATCGATCCGTCGATAAAGGTATCGATTTCGTAGCTTTCGTGTTCGGGAATGTGTATGTCGTCACCGTTCTGCTCGACGGTGATGCCCAGCCGGCGGAAACTGTCGGGGATAATACCCAGGTCGTTGTACGACACGTTCTTGATGGTGATATCCGACTGGGTCATGGCGGCCATACCGATGAAACTGCCCACCTCGATCATGTCGGGCAGAATGGTGTGCTCGCACCCTTTGAGCGACGACACGCCGTGAATCGTGAGCAGGTTCGACCCGATGCCCTCGATGCGGGCACCCATGCGGTTCAACATCTTCGAGAGCTGTTGCAGATAAGGTTCGCAAGCGGCATTGTAGATGGTGGTATCGCCCTCGGCCAGGACGGCAGCCATCAGAATATTGGCGGTGCCGGTCACCGAAGCCTCGTCGAGCAGCATGTAGCTGCCGGTGAGTTTGTCGGCCTTGATTTCATAGCGTTGGGCCTTGGGACAGTAGGTAAAGGTGGCGCCCAGTTTCTGAATACCCAGAAAGTGAGTGTCCAACCGACGGCGGCCAATCTTGTCGCCACCCGGTTTGGGCAGGACGGCATACCCGAAGCGGGCGATGAGCGGACCGATAATCATCACCGATCCCCGCAACGCTGCTCCCTTCTGGAAAAACTCGTCGCTGTTAAGGTAGTCGAGATTGATTTTGTCGGCCTTGAAACTGTATGCATTCAACCCGATGCGCTCAACCGTCACCCCCAGGTCGCGCAACAGTTGTATGAGGTTGTTCACATCGAGAATGTCGGGGATATTGTATATCTTCACCTCTTCGGGGGTGAGCAATGTGGCGCAAAGGACTTCCAACGCTTCATTCTTAGCGCCTTGCGGTATCAACTCTCCATGCAGACGATGCCCGCCTTCAATAATAAAAGATGCCATACTTTTCGCTTTTAAGGTTAATGAGTGAAAGATACAAAAAAAGCGGTTATTTACCCGCTTTTTTTGAATTATTTTTCGATTTGCCCCGCTGCTGCGGCTGCACAACCGGTTCCTTCACATCGCGCAAGTGGTAGGTCGCCGGATCGAGGTCTATCACACCGTGGGTGTACTCCTTCAAGTCCTTCAAGATTTTCTCGTCCTCGACCGAATCCTTGTTCCACTGGTAGAAGAGCTTCTTCATGTGGTTGGCCAGCATCGACACGAGGGCATCACGCTCGGGACCGGCCGGCATCTCCTCGGCCTTCTTCAACATCTCCTCCATGATTTTGCCGTAGTGGCGATACTTGATGGGCGACGACTGATAGGGTATCGGGTCGGGGTGTGTGTGCAGATTCTCCTTCCGGATAATCTCGTAGGGGTAATCAATGTCGAGCTTGAAGTCGGACATGATGGCCAGGTGGTCCCACAACTTGTGCTTGAAGTCTTCGATGTCGCGCAGGTGGGGGAACAGATTACCCATGATATTGATAATGGTGTTGGCACAGCGCGTGCGCTCGGCCCGATCCTCGATAGTCATGCAGTGGTCGACCATCTGCTGCACATTGCGTCCATATTCGGGCAATACCAGTTTCTTTAAGTCCGAGGTATATTGCATAGTTTTCCTGTTGATTTTTCTTTTTACAAAACCTTATGTTTGGGGGTGGTGGCGACAAACTCTTTCAGGTAGAAAGGTTCGAAATAGGCCACATCTTCAAACCGTTTTTCACGGAAGGCCCGCTCGGCCAGCGCCAGCATATCGGTGGCCAGGGGGACGATGTCGTCGACAAAGAGAGCATTCTCGTGCTTGATTACCTCCTTGCACTTGGCTGCCCCGTTGCCCGAGAATACTACCCGGCGGGTTGCCAGCAGGTCGGCAAAGGAGTTCTCGCCGATAACCCGAGCCTCGACCGGAGCCACCAGATTGAGGGCGTTGTCGTAGACAGCGGCATAGACCTCCATGCGACGGGCGTCGATCATGGGACAGTATAACACATCTTCCTCAAAATAGTTCTTGAAGAGAGTCGTACAGGCCAGCAGTTCGAGCGTAGGCACGGCAATGAGAGGCACGCCCAGCCCGAAGCAGAGCCCCTTGGCCTCGGAGACACCGATGCGCAGACCGGTATATGACCCCGGCCCGCTGCTCACGGCCACGGCATCGACCCGAATCGACTTGTCGCGGGCAAAGGTCATCAACTCTTTGACATAGGCACCCAGCAACGAGGCGTGCGAGGGGCCGTCGAAACTCTCGAAATGACATTGAACAACTCCGTCGGAAGAGAGCGCAGCGGAACATACCGACGTGGAAGTCTCTATGTGTATAATATTCGGCATAATTTTATCGGTAAACAGCTACCTCTCTGCCCGCTTTGGGCGCAAAGAGGTAAACAAACGTATCACAATAGCGTGAATGGGAGTACAAAAATAGCGCTTTTTTTTCAATAATATTGCTTTTGCTACGGAATTAAGATTAAATTTGCAAAAACATTTACTGACATGATACAATCGATGACCGGTTTCGGCAAGTCCGTGGTGGAATTGCCGCACAAGAAAATAACCGTTGAAATAAAATCGCTGAACAGCAAGCAACTCGACCTATCGACCCGCATACCCCAACAATACAGAGAGTTGGAAATGGAGATACGCTCCAAGATAGCCCAGCGGCTGGAACGGGGCAAGGTCGATTTTCTCGTGTACTGTGAAGCCATCGGCAAAACTACTTCGGCACAAATCAACATTCCCGTGCTCGAAGGCTACTACCAGCAGGTGAAAGAGGCTTCTGAAAAATTGGGTATCGCCATGCCCGAGGATTGCATCTCGATGCTGCTGCGCATGCCCGACGCCCTGAGTACCGAAACCCCGGAAATCGACGAGGCCGAAATCAACGCACTGAAAAAGGCGGTCGACGAGGCTATTACCCGCCTGGAAGAGTTCCGCATACAAGAGGGGGCCATGCTACAACGCCTCTTTGAGGAGAAAATCGACAACATCGCCCGCCTACTGAAAGAGGTGGAGCCCTACGAGAAGGAGCGTATCGAGAAAATCAAGGGGCGCATTATCGACGCCCTGTCGAAAATCGAGAACTTCGACTACGACAAGAACCGGTTTGAGCAGGAGATGATCTACTACATCGAGAAACTCGACATCAACGAGGAGAAACACCGCCTCGACAACCACCTGAAATATTTTCTCGAAACCATGCAGGCCGGCAAAGGCCAGGGCAAAAAGCTGGGATTCATCAGTCAGGAGATGGGGCGCGAAATCAACACGCTCGGTTCCAAATCGAACCAGGCCGAGATGCAACGCATCGTCGTACGCATGAAAGACGAGTTGGAACAAATCAAGGAACAGGTATTAAACGTCATGTAGTTTCATGGAGAAGAGAGGCAAACTTATCATATTTTCAGCCCCCTCGGGTTCGGGAAAATCGACCATCATACAGTCGCTGTTGCAGCGCGACCTGAATCTGTCATTCTCGATTTCGGCCACCAGCCGGGCTCCCCGGGGCACCGAAAAGAACGGGGTCGAATACTACTTTATCTCGCCCGAAGAGTTCAGACAACGCATCGCCAATGGCGAGTTTCTGGAATACGAAGAGGTCTATGCCGGGAAATACTACGGCACCTTGAAGAGCGAAGTCGAACGCATTCTCGACAGCGGCCGCAACGTCATCTTCGACGTCGACGTCGTGGGTGGGCTCAACATCAAAAAGTACTACGGTGACCAGGCACTGGCCCTCTTTATCCAGCCCCCCAGCATCGAGGAGCTGAAACGTCGTCTCAACCACCGGGCCACCGATGCCCCCGAGGTAATCGCCAGCCGCATTGCCAAAGCCGAATACGAGCTCTCGTTTGCCCCGAAATTTGATTGTATCATTGTCAACGATATTTTAGAAAAAGCGCAGGAAGAGGCCTACCAGACCATACGGCAGTTCCTCGACAAGCCCTGACCCTCGATTATGCGACCTATCCAGACAGCTTTCTTCTCAGGCACATTCAACCCCGTCCACACGGGACACCTCATATTGGCCAGCTACTTGTGCGAATACGAGGGATTCGACGAGGTGTGGATGTCGGTGACGCCTCAGAACCCCCTGCGGGAAAAGCTGTCGCCCGAGGCCGACCGGCAACGTATCGAGATGCTGCGGCTCGCCGTGACGGGCAATCCCAAAATCGTGGCGACCGACATCGAGTTTTCGCTCCCCCTCCCCTCCTACACGATTCGCACGCTCGACCACCTCAAAGACCGCTACCCCGACCGCGAGTTTACCCTCGTCATCGGAGCCGACAACTGGTTGCTGTTCGACCGGTGGTACGAGAGTCATCGCATCGTCGACGAATACCACGTGTGCATCTATCCCCGGCGGGGCTACGAGGTCGACGAGACGAAGCTTCCTTCCACCGTGCGATATTGCCGGGCTCCCCTCATCGAGATTTCATCGACACAGGTGCGAGCGGGTATCGCCGCCGGCAAAAACATGAACTATTTCGTACCCCAGTCGGTATATAACTATATAATCAAACACAGACTTTATAAAAACAACGAGTAATGGACGAACGCATTTATTCAAAAAACATCATCGAATTTGTCACCGTAAGTGCCGAATATTGCGCCTTTATCGAACGTACTCCCGAACTGGAAAGAGACGAATTTATAGACAAAATCATCAAGATACTCCCGTTGCTGTACCTCAAAGCCACCCTGCTCTCGCCCGAAGAACCCGAAGAGGAGGGCTACACCGAGCGGTTCGTCACCGAAAGCCTGTACGAAACTATCAGACTGAACATGGAGAGCCTGCTGGGCGAGGACGACAACTACCTGGAAGTGTTCCAGAACGACATGAAATACAGCGAGACTCCTCTGGCTGCCAGCATCTCGGAGGGTCTTGCCGACATCTATCAGGATTTAAAAGACTTTATCTCGGTATATCGCTTGGGCAACGAGCCACAGATGCTCGAAGCCCTGTACATTTGCTACGAAAACTTTGTCTCCTATTGGGGACAACAACTGGTAAACGTTCTGCGGGCGCTGCACAACATCAAGTATTCGCCCGACAATGATGAAGATGACGAGGACGACGACTCTTGCGGTTGCGGTCATCATCACCACCATCACGCACAATCCAGCCATTACACCGATATTTTCGGTCATCAACAAGGGGACGACGATATTTTCGACAAACTCAACGATGATGTGGATTAACGAATATGGAGAACGATACGACTGACAAAAAAATAAAAATTAGCAAAGAGATTATTGCGACCTTACCCATCGAGACCTTCCCCGGGAAAATCGTCGTAATCGATACCCCTGCGCGTGCGGCTCACGCGGTGGAGCAGTTGAGCCACGAGAAGATTATCGGCTTCGACACCGAGACCCGTCCTACCTTCAAGAAGGGACACAGCAACCAGGTGGCCCTCATGCAGCTGTCGACTCACGACACCTGCTACCTGTTCCGAATCAACCGCATCGGCTTTACCCCGCTGTTGAAACAGTTGCTCGAAAACGAGGCGATACTGAAAGTGGGCATCTCGCTCAAAGACGACTTCTGCATGCTGGGACGCCTCAACAACGGACAGTTCACCCCCGGCAATTTCGTGGAGTTGCAGAAGGTGGTCAAGAAATACGGTATCGAAGACCAGAGTCTGCAAAAAATCTACGCCATTGTCCTGGGGAAAAAGATTTCCAAGGGACAACGCCTCTCCAACTGGGAGGCCGACCACCTGACCGAAAGCCAGCAACTCTATGCCGCCACCGACGCATGGAGCTGCATCAAGATATACGAAGCCCTGCAATCGGGCGCATTTCAATTATCCTCGTTAAACCCGGCGTTGCTGCAACGCCCCTCATCTCAACCACAATGAAACGGTACAACATCATCACCCTGCTCCTGGTTATCTATCTGGCAGTCATGGCCTACTTCGGCCGCGGCATGCTGCTGAGCGGGAACTACTGGGAATATTTCAGTATCATCGTCATCACGCTGCTGGTCATCATCATGCTGCGATGGGCCTTGAAGCGCCGAGAGAAAATCCGTAACGAACGGCGCAAGAAACAGGACGCCTCCGAGCGACGCACACTGCGCAACGATCGTCTTTCGTAAACACCAATCACTACACGACCATGATAAAAAAAGCGCTACTGATTCTGTCGTTCATCGGATTGCTTTCGAGCACCGGGTCGGCCCAGATTTTGAAAAATACCTGGATTGTCAATCCCCAGGTGAGCGGCTTCAACCTGGGCAGCACCCATACCCAGGAGACCGGGAACGAAGCGTTTGACCTCGGCATGAAAGTCGAGGTGGGTAACTTTATCGCCAACAACCTGGCTTTTCTGGTAGGTCTCGGCGGTGACTTCTCCTGGAACAAGGAATACAACGACAACAGCATAGACCTGATGGCGAGCATACGCTACTACACCCTGACCACCCTGTTCATCGGGGTGAACACCGGCTATACCCATGCCTGGAACAAACCCAAAGGAGGGAGTTCGGTCTGCCGCGACTACCTCTACGTGGGAGCCGAACTGGGCTACGCCATCTTCGTGAGCCACAACATATCGCTCGACCCCGCCCTCTACTGGAAGCACAGCTTTACCGACAAGTTCGACCAGTACGGATTGAAGGTGGGTCTGTCGGTCTATTTCTGAACCACTGAATGAATCAATCAAAACACATAACACTATGACAGAAAAAATGACTCAACTGATGAAGGACGTCCCGGCCATACGGTGGACGGCCCTCGTCCTGCTGGCGAGCGCCATGTTTTTCGGGTATATCTTCATGGATATACTCTCTCCGCTGCAAGAGCTGTTGCAGAACACACGAGGCTGGTCGCCCGATGCCTACGGCCACTATGCCGGTTCCGAAACGTTTCTGAACGTATTCGTCTTCTTCCTGATTTTTGCCGGTATCATTCTCGACAAGATGGGGGTACGCTTCACCGCCGTCCTGTCGGGTGCCGTCATGCTCATCGGTGCCTCGATCAACTACTACGCCGTGAGCAACGCCTTTATCGGCAGCGGTGCCGAAGCCTTCATGAACCGCTTCATGAACCTTCCGTTGGAGTGGTGGAACATTACCCCCTTCTACGAAGGCATGCCCGCCTCGGCCAAGATGTCGGCCATCGGCTTCATGTTCTTCGGCTGCGGTGTCGAGATGGCCGGTATTACCGTTTCGCGCGGTATCGTCAAATGGTTTAAAGGCAAAGAGATGGCTCTGGCCATGGGTGTAGAGATGGCTATCGCCCGCGTGGGCGTGGCCGTGGTGGTACTGGGTTCGCCGGTACTGGCCAACAAATTTACCCCGGTCGACGTATCGCGCCCCGTACTCGTGGCCGTTATCCTGCTGGCCATCGGTCTCATCTGCTTCATCTCCTATGCCTTCATGGACCGAAAGCTCGAACAACAGATGGGCGAAAGCGGCGAAGAGAAGGACGACCCCTTCAAGATTTCGGACCTCGGCCTCATCTTCTCGAGCAAGGTATTCTGGCTGGTAGCTCTCCTCTGCGTACTCTACTACTCGGCCATCTTCCCCTTCCAAAAGTATGCCATCAACATGTTGCAATGCAACCTGGGCTACACGGCCGAACAGGCCGGTTGGGTCTTCTTTGTCTTCCCGCTGGGAGCCGCTGCCATCACCCCTATTCTGGGCAATTTTCTCGACCACAAGGGTAAGGGTGCCACGATGCTCATCTTCGGAGCCCTGCTCATGATTGCCTGTCACCTGGTATTCGCCCTGGTACTGCCGTCCCTCAAAGGTACGACAGTTGCCGTCATCGTGGCCTACCTGTCGATTATCCTGCTGGGTATCTCATTCTCGCTGGTACCGGCCTCGCTGTGGCCTTCGGTTCCCAAACTGGTCGACAACAAACTGCTGGGTTCGGCCTACGCCGTTATCTTCTGGATTCAGAACATCGGTCTCTACTCATTCCCCATGATTATCGGTGCTGCCCTGCGCATGTCGAATCCCGGCATCACCGACCCCTTGCAGTACAACTACACCGTGCCGATGCTCATCTTTGCCAGTCTGGGTATTCTGGCGCTCATCTTCGGTCTGTGGTTGAAGGTCGAGGACAAGAAACGGGGATACGGTCTCGAAGAACCCAATATTCAAAAGTAAGTCACCACCGGGTCAAGCGACCCGTCGATGCCTGTATATATGCGGCAGCCGGTTTCCAAACCGGTTGCCGCTTTTCGTTTTAAACCTATATAAACGATGAATCATAGTTATAAAACTATATCGTTTAGTTTTATTAACTACAAATATTAGTTGAATAACTAAAACTTTTAGTTTATTTGTATCGACAAAAACAAAAACCGATGAAAGGACTTACTGCAAAAGAAGAAGAAATCATGAACTACTTTTGGCTCAAAGGGCCGCTGTTCGTGAAAGAACTGCTCGATTTCTACAACGAACCCAAACCCCACTTCAACACCCTGTCGACCATCGTGCGGGGACTCGAAGAGAAGGGCTACCTGTCGCACAAAGCCTATGGCAAGACTTATCAGTACTACGCCGCCGTGAGCGAAGAGGAGTTCAGGAAAAGTACCTTGAAACAGGTGGTGCGCAAATATTTCAACAACTCCTACCTGGGGGTAGTCTCGTCGCTCATCGAAGAGGAGGACATCTCGCTGAACGAATTGAAAGAGCTCATCGAGAAAGTGGAACGGGGTCATGAAGCATAAAACCGTCAGACTATGAGTGCATTTTTCGTCTACATCTTGAAAGCGGCCGTTTGCCTGGCACTGCTCTATCTCTTTTACAGCATTCTGCTGAGCAAGGAGACCTTCTACCGCTACAACCGGGTAGCCCTGCTCTGCCTCATACCCCTCTCGTTTGTGCTGCCGCTGTGTCATCTGTCGCTGTTGGCCCCCGCAAGCGAAAGGGTATCGCCCGCTACCCTACTGATGCTCGACAACCTGTCGGCTTTCAGCTATGCAACCGACGAGGTCAAAGCGACAGCCGCCCCGGTTCCCATAGCTCTTGTGGCCGCTATAACCCTCTACTGGGCGGGCGTGGTGTTTTTCGTCGCCCGCTATCTGGTGACCATCGTGCGCCTGTGGCGGCTCCTGCGCGGTGGACGCCGGGCAACCGATGACGAGGGCCGACCCATCATCGTCCTGCCCCAGCGTATCGCTCCGTTCAGCTGGTTCGGCTATATCGTACTTTCCGAGGCCGACTACGCCGCTCACAGCCGCGAAATACAGCTGCACGAGTCGGCCCACATACGCAGGCGCCACTCCTTCGACCTGCTGGTGGCCGACCTCTGTACCTGGCTGCAATGGTTCAATCCAGCCGCCTGGCTGCTGAAACGCGAACTGCAAACCGTGCACGAATACGAAGCCGATGCCGATGTGCTGGCTCAGGGTATCGACGCCAAGCAATACCAGCTGCTGCTCATCAAGCGGTCGGCAGGCTCGAAATTCTACTGCGTGACCAACCATTTCAATCACAACAAACTCAACAAACGTATTACCATGATGCTTAAAAAGAAATCAACCCACAAAGCGACCTGGAAATATCTCTATGTGATACCCGTCGCTCTCTGTACCGTCACGGTATTTGCCCGCCCCGAAGTATCGGACCGTCTCGACAAAATCGCCTCGACCGACCTGCTGGCTCTGCTCGCCCCGACCGATGAACAGTCGGCCTCCAACACCAAGACAATCACCATCACCGCTGCCGATGTGTCGAACCAGACAACCGGTATGAATGTCAACATCGACGAGTCGAACGACTCAACCGCCGGCAACAATCTGCGCATTCACATCACCGAGAACGGCAAACCGGCCTCGATGGACAGTGCGCTCTGCATCGTTGACGGCAAGAAAGTCTCTCGCGAAGAGGTCGACCGGCTCTCGGCCGACCAGATAAAG
Organism: Candidatus Barnesiella excrementavium; assembly: GCA_019115485.1. Taxonomy (GTDB): domain Bacteria; phylum Bacteroidota; class Bacteroidia; order Bacteroidales; family Barnesiellaceae; genus Barnesiella; species Barnesiella excrementavium. The sequence continues at coordinate 25,005 of DXDM01000046.1, read as the reverse complement.
AGTGTTACGGTTCTCAAAGGGAAAGCGGCCGTCGAGAAATATGGCGACGAAGCTCAGGGGGGCGTCCTGCTCATCAGTACGAAAGAGGAGGACGAGACCCAACCGATGAAAATAACCCTCTCGAACGACGGGAAACAGGACTCCCCAACAAGCTACTATGTCATCAACGGGAAGAAAGTCCCGGCCGAAGTGATAGACAATCTCTCGACAGGAAAGTTCTCCTATATCATCAACGGCAAGGAGGTCTCGGCCGAGGATATGGAAAAGCTCAACCTATCGGGCCTGGTCGGAAACATCTCGATACTCAACAGCAACGACAGCGGAGAGAATACTGTCATTATCCATTCACAAAAGTCGTCGCTGAATAATTGGCAACAACAGGTAAAAGTCCTGTCCGACTCCATTCGTGCAGAGGTGGCCGTCACCCAGGAGGGGAAAGAACTGTCGCCCGAAGCCATGGCTCGCATCGAGGCCCTCTCGGCCCGGATAAGCGCCAATGCCGACTCCATCACCCGAGCCATCGACGAGAAGGGTATCAATGCCCTCTCGGCCCGAATCGTAAATACCGATTCAGTGTCGACCTACTTCAAACAGATTCCCGCCGTCAGCTACGTCATCGACGGGAAGAAGGTCTCTGAAAAAGAGTTCAACAAACTGAGCCCGGACGACATTGCCAGCATCACGGTACTGAAAGGCAAGGAGGCCAAGAAATATGGAGCCAAGGATACCGATAAAGCACTCCTCATCACGACCCGAAAGAAGAAATAAATAAACGATACTCGACTGAAAATATAGAGGGCTGTGCTCGTGAGAACACAGCCCTCTATATGATTCGGCCCAACGGCATCGCCCTCCTCGATTTTCAATATATCACCCTCAGCCCCCAACTCCATAAAAGTACAAAAGTAAACCATGTACGGTGAACAGACTGTCGATAGTTGACGGTCAGGTCCGATACCCACTTGCAATCCGACCGACCGGCCAGCCGCAGGGAAAAGGAATCCTGTGAGCTGGTACAAAAAAAACTTCCCGAGCGACAGGTGTCGCCCGGGAAGTTCAGCAAGTCATTCTGTTTATTGAATCGTATGACGTTTCACCTTATTATTTTACAGCAAATCTCAACGATCGGGTTCCTGCATCAGTGGCTACCTTGGCCACATACACACCTTGTGCCAGAGTTGTCACATTGTAGCGGCACTCACTACCCGCACCTCGAATGGTATCGATCAATGCACCAGTCGCTGAATATATTTCGACCGATTCGATTTCCTGCCCGGCGGTATTGATAACCAGCGTCTCGCTCACCGGATTGGGATAGAGGCTCCAAGTAGCAGCCACCGCATCGTCAATGCCCGAACCCGGTTTGGTAATCTCTATATCATCGACCATAAAATAAAATACGTCGGCCGAAATCACATGCAAGGCCACATAAACTTCTTGTCCGTTGTATTTGCTCAAATCGACGGTAACTTTCTCCCATCGGTCATAAGGAGCCTCGCCCGATTGTACGACCTCAAAATCGTCGGGATTGTTGCCGGTTGTCGACACGCACACCTCATACTCTTCCAAACCATATTGGTCGTCAAAACTTTGCACTTGCATGGTCAATGCTGCACCCTGGGTCGGCAACGCCAACTTGGGCGAAATCAACCAGTCATCGTTACGGCCACCGGTATTTGTGTAAGATGTGATACCATAACGTTTACCACTGGTAGGAACCAACGAAGAAGCGAGTTCGACCACCGGAGGCTCTGTCATATAGGGATTAAATGCCATGAATGCCATACCGCCTGTCGGCAGAGGGAATGTGAATTCTGAGATTCCATAAGCCGGAGCGCCGTCACCGTCATAGGTTGTCCATTGAGGATTGAAGTTGTCGATTGAGAAGTCGGCACAACCTTCGAAATCCATCAGATAGGGATCTAACGGCTCGGCACTTACCACAGTTGCTTCCACGCGATTGTCATCGGGATTTTCATCACCGTCGATTTCGACCGTGGCAACAATCGTATAACTGCCGGGTGCAGCCATATCGGCCGTGAATGTATAGTTACTGCTTTCATAACGACCAAGCGTTACACTTTGCGTTCCTGCGCTTTCGCCATTTACAGTCACCGACAAGGTTGCCGTCTGTTCCTCCTTGCCATTGTTGGTTACACGCACTACAATAGGTTGATTGCTGGCCAATATACTTTCGCCTACGGGCGACACAATCGCATTCACCGTATAGTCAATCTCGGCAATCTCGCCTTCGCCGAATATCGGACGAATGGCCGGTGTACCCAGATTAGCCGAAGCTTGATCTATAATCATATCGCCATCAATCACATAGAGCATACCGGGAGAAACATTATCGGAAATCAGGCAATAACCGGAAACCCCAACCGCAATCATGTAATCGCCCGGCTCCAAAAGTTTCGGAGTAATGGAATATTCTATCTGCCCTGTTTCAGACCCTTGATTCACTACCTCGGTGAATATGTTTTGACCTAATTCATATACATTGCCATAGAATTCGTCTTCGGTCAGACTTTCGGGATCGTATTTGTATGCAGCCAGTATGATATCTTGGTTGTCGACACTACCCCAACCTACCGATATGCCGGTAATGACGTCCTCCGCGGTCAGGTGAATGGGTATTGCAGCCATCATCGACGCATCTTCACCGGCTCCTATTGTACTATTTTCGGAATAGTCCTCGGTGTGATCAAATGCCAGAATGCCATCGGTGACTTCCAATGATACGGTCTGTGTGTTGTTATCTTCATTCATATCGGTTTCATCATTAATCGAGACCGTAAATGCAGGTTGAACCGTAGTACCGGCAGTTGCTCCGGTAAGAGAGAATGCGACAGATACCGTAGCCGTCTCGCCAACGCCAATCTCGGGAACAGGGACCGAAGCCAGTTGCGAACCGTTAAGCTCGACAACGAGATTTCCAGAAACGGCGTTTGCGCCCTTGTTGCCGACAAGCACATTGGCCGAAACCGATTGAGATGCGGGAACCATGGTAGGCATGCCATAGATACCCTCTATACCCAAATCGGAACCTACCAATTCGGTAACTTCGACAGCTTGAATCATCAACGAGGACAGGCATTCTGATTCATTCTGATGGAAAGCAAACTGATATACGCCATCTTCCGTACATTCGTAAAGCAACTCGCCAACGACAAAATTTCCTCCGGTATATTCGTTTTCAATGGCGTGAATGGACGAAAACGCACCACCATCTTTACTACACATCAATGAATAGGAATCGCCCATCTGAACCAATCCCATAAAGTCCATGCCAGCTTTATGGGTATACCTGATGCAATAGGTCGATCCGGCCTTCAAATTCAATCCTTGCGAGTATAAACTACCCCCATAGCCACAGACCATCGCTTTCTCATCGGCAATATAAACCCAACCGCCATCGCTACACCACTTGGACGGACTTTCACCGGCCGTAAAATCGGTCGTCATAGGCACGTCGCCCACACCGAAATGAACGGTCTTGCCGCTGAGAGTGTTGTTGGCCAGATTGACTTCTTCCCTACCGCCATCGGTAACGACATCGGTTGCCGTTATTTGAAGTTCATACACGCCAACTTCCGAGAGGTCGAGTTCGTCTTCCAACTGAACCGTAACGTCTCCCTGCGGAGCCAATGTCTCGGTCACGGATTGCTTGCCCGAAGCCACTTCGGTACCATCGCGAAGGAGCGTCCAGTCAAAAGCAAACGAGGTAATATCCAGCTCGCAAGCGTTGCCAAACGTAACTTCGGCAGTCCCGCTGGTGAGTGAAATACCGGGAGTCGGCATCGACATAGCCATAGCGCTTATATCGGCTGCCACCTCATACGCGCCACTGCCGATTTCGACAAAGCTGAGATTGATACCGAACTGATTGGCCTCGGAACAGGCATGGAAGGCAAAATAGTAATCACCAGCCGTTTCGACCGAAAGATCAATTACTTCGTTATATGCACTGCCTCCCTTGAAATTTTCATATTGGGCAAGAGGTTCCATTTCGTCCACATTGGAAGTCGTACCCCAAAGCACTTCAAGGTTTTCCGGGTAACTGCTCGAGAAAGCGAAGAAAATAATCCTCACATATGCATCACCGGCAGGTATCGAAATGGGTTCCTTGGTAACCAGATAATCATCGGAGGGGGTCACACCATCTTCATTGTACATGACCGAAACCCCACCGTTGGTATTGTCATACACCCAAGTTTCATCATCATTATTTGCATTGATGACGGTCCAGTCGTCGGTAAAATTCCCGGCATTGGAGAAATCATAGAGAAATGGTAACTCCACTGCCGCAGCAGCCCGAGAAATCGGACCATTGGATCGAAGCACCCGGTCGAACAAGGTGCGCGACTGATTGTAGCTCATCACTTTTCTACCGAACTCGGCCTTGTGGCCATTCATACTCAATTTAGCAACGTTGCGACGTGCAATCTCTTTCTTCTGTTCGTCGGCAACGGTGTTGATGCCCGACCTTTTCAACTGCATTGTCGTAACCGACAAATTCCTGATTGGTGCATTTTCAGTCACCTTCTGGAAGGCATAGACTCCCGAGATGGCCAAAGTTGTGCAAGCCAAAAAAGTAAACAACTTTCTCATAGCTGATATTATAAAATTATGATATGATATAACTATTATGATACATAATTAAATATAAATTTCATTTTTTATGAACATATTGTAATTTATTTCTGTATAAAGTTTATTTTTTATTATTCCAGTAGCCCGAATAAAACCATTTTCCAAAGCCTGTTCCCCCGGGCCTATTCTGCTGGACAAAAAAACATACCCAAAAGATAGGATAAAAAAATACTGCTTGCCAACTCATAAAGAGCTGGCAAGCAGGTGGCATATGATTCCTAATAATAAGCGCAGAATAAATAGCGAGACTCTTTTCTATACAAGGTCCTGTTATTGCGGCAGCGTCACCTTGAAATAGGGATTATCGACATGCTGCTCAAATACGATTCGTTTCAAGGCCTCCACCCGCTCGGGGTATTGGGCTGCCAGGTCGTGGTCTTCGTGAATGTCGTCGGCCAGGTTGTAGAGGTGACACTCGCCCTTCTCCACAAAAAGTTTCCAGTCGCCCTGACGCACGGCTATCTGGTCGGTCTCGCAGAACTCCCAGTAGAGGAAATCGTGCTGCTTCTGCTTCTTGTCCTTACCCAGCAAGGTGGGTGCGAAGGAGAGTCCATCGAAGTAATTGGGTTGTCCCTTCGCATACCGTTTCTCATAATTCTTCATACCCGTGAGGTCGCAGAAGGTAGGCAGAATATCGTAGAAAGCCAATTGATGGTCATTGACCGATACCGGCACGTGGCCCGGCCAGCGCACGATGAACGGAATGCGAATGCCCCCTTCGTGACACGAGCGTTTCAGACCTTTCAACTTACCGTCACGACCAAAGAATGTGGGGTCGGCTCCCCCCTCTTCGTGAGGACCGTTGTCCGACGAGAAGATGACAATCGTATTCTCGTCGAGCCCTTTCTCTTTAAGTTTCGCCAACACCTCGCCCACATACTTGTCGAGCCGCTCAATCATGGCAGCAAACTGGGCATGAGTGTGGGTCACCGGGTTGTAGCGGCTCCAATAGCTGCCGGTATAGACCCCCTTGTCGCCCAACCGTTCGCGGTATTTGTTCAAGATGGAATCCTCGGGTTGCACCAGTTCGGCGTGAGGCAAGGTGTAGGTAAAGTAGCCGAAGAAGGGTTGGTCGGCCGACTGGCGGCCGAGCCAATCGAGCGCAGCCTGGTGAATCAGGTCGGCCGAGTACTGCTTGCGCAATTCATAACCGGCCCCCCACATGGGATACTGGATATTCTCGTCGAGCGTGACCCGCACCGTGGCCGTGTCGCCCAAAGCCGGGTTGTAGCGGTTCAAGAAGTTGGGATAGTAGAGGTGAGCCTGAAACTGGCAGATGTAGCCGAAGAACTCGTCGACCCCACGCTTGTCGGGGGTAGAGACCGAACCCTCGTAACCACCAGCCCACTTGCCAAACATGCCGGTCGTGTAGCCATTGTCCTTCATCACCTCGGTCAAGACCACATGATTGGGGTCGTAGGGGTGCTGCCCCACCACGGCATAGTCGGTATTGATGCCATAGCGCACCTCGCCGCTCTCGGCCCAATACTCCTTGTTGCCGCGCACCTCGCCATGCCCCGAATGCTGCCCCGTCATGATGCTGGCCCGCGAAGGGGCACTCACGGGACTGCCCGAATAGGCCTGGGTAAACCGCATACCCTCCGAGGCCATACGGTCGAGATTGGGGGTATCGATGTATCGCTGTCCGTAACACCCCAGGTCGCCATAGCCCATGTCATCGCACAGGATAAAAATAATGTTAGGCTTGTCGCTCTTCTGCGCCAATGCCGGGAAGGCAGCAGCCAACAGCCCGCCTCCCACGCATAAAAACCGGTTGAATCTCATCGGTATCTTGTTTTTTGATTTTTCAGAACTACAATCGTCAAATATAGGACTAAAATCCTCTCCCCCCAAGAAAGCAGGCTCAAAAAATCCGACTTGCCTACGTAAAAATTCATTACCCCTTCTCATTATACCCGATAGAGGGAGGAAGGCCAGAAATATCCCGTATTCATCTTGCCTCCCACCCTCTCCTTCTGATTTCTTTGAACAAAACGGGGACACCTCGGCAAAGTCAAATGCCGAAAACTTTGTATTCCATTTGTCTTTACTCTCTCCTTTCACTATCTTTACCCTCCGAAATAAACACACAGCACAAACGACTTTTATGGAAAAGACTCTCTATACCCCCTTCGACCGAATCATGTATATCATGACCAAGCCGGTGGGATCGATCTGCAACCTGGCCTGTACCTACTGCTACTATACCGAAAAGGCAAAACTCTACCACGACACGCCCCGCCACATCATGAGCGAGAGCCTGTTGGAGAAATTTATCAAAGAGTATATCGAGAGCCAAGCCAGCGACCATATTCTCTTCACCTGGCATGGGGGCGAAACGCTGATGCGCCCGCTCGACTTTTACCAAAAGGTGGTGAAGTTGCAGGCGCAATACGGACGAGGCCGCATCATCGAGAACAGCATACAGACCAACGGCACGCTGCTCACCGACAGCTGGTGCCGGTTCTTCAAGGAGAACAACTGGCTGGTGGGGGTGAGTATCGACGGCCCTCAGGAGTTTCACGACGAATACCGCCTCACGAAACAGGGTCGCCCCTCCTTCGTAAAGGTGATGCAGGGCATCAACCTGCTCAACAAGCACGGGGTCGAGTGGAATGCCCTGGCGGTCATCAACGATTTCAATGCCGACTATCCGCTCGATTTCTACCACTTTTTCAAGGATATCCACTGCAAATATATCCAGTTCACCCCCATTGTCGAACGCATCAACCCGCACGCCGACGGCCGACAGCTGGCGGCCCCCGACGAGGAGACACACGACGGGGTGACCGACTTCTCGGTCACGCCCGAACAGTGGGGCAATTTCCTCTGTACCCTCTTCGACGACTGGGTGCGAAACGACGTGGGCGAATACTTCATACAGTTGTTCGACGCCACCCTTGCCAATTGGGCGGGCGTAATGCCGGGCGTCTGCTCCATGGCCGAGACCTGTGGTCATGCCGGGGTGATGGAGTTTAACGGCGACGTGTACAGTTGCGACCACTTTGTCTTCCCCGAATACAAACTGGGCAACATCTACACCCACTCGCTCATCGAGATGATGAACAGCCCTCGGCAAGTCGCCTTCGGCCAAAACAAGCGCGACGGCCTGCCCACGCAGTGCAAGGAGTGCGACTACCTGTTTGCCTGCCACGGCGAGTGCCCCAAAAACCGCTTTGCCCGGACGGCGACCGGCGAACCGGGTCTCAACTACCTGTGTGCCGGATACCACCGGTTTTTCAAGCACGTGGCTCCCTACATGGATTTCATGAAACGCGAACTCGACAACCAGCGTCCGCCTGCCAACGTGATGCAGTGGATTCGCGAGAACGAGAAGCAACGCTAATCTCCTACCGCAGATACACGACGAAGCCCCGAAGTCTTGAACTCCGGGGCTTCGTCGTATTCACTCTCTCGGGACTTTTCCTTATGCCTCGGCCGGTTCCTCCGCCTTGCGCACCAGCAGCACCACATTTTCCACGTGGTGGGTGTGAGGGAACATATCGACCGGCTGCACCCGCTCTACGCGATACTTGACATCGAGCAGCGAGAGGTCGCGCGCCTGGGTAGCCGGGTTGCAACTTACATAGACAATACGACGGGGCTCGGCAAACAAGATGGTCTTGATCACGTCGTCGTGCATACCGGCGCGGGGCGGGTCGGTAATGATGACATCGGGGCGACCGTGCTCGCCGATGAACTCTTCGGTGAGGATATCCTTCATGTCGCCGGCATAGAACAGCGTGTTGTCCAGCCCGTTGATGCGGGCATTCTCCTTGGCGTCCTCGATAGCCTCGGGCACATACTCGATGCCAATGACCTTGCGCGACTGCCGCGCCACGAAATTGGCTATGGTACCGGTACCGGTATAGAGGTCGTAGACCAGTTCGTCGCCAGTGAGAGAGGCAAACTCGCGGGCCACCTTGTAGAGTTCGTAGGCCTGCTCCGAGTTGGTCTGGTAGAACGACTTGGGTCCGATCTTGAACCGCAGCCCCTCCATGCTCTCCCAGATGTAGTCGCGACCACGGTACAAGTGCACCTCCTGGTCGGTAATGGTGTCGTTGTGCTTCTGATTGATGATGTAGAGGAGCGACGTGATTTGAGGGAACTCGTCGGCAATGTGTTGCATCATCGTCTCGATGCGCTCCATGTCGGGCTCGAAAAAGACGACGATGAGCATAATCTCGCCCGTCGAGGCAGTGCGTACAATCATGTTGCGCATGAGCCCCGTCTGCTCCTTCAAGTCGAAGAAGGGATACCCGTGGTCGATGGCAAACTGTCGTATCGAAAGGCGTATGCGGTTGGATATATCGTCCTGCAACCAACATTTCTTAATATCAAGCACCTTGTCGAACATGCCCGGTATGTGGAATCCCAGTGCATTGCGGCTGTCGAACTCCTGAGCCGACTGCAACTGCTCGTAAGTCAACCACGACCGGTTGGAAAACGAATATTCGAGTTTGTTACGATAGAACCGCTGCTTGGCCGACCCCTTCGTGGGCAACACCTCGGGCAAGGGAATCTTGCCTATGCGGGTGAGGTTGTCCTCGACCTGCTGCCGCTTGAACTGTAACTGGAAATCGTAGGTCACATGTTGCCACTTGCAGCCGCCGCACACCCCGAAATGCTCGCAAAAGGGCTGTACCCGCAGCGGCGAATAGGCGTGAAACTTCACGATGCGCGCCTCGGCATAACTGTGTTTCTTGCGCGTCACCTGCAAATCGACAATATCCCCCGGTGCCGCAAAGGGGACAAACACGACCAAGTCGTTTACCCGTGCCAGCGCCTTCCCTTCGGCAGCCACGCCGGTTATCTCACTCTGCTCCAACAGAGGGAGCTCTTTCTTCTTACGTGCCAAAACAAATAATCGAATAAAGTGTTAAACGAAACAAAGATAGGCATTTTCCAGGAAAGAGCCGACCAACGGCCAACAAATAATATATAGCGTTAAAATTTGTAGCAAAATATTTTTGTTGTTTCCCCGAATCCTATATTTTTGCATAATGTTTTATGCCGGCTCCCTCTCGGGCATCAAGCCGAACACGAAAACAAATTATACAAATACCATATACTTATTTTATTTATGAAAAGAGTTTATACTTTTGGCAACGGCAAAGCAGAAGGCCGTGCCGACATGAAAAACCTGCTGGGCGGTAAAGGCGCCAACTTGGCAGAGATGAACCTGATCGGTGTCCCCGTACCCCCGGGCTTCACCATCACTACCGAGGTTTGTACCACATATACGCAACAAGGGCGCGAAGCCGTTGTTAAAGAGATTCAAGGCGATGTAGAAAAAGCCATCGCACACATCGAGAGCCTCACCGGCACGAAGTTCGGCGATGCCACCAACCCGCTGCTGGTATCGGTACGTTCGGGTGCCCGCGTCTCCATGCCGGGTATGATGGACACCGTGCTCAACCTGGGTATGAACGACGAAGCCGTCGAGGCCATCTCGAAGAAATCGGGCAATCCCCGTTTCGCCTGGGACTCCTACCGCCGTTTCGTACAGATGTACGGCGACGTGGTGCTGGGCATGAAACCCAAAACCAAAGAAGACATCGACCCCTTTGAAGAGGTGATGGACAAAGTGAAAGAGGCCAAAGGCATCAAGAGCGATACCGAATTACAGGTAGAAGACCTCAAAGAACTGGTAAAACTCTTCAAGGCTGCCGTAAAAGAGAACACCGGCAAAGACTTCCCCACCTCGCCCTGGGAGCAACTGTGGGGCGCCATCTGCGCCGTATTCGACAGCTGGATGAACGAGCGCGCCATTCTCTACCGCCGCATGAACCAGATTCCCGAAGAGTGGGGTACGGCCGTGAACGTACAAGCCATGGTATTCGGCAACATGGGTAACACCTCGGCTACCGGTGTAGCCTTCACCCGCGACGCCGCTACCGGCGAAGACATCTTCAACGGCGAATACCTCATCAACGCACAAGGCGAAGACGTGGTTGCCGGTGTACGCACACCCCAACAGATTACCCTCGAAGGCTCTCGCCGCTGGGCTGCCCTGCAAGGCATCAGCGAAGAGGAGCGCGCCAGCAAATACCCCTCGCTCGAAGAGTCGATGCCCGAGTGCGCCAAAGACCTCATCGAGACCCAACAGAAACTCGAAGACTATTTCAAAGATATGCAAGACCTCGAATTTACCATTCAAGATGGCAAATTGTGGTTGCTGCAAACCCGTAACGGCAAACGCACCGGTGCCGCCATGGTAAAAATCGCCATGGATATGCTCCGTGCCGGAATCATCGACGAGAAGACCGCTCTGAAACGTATGGAGGCTCAAAAGCTCGACGAGCTGCTCCACCCCGTATTCGACAAAGACGCCGTGAAACGCGTGAAAGTCGTTGCCAAAGGTCTGCCTGCATCGCCGGGTGCCGCCACGGGACAAATCGTATTCTTTGCCGACGATGCCGAGGCTTGGGCCGAGAAACGTAAAAAAGTGATTATGGTACGTATCGAAACCTCGCCCGAAGACCTGCGCGGTATGAACGTGGCACAAGGTATCCTCACCGCCCGCGGTGGTATGACCTCGCACGCTGCCGTAGTAGCTCGCGGTATGGGTAAATGCTGCGTATCGGGTGCCGGCGAAATCAAGGTAGACTACAAGGCCCGCACCGTAGAAATGGGCGGCAAACTCTACAAGGAAGGCGACTGGATTTCGTTGAACGGTTCGACCGGCGAAGTATACGACGGACAAGTTCCCACCGTCGATGCCGACATGAGCGGCGACTTCGCAGCCATCATGAACCTGGCTGACAAATATACCAAAGTAGACGTTCGCACCAACGCCGATACCCCGCGCGACGCTGCCGTAGCCCGCAAGTTCGGTGCCCGCGGTATCGGTCTGTGCCGTACCGAGCACATGTTCTTCGAGGGCGACCGCATCAAAGCCATGCGCGAGATGATTCTGTCGAAAGACGAAGAGGGCCGTCGCCACGCACTCGACAAACTGTTGCCCATGCAACGCGGCGACTTCGAAGGCATCTTCGAAGCCATGGACGGTCTGGGCGTGACAATCCGTCTGCTCGATCCCCCCTTGCACGAGTTCGTACCCCATCAACTCGCTACGCAGAAAGAGTTGGCCGAAGAGATGGGCATGACCATCGAAGAGGTGAAACTCGCCTGCGACTCGCTTGCTGAGTTCAACCCCATGCTGGGACACCGCGGCTGCCGTCTGGGTTGCACCTATCCCGAGATTACCGAGATGCAGGCCCGCGCCATCATCGAGGCTGCCCTCAACGTGAAAGCCCGTGGCATCGACGTTCACCCCGAAATCATGGTGCCCCTCGTAGGCGTAGTAGAAGAGTTGCGCATGCAGGCCGACGTCATCAACCGCGTAGCCGCACAAGTATTTGAAGAGCGTGGCGATACGGTAGCCTACAAGGTAGGTACGATGATCGAGGTACCCCGCGCCGCCGTTACGGCCGACCAGATTGCCGAGGTAGCCGATTTCTTCTCGTTCGGTACGAACGACTTGACGCAGATGACCTTCGGTTACTCGCGCGACGATGCCGGCAAGTTCCTGAAAATCTACAAAGAGAAGGGAATCCTCAAAACCGACCCGTTCGAAGTACTCGACCAGAAAGGTGTGGGCCAACTCGTCCGCATGGGTGTAGAGAAAGGCCGTTCGACCAAACCGAGCCTCAAAGTAGGTATCTGCGGCGAACACGGTGGCGAACCCTCGTCGGTTAAGTTCTGCGCCAAACTGGGCATGAACTACGTATCGTGCAGCCCCTACCGCGTGCCCATCGCCCGCGTAGCTGCGGCTCAAGCTGCCATCGAGGACTAAGCGATTGAACATTAATCCCCAAATAAAAGGCCATGCCGGTTTCGGCATGGCCTTTTCTGTATCCTGTCAATAAGGAGTTAAAAGCAGCTTCAAGTCACCCTGCACCCCGATGCGGGGTCCACAAAGAGTCTATTACTCTAAATGTAACCTTACCCAAGCCGTATTACCCAAAAGAATATTGGAATTTCTGCCATAATACTCATCTTTTCTTTTTTGCTATTTTCCTAATATTCATAGATATACTTATTAAGCATGACGATAAAGCCCAAAAACATATACTAAAAAACAATGTTGCAATCGTTCCTACTAAACCTTCCATACTAAAATCTTTAGTCGTTTGGACTGCAAGTATGATAGAAAGAATAATTCCTATTATCAATATTATAGTTGACATTATTTGTAATACACTTTCTGCATTTGTCAATTCTGCACTATCATCAGCGTCCCATGGTTCTGTAAGGCATTTATCACATAAACCATTTACCCCCTCACCTTCTTTAAGAAGCCTACCACATTTTTTACAATTATTACTTATTTCCATAATTAAATGATTAATACTGTCGTCCTTTTAAATATATAGTCGGTAAAACTACTAATGCAAGACTACCGTTTAACTAAAAAAGAAAAGCGCAGACTCTCGCCATACGCTCTCTGGCTCACCACAAGCCACAATACACTATGGGAAGTCTGCGCCCAAATAGGGCAACACTTCCAACGTGTATTGGTTCGTAGCTCGTAGTCTTCCGAGGTGGTGATTCGAGAGCGGTTGAGCTATATTATTTCAAATAAATTGAATCGATATTTTTCGACTCGATGCAAATGTACTAAAATATTTTTAACTAATAAAATCTATTACTACAATTATATTTTCACTCATTTCCAAAAAGATAGGTAGACTCGATGCGGGGCCTACAAACAAGCGAGACGGGGAATCTCCGGCAAACAGGATTCTACTCAGGAGTGCGTAATGAATGGACGCCACAACCAATCAATCTTCCTCAATACGAGAAGATAAGCAATCTGAAACGGGTTTGATATAAGAGTTTTTTTTGAAAAACATTGTGAAATAAGAATAAAGAATATAACTTTGCACCTCGTAACCGGTTTGCATTTATCGGTCCGATAAAGCAATGAAAAGGGAATCGGGTGCAAATCCCGAACAGGCCCGCTGCTGTGAAGTTCATGATGGTTTCAGACACATACTGCAATGCCACTAATCGGAGCGCGATTGGGAAGGCGTCTGAAAAGGGAACAAGTCAGAAGACCTGCCGGTTGCCCGGAATGGATCAAAAGCTGCCCTCTCCGCGGATCGGGAGGCCGGTGCAAAAGAATTTTCAGGAAGATGCACTTTTTGCTTTGGCAAAAGGAACCATAAGCAACGGCGATTTTATGCCGCTATCAAAGTATTTAACTCAAAAATAGAAAGAATCATGGCAAACAAAATTCCTTTCAGTGTAGACATCACCGGGAGCTTCGTTTACTCCGAGCCGCTGGCCAAGGCCCGCAAGCGTTATCAAGAGGGTGAACTGATCTCGGCCAAACTGCACGAAATCGAAGACAAGGAGATTTATCGTATTGTTGAGAAATGCAAAGAGATTGGCTTGAAATGTGTAACCGACGGCGATTACAAGTCGACCAACTATACCGACTTTTTCCATCACTTGGAGAATATCTCGAAACTCGAAACACCCCAGCCCGAAGAGCCGAACGAGTCGGTCGTCTCGGGAAAAATCGATTTTGACAGTTCGTTCCTCTCCACCCCGCCGGTGACGCAACGGTTCACCTACCTGACGGGTATCATCGGGGGCGACATGTATGCCAAAGCGCTGCTCCCCTCACCCACCACGCTGCTGGCCGAGCTGCTCCGCCCCGAAAACCGCTACAACACGGGACGCTACTACCCCGACATCGAACTGCTCGTTCACGATATTGCCCAGACCTATCAGAAGGTCATCAACGAGTTCTACGCCATGGGGTGCCGCTTCCTCCAACTGACCGACTATGCCTGGAACCTGACCGGCGACAGCGACATCGAGCAGGTGGCTCAGGCCGCTCACCTCGACCTCCACTCGCTCATCGCCACATCGGCCCAGCTCACCGAGGCCTGTCTGGCTCAGAAACCCGACGACATGTGCATCTCGCTGCAATTCCGCAACCCCTGGTGGAAAGTGGGCGACAAGGAGAAGATGGCCGAACTGCTCTTCTCGACCCGGGCCGATGCCATTGCCCTCGAATTCGGGAACCGCGAAAACGAGAACATCGATTTCTCTATCCTCAACTACTGCCAGGGCAAAGAGGTGATTCTGGGACTTATCTCCACCACGAGCCTCCAACCCATCTCGACCAGCAATATCATACTTCACATCGAGAATGCCGCCCGACTCATTCCCCTCGAATCGCTGCACCTGAGCAGCCAGGGCGACTTCCGGGACAACCTGGGCAACAGTGTCATCTCGGAACAGATGATGTGGAGCAAAATCGTCACGATGAAGAATATTGCCAAAACCGTGTGGGGCAAATAACATCGAGGAGCAATACGACACGCTGTCTCGACAAGCCATAGGACGAAGACCGCGACGAGCCTCCCAAGGGTTCGAAGCGGCCTTCCTCTTTTCCGAAACGAGAACGGAGTCTGCCCCCCCGATTGCCCCGCTACCCGTGTCCCCGTCGAGCCTCGACAGGTTGCCTGTTGGGCATAAACCATTTACAAACTGCATTTTCATTTGTTTCTGCGTGCGCCTTTTTGTAACTTTGCACGCTGAAAAATGGTCAATAGGATTTTTAAGGTGAACAACGTACACGAAGAACTGAAAGCTGTATCGCAATTCCTGACGGAATATGCCACTTGTTTGATGGCATCGGGGGTACATACCTCGCGCATTGTACGCAATACAGCCCGCATTGCCGAGTCGTTCGGGTTTGAAGCCCACATGACTCTCTTTCACAAAACCATCAGCATGACCCTGCGAAGCAAGGACAACGCCCATGTATACAGCACGGTCAGCACCGCCAAGTCGGGAGCCATCAACTTCGAGTTCAACTCCGAGTTGAGTGCCCTCAGTTGGGAAGCCTACGACAATCACCTGTCACTCGACACACTTTGGGAAAAATACCATGCCATCACCAGCAAGCCTCGCATGAACCCGTGGGCGGTGTGGATTCTGGTAGGATTTGCCAACGCTTCGTTCTGTCGCCTCTTCAACGGCGACTGGGTTGCCGTGGCCGCTGTCTTTGTAGCCACCCTCATCGGATTCCGCCTCAAACAAGTGTTGGGCAAACACCACATCAACCACTATTTCGTGTTCACCATATCGGCCTTCGTTGCCTCGTTCATCGCCTCGATTACCATGTGGCAACAGTGGGGCACCACCCCCGACATTGCCATCGGCGCCAGTGTGCTCTACCTGATACCCGGTGTGCCTCTGATTAACGGCATCATCGACATCATCGAGGGCCACGTGCTGGCCGGTACCGCCCGACTCATCAACGCCCTGTTGCTGATAGTCTGCATCGCCTTCGGCATGGCCATTACACTTTTAATGATGGGAGGAAAACTGCTATGATTGATTGGCAAATATTGGGTTCGGTCATTGCCGATGCCATCGGAGCCGCCATTGCCGCCATAGGTTTTGCGGTCATCTCCAACCCGCCCCGTCGGGCTATTCTTTACGCCGCCCTGCTGGCCGCTGTCGGGCACAGCATTCGGTTCGTCCTGCTGAACTATGCCGGGCTCGACCTGGCCTCGGCCTCATTTATCGCCGCCTTTTCGATAGGTATGCTCAGCCTGCTCGCCGGATACAGAATTTTCTGTCCGGCCACCGTGCTCTACATTCCGGCACTGCTCCCCATGATTCCGGGTATGTATGCCTACCGTACCGTATTCTCGCTCATCAGATTCCTGCAAAGCAGCGGGAACGACAACGAAGCAATACACTACCTGCTCGAAATTTTTAAAAACGGCATCACCACCGCCTCGGTTCTGTTTGCTCTGGGCGTAGGTGCCACCATACCTATCTTTATCTTCTACAAGCGAGCCTTCTCCATGACCCGCATGGCCAACCGCTCGAGAAAGTAAATTAACACCGCCGACTTTTCCCTTTGAAAAGTTATCGTACCAACAATAAACGAAGGGGGGGGAAGATCAGAGAGAGAGTCTCACCCCCTTCTTCTTTACCCAAGGTTCTTCCCCAAAAAAGGTGTACAAAGTAGAACCCGTAAAAGCAGTTTAACAAGTTTTATTCATGAATATCGTCCCGACAAACCGAAAAAATTCACTATCATTGTAACCGATTTTCGGAACAACACCGAAAGCTTTTTACCCGAAACGCACGATGAAAAAGAATTTATCCCTGAAAAGCACCCTGTTGCTTGCCTCGCTCTCAGGAGTCTCTCTCTTGCAAGCACAACAGCAACCCAATATTATCCTGTTCCTGGTCGACGACATGGGTTGGCAAGATACCTCGGTCCCCTTCTATTCCGAATCGACCCCGCTGAACGACCGATACCGCACACCCAACATGGAGCGACTGGCCCGCATGGGGGTAAAGTTTACCGAGGCGTATGCCTGTGCCATCTCCTCGCCTACCCGATGCAGCCTGATGTCGGGCATGAATGCAGCTCGCCACCGGGTGACCAACTGGACCTTGAACTACGACCAGAAGACCGATGCCACCAGCGAGGTAATCCAACTGCCCGACTGGAACTACAACGGCATACAACCGGCCGGTACCACACAGCCTGCCGACTTGAAAAACTCAACACCCATCACATCGCTGCCTCAGATTCTACACCAGAACGGATACTACACGATACACTGCGGCAAGGCTCATTTCGGAGCCAAAGGTACCTCGGGAGCCGACCCCTCGACCATGGGATTCGACGTCAATATTGCCGGTGGAGCCAACGGTGCACCGGGCAGCTACCTGGGGACCCGGAATTTCGGCCAAGGCTCTCCCTTCGAGGTCCTGGGTCTGGAAAAATATTACGGACAAAACATATTCCTCACCGAGGCACTCACGCTCGAAGCCATCGAGGCGATGAAACGGCCCATCGAGGAGAAGAAACCCTTCTACCTCTACATGTCGCACTATGCGGTACATTCGCCATACGACGATGATACCCGATTCAGCGACTACTACCGCAACCGCCCCGATGCCCAGCTCCATGCTCCGCTCAACGAGAACGAAGCCCGCTATGCGGCATTGGTCGAGGGTATGGACAAAAGTCTGGGCGACCTGCTCGACTTTCTCGAAAGCCAGCCCGAAGTGGCCGCCAACACCATCGTCCTTTTCATGTCGGACAACGGCGGCCAGGGATTGAACAACGTCCGTCAAGGCCATGCCAACCGCGACCAGAACTACCCGGCCCGAGGCGGCAAGGGGTCGGCCTTCATGGGTGGCGTGCATGAACCGATGATGGTCTACTGGCCCGGTGTAACAGTGGCCGGTGGCGAATGCGACCAGCGGGTGATGATCGAGGATTTCTTCCCCACGATTCTCTCCATGGCCGGGGTGAAGAAATATTCGACCGTACAGACGGTCGACGGAGTGAGCTTTGCCGATGTGCTGCGTAACTCCTCGACCCGATACGAGCGACCCATCATATGGCATTTCCCCAACCTGTGGGGCGAAAGCCAGAACAAGGAGGAGGGCTACGGGGCCTACTCCTCGATTTTGAAAGGCGACTATCACCTCATCTACCACTGGGAGACACAACAACGGCGGCTCTACAACGTGCGCAAAGACGTAGGCGAGCAACACGAACTGTCGGGCGAACAACCCGAGATAGCCGAGGCTCTGGCTCGGGAGTTGACCGACTACTTGAAATCGACCGACGCCCAACGCCCCGTCTACACCGCTACGGGCGAAGCTTGCCCCTACCCCGACGGCTCGAAATAAGGCGGCAGGGTCGCACAACTCTTTTTCCATACGCCCAAGGTCATGCAGGTAAACCAACACCTGCATTGAGGAAATATTACCCATTTTTTCAGACATTTCGGAGACGAATAATAGAACAAAAATGGCGATTTTCGCACTCAAAAAAGACGATTATCGTATGGAAAAAGAGCAAACGCCAGCATCGCCCAAACGGGTCAATCCCTACATGGGTTTCTTGTGGAGCCTACTGATTCTCCTCTTACTTAACGGGCTCATTCTACCCAAACTATCGGGCAACCAAATTGTCACAACCGACTATGGAACCTTTATCGAAAAGGTAGACAGTGGTGAAGTCAAAGAGGTAGCTATCAAAAGTAATCAAATCTACTTCACGACCGAAGAGGGCAACAAAACCATAACCTACCAGACCGGCGAAGCCAACGACCCGCAACTGGTAGACCGATTGCTGCACGCCAGCAGTCCCAATCCCTCCGGGAAAATCGAATTCAACCAAATTGTCCCCAAAGAAAATTCTCCCATTCTCGACTTCCTGCTGCTGTGGATTTTACCCGGACTAATCTTCTACCTCATCTGGCGACAAGCGGGCAAAACCCTCCAAACTCGCCTGAAATCGGGCGGCAACTTCATGTCGTTTGGCAGTAGTGGGGCTAAAATCTATGCCGAGTCGGACATCAAGACCACTTTCGCCGACGTGGCTGGACAGGAGGAGGCCAAAGAGATGTTGGCCGAGATTGTCGACTTTCTGCACAACCCCGGCAAATATGCCGAGATAGGAGCCACCCTCCCCAAAGGGGCTTTACTGGTGGGACCTCCGGGGACGGGCAAAACGTTGATTGCACGAGCCGTAGCCGGCGAAGCCAAAGTACCGTTCTTCGCCATATCGGGCTCGGAGTTTGTACAGATGTTCGTCGGTATGGGTGCCGCCAAGGTGCGCGACCTTTTCAAACAAGCCGGCGAGAAGGCTCCCTGCATTATCTTTATTGATGAAATCGACGCCATAGGGAAACGTCGCGATAACGGATTGGGCGGCAACGACGAGCGGGAACAGACCCTCAATCAGTTGCTCACCGAGATGGACGGATTCGACGGCCGCAAGGGTGTGGTGATACTGGCAGCTACCAACCGACCCGAAAGTCTGGACAAAGCGCTGCTGCGCCCGGGCCGGTTCGACCGTCGCGTGCAGATGGAACTCCCCGACCTGGAAGGGCGTAAAGCCATTCTCGAAGTTCATTTGAAAAAGGTGCGTCACAGTGATATCGACCTCGACATCGTAGCCCGAGCTACGGCTGGGTCGTCGGGTGCCGAACTGGCCAACATCGTCAACGAGGCAGCCCTGCGGGCGGTACGCATGGGACGTAAACAAATCACAACGGCCGATTTGGAAGAAAGCGTCGAGACGGTCATCGCCGGAGCTCAAAAGAAGAACAAGATTCTGTCGGACGACGAAAAGAAGATCGTGGCTTATCACGAAATAGGCCATGCCTTGGTGGCCACCCTGCAAACACATTCGGCCCCGATACACAAGATTACCATCATTCCACGCACCTCGGGAGCCTTGGGCTACACCATGCAGGTCGAGCGCGGGGAGCAGTCGCTTCTGAGTCGAGAAGAACTGTTCAATCGCATCGTCACGCTCACGGGCGGTCGTTCGGCCGAAGAGGTAATGCTCGGCGTCGTCACTACCGGAGCCTCCAACGACATCGAACAGGCAACGAAACTGGCCCGCGCCATGGTCACCCGCTACGGTATGAGCGACCGTTACAACATGATGGAACTCGAAACAACCAACAACGCCTATCTGGGTGGGGACAACTCTCTTATCTGCTCACCCACTACCGCTGCCGATATCGATCAGGAAATACTGCAACTCATCACCACGGCTCATGAAAAAGCCAAGGAGATGATTGCCGGCCACACCGAAATCATGCACCGTGCAGCAGCCTATCTGACCGACCGGGAAACGATTACGGGAGACGAATTTATGAAAATCGTGCAAGAATGCACCATGGACTCATAACAACCACAAGGTTTCATATTCAATCGGGCGAGACTGTAACGGCACTAAAATCCGCTTGGTCTCGCCTTTTCGGTTTCAAAACTCCATTCCCATCTACCGCCTCTGCTCTATCCTTTTCGTCTCCTTACAGAAGAGAGGAGGCGGTTTGGTTACGCATATCCAATGCAGGAAATGTGCTTCCTCCTTGTCTTTGCTCTCACCTTTCATTATCTTTGAATAAGATAAGATGCGGCTCGGGATAAAAAAATATCCGAAACAAGTTTCGATATTTTATTCTCCCCTCGCCTTTCATTATCTTTGCATGATGTAACCAGAGAAAGAAAACGTGGAAGAAGATTTTTTGAACGACCTGAACGAGCAGCAACGCGATGCCGTACTCTATACCGAGGGACCCGAACTGGTGATTGCCGGTGCCGGGTCGGGAAAGACTCGGGTGCTTACCTACAAGATTGCTCACCTCTTGCAAATGGGGTATCCCCCCTACCGGCTGCTGGCGCTGACCTTTACCAACAAGGCGGCCAACGAGATGAAAAGCCGTATCGCCGAGGTGGTGGGTATCGAGACGGCTTCGCGGTTGTGGGCAGGCACGTTCCACTCGATTTTCTCGCGCATCTTGCGGGCCAATGCCGACCGGCTGGGCTATCGCCACGACTTCACCATATACGATGCCTCCGACTCCCTCTCGCTCATCAAGAGCATCATCAAGGAGATGCAGCTCGACGACAAGGTGTACAAACCTTCGACCGTGCAGTCGATTATCTCGAATGCCAAGAATGCCCTCATCGAGCCACACGTATATGCCAAAAACCGGGAGCTGATCGAGATGGATACCCGCTCGAAGCGCCCGCTCATCTGCGAGATTTACCGCATCTACCGCCACCGCTGTTTCGTGTCGGGGGCCATGGACTTTGACGACCTGCTGCTCAACACCAATATCCTGTTCCGCGACCACCCCGACGTGTTGCAGCACTACCGCGACCTCTTTGCCTACATCTTGGTCGACGAGTACCAGGATACCAACTTTGCCCAGCACCTCATCGTGAGCCAGTTGGGCAAGGAGCACAACCGCATCTGCGTGGTGGGCGACGATGCCCAAAGCATCTACTCCTTCCGGGGAGCCAATATCCACAACATTCTGGGGTTGAGCAAAGAGTACCCGGGATTGAAAATCTTCAAGCTCGAACGCAACTACCGCTCTACCCAGAATATCGTCAACACGGCCAACAGCCTGATTGCCAAGAATAAGGAGCAGATACCCAAGCAGATATTCTCGCAGAAGGAGCAGGGCAACAAAGTGAAGGTAATCAGTGCCTACTCCGATTTCGAGGAGGGCTTTATCGTCTCGAACCGTATTGCCGAGCTGCGCCTCACTACCCACTGCCGCTACAACGACTTTGCCATACTCTACCGCACCAACGCCCAGTCGCGTACGTTGGAAGAGGCGCTGCGCAAACGCAACATTCCCTACCGCATCTACGGAGGCACCTCGTTCTACCAGCGCAAGGAGATTAAAGATGCCATTGCCTACTTCCGCCTCACCATCAACCCCAACGACGAGGAGGCGCTCAAACGGGTCATCAACTACCCCACCCGGGGCATCGGCAACACCACCCTCGCCAAACTCATCGACCGGGCTCACGAGAGCGGACTCAGCATCTGGAACGTGCTCGACGACCCCAAGGGGAACGGTGTCGAGGTGAACAGCGGCACGCTCAACAAGTTGCAGGGGTTCAAGGAGCTTATCGAGAGCTTCCGCCTCGCAGCCACCCGTCAGACCACGGCTGAACTGGCCGAGACCATCGTGCGCCAGTCGGGCATCATGCGCGACATTACTGCCGAGCGTACCCCCGAGAATATCAGTCGGCAGGAGAATATTGAGGAGCTGCTGAACGGTGTGCAGGAGTTCTGCACACTGCGCCAGGAGTCGGGCGAAGAGAGCACCTCGCTCGCTGACTTTCTGGCCGAGATTTCGCTGGCGACCGACCAGGACAACGGCGACGAGGCCGAGCAGGACAAGGTGACGCTAATGACCGTACACGCTTCGAAGGGGCTGGAATTCAAACAGGTATTTATCGTAGGCGTGGAGGAGAACCTCTTCCCCTCGTCGATGAGTCAGGAGAGCGAGCGCGAAATCGAGGAGGAGCGCCGGCTGCTCTACGTGGCCATCACCCGCGCCGAAGAGAACTGTACCCTCACCTATGCCCTCACCCGCTACCGTAACGGCCAGACGGTATCGTCGCCTCCCAGCCGTTTCCTCAAAGAGCTCGACCCGAGATATGTCGACATGCCCGCCCAAGCCCGGCAGGAGCAGCCCCGCGAGGAGAGGCCGTGGCGCAATTCTTTCGCCGGCGAATGGGGTCGCAAGCCCTTCCGCCATGACGACAGCGACGACAACCGCACCCCGGCGCCTCGCCCCTTCACCGCCCCGGCTCCGGCCAAGCGGCTCACCCGCATCGAGAGCCGTCCCGCTGGCGACACCCCCTCCATGCCGCAAACCTCGGCCACAACCGCCGCCGGAGCCATCATGGTGGGCAGCCGCATCTGTCACGCCCGCTTCGGCAACGGCACTGTGTCGGCCATCGAGGGCACGGGCGACAACAGCAAAATAACCGTCGAATTTGACAACGTAGGCCGAAAACAACTCCTGCTCAAATTCGCCAAGTTCACCCTGATCGAATAATCATAAACCCATCACCATATCACCATGCACAACGACGACAAGATTCTCATGCAAATCCCCTCGCCCTGCTACCTCCTCGAAGAGGAGCGCCTGCGCCGCAACCTGCAACTCATTCGCTCGGTCAAGGAGGCTGCCGGGGTAAACATCATACTCGCCTTCAAGGCCTATGCCTTGTGGAAATCATTCCCCATCATTCGGGAATACATACCCTGCTCCACCGCCAGCTCCATACACGAGGCCCGGTTGGCCTTTGAAGAAATGGGCAGCCCCGCCCACACCTATTCGCCCGCCTATACCGAGCGCGACTTTCCCGCCATATTGCGGTACAGCAGCCACATCACCTTCAACTCGATCAGCCAGTTCGAGCGCTTCTACCCCCAGGTCATAGCCGACGGCAACCGCGTATCGTGCGGCCTGCGCATCAACCCCGAATACTCCGAGGTAGAGACCGACCTCTACAACCCTTGTGCCCCCGGTTCGCGGCTGGGCATCACCGCCGACAAGTTGGTCACGCTGCCGCAAGGCATCGAAGGGCTGCACTTCCACACACTGTGCGAGTCGACCTCCTACGACCTCGAAAAGACACTCGCGCGGGTCGAGGAGCGATTCGGCCACCTGCTCCCGCAAGTCAAATGGCTCAACATGGGCGGCGGCCACCTCATGACCCGCCAGGGGTATGACACCGAACACCTGATCCGTCTCCTCCGGAACTTCAAACGGCGTCACCCCAACCTCGAACTCATTCTCGAACCCGGCAGCGCATTCGGCTGGCAAACGGGCCCGCTGATCTCGACCGTAGTCGACATCGTCGAGAACCACCAGATACGCACCGCCATACTCGACGTCTCCTTTGCCTGCCACATGCCCGACTGCCTCGAAATGCCCTATCAACCGGCCATTCGCGGTGCCGTCACCACCCCCGCCCCCGGGCTTCACGCCTACCGCATGGGCGGTAACTCGTGCCTGAGCGGCGACTACATGGGCGATTGGTACTTCGACCACGAACTCACCGTAGGCGAACGCATCATCTTCGAAGACATGATTCACTACACCACCGTCAAGACCACCATGTTCAACGGCATACCCCACCCCTCCATCGCCTGCCTCAGAAGCAACGGCACGGTCGAGATGTGGCGCGAGTTCGACTACAACGACTACAAGACCCGCATGGATTGACCCCTGCGGGTCAACCCCTTGCGGCACACATTTGTTATACACGCAAAATCAAGCGACACAATGGGAACACTCTTAGGTATCATCGCACTACTCGTCACCCTGGTAGCCTTCATTCCCCTGTTGGGAATACTCAACTGGGTAGCCATACCCCTATCGATTATCTTTCTGATTATCTGCGTCCTCATCAAGTCGGACAACGGCAAGACCCTCTGCATCGTCTCGATCATCGTAGGCATCTTGCGACTCCTGCTCGGCGGCGGCATCGTTTAATCCCCCAAACGCCCACCGGCTCACCATGAAAACCCGCTACCGCTCCGACATCGACCCTCAAATCGTAACGGCAGTTTGTTGGGTACTCTCCTTTCACCCTCTTTGACTTATTAAATGCAGCGCGTGGACCTCACAATCGTCATCCGCAAGTGTTGTGATTCGCTTTCAAATTTGTATCTTTCAAGAAGATAGGATGCGGCTCGGCAAAAAACACAAGTAAACTTGTTGGTTTTGCTCTCTCCTTTCGCTATCTTTGGTTCATTAGAAAAACTCATATTTTGATTAAACCATGAAATGGAATAAAAAAAATGGATTGGAATAAATATATTTTAAAAATTAAACAAAAAACTATTGTACATGACTTTATAAACAAAGGGAACTCATTAGTGTCCCGTTAAAATGGGACGAGTTAAACAATTAATCAAAAAGCCCCGGAATCAGGGGATCATTTAGATCTTTGACATCATTGAAATTAGTCTTGTCGAACAGGTCACGCAAGTGGGTTTTGTCA
>DXDM01000045.1 GCA_019115485.1 Candidatus Barnesiella excrementavium | reverse complement strand
TACAGCTTATATCCGACAAGTGCAGTACAAAATTAACAGAAGGCCCAGAGAAAAACTTCACTTTGATTGTCCCGTAAGATTATTTTTTGCTTCTTTGCATTCATAGTTGCATTAGTGACTTTAATCCACGTCCGGCAAAAAATAATTCAAAAACCGTTTGTATTTAAGAATAAAGTCCTATCTTTGCAAAGTTTGATTGTGCTCAATGACATGAGTGTCATGAGTTCTACCAATCTTGTTATCCTATCTATCTACCTGAAACACAAAAACACACAACGCCGACATTATCCGTTATTGCAAGACCGTTAAGCATTTGGTCGGGAATGCAGAGTCTTGCGGGAGAAAATGCTCCTCCTTTTTCCTTCTCCACCCAACAATCAATAATGTTGTACTTTGGGTTCTACTCAAAAAACAATTTTTTTCTGAGAAATCTGGGTATACCCCCTTTTTCTTACTGCGAAATTTTACAAAAGAGATACAGCCGCTATCCCTCGCCCTGTCTCTATCTGAGCTTCTCGGTAAAATATCAAAATGAAATATTTTTATATCGATTAAAAAAATATTGTTATTTTTATTGGAATAATAATGAATTATTGTTTTAATTTATTATATTTATCGAGAAGGTTTGAATTTTTGACATTCGAGTCCGATTTGTTTATCCCCAAAAATGTAGCAGTTATGAGAAAAAGATTACTTGTTTCGAAGCTGATAGCTTTTGCTTTTGTCACGGGTCTGTTAAGCATACCATTGCGTGCACAAGAGATAAACGTGCTTTACGAAGAGACTTTCGATGATCCCAGTCATTATCCCGACAGCACAATCAAGGCTTTGCCCAATGGGTGGGTGGCGATGGGTGAGACTCCTTTCTCGGTTCAATCATATAAGATCTATGATAAGATGGCCGATACGGGAGAATTTTTCATTGTGTCGGGCTATCCGCAAATGAGTAACCGTCAGGACGTGGCTTTCTCTCCTCTGTTCGAAATGAAGGCCGGTACCGATTATAGGATACGGGTAAAGTATATGATGCCCGGATTGTCTCCTCGTACGTCAGAGATGAAAATTACCGTGGGCACGGGGCAGGATTATGACAGTCATCTCTCTTACATGTATAACGACCGTGACAAAGCCATTGACAAATGGACGCTGGCCGAGGTAATTTATACCCCTTCGCAAGACGGTCAATATTGTGTAGGGTTGTGGAACTGTTCCACCTTGTCATCGGCAGGCGATGTCTATTACGACACCTTCTCAATCGAAGAGATAGTACCCGAACCCGAGCCGGTTTGGGAAGCCTCGTTGCCTTATGAAGAGTCGTTTGACGACACTACCCACTATACCGCCGATGCCGTATTGCCCAACGGTTGGGTATCAAACTCGGACAACGCATTTCAAACCGTCAAAGGCGACGATTATGGTTATGTTCCCAATTCGGGCGAGAATCTGCTGCTCGCCAACCCCAGCTATTCGGCGGGACGAAACGATGTAACCTTCACCCCGATGTTGGAGATGGAAGCCGGAGTAACCTATCAGGTATCGTTTTATCTTAATCTGATAGCTCTTACCCGTACCCCGAGTTTCAAATTTACCGTAGGGACCGGACAGGACATAGGGGCTCAAACCACCATCTTGAAAGCTTACGAAAATACAACGACATCGGGCTGGGAGAAGGTGGAAATAAACTTTACCCCCACCGAAACAGCCCAATATTGTTTTGCCTTTTGGGCCTGCTCGGCACTCTCCATGGACGGATTCATGTTAATCGACGATTTCGTAATCGAATCGGACGAGATTGCCGAACCCGGTTGGGCCCCCTCTATCCCTTATTTGGAAACTTTCGACGACCGGACTCACTACGACGGAGTATCCTATCTGCCTGTCGGTTGGCTGGCTACCGGTGATGAACCTTTTATTACGGCAGCTATGAGATCTAAACCGGCTATATCGGGAGCATACTACATGGTAGCTTCTCCGTCGGTATTCGGGGAGCGTCGCGACATCGCCTATACGCCGATGCTGGAGATGGAAGGCGGAGTAGAATATACCGTTTCGTTCTACCTCTATCTGCCGGGTGGCGATAATCTGCCACATTCAGGTTTACGGCAGGCCGTGAACAGGCCTACGATATGCAAGACGAACTGTTCACCGTAACCGACAGCATCATGACCGATTGGGAGTTGGTAACATTGAACTATACCCCCGAGACTACCGGTGAATACTGCTTTGCCTTCTGGGCAAATTCCGAACTCGCAAGCGATGGATACTATTGCATCGAGAATTTCTCGTTGAGAAAATCGAGTGACGTATTGCCGCCTTCGGGAGCCATCTACATGTCGAATACGTTGAACTCGTTGCTCAGCGGTCAGCCGCTGGTATTTCCCAACAAGCCCTACAAGTTAATCAATCAGGTCGAAGATGCCGACAGTTATGAATGGTCGGTATCGGGCACGGCTCAAATCTCCGATCCCACCGTTCGTGAGCCCTATATCTCGTTCACACAGTCGGGAAACTACACGATTAAACTGATGGCAACCAATAAGGGAGGAGACAGTGAGTTTACCCTCAATATGAACTTTGATGTTATCGATTATGAAGGGATTTCTTCGGAGGCCGTATCGACTGCCAACGACCAACTCGACCTGGTTTATCAGCAAGCCGACCTTCCGGCCTATCGCGAAGACGGGACCATACAGACTCGCGACACTTATGATATTCTGTATCACTATGCAGTCGGGGTCAACCGCTACTACCGGGCGATTGCCGAACGGTTCGAAATTCCCGACAATCAAGAAATTGAAGTATCGTCAGTCTCCTTTAACATGATGTCTTATAATATATACATGAACACGGGACAAGAAGACGATTCTGACAAGAATGTCAAGTTGGTATTTTATCCGGAGAAAGATGGCAAGCCCGATTTGGAAAATCCCTTCTACGAAGAGACTGCTAACATTATCAAAAAACTGGGTGATTCGGAGATCTATCTTTACAAGCGAATCGGTTGGGATTTGGCCGAGGTAACCAAGGTTACCGGGACCTTCTACATCGCATTGGAGTTTGACAAGTTGATGATGGATCTCGACAAAGAGTGGACCGTAGGCTCGTTCTTTGGGGCCGATACCCGGATACATGTCAATGGTGAGACCACCCTTTATGTGAAACCCGAAATGGCTATCGAAGGTAGCGATTATGTACCCGACGGTGAGTATTGCCGTGCCGACGAGTTTTCACCCGAACTGAAAGGATATAGCTTTACTATCATGCCTTGGATAAAGATAACAGAAGTATCGTCGGTATCGGAAGTTGAATCGAATGTACGAATCTATGCTTCGGTCGATGGTTCTACCTTGAAAGTAGACGGGCTGAATGCGGGTGACCGGGTGGATATCTATTCGATATCAGGTAGGTTGACGGCTTCGGTAAGAGCCGATAGTTCGACCCTCTATTTGCCGATTGCCGATTGGCCCCGAGGCGTTTATATCATTGCAACTAACGGGTACAGTATAAAATTCGTAAAGTAAAATAAATCAACCAAGATGAATGTGCGTATAAAATGGTTATGCATAGTTTGTCTGATGAATATCTTTTGGAGCATGCCGGTATCTTCGATGCCGGCATTTCCGGGAGATATTTCCTATGTTCAGCCAGACGGTACAATTGTAAAATATAAATTGAAGGGTGATGAACATTGTCACTGGTTCGAGTCGCTCGACGGGCATATTCTGAAAAAAGCCGACAACGGATATCTGGTCTATGCTCAGGAGGCCGACGCCCGGGTAGTAGCATCGGCAATCCCCTATACCGGCAACGATAGCCAGGCAGCCGGTCGGATAAAATTGCTCGACCGACAGTCGATGATGAAATTGAAGAAGTCTCAAACAAGCAATAATTTGCAAATAGAGGAAACGTTTCCCACAACCGGACGCCGCAAGTTGCTGATGTTGCTTGTCAATTTTGCCGATACCCAGGTTACATTCGGTCGAGACGATTTCGAAAGAATGATGAACGAGGAGAACTATCAGGGAACCGGGAGTTTCCGTGACTTCTACCTCGAAAATTCTTACGGGCAACTCGACGTGGAGACGACTGTCGTGGGGTGGATTCAGTTGTCGAAAAACAAGAACATGTACAGCACCGAAAATATGACCGAAATCATCAGTGAAGCCCTGTCAAAAGTCCAGGGCGAGATTGATTTCTCTCAATTTGACAACGATGGCGACGGCGAACTCGACGGCCTCTCCATCATTCATCAGGGAACTGGACGAGAGGTGACAGGCAGCACCAATGGACATATGGTCACACAGCGGTGAATTGTTCGATATTTTAGTAGACAATATACAGGTGCGTACCTACACCATTCAACCCGAGTTACTCTTTAATGTTCCCATGTTGTCGATGATGACCGTAGGGGTCTTCTGTCACGAATTTGGCCACAACCTGGGAGCCCCCGACTATTACGACGTGGATTACGAACAGAACGGATCCTATTTAGGTACCGGCGAATGGGATTTGATGGGAGGTGGAGCCTGGGGCTCTTACGGGCGGTCGGGCGATTCGCCCAGCCACTGCAACATGTGGCAGAAGATACAGTTCGGGTGGGTTACCCCGACCGTACTTTCCGAGACCCAAAGCATCACCCAAATGCCAGCTGCGACCGACGAGCCGGTAGCCTATATTGTCAATACCATGCGGGAGGGCGATTACTATGTGTTGGAGAATCGGCAACAGAGCCGTTTCGACCGAGCCTTGCCGGGTCACGGACTGATTATCTATCACGCCGACGAAAGTCGCATAGCATCACGGATAAACATGAACAAAGTCAATTCCAGCAGCTATCAGAGCCTTTATACCGTGTGTGCTTCGTCCAACAGTCTGCCGGGCGATACTCCCGAATCGTATGGCAATATCAATTCGCCGGGAACTCCGTTTCCGGGGTCATCAAACAAGACAACTCTCTCCGACGTCACCCTGCCGGCTCTTCACTCCAATGACGGGAAATATGCCTATGCGGCACTCAACGATATTGCCGAAACCAATGGCCTTATTTCCTTTTCATTTGTCAAAGGCGAAGAACCCGAAGGCGTCGGTAACTTTGTCGCCGCAGCCAAACGGGGTATTGTTACCTTAACCTGGGACCGACCGGCAACCGGGAACGTGAAGAATTATCGGGTGTTCCGTAACGATATATTGATAGCTCAGCCCACTGCCGAAGGATATGTGGATAACGACTTGACTTCTACACAAGCCGTCTATAAAGTAGATGTAGCCTATACCGACGGTTTGTACTCACCGTTTGTAACCAGGACGGTACGTATCCCCAAGAATTGCGTCGAGGTACTTACCGGCAGTTCACCGTCGTATGGCGGTACACTGCTGCAATGGAGTCTGGATCCCGTTCTGACTCGCATCAATCCGATTCTCATCAATGAAAACGTACTGTATCAGACTCTCGATGGGTCCGAAATCGATGTAGCTCAACGATTCAACGCCTCGGACTTGAAGACCTATGTCGGGTATCGCTTTGACAAATTGGGATTCCTGCCGTTCACCAGCTACAAGCAGACGGTGTATGAGTTGCGGGTATGGCGCTTTATCTGAATACGGTCTTTGTTGTCGTGACGGCCCTCTGTTTCTATGAACTCGACTATCTGTATGTAATGATCGGGAATATATTCACGGTCTTGCTGGTCTTTTTGATTGTGTATGAGGTAAAGTTGTGGCGGCTGAAAAAATCGTTGAGATATGAAGAATAGGATACGGGCCGAACGGGCTGAACTTCGCATGACTCAGCAGGCACTGGCCGATGCAACCGGTGTGAGCCGACAAACCATCAATGCCATCGAAACCGGGAGGTTTGTCCCATCGACTATCCTGGCCTTGAAAATTGCGCAAGTGTTCCAGAAATCGGTTGAGCAAGTCTTTCAGTTGGACCCCGGCGACTGAATCGTTAGGGAACCCGAGAAATTGGATTTGAATAGACGGGAAAAGGCTGCTGCTTCATATGGGCAACAGCCTTTTTATAGGTGAATAGGGTAGTGGTATACCCCGATTGTAATAACCACTTTTGTCTGTTAAAGCGGGTTGTAACCGGCTTCGGCAATTAAAGCCTTGTCGTCGTTTACCACGGAGCCCAGTGTGGTGAGCATGTCGCCCATAAGTAACCCGTTCAGGCCGGCCAGCAAAGCCTGTTTTTGCGTATCACGCGAGAGTCGGGCCCGACCGCCGGCAAAGCGAATAAAGGCATGAGGCAACACCAGGCGGAAGATGGCAATAGTCACCAATATATCTTCGTCGCCGATAGGGGCGGTATGTTCCAACGGTGTACCCGGAATCGGACTCAATATATTTACCGGCACGGAACAAACGCCCAACTCTTTCAACTCGAATGCCAGTTCGATGCGTTGCTGCATCGTCTCGCCCATACCGATAATGCCACCCGAGCAAATTTCCAGCCCCACCTCTTGGGCCATACGTATCGTCTCCTTTTTTTGTTCCGAGGTATGTGTCGTACACAACTCCGGGAAATAAGACGAGGCCGTTTCGAGATTGCAGTGATAGCGTTTCACTCCGGCCTCTTTCAGTTTTTGCAGCTCTTCCCGTTTGAGCAATCCCATCGAGGCGCATAGTTTCAAATGCGTCTCCCGTCCCATACGACGGTACAGGCTGCAAAAATAGTCGAGGTCGTCGCCCCGCACGCTACGGCCGCTGGTCACAAGCGACAATCGTTTGATGCCCTGCGATTCGTGGAGCCGGGCCAGATTCATCGCCTCCTCCTCGGGAATAGCATCGTATGTTTCGATGTGAGTATTGTAATGAGCCGATTGGGCACACCATTTGCAATTCTCGGGACAATGGCCCGAGCGGGCATTGATGATGGAACAACTGTCGAGAGTACGGTCGCAGAATTTACGGCGAATTTCGTCAGCGGCTGTATATAGCTCCTGGCGGTCGGCATGCAGAGCCAAATCAATAGCTTCGTCTGGGGTAATTTCGCCACCGTTCAATATACGTTTTTTGATTTCTTGCAGCATAGTTGTCTAGTTTTAGGTCAGCATCTGTCGTGCTTTGGAAATACAAAAGTAGATTTTTTTAGCGAACAACCGGCAGATAAACGGGCGATAAAATTGGGCGGAGAAGGAATGTTTCAAATACGTTTCTTATAAATATTTCGTTTTTAGAGAGATAAGAAAAATTGATATTTTTTTTACACAAAGCTATTGCTATCTACAAAAAAATATCTACTTTTGTGCCCGGGTAAGTCCTATACGGCCAGCTCCTTGTGAATCCCCCAGGGCTTGACCGCAGCAAGGGTAGCCGGTTGTAGCGGCGCGATGTAGATAGCTTACCCACCTGCCTCTTTAGCTCAGTTGGCCAGAGCACGTGATTTGTAATCTCGGGGTCGTTGGTTCGAATCCGACAAGAGGCTCCAAAAGGCGACACTTTCAAGTGTTGCCTTTTTTATTCGAACTATGTTCCCGCGTTCAACTTAAAGGAGTAACGTAGGGGGGGGGAATCAGGTACATTTTAGCCAATCAACACACAAAGGGAGCGCGGTCTTTACTTACTCCGCGGAAGCTTCCAATTTTTGGATTAAAAGTGAACGAGAGGGTAAATTCCTCGGGAACGTTCCCGAGGAATTTGCCGATAATTAAGGGGTTACCAGCTGGGCTTGTTTATAAGAACTGCTACATTTGAGACTGTATTATTAACCTTAAACAATCTCGTTATGAAAAAGAAATTTACTTTGGTATGTGCATTATGCTTGTTGTGTCTCATTCCCATGAATGGT
Source organism: Candidatus Barnesiella excrementavium (assembly GCA_019115485.1). Taxonomy (GTDB): domain Bacteria; phylum Bacteroidota; class Bacteroidia; order Bacteroidales; family Barnesiellaceae; genus Barnesiella; species Barnesiella excrementavium. The sequence continues at coordinate 30,123 of DXDM01000045.1, read as the reverse complement.
GAAACCCGTATCTATTTTGCCTATACCGATAAGAGTGAGCAACCGCTCCCTGTGGAAGAAGGCTTGGTTACAGCCGATTACCGTTATGGAAATGGTTTCAAGATGAATAATTGGGACAACATGGTTGGCCCTTACAATCCTGCCAGCGGAGGCTTTGTTGAAGGCGGACAATTCGGTTATCGCCAATATGGATTTTCAGCAAGCAAAAGTCAATTCTCAGCTATTCACCATCTTGAAGAAAGCGCGGAAGAGAAGGTAGCCGATCTCACTCAGGTAAATGGTGATTGGACATTGCATATGGCTATCAAAACCAATTATGAGGGTGAATTGCTGTTTAAATTTCAAGACAAAGATGGTGCCCAGTATTCGTATGATATAACCGATTTGGTAACCTCTCGAGATAATACCTGGTGTGAACTGGATTTAGAGATGTCTGATTTCATTGAGGAGACCAGCATCGATTTCAAGAATTGTATCTATTCTTCGCTGGAAGAGACCTATGCCAAAAGAGACATATGGATTATTCAAGGTACGGAGGTTACAGCCGATGGAGAGTTCTCATGGGACGATTTTTATCTGACCGATAACGGGACTACCCCTGCCTCCGGAATTGAGAAGGTAGCCGAAAACAATGAAAAGATAATCTATACGGGTAGCGCCATTGAGATTGTCGGAGGCCAAGTAAACGAGTTGTCGTTATACAATTTATCGGGTGCATTGGTCAATACAGTCTCGGGGAACGTAATGAATCTCGACAATTTGGCCAAGGGTATTTATATTGTAAAGACCGAAAAGAGTGTATTCAAATTCATTAATAGATAGTTCGATAAGGAGTATGGTTTAATCTCTTCTTTTTCATGGGAAAGGGCAAAAGACAAAATGCCCCGAATGATAGAAAGAGCCGTATCACTACCCGTAAACGGGGTTGGATATGGCTCTTTTTAATTACAGTTCGTTGTATTGCCAGGCAAACCGTTTCATATTCACATATCCCCGCGAGGTAAAATCTACTCCTTCCCCATGTAAAAGCTCTTTTTGCCCGGCCCAATGCGGTACGAGCCGACCTATACTGGTTACTACTCGATGACAGGGGAGTAACCGATTTGAGGGTACCTGTCGCAGTACGTATCCCACCTGTCGAGCATATCGGGGATAACCGGCCAGAACAGCGACCGATTGGTAAGACAGTACCTTTCCACAAGGAATCTGCTCGACCACGGCATAGACTTGTTCTTTGAAAGAATCGGTAATTCGAGCCATTGTCCAGGGGCTATAAATCGGTATAAACAGGAATATCGGGCAAGAAGGTATAGCTGTTGGTCGTGTAGTCGATGCGACAACAGTAGTGCGAAAGTCCGTTGGAAACAAACAGGTAGTTGACTTGCAGCACCCGGTTGTAACGCACGATTTGGTCGAAGGTCTTTTGAGTGATTTCTATGTGCGGTGCCTTATATTCGGCTATGCACAACGGATTACCGTTGCGGTCGTAGACCACCGTATCACACCGGCGGTTGCATTTGTTGAGTGTCAGCGATATTTCATTCCCTATCAATCCGCGGGGGAATCCCTTTTGATTCACCAGATAGGCCACAAAATGTTGCCGCACCCACTCCTCGGGTGTAAGCGTCACATATCGCCGACGCAACTCGTCGAAGATAAGGAGTTTATCTTTCCCCTGTTTCAATTTGTAGGGGTAGGAGGGCAGATTCAGTTCAATCATCTTGGAAATGAAAATTTGTGCTTTCTAATTATTTCTGTAAATTTACTCCAAAATTACCTATTTATGAAAACAAAGCAAGAGATTGTCGAAAATTGGTTACCCCGATATACCCAGCGGCCTGTCGAGGAATTTACAAAGCATATTCTGCTAACCAATTTTACCAAATATGTCGAGATATTCGCCTCCCATTTTCACGTCCCCATCGTGGGAGAGGACAGCAATATGCCCAGTGCATCGGCCGAAGGTATCACAATCATCAACTTTGGCATGGGTAGTGCCAATGCCGCAACCATCATGGACCTGCTGAGTGCTGTAAAACCCGAAGCTGTCCTGTTTCTGGGGAAATGCGGCGGCATCAAGAAGGTAAACAAATTGGGGGATTACATACTGCCTATCGCAGCCATTCGGGGCGAGGGTACCTCGAACGACTATTTCCCGCCCGAAGTCCCGGCTTTGCCCGCCTTCATGTTGCAACGAGCCGTCTCCACGGCCGTGAGAAACCATCATCGCGATTACTGGACGGGGACTGTCTACACAACCAACCGTCGGGTGTGGGAGTTTGACGATAATTTCAAGGAGTATCTGCGCCGCATTCGCTGCATGGCAGTCGATATGGAGACGGCGACCCTCTTCTCAGTAGGCTTTGCCAACCAGATTCCGGTAGGAGCCCTGCTGTTGATTTCGGATCAGCCCATGATTTCGAGCGGTGTAAAGACGGCCGAAAGCGATAAGAAAATCACCCGTGACTTTGTCGACGAGCATGTGCTTATCGGGGTAGAGGCTCTGAAATTGATTATAGACAAACGAACCACCGTGAAACATCTGCGCTTTGACGAGGATTAAGCCATGGCCAAGAAAGAGAGCAACCAGCATATTGCCATTTTACAGGATATTCGTAAAAAGATATTCAAACCCGTCTACCTGCTCATGGGTGATGAATCGTATTATATCGACCTGATATGCGACTCGATTATCGAAAATGCGTTGAAAGAGAACGAGCGGGATTTCAATCAGACCATTCTCTATGGGGCCGATGTCGACGACTTTGCCATTGTGGTCAATGCCGCCAAGCGATTCCCCATGATGGCCGAGCACCAGCTAATCGTCGTCAAGGAGGCGCAGAATATCCGGGGAATAGAGAATCTCGCCTTCTACCTGCAAAAGCCGTTGATGAGTACAATTCTGGTAATCTGCTATAAAAACGGCTCGTTGAAAAACAAAAAAATACTGGCCGGTATCGAGAAAATAGGATTGGTGTATGAATCGAAAAAACTGTATGACAACCAGTTGCCTGCTTTTATCAATACCTATGTTGCAGCCAAAAAACTGGCCATAGACCCGAAGGCGGTATCGATGCTGGCCGATTTTGTGGGCAACGATTTGAGTCGTTTGAGCGGAGAGCTCGATAAACTGGCCATATCGCTGCCCGAGGGGAGCACGCGCATCACTCCCGAGGCGGTGGAACTCAATGTGGGAGTCAGCAAAGATTTCAACAACTATGAACTGCTCAACGCCATCGTTACAAGAAACGTATCGAAGGCAGCCCAAATCGTACAATATTTCGAACAGAATCCCAAGAACAATCCTCTGGTGGTGACCATCAGTGTCCTGTTCAATTTCTTTTCAAATCTGTTGTTGTGTTTCTTTGCCGCCGACCGGTCGGAGAACGGCTTGGTCAAGGAACTGAATCTGCGCTCGGTCTACCAGGCTCGCGACTACACGACTGCTATGCGTAGTTACAATGCATTCAAGTGCATCGACATTATCGACCTCATTCGGCAATACGATGCCCGGTCGAAGGGGATAGGCTCAGGGGCTTCGAGCAACGACGGCGACTTGTTGAAAGAGTTGGTATTCAAGATTCTTTACAGCCCGTATCAAAAGTGATACAAGTAGCCCAGAGAGATGGTGATGATTTGGTTGTGCGAAGCCGAAAACACATCTTTCTTGCGGTTCTTGAAGATGTCGCCCAAGCCATAGTAATAACGGCCTTCCAGCACGATACCGTGTGATTTCTTGATACGAAATTCGATACCGGCTCCGCCCATGATGCCATAGTCTATTTTATGGGCGATATCCATTGTATATATCTCTTTCACTTTGCTTTTCTGGCTGAACTCGGGCAAATTATTGACATCGAAACTGCTCTTGTAACTGTCGCCGAGCAGGAACCCGATTTGCGGACCGGCATTGATAAATCCCCGCACGACCCGATTGCCGAAAAAGAAATGGGTGAGAAAGGGAATCGTCACATAATTGAGCGTGTGCGAATAGGTATAGGGATCGGTGTCGAACGTTTCGTTCCACCCAGCCTGGGTAAAGTTGACCTCGGCAATGAGTCCGAAATATTTCTCTTCGATATAACGCACCGATACGCCACCCGTATATCCCAGCAACAGAGCCTGAGTAACGGTAGGAGTAAACGATACTCTCGACAGAGTCGTCCCCCCCTTTACGCCCACGGTAATTTCGGGCTCATAATCGCTGCGTTGCGCCCAGCCTGTTTGCAGGGTTACGACGGCTGCCAGCAACAAGATATATCGCAATAGTTTCATTCTCTAATTTTCTTGATGGTGAAATCGGGAGCGAAATTAACGAAATAGAACGACTTGTTGATGAATCCGCTCCAATTGTTTATCCGCTGGAAAGCGAAGTCGGTTTGAATGCGGTCGCTCGAATTTTCCAATTTCTGCACGGCAAAGTTTTTCCCGTATGCCCGTATGGCCGAAAGGAAATAAATGCCGGTATCGAATCCCAAAAGGGCATATTGCGGACTGGCATTAATCAAATCCTTGTTGTACCAGTAGAGGAAGCGCTTGTGGAACGACTTGGCATTCTCGTCAAAGGGGTTGGCATAGAAACGAGAGTAGAGATAGGTATTCAATTTATAAAACTCGTTCAGGTATTCAGGTACCTGAGTCAACCACTCGGGATAACCGAAGAGGGCTATATCGAGATCTTCCCGTTGCTCCTTCAAAGCTTCGAGCGGAGCAATGATGAGCGAGAGTATCTTTTTACGGGCCGATGTGGGGACGAATACGACACCACTCTGCCCGGCCCATATCGAATCCTGGTTCTGCAAATTCAACTTGTTGCCGAATTTTATCTCGCTGTATGCGATGTGAGCCCGCGAAAGTTCCTCTTTCAATCCGGCCACAAAATCTTTCTTGTCGCCTTCCTCCGTTGTATGAGTCAGGAACACCACCTTGCGGTTCCCCAGATAGCGAATGAACCGGTCGGCAGCCTCGGCATAGAGATAGGAGTGGGGGATATTGGTCTGAAATATCTTGGCATTGTGCGAAACCTCTTCGTTTTTGAGCGAGAAGGTATTGACTACATTGATATCGTTGGCCAAGCCGAAGTCGGCAATCATCTTGATGTGGTTGTCATCATCGGGAGCGATGATCAGGTCCATCTCTTTCATCTGCGGATTGGAGAGGATATTGCGCACCGTTGCGTCCGATGCCTCCGAGTCGTAGGCGTATACATTAACCGAAGCTCCCTGCCGTTTCAAGCTGTCGACCGCCATCAAGAACCCTTGATAATACTCGGTGTACAAGCTGGCTTTGGTGTCGGGGTGTTCCTGTTCCAACATGAAAGGAAGAATAACCGCCACATTGATGACCCCCTTTTTGTCGCTTTTGTACAATTTGTTGTAAATGTTGTTGATTTCGGCACTGGTTATGGGGTTCTCGGCGGTTACCGTGTTGTATTCGATGCCGGCAGGAATATTGATAATGTCGTCCTGTTTTATCTTCTTGATATTGGGATTGCATTTCTTTATCTCCTCGACTGTTGTCCCGAATTTCTTCGAGATGCTATACAGCGTCTCCTTTTTGCGCACCTTATACTTGGTATACAGTTGTTGGGGTGCTATGGTCACATTCATCTCTTTGGTGTCGGGTGTGAGTCGTATGACCGAACCTCTCTTCAAATTGTTGGGTGAGATGCCGGGATTGAGTTTGAGAATTGTCTCTATGTCGATGTCATATTTCTTGGAGATGGAGAAAAGAGTCTCACCCGCATTGATTGTATGATAAACATATTCGCCCGTATTTCCGTCGGTAGCAACCGATTGACCTTCTGGGCTGGACTTCTCGGGAACCGGGGTTACGGCCGGTTGAGATTGAGTAGTCGTTTTAGAGGCTGTTGTAGTTTGGGGCTGTACTTGTGAGGCCTTTTTCTGACGATAGTGTTGCGGTATCTTCAACGTCGCTCCGGCTTTTATGCCACGCTCCGAACCCGGATTCAGGTCTATGATACTCTGAATCGTAACTTTATACATTTTCGAAATAGAGTACAGCGACTCTCCCCGTACGATGGTATGCTCGAACGTGCTTTCGATTTCCGAACCAGAGGCTTCGCCTTCGAGTGTTTTTTTAGTCGGAATCATGAGCAGTTGCCCCCGTTTCAATCCACTTTTGGTTGCCGGATTGTAACGGACAATCTCTTCTTGTGAAATACCGAATTTATGGGTGAGTGAATAGAATCCTTCCGAGGGCTTTACCTTGTAGATATAAAACTCTTTTCCATCGATTACTTTGGTTTGCAACCCTTCGGTTTGAGCCGGGAGCATAAACAGCACGGTAAAACAGAATAGTAGAACTATCGTTAGTCGTGTATATTTCATATGATAGGTAATTTGCGCTTTTTGCGTGTTTGATGGTAATATACAAGTTACAAAAATATATAAAAATATTATCAGTTGCAAGACATAAGCCGATTATCCGTGCGTCATGACCGGATAGAAGCGGGGTTTGGTTTTCTCCCAAAACCGCAGAGAGCCGACACGCCACAAGGGTCATGCTTGGGCGTGTCGGCTCTCTGTCCTTTTCTTTTCCAGGTTTTAGCGATAGTTAATTGTTTTGATAGAGGTATCGTTTGATGCTTCGCTTGGGGGTCTTCTCAAACTCCTCGTAGTAGATTTTCAATCGGCTTATCTGGCTGTAAGCGGGCAGTTCTTTGTTAAGGGCGGCGATGTCTTCTTCCATTTGGGCTTCGAGGGCATGGCCGGCCAGATTGGTGCGTTGGGCGTTTTCGATGTCGGGATAGACGAGTGCTATCAGTTTGCCTTCCTGCTCGACGATGAGCGATTCGCACACATAGGGCATGTTGTTCAGGCGGTCTTCAATCTCCTCGGGGTATATGTTTTGCCCCGAAGGTCCCAGGATCATATTCTTGTTGCGACCTCTCAGATAGACAAATCCGTCTTCGTCGATGGTACAGAGGTCGCCTGTTTTCATCCACCCGTCGGGAGTGAAGATGGCTTGGGTAGCCTCGTCGTTCTTATAGTATCCCAGCATGGTATTGGCCCCTTTTACCTGCAATTCACCCACGATGTGTACCGGGTCGGGCGAGTCGACACGTCCCTCCATGCGGTCGACGATTCGGCCGCAAGAACCTATGCGGGTTTCGTCCCAGGGGGCATAGGAGATAAGGGGGCCGCATTCGGTCATGCCGTAGCCTACGGTCAGGGGGAACCCGATGCGACGCAAAAACAGTTCGACCTCGCGATTGAGTGCGGCTCCGCCGATAATCATCTGCACGAGGTTTCCGCCGAAGGTCTCGGAAAGCCGGTCGTTGATTTTGGCCAGCAGCTGATTGTCGAGGAAGGGTACCTTCAACATCAGTTTCATCAAGGGCTTGTCCAGCAGCGGGAAGACCTTGGTCTTGATAATCTTCTCGATGATAAGGGGGACGGCAATAATCAGTTTGGGCTTTACGGAGGCAAAGGCGTCCATGATGATTTTGGGCGAGGGTACCCGGGTGAGGAAATGCAGGTGGCACCCTTTGGCAAAGGGGTGTATCATCTCGATGACCATACCGTACATGTGGGCCATTGGCAGCATGCACACGATGCCGTCGCCAGCTTGCAGGAAGGGCAGGTGTTCGAGGCAAAACTCGACATTCGACCACAGACTGCGGTAGGGGAGCATCACCCCTTTGGAGAATCCGGTTGAGCCCGAAGTGTAGTTGATGACGGCCAGCTCTTCGGGCGAATCTTCGTAATAGTTGACGGCTTCGGGGGTAAAGCGCGAGGGGTATTTGCGGCCGAAATATTCGTTCAGACGGTTGCGCATGTCGATGAGCCGTTCACACTCCGATTGCAACAGGGAGAAGTCGTTGAGCAGAAAAATTCCTCTCAGGTTTTTCATCAGGCTCCCGTTAAGGTTTTCCCACACGCCGTCGCCCACGAAGAGGAGTTTGGCCTCGGAGTGGTTGACAATGTGGTGAATGTTGTCGGCCTTGAATTCGTGCAGAATGGGAACGGGTACGGCTCCGTAGGTGATTGCGGCAAAGAAGGCTACGGCCCAGTGGGCCGAGTTTTTGCCACAGATGGCTACCTTGTCGCCCTTTTCGATGCCTGCGCTTTCGAGCAGCAGGTGTATCTTGGCGATTTTGCGGGCTATGTCCTTGTAGTGGTAGGATACGCCGTCGAAGTCGCTCAGTGCGATGCGTTCCCAATTCTCCTTGATGGCTCGTTCGATGTATTTATTAAAGCTCTCGTTATTCATAAAATCAAAAAATTTCGGGTCATGATTTTACAAAGATACGAGATTCGGCGAGAAAACCTAATCCGCCCTTCCTGTTTCGACTGTTTATGCAGGCTTATTTAGTTTTTTTTCAGAGAGAAAAGAATATTGAGCCCGCCTGACGGAACATTTTTAACCCATATTTCACCTTTGTGGAAGAGTACGGCGTTTTTGACAATGGCCAGTCCCAGGCCGGTGCCACCAAGTTTGCGGGAACGCCCCTTGTCGACCCGGTAGAATCGCTCGAACAAACGGTTCAAGTGCTCTTCGGGGACGCCCACCCCGTTGTCCGAGAAGGAGAAATAGTAGTACTGTTCATCTTCGAGATAGCAGTCGACGGTGATATGTGTGCCCTGCCCGGCATAGGCGATAGCGTTGTCGGTGAGGTTTCTGAAAATCGAGTAGAGCAACGAATAGTTTCCGTTGAGCAGCATTTGGTCGTGCAGGTTGCGGGTCTCGACCGTCATCTCCTTTTCGGTCAGGGCGGCTTGCGACTCGCCGATAACTTCGGTAATAATCTTCTGCAAGTCGACCTTGTCGGTATCGTAGAGGTCTTTCGATTCGTCGAGTCGGTTGAGCATCGAGATGTCGCGCAGCAGGTCGGTCAATCGTTTCGACTGGGCGTAGCACCGTTCCATAAACATCTTTTTGCGCTCCTCGTCCATTTGGGTAGTGAGTATGGTCTCCATGTATCCCCTGATACTGCTCACGGGCGTTTTGAGTTCGTGTGCGATGTTTTGGGTCAACTGCCGTTTTACGCGGCTCTCCTGTTCCTGTTGGGTGATGTCGTTGATGGCAATTTCGAAGGTATGGTCCTGGAAGATGATACATTCGATGAGAAATGTGCGACTGCCCTTGTCGAGAGTCATCGACTCGGAGATGAACTCTTCCTTCACATTGGGGTCATACAGCTTTTGGGAGATAAAGTCGTTGATCTTTTTCAGATTCTCCTCCTTGAACAGATAGTCGGCCGATGACAGTGTGTTGTCGGTGATAAGACTGAGGTATTGGATAAAGAGGTTGTTGGCCATGATTATCCTTTTCTCCTTGGAGAAGAAAGCCAGACCTTCTTTGGAAAATTGCAGGTGCTTGAACAGTTTCTCCTGTTCGATGGAGAGTTTCTCTTTGGTGCGCAACAGGTTGTCGTAGATGTGGGTAAGGCTCTGGGTAATGCTTCCGATGTCGTCGACTCCCGATTTGATGGTGATGTGTATGGGTTTCTCCTCCTCGGCCTGTTGGGCCAACTGGCTGAGGGCGGCAATCGATTTGCCCAGGCTGCGGCAAAAATAGTAGAGGAGCAGTATGGCAAAGATGGAGATGCCTACCATAAAGTAGATAAACTCTTTGTTGGGGTTGAGAATGGAGAGGTTCTCCCGCTCGAAGGGAATCGAGGAGCGCACAACCCAGTCGCCGCACCGCTTGGCCGAATAGAAATAGTTCTTTTTATGGGTTTGTGAATAACGAATGGCGTAACTGTTTTTCCCGCGAAGAGCCTGTTGAATCTCGGGACGGTTCAGGTGATTGTCGGGTATGGAGTCATATTGGCTTTCGAGTATCACCTCGCCGCTCTGAGCCGAGATGATGGTCACTCTCAAAGTCTTGCTGGTTATGTTGCGGATAACCGAGTCGATGGAGACCTGTCCGATTGCCTGGTCTTTTACTTGGGAGTAGATGAGTTCGTTGTAGTCTTGCAGGAGCGCATTGAGCGACTGTTGCCGGTTCTCTTTTTCAAGCCGGTACTCAAAGAGGAGGATAATAGCAATAAAGACTATGAAGAGAGAGGCGATAGAAAAGAACAGTTTTCTATCGAAAGTCATAAACTGGTTACGCTTTTCGATTGTCATACGTCAATGAGTTTCAAAACAATACCCGTATCCGAGTCGTGTGACGATGTGCTTGCCATATTCGCCTATCTTTTTCCGCAGACGGGTGATGTTTACGTCGATGGTACGGTCCAGAACATAGACTTCGTCGGTCCATATCTTCGACAGGATTTCTTCCCGCGAGAAGACTTGTCCCGGGTGGGAGAGCAGAAGCGAAAGTATCTCGAACTCCTTTTTGGTGAGTGGTAACTCTTCCTGATTGATAAAGGCTCTCTTCTTCACCGGGTCGATATAAAGATGCTCGAATTGCAGAATTTCGGGCGTCTCCTTCTCGGCACTCCGTCGCAAAACGGCTTTGACCCGCGCAATGACTTCGCGTATGGAGAAAGGTTTCGAGATGTAGTCGTCGGCTCCGATGTTAAATCCCATGAGTTTGTCGTCCTCGGTATCTTTGGCCGTGAGGAAGATGATGGGAATATGTTTCAATTTTTCATTCTTGCGCAGCAGCGAGGCCATCTTGAAGCCGTTCATCTCGCCCATCATCACGTCGAGCAACAACAGGTTGTAATCGGCCAGATGCATTTGAAGGGCCTCTTCGGCCGAGTTGGCCGTGTCGACCTCATAACCCTCTACTCCGAGGTTGAATTTCAGAATTTCGCACAAATCTTCTTCGTCGTCTACAACTAAAATCTTGTAATTGGCCATAGCTTTCGTGTTTTATTGATGCTGCAAAATTGAGAAATAGATATTTCAACGATGTGACAATCGGGCCTTATTTTCAATCTTCGTCGGATTCCCGTTTTTGAAAGTCGAGGAGCAGAACAAAATCTTTCACGTCGTTGCCTTTGCGGTCGCTCCGCAGGGCGGGGGTGAAAGTGTATTCTTCGCCATATTTCTCCCGGATATAGTTGAAGTCGTGTTCACCCACCAGCAAGTAACCCTCTTGGGGAGCCTCTCTTTCAAAGTCGACCACCCGGTCCTGGGTGTAGAAATTGATGATGAAAAAGTGCATCATGGGGGTCGATACATACGAATATATCTTCCCTTCGGGAACCTCGGCAATGACTTTGTCGGCAAACGGTTTCATCGACTTGGCATTGAGTATGACCGGTAGTGTCGAAGCGTCGAGCATGAGCTGTATGCCAAAGAAGAGGGCAACCACCGAGTAGATATATCGGTTGTTGTAGGTGAGGTAGCGTTTGCTCTTGTAAATGTCGTAAATGAGGAAAATGATGAAAATACCCGAGATAATCGACACGATATTCCACGACTCGGCCAGTGCCGTTGCATAGTAAGCCATATCGTCGGGCTGGATTGCGTGGTAGCGGTCGGCGATTCCGCTCTTGACCAGCAGCAGAATAATCAGCAGCAGAGTCCCCACCGAGGCGATGAAAATAGAGAAGGCTCGCCATACCTTGGGTTTCTGTTTGAGCAGATAGAGCATGTATTCGGCCAGGAAATAGGCGATAAACGGGTAGATAGGAAGGACGTATACCGACCGTTTGCTCTTGGGTATGCAATAAAATACGAAGATGATGACGATGGCCAGCAGGCTGAACAACCGCATGCGATCCATCTGAGAGACATATGTCTTGAAACGGTCCCAATATTGCTTCACCGTGCCTTGCGGTTTCTTGTATTTCAAGACAAAAAGCGACATAATCACCAGCAGCGACCAAGGCAACCACCCGGCCAGTGTAATGTAGAAATAGTAGATGACAGGTTGCTCGTGCGACTCGTAGGTCATTTTGCCCAAGAACCGGCCAAAGTTCTCCTCCATCACCAGTTGCAGGAAAGCCTCACCTCCCTGCCGGTAAGCGGCATAATACCAGACCAGTGGCAGAATGCAGGCGAGCAGAGCCAGGGGCAGAATCTTGTATATGGTTTTCCAGAGCGATACCTTTTGCAGGAGCAGGAACACCCCGATAACGGCGCACGGCAGAATAATACCCACAGGACCCTTGGTGAGAGTGGCGATGCTCATAAAGAGAATGGCCCATACGGGAATGCCTCGCAGGTGGTGTTCCCACCATCGGTATAGTTGTAGCAGAGCCAGCACGATGAAACAGGTGAGCACCATATCAACGCGCGAGGCCATGGCGGCCCGGTGTACCTCAAAGCCCGACAGCAGCAAGAGTGCCGACAGGAAGGCAATATCGTTTCGACTCCGTTTGGCAAAGAACAGAAAACACATGGCCGACATGATGATGACGGCCAGAGCCGACGGCAGACGTGAGGTAAACTCGGTAACCTCACCCGTGGGAAGTGAAAGGGCCGCGATACACCAGTGGAAGAAGGGTGGTTTGTAGGCTATGTCGCTACCGTTGTTGACAGGCAGAATCCAGTTGTCGTTTTGCAGCATGCTCACGGCAACGATGGCTTCGCGCGGTTCGCCTTTGGTGTGAAAGTTGGTCAGTCCCAGATAGGGTATGATGGTGAGGGTACTGATGATGAGCAACAGCAGGAACAGCGATGCTCTGGAACTTATTTTAGGCATGTTCATAATCGAGCAGTCTTAAAGCGTTTGTTGATGGGGTGAGTCGAAATTGATTTTCTTGTCGATGATGTATTCAGGACGGTTCTTGGTTTCGTCGAAGATGTTACCGATGTATTCGCCCAGAATTCCGATAGTAAACAGTTGTACACCTCCTAAAAAGACGATGGTGATGATGGTCGATGACCAGCCGGGAACAATCGACTCTTTGCCCGAGAGGTACATGACGAAGACCCAGATGGCAAAGGCCAGGGCAATGAAAATCGACAGGGTACCCAGCGAGATGGCCAGTTTAAGAGGCTTTTTAGAGAAGCCGAAAATCCCGGCCGAGGCCAATGAGAACATTTTGCGTACCGAGTATTTGGTCTTGCCGGCAGCTCGTTCGTTGCGGTCGTAGTAGAAAGGAGTCTGCTTGAATCCCATCCAACTGAAAAGACCCCGCAGGTATTTATGTTTCTCGGGGAACTGTTTGAAGGCGTTGAGTACCTTGCGGTCGATGAGCCGGAAGTCGCCTGTATCGACGGGGAAGGTGTAGTCCGACAACGAGTTGAGCATGCGGTAGTAGAGTTTGGCTGTGAATTTTTTCATGAAGGTCTCGCCCTCGCGTTTGTTACGCACGGCATAGACTACGTTGCTGCCCTCTTTTAAATGGGTCTCTATCATTTGGGGAATGACCTCGGGCGGGTCTTGCAAATCGACATCGATGATAATGGCCACATCGCCCGTGCAGTTGTGCAGTCCGGCACTCACCGCATTCTGGTGGCCGAAGTTACGCGAGAACGACAGTACCTTGGTGTGAGGGTCATGCTGGGCAAAGCCGAGCAGCAACTCTTCGGTGCGGTCTTTACTGCCATCGTTGACAAAGATGAGTTCATAATCGTAAGGGGTACCGCCCATGACCTGAGAGAAGCGCTTGTGGGAGAGAGGGAGAACTTCCTCTTCGTTGTAGCAGGGAATGACGACAGATACTTTCATGGCCTATTATCCTTTTTATTTTTTGAACGTGATGCATTTATTCAGGGCAAAGTTGCACAACGTATAGACCACCATGCTCACCAGTTGAGCCCAGGTGTCGGCCATGTGCAGGACCTCTACCAGCAGAAGTAATGCAACGAACTGTATGCCGTAACAGATTCCGAAACTGACGAGAAACAGCACGGCTTCGCGCATAAAATTACTATTTAATTTTTTAAATACCCACAGTTTGCTCCAAAAGAAACTGTTGATGATCCCGGCTATGTAGCCTGCCAGATTGGCCGTGGTGTATTTTACATGCAGCAATTCCTGCAAAATGTAGATGACGATGAGAGTGATAAGGGTGTTGATGACCCCCACGATGCCGAAGCGGACAAGCTGCCACAGGGTATTTTTATCGTATTTTTTAAGTGATTCCCACATGGTACGAATTTATTTGGACGAAGGTTTGTCGTCGGGCTCGTCTTTCAAGGCGGGCAACGACCAGTGAAATTTCACGGCCAGCAGTCTGACGGCCACAACCGATATGCCGCAAATCGACTGGTTGGTGATGCTGTTGAACCCCATCTTCTGTCCCAGGTAAAACATGATGCCTCCCGCCACACAGGCTAGGGCATAGATGTCTTTACGAAAGAGGAGCGGCTCTTCGTTGATGAGAATATCGCGTATGATACTGCCTACCGAGCCGGTAATCGTACCCATGACAATAGCGACCCAGAAGGGAAAGCCGAACATGAGCGTCTTCTCTACACCCACCACCACAAACAGGGCCAACCCGATGGTGTCGAAGATGAAAAACGTATTTTCGAGCTTAACTAGATATTGTTTGAAAATGATGACAAAGATAAGAGCTACGGCCGTGACGGTAAGGTAACTGCCGTTAATCATCCAGAATGGTGTCGCATTAAGCAATACATCGCGGGTGGTACCTCCGCCGATGGCGGTGACCAACCCCACGGCATAGGCGCCGAACCAGTCGAAACGCTTGGCGGCGGCAAGCCGTATTCCGCTGATGGCAAAAGCCAGCGTTCCTACAATTTCCAGTATAGTGGCAAATGTCGTATTCATAATTTACCTGTTCGATAAGAATGCAAAGGTACTATTTTTTGTGAGATTCGGCGCTTAATGGCTCCGCTATGTTTTTGTAGCGTGAAATAAGAGGTAGCCCGAATTTTTATGAGAATAAAAGTGTACCTTTGTCTTCACAAATTATATAGAATGAAAAAGTGGCTGCTGTTGTTCATATCTCTCTGTCTGGCTTGTGTTTCGCTATACGCCTCGTCGCCGAAATATGAGACAAGGGCGGTGTGGCTCACCACCAACTGGGGTTTGGACTGGCCGTCGCACCCGGTACGGCGACCGGCTGATGTGCCCCGGCAACAACGCGAACTCGTCGATATTCTCGACCGGTTACAGGCGATGGGTATCAATACGGTCTTTTTTCAGGCACGTATTCGGGGCGAGGTGTTCTATGCCTCGCAGTACGAGCCTTGGGCCGGGGTGTTAAGCGGAGGCCGTAACCCGGGATACGACCCGTTGGCCTTTGTCGTCGACGAGTGTCACCGTCGGGCCATGGAGTGCCATGCCTGGCTGGTCACCTTTCCCGTTGGCTCCAACCGGCAGGTGAGAAAGCAGGGGCGCGCCTCGATGGTGGCCCGTCATCGGTCGTGGTGCAAGCAGTCGGACGGCGAGTGGTTTCTCGACCCCGGTAATCCCGAAGTGCGCAGCTATCTCACCGGTTTGGTGAGCGAGGTTGTCTCCAAATACGATGTCGACGGTATCCATCTCGACTACGTGCGTTATCCCGATGATGCCCGACGTTTCCCCGATGCCGACTCGTTCCGGAAATGGGGGAAGGGTGCTACCTCGCGGGCCCGTTGGCGCGAGCAGAACATTACGGCCACGGTTACCGCCATCTACGACGAGGTGAAGCGATTGAAACCGTGGGTCAAGGTGAGCAGTTCGCCGCTGGGACGCTATGCCTCGCTGCCGGGATTCCCGGCTTCGTGGAGCTGCATGGAGGCAGTGCATCAGAATCCCAAGCACTGGTTGCAGGAGAGGAAGCACGATTTTATTGCGCCCATGATGTATTTCAAGGAAGAGAATTACTATCCGTTTTTACACGATTGGGCCGAAACCTGTCCTCCCGGGAGTGTGGCCAGTGGTATCGGTGTCTACCGGCTCGACCGGGCTAACGGCAACTGGTCGCTCGACGAGATAAAACGTCAAATCGAGACTACCCGGCAAGTGGGGGTGGGGCAAGCCTACTTCCGCTATGAAAACCTGTATCGACACACCGCTTTGAGTCAGTGGCTCACGGCATGGTTTTATCGCTACCCGGCATTGACGCCGCGCAGTGCAGGTGCTCCCGTGCAGAAGGTCGAGACTCCGGATTCGTTACAGGTCGAACGTCTGGCGGGGAAGAGCCTTCTCTCATGGCAGCCGGTCGACGCGGCTTTCACCTATATCGTCTATGCTACCGACGACTCGTTGCAGGTGGAGGCCGGTGAGCAGATAGCTGCCGTGGTGCCTCAAACCGAACGGGAGTGGATATTGCCCGGAACCTATCGGCACTATGCCGTAGTGGCACGCGACCGATATGGCAATGAAAGTTGTCCCTCCGTGTGGAATGCTCCCGAGATAGAGGTTGGAAAATATGAAATAAAATTATATAAGTAACAAAAACAAGAAAAGTATGTATCCGTTGAAATTTGAAGACATTCTCCGTCCCATCATTTGGGGAGGCGATGAGATCAGCCGGTTCAAACAGCTGCCCGAGATTCACACCGGTATCGGCGAGAGTTGGGAAATTTCCCAAGTAGGTGACCGCATTTCGGTCGTAAGCGAGGGGGCCGACAAGGGCAAGAACCTGACCGAGCTGATTCAACGCGACGGTGCCGCTCTGCTGGGCAAACATGTGGCCGAGCACTATGGCGAGAAGTTCCCGTTGCTGATTAAGTTTATCGATGCCCGCGACAATCTCTCGATTCAGGTACACCCCAACGACGAGTTGGCCAAGGCTCGCCACAACTCGTTCGGAAAGACCGAGATGTGGTATGTCATCGATGCCAAACCGGGGGCCGGCCTCTATTCGGGATTCTCGAAGCAGATTACTCCCGAGGAGTATGTAGAGCGCATCAAGAACAACACCATTACCGATGTACTGCAATTCCACCAGGTAAAGAGCGGCGATGTGTTCTTCTTGCCGGCCGGACGTATCCACGCCATTTGCAAAGGTATCTTGATTGCCGAGATCCAACAGAGCTCCGATATTACCTACCGCATCTACGACTACGACCGTCGCGATGCCCAGGGAAATCCCCGAGAACTGCATGTAGAACAGTCGATCGATGCCGTCGACTTCAAACTGTATGACAACTTGCGCACCTCGTATGAGGCTCGGAACAACGAGGCAGTCAATCTGGTGACTTGTCCCTATTTCCAGACCAACCTCATCGAGGTAGACCGCCGCGTGAAACGTCCTGTGGCTGCCCACGATTCGTTTGTAATCTATATGTGTATGGGTGGTAAAATACGCATGACCGACAACAACGGTTATACTATTGAACTGCATCAGGGACAGACTGCTTTGGTACCTGCTTCGCTCGATAGTGTAACCATCGAGGCCGAGTCGCCTGCCAAACTGCTCGAATGCTATATCCCGGCTCAACAATAAGAAGTCGGGAATAGTAATTAGATATAAAGAAGCCGGAGGTATTTTCCTCCGGCTTCTTTTATTTATGCAGGTATGATGCTCTCTATTTTTCGGCTGCGGTCTTACTGCTGTGGTTGTAGAATTTGCAATATTGCCGTATGCCGCATTCCAGGCAGTTGGGCTTGCGGGCGGTGCATACATACCGGCCATGCAAGATGAGCCAGTGGTGAGCAATGGGAAGCAGAGGCCCCGGTATGTTCTTGACCAGTGTCTTTTCGGTTTCGAGCGGAGTTTTCGAGTGGTTGGTGAGCCCGATACGGTTGGAGACCCGGAAGACATGGGTGTCGACCGCCATCGCCTCTTTGTGGAAGACGACCGAGGCAACGACATTGGCTGTCTTGCGACCTACACCGGGCAACTTCTGCAACTCGTTTACCTCCGAGGGGACTACGCCTTCGAACTCTTCGACCAGCGTGCGGGCCATGCCCACCAGATGCTTCGATTTATTGTTGGGATACGACACGCTTTTGATGTAGGGGAATACCTCTTCGGGGGTGGCCAAGGCCAATGCCTGAGGGGTAGGATAGGCCTCGAAGAGAGCCGGAGTAACCATATTCACCCGCTTGTCGGTGCACTGGGCCGACAGGATAACGGCAATGAGCAGTTGGAACGGGTCGTGGTAGTGCAACTCGGTTTCGGCTACCGGTCGGTTCTCCTGGAACCACCGGATTACACCTTCGTATCGCTCTTTGGTTGTCATGATGTTACAGGGGTTTTAAGGCGCACAGGCTGTATTTGGCCAGGAAAAACCCGCCGCATACGGCGATGATACCGCACAAGTTGGTACAAACGATGTAAGTGAGGGCACTCTGTACTTTCCCGGCATTGAGCAGGTTCATGGTCTCCAACGAAAAGGAGGAGAAGGTGGTGAAACCACCCAGCAGGCCTACCAGCAGAAAAGTCCGCAGGTTGGGCGAGACGTCGAAATAGTTACACACGGCCCACAAGATGCCGATGACGAACGACCCGATGATGTTGACACACCACGTACCAGCCGGATAGTCGGGGTAAAGTCGTTGCACCCCCGATACCGTCAGGAACCGCAGCACAGAACCTATGCCGCCTCCGATCAATACGCAAGCGATTTTATAGAGCCCCATGGCATGTACCGATTAGTGGGCCGACTCAAACTCTTCGAGGAACCGCACGTCGTTCTCCGAGAACATGCGCAAGTCTTTCACCTTGTATTTCAGGTTGGTGATTCGCTCGATACCCATACCCAAGGCATAACCGCTGTACACCTTGCTGTCGATGCCGCAGGCGTCGAGTACATTGGGGTCGACCATGCCGCAGCCCAGAATCTCTACCCAACCGGTGTGCTTGCAGAAGGCGCACCCTTTGCCGCCGCAGATGTTGCACGAGATATCCATCTCGGCCGAGGGTTCGGTGAAGGGGAAGTAGGAGGGACGGAGCCGTATTTGAGTCTCGCTGCCGAACATCTCTTTGGCAAAGTAGAGCAAGGCCTGTTTCAGGTCGGCAAAGGAGACGTTTTTGTCTACATAGAGAGCCTCTACCTGGTGGAAGAAACAGTGAGCCCGGTAGGAGATGGCTTCGTTGCGGTAAACACGCCCCGGGCAGATGATGCGGATAGGGGGCTGTGCATGCTCCATCGTGCGAGTTTGTACCGACGAGGTGTGGGTGCGAAGCAGAATATCGGGCGAACGTTGAATGAAAAAAGTATCCTGCATGTCGCGGGCGGGGTGGTCTTCGGCAAAGTTCAGCGCCGAGAACACATGCCAGTCGTCCTCGATTTCAGGGCCTTCGGCAATCGAGAAACCCAATCGGCCAAAGATGTCGCAAATTTCGTTTTTAACCAAAGAGAGCGGGTGGCGCGAACCCATCGGAACCGGATAAGCCGTGCGGGTGAGGTCGATATTCTGCTCGTCGGAGTGCGTATCTTCAAATTCGCTTTTCAACTCGTTCAGCTTCTCGACAGCTCGCTCTTTCAACTCGTTCAGCTGTTTGCCCACTTCGCGTTTTTGCTCGGCGGCCACGCTTCTGAAATCGTTGAAAAGTTGGGAAATTTCACCTTTCTTGCTGAGGTATTTTATACGAATAGCCTCTAAATCTTCTGATTTAGAAACCTTTAATGCTTCGATTTCTTCTCTGATACGTTGGATTTTTTCAATCATACCTGTTACTTCTTAGATTCAAAATGCAAATTTAATAATAAATGGTGTCTTGCCGGGTGGATTTGGACGAAATATTTTGGGCATACGTAGAAAAAAGGAATAAAAAAGGGGGAGGCACGGTCGAAAAATCTTTCTTTATTGCTACTTTTGTTTCACAAATTCAAACGAAATCTCTATGTCAGTATCCCAGTTCTTGCACCGGATCGAGACGTTTATCGCCGATAACCGATTGTTGGACAAGTCGGCTCCCGTCATCGTGGGGGTGAGTGGCGGAGCCGATTCGGTGGCGTTGCTGCACGTGCTGACGCGGTTGGGATATTCGTGTGTTGCCTGCCACTGCAATTTCAATCTAAGGGGCGAGGAGTCGTTGCGCGACCGCAATTTCACATGCGATACCGTACGGGAGTGGGGCGTGGCCTTCGACGAAGTTTCGTTCGACACCCTGAGCTATGCCCGCGAAAACAGTCTGTCGATTGAGATGGCATGCCGCCGGTTGCGCTACGATTGGTTTGAAGAGAAGCGCCGCCAGTACGGGGCGCAGGCCATCGCCGTGGCTCATCATCGCGACGACAGTGTGGAGACGCTGCTCCTTAATCTGGTGCGGGGCACGGGTATTGCCGGACTTACCTCGATGCGTCCCCGCAATGGTTTTGTGGTGCGTCCCTTCCTGCCGGTTTCGAGGAGGGAGATTGAGGGCTATCTGTCGGAACAGCATCTGTCGCATGTGGTCGATCACACCAACTTGGAGAATCTCTACGTGCGTAATAAAATCCGACTCGACGTATTGCCGCTGCTTCGCACCATCAATCCGTCGGTCGACCGTTCCATCTATACCACGATGCAGAATTTACGGGAAGTGGAGCGCGTGTATCGAGATGCCATCGAACGCCAGCAACGCGAAGTGCTGGCGCGGAGGGGCAGCGAGGTGCGTATCCCCATCGACCGGCTGCGGGCGTTACCCTCGCCGAGAGCCTTCCTGTTCGAGTTGTTTTCGCCTTGTGGCTTTGTGCCTGACCAGATCGATGAGATAGAAGCGGCTTGCGACGGAGAGTCTGGCCGGGTATTTCTCGCTCCGGGACACCGGGTGGTCAAGGATCGGGAAGATTTGATTTTGATTTCGCAGGAAGCGGAAACCACAACCGATACCGATATTGTGGCCACGATAGCCGAGCCGGGCGATAAAGATATGCTTTTGAATGGGCATCTGTCTTATCGCTGTATTGATGTCGAGGGTTATGAATTGCCTCATGGCAGGAACTACGCCTGTTTCGACCTGGACAAACTCACATTTCCACTGATAATCCGACATTGGCGTCAGGGCGACCGCTTCCGCCCATTTGGCATGAAAGGCAGTCGTAAAGTGAGTGACTATTTCAGCGATTGTAAATATTCTTTAATCGATAAATCTCAGGCATTGCTTTTGTGCTCGGGCGATACGATTTTATGGATTTTGGGTGAACGGACAGCCGACGGATACCGAATTACCCCCGAAACAAAAAGGATTATCGAATTTAATTATAAAAAATAGTTAAATTACAAACTTAATTTTACAATCTTTGTTTTGTTTGGTAAATCAACCGTATATTTGTTCGGTAAATCGCGTAGTGAAATTTCTGTACGCGATAAATTCAAAAATCCATAATTGTTTTTTGTTCCTTGGGCCTATGTGCATGTGGCATGCAAGTGGCTTTAATGAATATAACGTATAATCATATTAGCTCTATTCATGTATAATATTTTAGAATTAAACGCTAAGACTCTCGATCAGTTGAAAGCGATAGCCTCCGAAATGGGTATTCAGAAAACCGACGGGACAGAAAAGGAAGATCTTGTCTATAAGATACTCGATCAACAGGCCATCGATATGGCCAGCAAAGCGGCGGCTAATCCGGCTCCCAAGAAGAGAGGACCTAAACCTAAAAAGAACAAGGAGAAAGCAGCTCCCGAGAAGAGTAAGGAGGCTGACGATAAATCGAATACTGCCGAGGCGGTGGCCGCGTCGGCTGCATCGGCTGCCGATTCGGGAGTGGCCAACGAACCGAAGAAAAGAGGCCGTAAGAAGAAGGCCGATGCCAAGGCCAATGACTCGCAGGAGGCGGAGAAGTCGGCAAGTTCGGCCGATGCTCCCGAGGTGAAGGAGATTTCGGCTATTATCGAAGAAACGGGATTGGCTTCTCACCCGGCTTTGAAAGAACCTGTGGCCGAGCTGTTCGGTCATTTGAAAGAGAGTGTAACTCCGGCCGTGGAGCAAGTTCGGGAATCCGAGCCTTCCGAAGTCCCGGCGCAACCCAAGAACAATCAGGGCGGAGCGTCCAAACAACGTAAGCGCATTCAGAAAAAGGCTATTCCGGTTGAGACAACCGGTGAAACTCCGAACCCACAACCGGAGCTTCCTTTGACCGATGCTCCTGCCGCATCGCAAACTCCGGTAGAGCCCAAACAGGCCGAAGGTCAACCGCAGTCGGCTTCGCAACAACAACCGCAACCGGTGACTCAACAACAAGCTCCGCAATCGCAGCAGCACCAGCAACATACGCAACAAAATCTGCCTCCGTTGCAACCTTCTTCGTTGCAGACCTTCTTCCCGCATAGTGAAAAACAACGGTTTGTTCCCCGGGGACAACGCATGTTCGTCCCGCAAAACCGCAACAATCAAAACAACAATAATAACGGTCAGAATCAGGCTCAGCAACCGGCTCCCGAACCGAAACCGGTTGAGAAACCCTATGATTTCGACGGTATTCTCACCGGGGTGGGTGTGTTGGAGATGATGCCCGATGGATATGGATTCCTTCGTTCTTCGGATTACAACTACCTCACGTCGCCCGACGACGTTTATGTGTCGCAGTCGCAGATTAAACTGTTCGGCCTGAAAACGGGCGATGTAGTCGAAGGCCCCATTCGTCCGCCTCGCGAAGGCGAAAAGTATTTCCCGTTGGTCAAGGTAGAGAAAATCAACGGCCGTACCCCCGAATATGTACGTGACCGGGTTCCTTTCGATCACTTGACGCCGCTCTTCCCCGACGAGAAATTCGACCTGACCAGTGGTAAATATTGCAACCTGTCGACCCGGGTAGTCGATATGTTCTCACCCATCGGCAAGGGGCAACGCGGATTGATCGTGGCTCCTCCGAAAACCGGTAAGACCGTATTACTGAAAGATATAGCCAATGCCATCTCGGAAAACCACCCCGAGGTCTATATGATAATCCTCTTGATTGACGAACGTCCCGAGGAGGTTACCGATATGGCCCGTAGCGTGAAGGCCGAGGTTATCTCGTCGACCTTCGACGAACCGGCCGAACGCCATGTCAAGGTGGCCAGCATCGTCCTGGAAAAGGCAAAACGCATGGTCGAGTGCGGTCACGATGTAGTGATTCTGCTCGACTCCATCACCCGTTTGGCAAGAGCCTACAACACGGTATCGCCCGCATCGGGCAAAGTGCTGTCGGGTGGTGTCGATGCCAACGCCCTGCACAAACCCAAACGCTTCTTCGGTGCCGCCCGTAACATCGAGAACGGCGGTAGCCTCACCATCATTGCCACGGCCCTTACCGAGACGGGTTCGAAGATGGACGAAGTGATTTTCGAGGAGTTCAAGGGTACCGGTAACATGGAGTTGCAACTCGACCGGAAACTCTCCAACAAACGTATCTTCCCGGCTGTCGACATCACGGCATCGAGTACGCGTCGCGACGATCTGCTGCTGCCCAAGGATACCCTCAACCGCATGTGGATACTGCGCCGCTATCTCTCCGACATGAACTCGATCGAGGCGATGGAGTTCATGAGAGACCGCATGGAACGTACCTCGTCGAACGAGGAGTTGTTGCTCTCGATGAACGATTGAACTGTTTGAAAGAGGGGGATACCTCTCGAAACGATAAAGACCCCGGGAACAAAAAAACTCCCGGGGTTTATTTTTATTAAAACGAACGGGGATACAACTCCACCGATAAAATAGTTACCTTTGCCACCCGTTAGGAGAATGTGACCTATGAAGATAAACAAGACCAATGCAGCCCGGCTGCTCGACCGGGAGAAAATAGCTTACGAACTGGTTCCGTATGAGGTTGACGAGAATAATCTGGCAGCTACGCACGTAGCCGAACAGTTGGGTGAGGATATTGCCCAGGTGTTCAAGACGCTGGTGTTGCGGGGCGACAAGCACGGGATATTCGTTTGTGTGATTCCGGGCGACAAGGAGGTCGACCTGAAAAAGGCAGCCAAACTGTCGGGCAACAAGAGTGCCGAGATGATTGCCATGAAGGAGCTGTTGCCTACGACGGGTTATATTCGGGGCGGTTGTTCGCCCATTGGCATGAAGAAGAATTTCCCCGTTTACATTCAGGAGAGCTGTCTGTCGCACGACCATATCTATGTCAGCGCCGGACAACGGGGTTTGCAGATCAAGATAGCTCCGGCCGACCTGATTCGTTTTGTCTCGGCCCAGGTAGGCGATATGATTGATTAGTCGCGCCCCCCGGTGCTCCCTGTTAACAAGGGTTCGAGTCGCCGGAACTCCTGTTCAAAATTGGGGGTGAAAATCCCTCGTCCCAGGTTTTGGCGTATCTCGGCAAGGGGCCAGTAGCGGCCTTCGTCGATTTCTACGGGGTCGATGGTGATTTCCCCGTCATAGTGGGTGTAGAAGGCGTGGACCATTTCGCGTTCGCGAGCCGATTCGAAAATGTAAGTGATGGCTGGTTGCGGGGTGAACCGGGTGATACCCAACTCTTCACGCACCTCCCGGGCGAGGGCCTCTTCGATGCTTTCGCCATAGTCTACGTGGCCGCCCACGGCCGTATCCCATTTGCCCGGTTGTATATCTTTGCTCATCGAGCGCTTCTGTAAATAGAGGTCACCCTCCCGGTTGAGAATGTGCAGGTGGACAACCGGGTGCAACCACTTGGACCCGTTGTGACACTCCTGTCGGGTAGCTTTACCAATCACATTTCCCTTTTCGTCGATTAGCGGAAACCATTCTTCGTTACTCATTCTGGGTTGTATTTGAGTGGGGTGTGTAGTTTTGAATGCGTTGGCGCAAGGTCGCTTCGTCGAGCGGAATACCCGGCTGGTCGAACGGTAGCCGGAAGGCACAGCCTTCGCGCCATCGGCTGCAACCGTAGGCCGTTTTCCCCTGAATCACCTCGCCGATATGACATACCGGGCATACGAGTGGTTGTTTTTCGACCGGGGCCGGGGCGTCTGACGTTTCGGCTGTCGGTGCGCTGTCGGTACTTTTTGCCGCTTTCTTTTTGCGGGGTTTGGTTGCAGCTGCCGGTTTGGCTGCTTTCTTCTTGGACGCTTCGGGTTGGGGCTCGGCGGCCGTAATGCGGCCCGAGTTGTCGCTGAGTACATGGAGCACAATCTCGCTCACCATCTTTTTCAGCTCTTCCAGAAAGTCGGCAGCCCGATATTCGTTCCGTTCTATTTTGCGTAACTTGTTTTCCCAGATACCGGTCAATTCGGCCGATTTGAGCAGTTCGTCGCGAATCGTCCCGATGAGTTCTATGCCGGTTTGGGTCGCTATGAGGTTCTTCCGCTCCTTGCGGATATAGTGCCGTTTGAACAGTGTCTCGATAATGGCCGCCCGGGTCGAAGGTCGTCCGATACCGTTCTCTTTGAGGGCATCGCGAAGCTCCTCGTCGTCGACCATCTTTCCGGCCGTCTCCATGGCTCGCAGCAGGGTAGCCTCGGTGTATGGCTTGGGAGGTTGTGTCCACTTTTCAGCCAATGCCGGAGTGTGAGGCCCCGATTCACCCTTGGTGAAGGCGGGCAGGGTGCTTTCGTTCTCGTCACTGCTCTCCTCCTCTTTGCCGAAGACGGTACGCCACCCCGGTGACAGAATCTGTTTGCCGGTAGCCTTGAACTCGATTTGGTTGACATCGCCCATCACGGTCGTGTTGGCAATGAGGCAATCGGGGTAGAATGCTGCAATGAAGCGCCTGGCCACCAGATCGTAGACCTTACGCTCTTCGGCGGTGAGGTTGACCGCCTTGACGTTGGTGGGTATGATGGCGTGGTGGTCGGTCACCTTGGAGTTGTCGAAAACCTTTTTGCTCTTGGGTATCTTGCCGGTTTTGAAAGGGGCGGTCAACGCCTGGTAATCGATGAGCGCCGCGAGGATACCCGGCACCTTGGGATAGATGTCGTCGCTCAGGAAGGTGGTGTCGACACGCGGGTAGGTGGTGACCTTCTTCTCGTAGAGCGACTGTATGATTTTCAAGGTGTTCTCGGCCGAATAGGAGAACTTCTTGTTGCATTCGACCTGCAAGCTGGTGAGGTCGAATAGCCGGGGCGGTGCCTCTTTCCCTTGTTTGGTGGTGACATCGGTCACGGTGAAGGGGAAGCCTTCGATTTTTTGCAGGAACTCTTTTCCCTCCTCTTCGGTTTGGAATCGCCCTTTGGTGACCGAGAAGGGGGTGTCGCGATAGACCGTCTTTAATTCCCAGTAGGGTTGGGGCACGAAATGCTCTATTTCGAGCTGCCGGTTCACAATCAAGGCCAGGGTAGGGGTTTGTACCCGACCGATGGAGAGGACCTGCCGGTTCTGTCCGTATTTGAGGGTGTAGAGCCGGGTGGCGTTCATGCCCAGCAGCCAGTCGCCGATGGCTCTCGAAAGCCCGGCATAGTAGAGCGAATCGAACTCCGATTGCGGTTTAAGGTTCTGGAATCCTTCCCGAATCGACTCCTCGGTCAACGACGAAATCCACAGACGGTAGACCGGGCATTTACAAGCCGCCTTCTGCATCACCCACCGTTGAATGAGCTCTCCCTCCTGGCCGGCATCGCCGCAGTTGATGACGGCGTCGGCCTTGGCCATGAGCGATTCGATAATCCCGAACTGCTTTTCGATACCCCGGTCCGAAATCAACTTGATGCCGAATCGGGGTGGTATCATGGGCAGAGAGCGCAGGGTCCACTGCTTCCACAGGTCGGTATATTCGTGCGGCTCCTTCAAGGTGCACAAGTGGCCGAAAGTCCAGGTCACCTGGTAGCCGTTGCCTTCGTAATAGCCGTCATGTCGGCTTTTGGCGCCTACGATGTCGGCAATCTCTTTGGCTACACTGGGCTTTTCGGCAACACATACTTTCATGATGGAGTTCGGCTTTCGTTTTTTACGAATGCAAAGGTACACTTTTATTTTCATTTGGCCTCGCCTTCGAAAGGGTATCCCTTGTTATCTTTGAGTAGCGGCCGAATTGATTTGCCCGATGACTTGTTGTAGCCGCAGGTCGGTGATGGATTGGGTAAACTCTTCCAATTCTTCGGGTGATAGCGCGCGGTGGAGCTGTTGTATCAGTTTGATGACCCGACGGGTGTCGAGAAGCTGATAGGTGAAATCGTCGGAAGGGCCAAAAAGATATCGGTAGTTCGCCTCCCGTTGCTGTCGCAAACGCTCTTCACGCATGGCAATTTGTTCTTTTTCGGATTTTTTGTTGATCCGTTCGATGGTCTCTTGCACATTTCCCGGGGGAATATTACACTCTCCCAAAGCAAATTCCAGGGCCTCTTTTTCTGAGGGTGAAAGGGTAATCCCCCGATTCTCAAGTGCTTCGATAAACTCATTGCTCTTCCAAACCGGCGGTGGCGACAGGGCCTCTTGGTTTTCCAACACGGTAAGGAGATCGTGATAATAGGCCGAGACTGTCGATAGCGGATTATCTAATGGAGTAAATACGGCGAACGGGGTATATAAATTTCTGTTTTTGATATATTCGTAATCATCTTCTACTCCTTTAATTTGGTTATATACAAGCAAATGTGAAATAAATAGATAGTAATCATTTAGAATGGAGAGGAGGTAGGATTTACGAGATAGATTTCCTGCGAGATAGTCGTGCTTTAATTGTTGAAGTTTTACTTGAAATCTGTCAATCTCAGATTGTTGGTAACGTGTTGGAGAGAGCGAGTTGAACGCCTTGAACCACTCTTCTGTCTCCGAACTGTTTCCCTGGCGGATTCGCCGTAATTCTTCATTGATGCGGGCATTTCGTCCCCGATAAATCAGGTGAGTACAGTTTTGTTCTATTTCTCCGATATATCGATAGGGGGCGAACAGTTCGTCGAGCGGAACCTGCATGTAGAGCGTGTCGGCTGGTTCGAGATAAAACGGCAGGTAGCGGTCGTTGAAAATCACTCGTTGCTGTATGGGGTGGTACAGTGGTATAGCGATAGCAAAAGAGCCATCGGCGGCAAGAGGTACGGCAATCGTGGTGTTTTGCCCGGTGAAGAGATTGGTCAATTCGATTTTCCCGTCGCACAGATTCAGCCGAGGGTGATACCCGATGAGCCGACCTTGCAACCAGGCGGTATCGGGTTGGAATGTAAGTTCCGGCAAAGAGGTGGAGGGTACTGTTGGGGGCAGTTCGGTTTGTGCCTGTATAGTCCTGGAAGTTCGTTGCTTTGAGAGCGATATCCCAATAATCCGGATTTCGTTCGGGCCTCGATTCCCTGTCAAGTCAAACTCTTCGAGCGATTGCGGTAAGGCGGGGAAGTCCATCTCGACCGACAGAGTGCTGTCGCTTTCAAACTGGAAGATGCGGTTGAAATCAACGCCGTCAATATCCTGTACCCGACCTATCGTGTGGCCCAGACTGTCCTGTATCACCCAGTCGTCGTGCAGCGTGAGGGTGGTGTGGGGGAGTTGTTTCAAGGTGATGTACAGCCGGCACAAGGTGTCGCGCAATAGAATGCTGTCGACTGTCACTATCGGCGTGTTGCGGGCTGTCCACGCCGGTGTTGTTACCATTCTTTCGGCATGAAGCGGCAATGTGGACAGCGAGAGGAGGAGTAATAAATAGGCTCTCATCTGAGTATTCGATATATGAATAAACAGCTGAGAGCCTCTGTATGTTCAGTGAGCCGCGACTATTTACAGCCCTTTTTTCTTGGCTTCGTCCCAGATGGCGTCCATCTCGGCGAGAGTCATATCTTTGAGATTGCGGCCCTTTTGCAATGTCTCGTGTTCGAGGTAGTTGAAGCGGCGGATAAATTTTTGGTTGGTATGCTCCAAGGCATTTTCGGGGTTGATGCCGTAGAGTCGGGCAGCATTGATAAGGCTGAAAAAGAGGTCGCCGAATTCACTCTCCATATTCTCGGGATTCATGTGATCGATTTCGGCTTTCAGTTCGTCAAACTC
Source organism: Candidatus Barnesiella excrementavium (assembly GCA_019115485.1). Taxonomy (GTDB): domain Bacteria; phylum Bacteroidota; class Bacteroidia; order Bacteroidales; family Barnesiellaceae; genus Barnesiella; species Barnesiella excrementavium. Next base: position 1,589 of record DXDM01000045.1, on the reverse strand, counting down.
CTCGTGAACCTTGTCCCATACCTGCGATTTCTCTTCCCAGTCGAAACCCACGTTGCGAGCCTTATCCTGTATGCGGTAGGCTTTGATTAGGGCAGGGAGAGCCGAAGGTACCCCTTCGAGTACCGTTTTGTTGCCGCCCTTCTCTTTCAGTTTCAACTGTTCCCAGTTCTGTTCCACCTCGTTCGAGCCTTCGACATGAGTCGTGCCGAATACGTGGGGGTGACGGTACACCAGTTTGTCGCAAAGGGCGTTGCACACATCGGCAATGTCGAAGGTTCCGTTCTCTTCGCCGATTTTGGCGTAGAACGCGATGTGCAACAGCACGTCGCCCAACTCTTTCTTGGTAGCCTCGTTGTCGTGGCGAATGAGGGCATCGCACAATTCATAGGTCTCCTCTATGGTATTGGGGCGTAGACTTTCGTTAGTCTGCTTGTGGTCCCAGGGGCATTTCTCGCGCAGAATGTCGAGTATGTCAATCAGTCGGCCGAATGCTTCGGTCTTTTCTTCTTTGGTGTGTGACATGATTATTTATTGAATGCTTTAAGTCCGTTATTCAAGAATTTGATAAACTTGGGTATGCTCTCGTCATATCCGTAAGGTGCAGCCAATGGCTCACCTTTGTCGTTGATAATGACATAATAGGGTTGGGCATTAGCCCCGAATTTATAACGTTGCAGGAAGCTCCATTTTTCTCCCACGGTGGTCAGTTTCACCTGCTTGCCGTTTTCAGTTACCGTGATGGGTTTGCTCAGTTTTTCCTTGTCGTCGACCATCAAGGTAACGAGTACATACTGTTTTTCAAGAATCTCTTTCACTTTCGGGTCGGTCCAGACCGAAGCCTCCATCTTGCGGCAGTTGACACAGCCATATCCCGAGAAGTCAATCAGAATAGGTTTCTTTTCTTTGCGGGCATAGGTCAAACCTTCGTTGTAATCGTTGAAAGCGGCATGGACCTCTTTGTCGTACAGGTTGAAGTCCTGAGTATACAAGGGAGGAGCGAATGCGCTGATAGCTTTCAAGGGAGCGCCCCACAAGCCGGGTATCATGTAGACCGAAAACGACAGCGATACAATAGCCAGGAAGAGGCGGGGTACCGATACATGTTTCACCGGGGAGTCGTGAGCAAAACTGATTTTGCCCAGCAGATAGAATCCCAACAGGGCGAAGATGACAATCCAGAGTACCAGGAACGTTTCTCGGTCGAGAATATGCCAGCCATAGGCCAGGTCGGCCACCGAGAGGAATTTGAGCGAAAGGGCCAGTTCAAGAAATCCCAGCACTACTTTGACCATATTGAGCCAGCCGCCCGATTTGGGTAGCTGCTTCATCAACGAGGGGAACATGGCAAACAGGGCGAACGGTATGGCCAGGGCAATGGCAAAACCGCCCATACCTACGGCCGGGGCCAATTTACCTCCCCACGAAGCGGCTTCGACCAGAAGAGTACCGATGATGGGACCCGTGCAGGAGAAGGATACCAGAACCAGAGTAAAGGCCATGAAGAAGATGGCGAGGATACCGGTAGCCGTGTCGGCCTTACGGTCGAGTTTGTTGCTCCATGAGGCCGGTAGCGTAATCTCGAAGGCTCC
>DXDM01000044.1 GCA_019115485.1 Candidatus Barnesiella excrementavium | reverse complement strand
TAAATTTTATCTTTTTCATATCATATTTCCCTTTAAGATTAGAAACTTACATTCAATCCGATATTTACCCGCTTCACATTGGGATACAACGTGCCTGTTCCGCCTCCGTTATAAACCGATTGCTCTCTATCCTCGGGCAATTTAGACCAGAAACACAAGTTGTTTCCTCCTACGATGAGTTTGAGGGATTCAAGTCCCAGGCGTTTTACCCAACCTTGATTGAATGTATAGCTCAGTTCCACATTCTTCAATCGCAGATACGACCCGTCGAAATATGACAGTGAGCCTAAATAACTTTCTGTTCCCGACCGGGGAGCTTTCCACTGGGCATCGGGATTGGCGGGCGTCCAGTAATCATTCAAATATTCATAAACCAAGGGACACGTCGTAGCGCCAGTCGTGGTCTGGAAGTTATGCGAACGTGTCGTATTATACACGCCGTAGAACTGTATGGAGAAACTCCACCCCTTGTAATCGACCCCGGCAGCAATATTATACGTGTTCTGCGGACGGGAAGGATAACCATATGGGGCCTCGTCATAATCATTGATGATACCATCGCCATTAAAATCCACGATATTCATATCACCAGGGAGTCGGTAATTGTTATTTACATCACCCTTCACACTGGCATACACATCGTCCCAGTTTGTCATATAACCGGCATTAATCAGAGTCTTTGTCTGGTCTATCTGGAAACCTTCGCTCTTTTGATAATCGGGCAACAGTTCGGGATCTTCCTTATAAATCACCTTATCCCTGGCATGCGTAAAGCTGTAAGTAGCCCAGTAGCTCAGGCCATTGGCATGTGCATAATGGAAATTAAGCTCCAACTCCAAACCTTTTGTCTCGGTTTTTCCCAGGTTGGCAGAAACCGGACTTGCCCCGAAGTAGTCGGGGACGGTCCGCTGTCCCGCACTCAAAAAGATTTTATCCCGGTTATCCTTGAACAAGTCTAAATTCACAGAAAACATGTTTTTCAATACGGCTATTTCGACACCCAGATTTTGCTTGATAGCAGTCTCCCATTGCAGGTCGGGATTACCGACTACACTTTCCAGATATTGCTTGTAAGGACTACTCTCCGACCAGGGGCCAAACTTCGTATAATTATCGTCTACCGACCATTGGGTCTCATAGGCCCAGCGGGTAGCCTCGAAATTGTCGTTACCCACTTTACCGATGGAGTAGCGGAATTTCAATTTATCCAGCCAGCTGATATTGATGAACTCTTCATTGGAGAGCAACCAACCCACAGCCAACGACGGGAAAAATCCGAAACGATACCCTTTACCGAATTTCTCGGAACCGTTGTATGCACCGTTGGTCTCAAACAGATAGCGGTCATCGTAATTGTAGGTAATACGCCCTACCCAGTCTTCGCGATAGCGGGGGAACATGCTGCCCGAGGCATACTCTTCCCGATTAAGCAGAGCCGTAACGCCCAAGTCGTGAAGGCCAAACCGCCGGCTATAATTCAGTTGAGCCTGGTAGAACAACCGCCGTACAGTGGAAGAGACATTTACAACCTCGCTGTGATGATAATTGGGCGATAGCACATAGTCATACTCATTGGTACCTTTGACCGGGTTGTAGGTAACCTCGCCGGTTTCGGGGTCGATATATTTCGACAACAGCGTGCTGCCCTGTGTTCCCGATTCGGAATAGAGGGTATTGTCATACGACAACGAAAGTTGCGCGCTCAAACCCGGAGTGATAAAATCGAGTTTCTGCTTCAACACAAAATCGGTATTGACCTGAGTTGTATTCTCCTTTTTGGCACCACTGGCATTCAAGGTTTTCACCGGGTTGCCAATTTGGGAGTTCAGTGCGGTATAGCCCCAGGTGCCATCTTCATGCTTCACGGGGAAAACTCCCGGTGGCGTATAGTAGAAGGCTCTCCACAAGTCATACTCCGAACTCACATAGGTCCCATGCTTTACACCCAGATATCCGGCCAGATTGACCGAGAACACCGTAGAGGGCGTTATGTTGAAATCCAAATTGGTCCGGTAATTATATCGTTCATAAGCATATTGTGATTTATAGGGCAACCCGGTCTGGTCTCCCGAATTCAAGATATCGCCTTCCTTCGTATATGCCAGCGAACCGAAATATTTGACAAATTTCGTTCCTCCGTTCACACTCAAATTATATCGCTGGGAAAGGCCGAAGTCTTTGGTCATGGCATCGGTCCAATCGACATCGGGATAGATATATTCATCGGAGGGCGACAATCTGTATCTGTACCGGTTGACTATATCCATAGGTGTATAATACAACCAGCTGTCCTCCTTGGCCGGAAGTTCCCGCTCAATTCCCGCATTCTGATACATGTAAGCCGAGTATGAATCTAGTTTCTCGGGCATCTTGGCCAAGAGCTTGAATCCCACATTCGACGAAAAATTAAATTTGGCCTTGCCTTCCTGTCCCCGCTTCGTAGTGATGAGGATAACTCCCTCGGCACCTTTCACACCAAAGACGGCCGTAGCCGACGCATCTTTCAAGACCGAAACCGATTCGACCTCGCTCATATCCACATCATTCATACGGCGTTCTATTCCATCGACAAGAATCAGCGGTTGGGCATTGTTCCAGGTAGATTGACCACGAATTAAAATTGTAGGGTCATCATCACCCGGCATACCGGTTATCTGCGTGGTCGTTACACCGGGCAGCATACCGGTCAAGGCCTGTCCCAGATTGGTTACACCCGACGCACGTTGCAGGTCTTCGCTCTTTACCTGCGAAATAGCACCTACCACACTCTGTTTCTTCTGTGCGCCGTAACCAACTACAACCACCTCCGACAAACCTACCGACGACTCTATCAGTTCGATCTTGAAATCGGTACGCTTGCCGATGGGCACCTCCTTGGTATCCATTCCGACAAACGAAACAATCAAAGTCTTTGCATTAGCAGGAGCGCTTAAACTGAACCGGCCGTCCAAATCGGTCATTGTTCCAACCGACGTCCCCTTAACCATCACCGAGGCTCCCGGGATAGACTCTCCACTCCTATCCATTACTAACCCCGTCAGCGTCTTTTTCGAAGTCTGACTGTTCACACTCTTCTGCCCCTGTGCCACCTGCTCAGACGCAGCCAATTCATTTGAACTCCCTACCAGCAGAGCAATAAGCAGAACTATGCCCCACAAGGATTTCAGGGAGTTGAAACAAACCGTCCTCGTTCGTGTTTTCACCATATTTACAGTATTAAAACGGTTAAATAATCTATACTAAACTGCTACAATATTTTCGATGTGTGTGTTGGTATTTTTTGTGTTTTTCCGGTTCATTAAAAAATATCAGATATGACAAAGGTAAAATGAAGAGCCTTTCCTCAACACATCTCCACCTCGGTTTTTCGGGAAAAGTATCGGCACCGTTCCCGAAAAATTTTATCCCCTTTTTAACACATGTCCATACATTTATTAAACATCACGTTGTCATCTTTTCTAAAAAAATGAATATTTATATTTTCAATTCATAACGCTGTTTAAACATTTTTCCGATTGCCCTATTCTCGAACTTACTTTCAACAAAAAAACGTATATTTGTTCCAATTTAATCAGCAAGCGTTACACGAGTCCCATGGAAAAAATCACAATCGAATTATTGGCCCAAAAGCTTAATCTCTCGAAATCGACAATATCTCGGGCCTTCCGGGACTCTTTCGACATTAATCCCAAAACCAAGCAACGAATCCTGGAAGCTGCCAAAGAACTGGATTTCGAACCCAACCCCATCGCCAAGAGCCTTCGCGAGAAAAAGACACAACGAATCGGTGTTATCATTCCCAGCTTCACAATTCCTTTTTATGCACAAGCCATCTGCGGGATACAGGAGATTGCCTCCAAAGAGGGTTATTCCCTGCTTATCTGCCAGTCGGACGAATCGTACGAGGCCGAGATGCAAAACGTGAAATCTCTGTTAAACAGCCGGGTCGACGGTATAATCATGTCACTCACAACCGAGACAACCCAGTACAAACATATCTTGCAGTTACACAAAAAAGATATTCCTGTCGTCCTGTTCAACCGGGTCATCGATATTCCCAACACCTCCAAGGTTCTTGTCGACGATTACGACTCGTCTTACAAAATGACCGAATATCTCATATCGAGAGGGTACAAAAATATAATATACATAGCCGGACCTAAGAATCTCATGCTGGCCTCAACCCGGCTCAAAGGGTTTAGAAATGCCATGTATGTCGGGAAAATAGAATTATCCGAAGATTCCATTTTCTATGGGGATTTCAGCATTGAAAGCGGTTTTAAATGTGCCGAGGAGATTTTGCGGAAAGTAAAACCCGATGCCATATTCTGCTCGTGCGACAATGTGGCTTTCGGCGTTATCAAATACCTAAAAAAGAGAGGTGTCTCAGTACCCGGCGACATTGCCGTTGCCGGCTATACCGACGAACCGTTTGCGGCTCTTATTGATCCGGCTCTGACTACTATCAGACAACCCATACACGAAATCGGAGAGACCGCGGCTCAGCTCCTTATCAAGAAACTCAAATATCCCTACTCAAAGCCCGAGGTCAAGGTATTGCCTACCGAACTGATTATTCGGGAATCGACATGACCGTTACTCCTCTTCCATGAGGTGTATATAAAAATAGCAGAGAGGCCAAACGTGTTTAATACACGTTTGGCCTCTCCATTATCCAGTCTATCCCGCATTACCGGGCACTCTCTTCCGATTGTTCGCGCGAGAGATTGATGGCAAATAACCGCCCCACAACCGGTACCCGGAAGAGTTTTACCCGATGGGTGATGCGGGTATATCGGGCAAAGAGGATAAAGAGAAGGAACAGTATACCCAGCAAGACGGCATACCCGAACACCTGCTTGATCGAGACCAGCGTAGCCTGCCGCTGCAACTCGCCGAAATAGGTTGCAAAGGGCACCTGCTCCGTGAGCGGGTTCACGGCATCGAGCGTGCCGCCCAGGGTATAGTAGTTCGACTGCATCGCCATCTTGAATACCCGGGCCACCAGTGCCGAAGCGATAGGGCCGCCTATTCCCTCGCGCACGAATCCCACGGCACAAAGGGCCTGGAAGAAATGCTTGAAGGGGACAATCTGCGACAGATAGGTAGTGAGTACGGCATAAATCATCACGTTTCCCGCATTTTTCAGGAAAAGGGGCAGATAGAGCCGCTCGATATTCATGTCGGGCGAAATCAGGAAATACATAAGCACCTGATAGGCGACCATCAGCACAAAGCCGATGAAGGTGGCCGTCTTATAACTCATCTGCCACCGGGCCAGAAAAAGCCACGAGAGGAGGGCTCCCGCAGCCACACCCAACAGGCCGGGCACGTTCAGCGAAATGGCGTTGAGCGTGTCGTAGTGGAGTATTCCCCCGGTAAAGGCTCCCTGCAATACCGTCGAGGTGGCCGACAGGCAGTTGAGGGCAAAGAAGAGAAGCACCACCGTGCCGAAATTCCGATACTTGAAGGTGTCGTTCTCGATATAGGCATGGCGTATGTGCCACATGCGTTGCAGGCTCAGGAAGAGGAAGAGCCCGGCACACACCAGCGCCAACCGTATGTAGGGCGAATCGAACCAGTCGTAATAGTCGCCGTAGTTGAAGGCAAAGGTGATGAGCAGCAGCACCACGCTCCACAGGATAGCCCCCAGCCAGTCGATGCCGAAAAGCGGCAGCGGCGGACGCAGGTAGAAGGGGCGCAGCAGCCACAGCGACAGGACAATCACCATCAGCAACAGCCCCACGGCCAGGTAGTGCATGTAGTGCCAGCTGTAAAAATAGGTAAGGTAGGTGGTGGCCAACCCCGAGAGTTGTATGCAACCAAACACCGTGAGGTAGATGACCGGGAAGAAGACGGCAAAGTTACGCGTGGGGGTGATGCGCAACTGTATCGACGAGAAGCACTCGAAGGTTCCCCACATGCGCAGCGCCCCCGTGAAGAAGCAGGTAATGGAGAGCACCAGCAGGCTGTCGGTCGACATGGTGATAAGATTTCCCACGATGAGCCCCACGGCCACTACCGGCAGAATGGTGCGCGTCGGCAGTCGGAATTTCAACCGGAAGAGCACGGGGAATATCATCGTGATACCGATGAACGAGGCATATCCCGCCATGAGGATATCCTCCTGCATGAGCGTCGTGGCCCCCATCATCTCGCTCACCGACGAGAGGTAGATTCCCCCCGAACACTGGAACACCAGTATGCAGAAGAGGAACGACACCACCCGCGCCCACATGGGTACCCACACCTTGAAGGCGGGCACCCGGCGCATCAAGTCATCGAGCGGAGTCATGGTCGCGATACTTTACCTCACACTCCACGTTCAGTCCGGCCCGCAGCCGGTCCATATTCTCGGGCGAATTTTCCTCCGAAAAGACGATACGCACCGGGATACGCTGCTCGACCTTCACGAAGTTGCCGGCCGAATTGTCTTGCGGTACCAGCGAATACTGGGCACCCGTCGCCTTCGAGAGGGACTGTACCCGACCCTTGTAGACAACCCCGGGTATGGCATCGATGGTCATGTCGACCGGCATGCCCTCGGCAATGTGGGCCGTCTGCGTCTCCTTGTAGTTGGCTACAACCCACTTCTCGGCCTCATCGACAATCGACACCAGCGTCTGCCCCGGCTGAATGAGCTGCCCCTCCTGTATGGTCTTGCGCGAAGTCACCCCGTCGCAAGGCGCCAGTACCACGGTGTACGACAGATTCAGTCGGGCCAGGTCGAGCGCGGCCTCGGCTACCGTCACGGCAGCCTCGTTCTGGCTGAGGCGTTGCGCCTGCTCGTCTTTCACCAGCGAGGCCGACCGTCTCTGCCGCACCAGCATCTCATACTTGGCTTTCAACGCCTCGTAATTGGTTTTTACCCCATCGTATTGCTGCTGGGTAACGGCCTCTTCGGAGAGCAGCTTCTTGTACCGCTCATAATCCTTCTCGGCATTCTTCAACAGCACCTCGGCCTCCTCGATACCGGCATCGGATACCGCCAGATTGTTGTGGGCCGTCGACACGGCCGTGCCCATGGCGCTGCGCCCGGCCAAGGCATTCTGGTAGTCGGCCTCGGCCTGAGCCAACCGCAAACGAAACTCGGCATCTTCGATAAGCAGCAGGGTATCGCCCTTGTGCTCGGGAGCATACTCCTCGAAATAGATTTTCTTGATAAAGCCCTGCAACCGGCTGTTCACCGGTACGATATGCTGCCGCACCTGCGCATTGTCGGTATACTCGACCCGCCCCAGATGGACGAACCGCGAGCACACCCACACAAAACCTATCACCAGCAAGGTGATGACAATAACGTTGAATACTATTTTGCGAGTTCTCTTATTCATGACTGTAAACGATTTATAATGTACCTGTTAAATAAAGAAGTTTGTAATAATTGAAAGCGATGTCGATTTGCGCATTGGCCAGCTGCACCTCGGCCGATAGCTTGGCGTTACTGGCATCGAGCATGTCGGTGATGAGCGAGAGTTCGTTCTTGTATCGGTTCTCGATTACGGCATAGTTCTGTCCGGCCAACTCCACATTCTTCTTACGGGTATTCAGCTGCTCGTAGGCTTCGATGTAGCGCACATAGGCCGCCTGCACGGCCAGGCCGGTCTGCTCGCTCGCATCGTCATATCGCTCCTGCGTGCGGCGTATCGTCAGCTTGCTGCGACTGGCCGCCTTGTTGGTCTTGTAGAGCGAGGCCAGGTTGTAGCTGATGCCCACGCCCACATACCAGTAGTTGAAATTCTTGTCGATAGGCGGCACCTCGATGGTAATGGGGCCGTCGAAGTGGTTACCCGCCATGAGGGCAATCTTGGGCAGGCGGTCCGATTTCACAATCTTGTCCTGATGTTTGTTCATCTTGACGGCCAGGGCCAACTGCTTCAATTCGGGCGAATTGGTCATCGCCTCGTTCTGCCAGTAGGCCACATCGCCAACCGGCAGCGTGCGCGACAGCAGGGTGGTATCGGGCTCAATCCATACCGACTCGTCGAGACCCAGATTGGTCACCAGGTTGCGGTTGAGAATGCCCAGCGTATTCTTGATCTGCACCACGGTAAATTCGAGATCGGAGAGGAGCAGTTCATACCGGGTAATGTCGTTTTTCAACGCCAGTCCCTCGCCCTGTTTGGCCCGAATGTCCTTCAACAGCTGACGGGTCTGCTCAATATTCTGCTCATAGACCTTAATCAGATTGAGCTGCTTGAACAGGTCGAAGTAGTAACCGGCCAGCAGGAAGCGCACCTTGTTGCGGTCCTTGGCCCAGTCGAGCCGGGCATTCTCCTCCTGCAACTGTGCTATGGCGATACCGTTGGAGACAGCGCCGCCCGAATAGATAATCTGTGATACTTCCAAGGCAAAATTATTTTCCAAGTGAGGCATGGGTGCACGCTCTACCTGCGTGAAATCACGCTCCATCATCGTGCCGTCGCCCAAATAGCTGAACGACAACGAGGCATCAATATCGGGCAGACGGTCGTTTTTGGCGACTCTCACCGCCTCGCGGGCCTCGTCGATTGCAGTAAACGAGGGGCGCAACGACTTGCTGTTGCGGTCGGCCAGAGCAAAAATTTCGTCCAGCGTATACACACGCCGAACCGGCTCCTGAGCACATGCGCCACCTGCACATAACGATGCACACAGCACCGCTATGGACAAATAGAATTTGTTCATGCGTAAAAAAATTTATGAATTAAAAAAAATGGAATTAACTACTGAAAAAAGATGTATCGACCTGGGCTATTTATCAATCGGAATTGGCCATTCCCCATTGGTGAAACGAATCGAGTTTCGTCAATACTCCACTACGAAAGATGTAATTGCGATAGATTGTATTCTGTTTCATCGGTCTGATGGAGCAATATACTCCATTCGGGGTGCAAAGGTACAAAAAATTGGAATATCAGCACCATTTTTCTCAAAAAAATTTCTTCTCAATTATAATTTATAACTACAATTAGCTTTCTATATCAACCGATTAGTCAAGCATTACCCACTTATCTTTCAAAATCCTGTTCAATCGAAAGGAACCTCCCAAAATTCGCGACGAGCCGCTTCAAAGCAGAGGGCTATTTGCTCGCGGGTAACTTTATCTTCCGAGAGAAGAGGCAACTCGTCCAACGCAAAATAGCCGCTTCCCAACGTCTCGGTATTAGGGCGAAAAGCCCCCTGCTTAACCCGACAGAGGAAAAAGGCTTTACATACATTGTAAGCATACGGAGGTCGGTTATGCAAATTGCGATCTTGCAGAGCCAACAGGCGCACAACCTCGACTTCGAGACCAGCCTCTTCGAGGACCTCTTTTTCAGTATTTGTTTTAAGGGTTTGATTCACATCGACCCACCCGCCCGGGAGCGACCAGGAGCCGTCGCGCTCCTCGACCAGTAAAATTTTTCCGTCTTTGAAAATAGCCGCCCGGGTATCCAGTTTGGGCGTTTGAAAGCCGACCTCGCTACAAAACAGATGCCTCACCTGCTCATACGGAAGACCGGTGTGACGACTCATAATCTCGGCCGAAATATCGCGTATTCGCTGGAAGCGCTCCAAGTCAAACGGATCTTTCGAGTAGGTCAATCCGGCTTGCGCAATAAATTGTAACTCCTTGGCCCAGTCGAGCCAGGCAGGGCTTTCACTTGCAGATGATTCCATATTTCAATTTTTATCTATAATTTAAAACGGCCCGACAGATAAAAAAGTATAACTCCTGCCTCCAAACCGACAATCGGTAAACGGGGTACAACTATCCGTAATTTGTCTACCTCCAATCCCGCATTGCCTCCCTACCTTTGTAAGCGAAAAGATAGACGAGATGCGTGTTACCGCAAAGGCGGGAAGAAAAGCTTTCTTCTGCACAAATGTGCACGAATAGCCCCATGGGAGAGAAAAGTGTAAGAAAAATTTATAAAAAGTGACTTTTCTCGCAGACCGATTCCCAAAATTAAAAAAATCTTTGCGTATTTTCGTAGGTGATTTTTATCTGTGGAAAATCATCACGACTCACATCATTTAACTGTAAAAACAAACTTCTATGTTACGAAAAATCAGAATAGTCGCTGCTACTATCTGTTTTGCGCTCATCACCCTGTTGTTCCTCGACTTTACGGGAACGCTGCACCTGTGGTTCGGGTGGCTGGCCCGGATACAGTTCCTGCCGGCCATACTGGCCTTGAACGTGGGCGTCATTGTCCTGCTCGTGGCTCTGACCCTGCTCTTCGGGCGCATCTACTGTTCGGTCATCTGCCCGCTGGGCGTGTTTCAAGACATCGTCTCGTGGATAGCCGGCAAACGCAAGAAACATCGGTTCCGCTACTCGCGTGCCCTCTCGTGGTTGCGCTACGGCATGCTGGTCATCTTCATCGCCGCACTGGTTGCCGGGTTTGCCTCCTGGGCCGCCCTCATCGCACCATACAGCGCCTACGGCCGCATAGCCACCAACCTCTTTGCCCCGGTTTACCGATGGGGCAACAACCTGCTGGCTCTCCTGGCCGAGCGCATGGACAGCTACGCCTTCTACTCGACCGAGGTGTGGCTCAAAAGCCTCCCTTCGCTCATCATCGCCATCGTCACGCTGGTGGTCATCGTCGTGCTGGCCTGGCGCAACGGACGCACCTACTGCAACACCATCTGCCCGGTAGGCACCACGCTGGGGCTGCTGTCGCGCTTCTCGCTCTTCCGCCCCACCATCGACACAACCCGCTGCAACGGCTGCCAGACGTGTGCCCGCAACTGCAAAGCCTCGTGCATCGATGCCAAGAACCACGCCATCGATTACAGCCGTTGCGTGGTGTGCATGGACTGCATAGACCGATGCACCCAACATGCCATTCACTACGTGCCCCGCACCCGGGCTGCTAAAAAGGCCGGACAACCGGACGCACCCGAAAAGCAGACGGGCAACAACTCCCGTCGGGAGTTTCTGACGCTCACCGGTGTATTGGCCGGCAGCGCCCTGCTGAAAGCCCAGGAGATGAAGGTCGACGGCGGACTGGCCGTTATCGAGGAGAAGAAGGTTCCCAAACGGGCAACCCCCATCACCCCGCCGGGGTCGCAGAGTGCCGCGCATCTGGCCCAGCACTGCACGGCCTGCCAGCTGTGCATATCGAGTTGTCCCAATCAGGTGCTGCGCCCCTCGGGCAACCTGATGACCTTCATGCAACCCGAGATGTCGTATGAGCGGGGCTATTGCCGACCCGAGTGCACCCGCTGCTCCGAGGTGTGCCCCACCGGCGCCATTCGCCCCATCACCGTGGCCGAGAAATCGAGCATACAGATAGGCCATGCCGTGTGGGTAAAGGAGAACTGCGTGCCCCTGACCGACGGGGTGGATTGCGGCAACTGTGCCCGCCACTGCCCCACCGGCGCCATTCAGATGGTCGCCTCGAACCCCGACGTGGCCGACTCGCCCAAGATTCCGGTCGTGAACGTGGAGCGTTGCATCGGCTGCGGCACCTGCGAGAACCTGTGTCCGGCACGGCCGTTCAGCGCCATCTATGTCGAAGGGCACAAGAATCACCGCATCATCTAACTTTTCAAAATCTCGGAAACAATGGAAAACAAATCGAATAAAAATATAAACCGCCGCAACTTTCTGAAAGTGTTGGGCGGCACGGCTCTCGCCTCGGCCACCGTTCTGCCCGGCTGCAAGAACCGGCAGGAGGCCGCCCATACGGCCACGACCGAAGTCCCCACCGACCAGATGACCTACCGCACCAACCCCAGGACTCAGGACCGGGTGTCGCTGCTCGGCTACGGCATGATGCGGCTCCCCAACATTCCCTCGCCCGACGGCACCCGCAGCACTATCGACCAGGAGGCGGTCAACGAACTGGTCGACTATGCCATCGCCCACGGCGTGAACTATTTCGACACCTCCCCCGTCTACATGCAGGGCGGGTCGGAAAAGTCGACCGGCATCGCCCTCAAACGCTATCCGCGCGACAAATATTTCGTAGCGACCAAGCTGTCGAACTTCTCGAACTTCACCCGCGAGAACTCCATCACCATGTACCGCAAGTCGTTCGAGAACCTGCAAGTCGACTACATCGACTACTACCTGCTCCACTCCATCGGCAACGGCGGTATCGAGACCTTCCGGGCCCGCTACATCGACAACGGCATGCTCGACTTCCTCGTCGAGGAGCGCAAGGCCGGCCGCATTCGCAACCTGGGCTTCTCGTTCCACGGCACGCAGGCGGTCTTTGACGAGGTGCTGGCCATGCACGAGACCGTGCACTGGGATTTCGTGCAGATACAGCTCAACTATGTCGACTGGCGGCACGCCTCGGGCAACAACGTCAATGCCGAGTACCTCTACGCCGAGTTGAAGAAGCGCAATATCCCTGCCGTCATCATGGAGCCTCTGCTGGGCGGCCGGCTGTCGAACGTGCCCGACCACATCGCCGCCACGCTCAAACAACACACGCCCGAGGCGAGCGTAGCCTCGTGGGCCTTCCGCTTTGCCGGTTCCTTCCCCGACGTGCTCACCGTACTGAGCGGCATGACCTACATGGAGCACTTGCAGGACAATCTGCGCACCTACTCGCCCCTGCACCCGCTCACCGACGACGATCTGGCGTTTCTCGAAGAGACGGCCCAACTGATGCTGCGCTACCCCACCATTCCCTGCAACGACTGCAAGTACTGCATGCCCTGCCCCTACGGCATCGACATTCCGGCCATTCTGGTCCACTACAACAAGTGCATCAACGAGGGCAACGTACCTGCCTCGTCGCAGGACGAGAACTACCGCAAAGCCCGCCGGGCCTTCCTCGTGGGTTACGACCGCAGCGTGCCCAAGTTGCGCCAGGCCAGCCACTGCATCGGGTGCCATCAGTGTGTATCACACTGTCCGCAGAGCATCGACATACCCAAGGAGCTGCATCGCATCGACCGCTTTGTCGAAGAACTGAAACAAGGTAAAGAATTTTAGACCCGCTTATGGAATACCGCACATTAGGCCGCACCGGCATACAGGTAAGTGCCATCGCCCTCGGCTGTGAGGGTTTCATGAACAAGAGCGCCCGGGAGGTAAAGGCCGATTTCGACTTTGCCATCGACCGGGGCATCAACTTCGTCGACATCTACTCGTCGAACCCCGACTTGCGCGCCCACATCGGGCAGGCGCTGGAAGGCCGCCGCGACCGCTTTGTCATACAGGGTCACCTCTGCACCGTCTGGGAGAACGGCCAGTACCTGCGCACCCGCGACCCGAAGAAGACCATCGAGTCGTTCGACGCGCTGCTCAAAGCGTTGCGCACCGACCACGTAGACGTGGGCATGATTCACTATGTCGATGCCGAGAAGGATTTCCACACCGTCTTCGACCACGAGATTATCGAGATAGCCCAACGGCTGAAAGCCGAGGGGAAAATCAGGCACATCGGCATGAGCAGCCATAACCCGATTGTAGCCGGTATGGCCGTAAAGACGGGACTCATCGACGTGCTGCTCTTCTCCATCAACCCCTGCTACGACCTGCTCCCGCCCAACGAAGATGTCGACGTGCTCTTCGACCAGCAGAGCTATGCCGGCGCCCTGCACAACGTCGACCCGGCCCGCGAGCAGCTCTATGCCCTGTGCGAACGCGAAGGGGTGGCTATCGACGTAATGAAGGTCTTCGGCGGCGGCGACCTGCTGGACCGGGAGAACTCGCCCTTCGGCTGTGCCTTCACCCCCGTGCAGGCCATCGACTACGCCCTCACCCGCCCCGCCGTGGCTGCCGTCATGCTGGGCTGCAAGACGCAGGACGAGATAGAAGCGGCCGTAGCCTGGTGCCGGGCTACTCCCGAGGAGCGCGACTACACCGCGGTGATGACCCACCTCGACCGCTTCTCCTGGCGCGGACACTGCATGTATTGCGGCCACTGCGCCCCCTGCACGTCGAAAATAGACATCGCTGCCGTGAACAAATTCTACAACCTGACTGTTGCACAAGGGGAGATTCCCGAAACCGTGCGGGAACACTACAAGGCGCTCGAACATCACGCCTCGGAGTGCGTCGCCTGCGGTGCCTGCGAAACTCGCTGCCCCTTCGGGGTAAAGATTATCGAGTCGATGCAACGGGCAGCCCAACGGTTTGGCTACTGACACAGTTCACGCAAGAACGACAATGAAAACCTAAACGCAGAGAGCCCCCTCGGGTCCCTCCCCTGCCATGCTGTGAGTGCATGCAGCGGGATAACCCGAAGGGGATTCAACGAAACAACCGATTTGTATAACCACAAAGAAGAATTGTACCTACTCATGAGGACCAGATTTTTACTCCTGTTTTCAGTTATGGCCGGAATGGCTTCGGCCCAACCCGACAACACCGACAACAACTCGCTCCTGGCTCTGGCCGGGAAACCCTCCGACCCGATTCATATCAACGAAGTGGTGGTGACCGGCACCCGCAACGAGACCGATGTGCGGCATCTGCCCCTTACCGTCTCGGTCATCGACCGCGAGGAAATCGAGCAGAGCATGCAACCCTCGGTGCTGCCGGTAATCACCCAGCAGGTACCCGGACTCTTCGTGACCTCGCGAGGCATCATGGGCTACGGCGTATCAGGCGGTGCCGCCGGGAACATCTCGCTGCGCGGATTGAGCGGCGGCTCGGGCCGGCTGATGGTACTCATCGACGGCCACCCGCAATATGCCGGCATCTTCGGCCACCCCATCTCCGATGCCTACCAGTCGCTCATGACCGAGCGGGTGGAGGTGCTGCGCGGACCGGCCTCGGTGCTCTATGGCTCGAATGCCATGGGCGGTGTCGTCAACATCGTTACCCGCCGCATGCACGAGGAGGGGGTGAAAACCAACGTCAACCTGGGATACGGCTCGTTCAACACCCTGCAAAGCGAGGTAACCAACCGCATCAAAAAGGGCAAGTTTTCGAGCCTCATCAGCGGTTCGTACAACCGCACCGACGGCCACCGCAAAGACATGGGCTTCGAGCAATACGGCGGCTATGCCAAACTGGGCTATGAGGTAACCCGCAACTGGAACCTGCGCGGCGACGTGAACGTGACCCACTTCAACGCCTCCTATCCGGGTCCGGTGAGCGCTCCGCTGCTCGAAGGCGACCAAAGCATCACCCGCGGCATGACCTCGTTTGCCGTGGAAAACAAGTACGAGAAGACATCGGGAGCCGCCAGCTTCTTCTACAACTGGGGCAACCACTGGATTAACGACGGCTACACTCCCTCGCTGGGCGAAGGCCCGCAAGAGAGCCGCTTCCTCTCGTTCGACAACATGCTGGGCCTGTCGCTCTACCAAAGCACCCAGTTCTTCCCGGGCAACCGCATCACCTTCGGCTTCGACTGGTTCCGTTACGGCGGACATGCCTGGAACAAGTTCGTGAGCGGCGAGAAGGCGGGCACGACGAGCGACCTGGTCGACAAGCACGAAGACGAGCTGGCCGGATATGTAGACTTCCGGCAGAACCTGTGGAACTGGCTCACCCTCGATGCCGGTGTGCGTATCGACCACCATTCGCGGATAGGGACCGAGTGGGTGCCGCAAGCCGGACTCTCGTTCCACCTGCCCCGCACCATCGAGTTGAAAGCCTCGGCAGCAAAGGGATTCCGCTACCCCATTCTGCGCGAGATGTACATGTTCCCACCCCAAAATCCCAACTTGAAACCCGAGTCGATGTGGAGTTACGAACTGGCCTTTGCCCAGCACCTGCTCGACAACCGCATCGCCTATGGCATCAACCTCTTCTACATCGACGGCAAGAACCTCATCGTCACGCTGCCCAACCCCAACGGTACGGGTATGCTGAACCAGAATACCGGCAAAATTGACAACTGCGGCGTGGAGGCCGAGGTGAGCTATCGCATCGACTCGCACTGGTCGGTCGAGGCCAATTACAGCTATCTGCACATGGAGAATCCCGTGGTGGGCGCCCCCGAGCACAAGCTCTATGCCGGAGCCCAATATACCCACAAGCGGTGGACCGTCTCTACCGGCGTGCAATACATCGACAACCTCTACACCGCCGTGGGCAGCAACAGCCAAACTGAGGAATTTGTCCTGTGGAACCTCAACGCTTCGTTCCGCGTGAACCGCTGGCTCGGCCTGTGGGCCCGGGGAGAGAACCTGCTGGCCCAACGCTACGAAATCAACGCCGGCTACCCCATGCCCAAAGCGACGGTCATGGCCGGTGTGAACCTGAATTTCTAAGCTATCCAGACGATAGCTCCTTGACCATATGACAGAAAGGAGAGGCTCATTGCGGGAAAAATGAGCCAGCTCTTGTCAATGCACAAAAGTCATCGCATAAAAATCCTCCTGCCTTTACCCGGATTTCGGTGAAAAGCAGGAGGATTTCTCTTTTACATATTAACCTATAAGACCGGTCGGTCTCGTCACTCTATTCGACAGCCTCCCCGGGAGGTTACCTGATTACTACCTTCCGACAGCCGTCGCCTTCGATATAGAGCAGATAGACGCCCGCATCAAGGCCGCTGACGGTTTCCTGAGCCTCGGCCTCTTCCACATGTTTCACATGACGCCCCGTCGGGTCGAAGAGGTCGAGCGAACGCCCTTCCACATTTTGTACAATCAGATTCCGGTTGAGGCTGTATACCCTTATCCCGGTCGTCACATCATCGACTGCCAACTCGAATCCCGAGGCCGTAAGGACGATTTCGCCATATACCCCGCTACCGTCTACGGCCGTGGCGCGTACTGTGCCCACACCGTTCACGCCTTTCGCCATAGCCCAGCCCGAGAGCGACACCTCTATTACCTGCGAACCGCTTACAACCTCCCAATAACACCCCTTCTCGGTTGCATCGTCGGGGAGTACCACTGCCTCCAACTGCACACCGTTTTGCGAGGGTGTAAGTGTCGTGTAGGGCGCACTGATGCGGATACTGCTTACCGGCACATGGTCACCGCTCTGACCGAAACCACTGACCAAAATATCTTTCACCTCCTTGATGTTCGAACCATCGATGGTCGTAGCCTGCACGCTCACCACACCGTTGCGTCCGTTACCGACATAGGTCAACACACCGGCTTCGTCCACCGTAGCCAAATCACTGCCGGACAGCACCTGCCAGTTCACCCGCTTGTAGGTAGCGGTAGCCGGCAACACCTCGGCATACAGATGGACAGCCTTCTGTTCGGGCGTAAGAGCGTCATTGGCTTCCACCACCATCACATGAAGCGATTCAGCCAGGGAAATCACTGCCGATTGATTGGCATTTACCACATTCGAACGGCCCTCAAACGCCGATTGCTCCTGGACGGCACGATGGAAATTCTTAGCTATCTCACTCCGGCTCCACGTATTGCCGTAGAGGTTGGAATACTGCAAGGCGTAATAGACATCACCCTCGGGTTTTGTCTGGTCGGTGTAACTGGTTTCGTAACCCGAAGCCGTGGTCAACACTTCGAGTGCATCGGGCGACGTACCGCGCAAGATGGTGTATTGGTCAACGACACCTCCCTCGTAGGCCGTCCACACGATGTTGACACTGTTGGACGTAACACCCTGGTTCAGCATGATATGCACGCTGCCGTGAACCTCACTGCGTCCCGAGGTCATGCCGTCGGCGGTAGACATGTCGATGGTATAACGGCTCTTGCGCACCGTAGGATCGGAGGTCAGGTCCACATAGCGGCCGTCCGTCAGTGCGGCCTCGCCAATCTTCACAAAGTTGTTGGTCGAGCCGGTCTCCTTGTAGATGCGCACCGTTTCAAAGTCGACACCCGAAGCCTGTGCCGCCTCTACATTCCACTGTATCACATTCTTGCCGCCATCGACACCTACGATGGCGATTTCGGGTTGCACATCGACCACATCGAACCAGAACCGTTCGCTCATCTCCCCGCACACGGGATCGTCGTAGCACACATCGATCCAGTACCGACCGGCTTCCAGCAATACCAGACGGGCTTCGGTCTCTCCCGTCTTTTGGGCCAAAGCGAAGGTTCCCTCGGTGTAAGCTATCGGGTCGCTATCTTTGGTATAACTGCCCATGGGCAGGTCTTCTTGTCCGTCTCGGTAGAACGAACCGCGCAAATAGGTACGTTTACTCGGGTCACCGAACAAGTCGGGCAAGTTGAAATAGAGTTGGGAGTTGATTAATATCGCCTCGGGGAAATCAACCGACAAATCGGGCGACTCATTCACCTTGATACTCCGCTCCGAGGTGATGCCACCCACGGTCACCGTGATGGTTTTCACACCCGACGTGCTCCACGTCATATCCACCGAATTGCCATCGGTTTCGAGCAACTCGCCGCCGTCTCCCGCCGACCACTGCGGCGTACCGCTTTCGGTACCCTGGTAGGTCACGGTCACGACACGCTCGGTGCAGGTCTCGGCCGGAGCGTCGATGCTCACCTGGCTCTCCATGCGGAAGGTGAAGGTCTCGGAGAAGGGCGAGTGTGCATTCCACAGGTCGATGGCCTGTACCTTCAATTCATACTCCTGCCCCACCTCAAACCGTCGGGTAGGTACCACCATGCGGGTGCAGGTGCGATAGCCGCGATAGCCCGGTATGGCTGCCGCCAAATCGCTGCCGCCGTTCATGGGCGAAATCACATAACTGTTCTCGCCCGTTGCCCCCTTGCGCTTCAAGCTCACGTTGTAGCGCAAGTGTACGGCCGGAGTCTCGGCATCGCGAGCATCGTCCCATTGCAGCAGCACGCCCTCTTCGGTCTGCACGGCACTTACACTCTTCGGGGCCTCGGGGGCCGTGTTCGTATGTTTGGTTGCCATGATCATCTCGTTTCCATCGGGCAGGCCGTCGCCGTTCAGGTCGGCAAAGGGCATTTCATCGACAGGCGATTCAGCCCCCTTTTCAAACACGATTTCCCAATCGGGGTAGAGATAAAGCAGACCCGTGGCCGTCTGCAAGGACACGTAGCCACTTGCACTTGTTCTGAAACCGTCGGCCACCATCACCGGCAGGTCGAGCCACCCGTTGTTGTCGACGTCATACAGGCGTCGGCTTTCGTGACCGCAGCCATAACAGAAAAACTCTCCGTTGAATGCGTATCCGTCGAGGACTATCTCCTCCTTACCTACATAAGACATCGAGGCATCGCCCAATACGATATGGGTGCTGCCCGTTTCCAACACGCCCCCGTCGTAGTCGGGCATAACGCTCCATATGATATCCTGCCAGCCATCGTTGTTCAAGTCGAAGAAGAAGGGAGAGAAGTCGGAGTCCCAATATGGGGTCTCATATACCTGTTTCCGCTCGAATGTGCCGTCGCCATTGTTCAGATAGACAATAAAACGCCATGTAACCCTCTGAACATCATCGGCCTCACGATACCAGAAATCCATATACCCGTCACGATTGAAATCGATCCATTGCCCCATGCTCCATATGATATTATCATCGGAATCGGGGTCGGGAAGGGTTTGCCGGTCAAAACTGAGGTTGTCGCCCCGGTTGATACCTATCCGAAGATAGTGGAATCCGCCATAGGCTACATCGAGATAGCCATCGTTGTCGAAGTCAAAACGGCTGTATATATCGTGCAAATCATATTCGGTAATCTGGGGGTCATACGTGTCTTGTTCCGGGGGCACCGTATAGGTCTCGGTAGAATAGGTGAAATCGAAACTACCCTCGTTGATGAACAGGTTGCCCTTGTTGGTATTCCCCATGAAATCGGGGATACCGTCCATGTTGAAGTCTATGGGTATGATTCGTTCCAGATCGGGATTGAGGTCGGAGTTATAGGTACGCCCCACCTTCTTGAAACGGTTGTTGTTCTCTTCGTTGGAGAAGACACCCGTCAGCGACTGTTCCGAATTGATTACCGCAGTACCCACCACATCGAGCGAGCCGTTCATGTCGATGTCGAAATAACGCCCCGCAGAGGAATAGGTCGAATAGCTCCAGTAATCTCCGGGATCGGGTATGGAGTCGGCTACCCAGCGCAGGGGATAGACCTCGAACGATACCTCTTCGCTGTTGGCCATCAGGCCGTCGGCATCGGTCACCGAGAGGCTGACAGTCTTGCGGCCGGCCTGGTCGTATACCACCTGCCAGCGGTTGCCTTCGCGGCTCACCTCACGGCCGCCCTCACCAAGATCCCAGGTATAGGTGCTGGAAGCATTGTAGTCGGCCACGGTGAAAAGGGAAAGCGTGTCCGTCACATACATCTGATTGGCCGAGGCTTGGAACGAGGCGGAGAGCCCCGAGTAGTCGAAGGTCACCTCGTCCGACCAGGCTCCGCCCAACCCGTTGGCATCGACAGCCTGCACGGCCAGGTAATAGGTACCCTTCGCCCAACCTGCCGTAGAGACAAGGGCATAGGTATTGTAACCGGCATTACCCTGACCGGGGCGCAGACGGCGGCCGTCGGCATCGGCGTAGGCATACCACACATCGCCCTTGCCCGGCTCACTGCCGATTCGCAAGGCGTAGCTCAGGTCGCAGGCCGAATTTTCGGCATCGCTGCCTGCCGCCCATTCGACGCGCAGCATATCGATGGCCGCATCGTATACATAGGACGGAGAGGTCATCTTTTGGGGAGCCGTGTTGAGCTTGTCGGAGTCGAACCGGCCCGACTCGCGAACGCTGTAGGGTGTAGCGAGGGACCAGCCGGTCTCGAAGTTCACGCCGCCCCACCATTCGGTTCGTCCGTCGTTGTCAAAATCGCCGAAATTAAACAGGTAATCCCCTTCATACTGATAGCTCTTCGGGTCGGGTACCGTAGCAATGACTCCCGACTCGGCTCCAATCTCAAAATTCGTCGCACAGTCGATGAGGAAGATGTTCTTCTCCTCGCGCGCCACCACCTCGAAACGCCCGTCGTTATCCACATCGCCTCCGCCGATGAAACTAAGCGCACGACCGTAGTCGAACGAGCGTTCCCGCTTCTTGAACTCGTTGTTGCCCTGGTTCTCGAAGAAGACGAAGTAGGCATACTGCGAAGACTCCGTATAGTCGAAAGGCAGCAGAATATCCACATCGCCATCGTGGTCAAAGTCGAAGGTGTAGATGCCCGTAATGTTGAAATTCTGCATCAGCACCTGGCTCTTGAAACTGTTGTTCCCTTCGTAAAGGAACAGCATCACCGTACGGTTCTCCTCGTCGTAGAGCACGAAGTCGGGCATACCGTCGCCGTTGAGGTCCTGCACCGTGGTCTGCCCCTCGAACGACCCGTAATAATAGGTGCCGTCGCCGATACTGAGCAGAGCATTCCCGTTGTTGAGGTTCAACAGGTCGGGATATCCGTCCAGGTTCACATCGACCGCCGTGGGCGAGGTATTGCCATAGAAGAGCTCGGCCGAGCGGGTCTTGCGGACAACCTCACTGGCAGCTACCGAACCTTTCTGCCGCCGCACGGGAGGCTTCTTGGCCAGCGACACACCGCTGAAATTGACCGGTTTCGTTACCGTGGCATTGGCTCCATACTGGGCAAACATGGCATTTTCAATCTCGCTCGGGTCGTCGAGTACCCGTATCTCCTTGCACACGAACGAGCCGTCGGGCTGCTGATAATAGATAAGATGACGGTCGTTGTCATAGTCTTCGAAATAGAAGTCGGGACGCCCGTCGCTGTTGGCATCGAGCATGACGGTGTAGGTGCCGCCGTCCAGGCTTACGGGGAAGGAGGTGCGCAACCGGCCGTCGAGCCCGTGAATCGAGACGCTACCCGGATTATCCCCATCATTGCTCTGGCTGCACACGATTTCGAGCTTGCCATCACCGTCCATGTCGTCGAGCGAAAAAAGATAATTTCCCGTGTAGACCGATGACAGGAGCGATCCGTCGTACGAGTATTGCTCCACGTTGGGATATGCCCCCCGGAAATACTCCATGTGCCCGTCACCATTCGCATCGTAGAGATACCCCAAAGTCGTGGGGAAAGCCCCGTCAGATGCACCAAACATACCATCGACAATCGTAGCCTTTACCGCCACCTTACAAACGGTATCGGGGAAGGTAATACGCAAGGTGTCGGTAAAAGTATCTTTTGTTTGCGAAAATACACTCAGCGGCAAGGAGTAAATCTCGTTCTCTTCCAACGAAACAGGCGCGGTAAAGTCGGTCACGGAGAACGGTTTGGAGATGCTCACTCCCGTAATCGTCGTGGCTTTCCACGCAAGCACGGGAACGTAGTGAGTGTTTATGTTGCCTGTGGTGAAAGTGCCGAAATCAATCGACCGCGGCACCTTAACCACTATATTGTCATTCCACTTGCCATAGGCAATCTCTATCTGCTGCCAGCGGGTCTGAGAGCCCATGTTGGTCATGGTAAAACTTTTCAAGTTCTGGGGAAGGTCCGAAATGGTTTTATACCCGTCGGCATATGATTCGGTAACCTCCTCCGAATATTCGAGTTTGGGGGCGCCATAGCCGCTCGCCAATTTGATTCTCACGCCTTGCAGCACATAGTCTTCCTTCATGCGTATCGTCACCGTGTTATCGGCATATACGCGCCACGGGTTGGTATAGGTCGGCTCGTCCGATCCATCGCCTTTGTGCTGGATAAAGGTGGCTATCTGGGTATCGACCACCAGCGAATCGGTACCATCGATCGTTCCGCTGCAATCAAACACATACGTTCCCTCATCGCCAAGCGGCTGGTCTCCGCCATCGCCTCCGCTATCTTCCCAGACCGAACCGTTGGTACACACCACGATCTTACTGATGCCTACCCAGTCCGTCGCATTGTTGGTGAGGGTCACTCCCATCTCATTGCCGGTCCAGGTGCCGGTCTCGCCCGAGGCTACATATCCGCTCCCGCTGATGCGGTTGGCCGGATCGCCGCTTACCACGATAATGTGTATGTTCGTAATGACCTCCGACCAAGTGGGGTCGTTCAACGAAAAAGAGAGTGTGGCCCCGTTGTTGCGCAGGGTAAGCATATCGGAAGAACAAGTTCCGTCCGATACCTCCATCACAACCAAATCATCAAGCTTGATAGTAAACGTGCCATTCATTCCAGCTGCCGATTCCGGAATAAAAGTCACGACACGTGCCTGCGCTACACTCAGCACCAGCATAAAAATACAAAGTAGTCTCGCCCTCATAAGTTTAATTTTTATTAATATCTTTTTGACGAAATTATCCTAAAATCCATTTGAACTTGCGCCAATCTATCAAAAAGAGGGTGTCAATCTATCAAAAAAGGAACGTCAATACATCAAAAAAAACGTCAATGCGTCAAAATATTCCATGCAAGCACAATCCCGCACAAGCGTTTTACCCAAAGGGGTAAACACCAAAGAGCCTTATCACTACCCCGCCATGGAGCATGATAAGGCTCTTTTTGTTGCCGTTGAATTTCAGACTATCAATTCGCCTCCCCTGAAATCCGAATTTTGACAGGGTTTTATCCGGGAGTCCTCACATTTACTCGACGATGGCCGGCGTATCCTTGCCGTAGCTGCAATAGCCGTAGTAGGGGCTGTCGGGTTCGTAGCTCTCGTCGGGAAGCCCCGTCTCATCGTCGAGGTAGCGCACATTCGTCGGGTAGATGCACTGCTCGATTTTGGAGCCGGCACCGTCGTTGAACTGACCAATGAAGCCCGAAATGCCCGTACTGGCGAATCCTCGCATGCGCAAGGTCACATTCTCGGCGCTGCACCGGGTAAAGGCTACACCGCGGCCGCCAACCACCTGACCGACCAGTCCTCCGGCCTGATAACCGGTTATCAGAATATCGTCGACCGAACAATCTTTCAGCCAGGTGCTGCCACCGCCCACGCCAATCCAGCCGATGAGACCGCCCACGTTTTGGGTCTGCAAACCGGCAGAGGCCCTGATGCGCACGTGACGGGCCTGCACATTCTCGATATTGACCACCGTGCTGTAATTGGCTCCGGTGTATCCGATACAACCGGCAAAATAGGCATACTCCTGACTGTGGTCGATGGGGTTGCCTTCGACGTCGACATCGACCTCGCTGTTGGCCAAACCGTTAATGATGATGTTCTCGAAGGTCAGGTTCTTCATCACTCCTTCGAATTTTCCCCACACACCGGTATAGGCATGGTAGGTACCCAATACGAAGGGACCCAGGTTGTATTCATACACGGCACCGAACTGCCCGTTCATCGAGAAGTTACGCAGCACATGGCCCTGCCCGTCGACCGTATAGGTGTTTTCGCCGGTCGTATAGATGGGCTTCCAGTCCACGCCGCTCATGTCGATATCGTTCTCGATGAGAATGGTGGTTACCGCGGTTTTCCGTTGCTCGGCCCCCTGGTCGTCGGTATAGGTCTCGGTAACCATATCGTAGATGTGGTCGGGCAACCAGGCAAACTCCTCACGCGTGTAGATGCGATAGGTCCGCACCGCCTGACCGCTGGCGTTTCGGCTCTCTTCACAGGCCGGTTCTACCGGGGTGACCGGCGAAGCGCTCCACCACTCCTGCCCGTCTATCCACCCGTTGACAAAGCCCTCGTCGATGTCGATGGTCACACTGCCGCCTACGGTAAGCAGGTTACCCAGAACCGTGGTGAGGTAGTTGCGCTGTATGGGGATATTGGTCGTGAAATCCTTCTCCACGATGGGAGCATCGCCTTTGAGCATCGCTACATTGAAGTGGACAGCCTGCTGGGCATCACCGGCAATGAGGTAATCGACGAGCAGGGTGCGGTTGCCGGCGGTAGCGTCGTAGCCCCCTTCATAGAGTTTGTCGCCCGCCTCGTCCTGTGCCAGAGCCGCCGTGTAGAGGGTGGCGGCGTCGGCATCGGCACTGCCCGCAGCTTCGCCGGTAACGGCATTCAACTCGGCAAACCGGGTACAATCGTGATAAGCCACCTTGAAGTTATCGGGCATCGTCATACCCTCCGAGCCCCAATCGGTCGTCACCACCCGCAGTTTGGCAAAGGGGCGTTTCAGCGTCATGGTCTCCCCGAAGGTCTGCGACACCGCAATATTCTTGGAGAAGAAGTAGGCATCGCGACTCTCGTCGTTCAACTGAGCCTCCGGGGCATCTTGTATTGCGATACGAGTGAAATCGGCGGTGTTGTAGTGGAGGTCGGCCGTTTCGCCTTGCCGCACATAGTCGGCCCAAGCCACAAACTTGTAGGTATTGTTGGGAGTGAGCCGGAACTCAAAAGCCACCGGGCCATAGGTGTCGACCGTCTGAACCTGAGGTGCGACCAACAGTGTCGAGCCGTCTTCGGTGTAGACCGCCACTTGATAACGGAGGTCATATTTACTCCAATCCACATTTGTCAGTCCCCCATGCGCACTGTTTGTCCCCGGCATGGAGCGCGTCACTTGCAGAGCCTCGGGAGCCTCGAAACGCAGGCTTATCACATCGCCATGCGGATTCAATCCGGGCTCGTCCATCACTTCGGAACAGCCGGTTGCCAGTCCCAGCAACGCTATTCCCATCAGATAACAATTCTTATTCATAACGAATTTCCATATAAATAATTAACTATATATCCGGTTTCAATCGGGTATCACCACGACAATTTCATTGTCAAAGCCATCGTCGATACCGATGTCGCCGCTGCCTACACTCTGGGTCAGAAACGGCCCCCTCAGGACAGTCTCCCGATTACGGTAAAGCGGTACATCGACATTCTGGTAGTGGTTAATCTCATGACCGTCACTGTCATAGACAAACACATCGATGAGCACATGGTCTTCCCGTCCGTCGTCGGTAAGCACATAGTCGTAGGCCAGCAACAGTGAACCGTCGTCGGCCACCGTCACCGGTGCCATATCCATGTCGCGCGACTCCATGAAGTCGTTGAGGGTTGCCGTCTCTACGTTATACCCTACACTCACATATTGTTTATAAACAATCTTCACCTGCAAATCGTTTACCGACAGCGACCTCTTCCTGGAAAACTCCTGCAAATCGGTCGCCCACAAGCGGAATCGCCCCGAAGGGCGCTCCATGTGAACCGTGACAAGGGGGGCCCCGGCCGGAGTGACCGAAGCGATACTTCCCGAATCGCCTACCGATACCTCATATCCATAGCGCGTCGAAGAGATTGAGAAATCACAACTCCCGGCCGCCGAATTCTTGTGGTGATTGACTTGCAGTGTCTGGTCGACATTCTCCTTCACCGCGTTCAACCGATGAGTATCGAAATGCCAGTCGCCCACCCGGGCCTCGGGGGTATAGTCGCCCCACGCCAACACTTTGTAATGGCCCTCTGTCACATGGAAGTCGAGGGTGTCCTGTGGGGGTTGTGCCAGGCGGTCGACCACAATTTCACGACGTTCGCACAGGCTTCCCTTTTCGACCGAGGCATCGGGCGACGGTACCTGATACAGTTCGACAATAAACCGGGAGCACAACCGCTCGTCGGGGACATAAGCCCGCGAGGGCTCGGGAGTCAGCTCCTCCTCGAAATATTCCCCCTTCTCATTATAGTTCAACCCCTTGTAATATACGGGCGGAGTGCGGTCGGCATTCAGTTCGACCAGCACCAACATGTCGGTCGACCGGGGATACTCATGAATGGTCCGATCGCAAGCCGTCAGACACCCGGCTGCGACACAAACGAGAAGCCCTCTGTATATCTGTTGTCTGATCTTCGTCCACATCGTCGTTCTCACTTTTCACGGGAAAAAGCCCATTTGTACGACAAACTGATTCCTGCCCGGGTAATCCCCCAGTACCAGTCGGAACCCGACTCGAACAGCGGGCCTCCGGGTCGGTTCCGATACCCGTCATAATCATACTCGGCAAATCCTACACCGAGCGTAAACTCCACCCCCCACTGCTTCGATGCCCCCCACGAAAGGGCATAGCCGTAACTCACTCCCATACCCCACAGGGCATGGTTGGGGTCTTGGTAGCGCCCCTTGTCGTTGACAGCTATATTGAAACCGGCTACATGGGTATGAAGTCCCACGAAATGTCCCTGCATCACCAGGCCCGGCCACCACCGCAATTCGGGCTGGGTGGCCAACACTCGCAACTTACGTGTGGGAGTGATGTCGTATGGCGAATAAAACACCGGTATATCCAGGGAACCGTGAGGCCATAGTTCCACCTCCACCCCGACATTGGCCACAGTTGCTGCCAGGACGAGCAGATTGCTCTTGACGGCCAGATGCCACGGCCGCATCGCTCCACCCCGACGCGAACCGAACGACGAGGACAGAACCGGCCGAGATGCAGGCTGCGCACTACGATACAACGAGAGTCGGACCGGAACAGACAATATTTCCCGAGGCTGCTCATAACAGACGACGGCCAGGCGGGCATTGCGGAAGGGTGGGAACAAATCGCGAATAATCCGATGCCACGTACGTCCCCCATCAAGCGCGACAATCTGCTGCTTACGCCGCTCCGCATCGGGCTCGCGCAGCAAGATAGCGACGACCTCCTCCCGGTGAGGTATCTGCATCCCATGCTTCATGGTCTGTTCAAACGAGTACCAATCCTCCCCCAAATTTACCACCGTCATCTGCTCCTGCGGGAAACCGGTCTGCTGCGACAGATAGCGGGCCAATGCCTGTGAACGGTATTCTCCCAACCGGCGGTTCCAATCCAAAGCTCCCTCGGGCGAGGCACTACCGCCTATCCACACACGAGCCACACGCACGGCCGAGTCGGACCGCAGGCGGCATAGCTCCTGCACAACCGTGTCGAGCAGGCTGTTGGGTTGCAGGTCGTACCGGTTGACCCGAAACACCACGGGGACAATCAATCCATGAGGGGAATAGCCGAGCGAATCCTTGCCATTTGGAGATGAAAAAACGACATAATCGGGATAAGTATCGCGGAGTGCCGGGTCCATTAACGGCTGCCGGGCATGAATTGCGCCTGCAACCCACACACTACACACAAGCAAAAACAGTCCCCTTTTAATATGATTACAGCTATCCACCCCTATTGATATTTTTATATAAAACACCTACGGGTATTTTTGTTTACTCTTTTATTTGTTAATAATCACAAACGCAAAGATAATTTGCTGCAACCGATTTGCATAGTAAATATAAATTCTATTAAATTACATCTTTTCACTCACATAGAGCATTGATTATCATAAATATAAAAGGGAGCCAAAGCAATGCTTCGGCTCCCCGATCACAGGAATGCGCCTGTCGAAACTTCAACCGGGACCTCCGCCTAAAACATCAGTTTCATACCGGCAAAATAACTGCGGGGCATCGAAGGCCCGTAGATGTAACCCGAGTCACGCTCCTTGCCTTGGTCGAAATCTTTCTGGTAAGCATTGAAGATATTCTGCACCCCGGCGTTCACTTGCAAAGTGATGGTTTTGTTGAGCGAAAAATCATACGACACCTTGGCGGTCATGTCGAAGAAGTCGGGGGTGGTCACCGCCACATCTTGGGCAATGTAGCCCGCCATGTGCTGCACGAGCATGGAGCCCGTGTAGGTCCCCGACAGGGCGATATTCAACGGCTTGACGGGGGTATAGGTGGCGGTAAAATAGCCATACCAGTCGGGCGTGCGGAAGATGCGCTTCTGGGCCGGGACCGACTCGTCGCTGCTCCAACGCTCGGCCCGGGTGTAGTGACTCTGCTGCCAGGTAACCCCTGCCTGCAACTGGACGAGCGAGAGATAGGCTACCTTACCCTCGACCGTCACACCGGCCACCTGGGCACCGGCTCCGTTGCGACGCTCCTTCACTGTGGCATTGTGAGTCTGGTCGAACCCAATCTCTTCGAGCACGAATACATCGTTCAACCGGGTGTAAAACCCTTCGAGCAACAGATTGCACTGGAAGGGACCGAAGCGGCGATACATATCGGCCGAGAGGCTCACGCTGTGCGACTTCTCCTCTTTCAGGTTGGAGGCCTGCTGGATAATCGTCCCCTCGCCACCCACGGCCGCCACGTGCAAATCCTCATCGTAGGTCTGGGGAGCCCGGAACCCCGACGAGTAGCTGGCCCGCAGGTTGATGTTGGGTGTAGGGTTGAAACGCACGTTGGCCCGGGGACTGAAAATCACATGGTCAATAAGGTTGTGCTTGTCGAGGCGTCCGCCCACCAGAAAACTCCACCGCTCGTTCTTCCACTCGTTCTGCAAGAAAGCACTCTCGATGTGCACCTCCTGACGGGTGGTGCGGTGGTATCCCTTCATCTCGTCGCGCAACTTGTCGTAGTTGTACTCGATGCCAGCGGTCAGGTCGGCCGGCATGAACAGGCAGCGGTCGAAACTGTATACATACTGCCCACCGGCCACGACGGTCAGGTCGCTGGTCTCGCCATAGGCATCGAGATTCTGTTTCGTGCCGTAGTAGCTCTCGCGGTCGATGTGCTGGGCCGAAGCATACAGGTTGATGCGATGCTTCTCATTGGGGGTAAAGAGGTTGTAGTTGAGTCCTCCCCCGTTAATCGAGTGATTCAACTGCTCGGCAATATCGGCCTCGTGGGGCGGACGGTTCAACAGGTTGCCCCCCCGACGGAACTCGCCGATATGGTGGTACTCCAAAGTGAGCTTGGAGTAGTTGCTGGTTTTCAGATAGGAGCGCAGGCCCAACGTCTGAGCCTTCAACGCGGGCAACTCGGTAAAGCCGTCGCCGTCGTGGTCGTAGCCGGCCCGTTGCCGGTTCTGCCCGAAGACGTAGAGCCCCGCCTTGTTGTTGTCGGTCACCAGCGAAGCGTTGAGCGAGGTATTGTTTTCGAGGTTTCCGCTACCCCCCATCGAGGTGATGCTGTGGGCTATCGACCCGCTGTTGCGCAACGGCTCCTTGGTAATGACATTGATGGTTCCCGCAATGGCCGACGAGCCGAACAGTGCCGACCCTCCACCGCGCATCACCTCGACCTGCTCGATCATATTGGCCGGAATCTGTTCCAGCCCATATACCCCCGACAGGGCACTGAATATGGGACGCGAGTCAATCAGTATCTGCGTGTAGGGACCGTCGAGCCCGTTGATACGCACCTGCTGGAATCCGCAATTCTGGCAATCGTTCTCGACCCGCACCCCCGGCTGGAAATTCAACCCCTGAGCCAGATTGCCCGAGTTGGTATTCTCGAAAGTCTTTATGCTCAACACATTGACCAGCGTAGGCGCCAACTGCCGCGTGGTCTCGCTGCGGTTGGCCGACACCACGACCCCGTCGAGAGCGACGGCACTCGGCTCAATTTCAAAGTCGATTTCGAGTGTCACCCCCTTTTTCAACGACACCTGCCGACGGCCGGTCTCATACCCTACCGACGAGGCTTCGAGCACAAAATCACCCTCGGGCAGATTTTTCAAAAAATAGTGTCCCGAGGCGTCGGTCATCGTCCCCACGGTCGTACCCTTCAACGAAATGGTAATGTAGGGCAGGTGTTCCCGGGTACTCTTGTCGAGCACATGTCCCACGATATTGATATCCAATGTTTTTTTAGCTGCCGTCTCGGCATGCAGAAAGCCGATGCACCCCAGGCACATCGCCAATACGATGATATATTTCTTCATTTTTTTCGATTCTGAACAATAAATAACCTGTTTCTCTCCCACTCGCCGAGAGCAGGAGAAAACCTTTGATTTGCATTTGTGTACGTCGGAATATTTACAGAATCGAAACAGGTGGAGCCCGCAGCCCGTGAGCCTTCCACTTGACCGGAGTCAAAACCGCTCTGACACAAGGATAAAGCAACCGGACAAAGGCAATCGAAACCGTTGCAAACACAACCCCTACCGACGGAGTGGAGGTAGTGAGATGCGACAGGATATGAATGAGTTGAAACTCGGTAGTCGTGTGGCCGTGATGCCCTTCGGGTTTATAGGGGTGGGAGTGCACGATGGTCACCCCGTTTACCACGTGGGAGTGGGGAAACAGCGAAATGCAGCCTATATAGGAGATAAACAATACAGGCAGAAAATATTTCGCAATATGACGGAGCAGCCGGTTCACTCGGTTCTCTTTTAGGAGGAGGGCCAAAGGTAAAGATTTCCAGGCTATTCTCCAAACCTTTGAAAGGAATAAGCTATTAACCGACAGATAAAACGCTCAACCTTATCTATCCTTTCTCCGCCGAATCAAAAGCAACAGCCCGATGTAGGTGAACAGGGCATTCAGTATCAGCAGCTCGTAACTGAACGAGTAACCGCCGAACCAGGCTTGCGAATGGCGGTCCAAAACGAAACAGAGTATCGGTGAGGCGATGGCGACCAGCGGGATATAGCGGTCCCGCACCGGTTCCTTGACCGACAGGCCAAAGGCAAACAGCCCCAAGATGGGACCGTAGGTATAACTGGCCAACGTATATACGGCATCGATTACACTCGTGTTGTTCAACACGTTGAAAATGAATATCACCACTCCCATCACGACGGCCATGCCTATATGCACCCGCTTGCGCAGATGCGACACCTGCTCCTCGCTCTTTCCCTTCACACCCAGAATATCGACTGTAAACGAGGTGGTCAAAGCGGTCAAGGCCGACCCGGCTGCCGAATAGGCCGACGAGATGAGCCCCACCACAAACAAGATGCCTACAATCCCGGGGAAATATCCCTGGGTCGCTATCCACGGGAACAGCTCGTCGCTCTTCGCCGGTATGGCAATGCCATAGGCCGAGGCATAGACATAGAGCAACACCCCCAGCATCAGAAACAGGGCGTTGACAAAAAACTGGGCGATGCCGCTCGTAATCATGTTCTTTTGCGAATCTCTGGAATTCCGGCAACTCAGGTTGCGTTGCATCATATCCTGATCGAGCCCGTTCATGGCAATCACCGTGAATACACCGGCCAGGAACTGCTTGAAGAAATACCGCTTGTCGTTCACATCGTCAAAGAAGAACATCTGCGACATTTCCGACCGGCGTATCGTCTGCCACAAGCCCCCGAGGTCGAGATGCAGCCCCCGGGCGATATAGTAGATGCACAGCACGACCGAGACGACCAGACAGACGGTCTTCAACGTATCGGTCCAAATGAGCGACTTCACCCCGCCTCTGAACGTATAGAGCCACACCAGCCCCACCGTAAAGACCACATTCAGCACGAACGGCAGGTGCAGCGGCTCGAATACCAGCAACTGCAAGACCACACACACGAGGAAAAGCCGCACGGCCGCCCCCAGCATCTTGGAGATGAAGAAAAACCAGGCACCCGTGCGATAGGAGGCGATACCGAACCGGTTTTCGAGATACTCATAAATCGAGACCACATTCATGCGATAAAAGAGCGGCACCAGCACATAGGCGATGAGCAACTGTCCCACGACAAACCCCAACACCATCTGCAAATAGGAGAATCCGCTGGCAGCCACCATACCGGGCACCGAGATGAAGGTCACCCCCGAAATCATGGAACCGATCATGGCAAAAGCCACCACAAACCAGGGCGACCGCCGGTTACCCACGAAAAAGCCCTGACTGTCGGCCCGGCGCCCCACGGCATACGAAATGGAAAACAAAACTATAAAGTAAGCGAATATCGTGATTAAAACTACAACCGGTGTCATCTCATTCTGTCTCTATCGGGGTTCAACCATTCTCTTTACTCTTCATACAGCAGATAAGGCCGCCGCTGCTCCTTGAATCGGACCACATCGTCACGCCACATCGCCTTAATCTCATCGGCCGACTTTCCCGACTCAATCATGGGGCGCACATAATCCACCCCGATCAGCTTCTCAAAAAACGAAGTGAAAAAGCGGTCTCCCATATCCAGATTGCGATAGGCATCTATCAGATATTCGAGGTCGATACCCCGAGACCCAATCGCCTCAGGCGTGAGTCCCCGTAAATCTCGACCGTAGCAAAGCCGGTCCCGTAACGGCGGATTCTTGGCCCCCTTCACGCTGCGAGGCGTGAATGAAAAGTCACACCCCTTCATATCGGGGTGCCCATACACCTGGAAAGGCCAATCGGTACCTCGCCCCAAGCTCACCGGCGTAGCCTCGAAATAACAGAGCGAAGGATATAGATAGACCGCCTGCATGTTGGGCAAGTTGGGCGACGGAGCCACCGGCAACACATAATGCGTTTGATGCGTATAATGAAGGCAAGGCACCACCGTGAGGTCGCACTCCCGCCCTGCGGTCAGCCAATGCTCGCCATTCACCATGCGGGCCAACTCGCCCAGCGTGAGTCCATGCACCACCGGGATAGGCAACCACCCCACCCCCGACTTGTACTTCATGTCGAGAATAGGACCGTCCACATAATGCCCGTTGGGGTTCGGACGGTCGAGCACAATCACCCGCCGGCCAAACTCGGCACAAGCGTCCATCAGTTTCACCATCGAAATATAATAGGTGTAGTAGCGCAGCCCCACATCTTGAATGTCGACCAGCAGCACATCGAAAGTACGCATCGCCTCGTCCGAGGGGCGACCCGACCGACCATCATACAACGAACGAATCCGTATTCCCGTTCTGGCATCAACCGAACCCGACACATGTTCGCCCGCATCGGCATCACCGCGGAAACCATGCTCCGGCGAAAAAATCGTCACCACATTCACCCCGTCGTCCACCAGCATATCCACCAAATGACGGTCACCTACCCGCCCCGTATGGTTCGAGAAAACAGCTACCCGCTGCCCCTCCAAGGCCAGATAATACAAGTCCGTGCGCTCGGCACCCACCACCACACGAGGTTCGGCGGCATACACAGCCAACACCCAAACAATCGCCACCAAAAACAGACTAAATTTTTTCATGCTTCCTATACCTATCATTCCACAACTCATTTACAAAAATTCTACCCCACACCCACAGTCATTCCGAGTCCAGGAACCGTTGATAACGCAACATCGCATCGGCGATATCGGGTTGCATCTCGTCCTTGAAAAAAGAAGCTTCTTGTTTTGGATGCCAGTTACCCACCACCTGCCCATCGTGAAGAATCACCGGATAGAACAAGCCGTTACTACTATGCACCCGGTGACGAAACTCCTCTTCAAAAGCATGATACCGACTTTTGTAACCAATCAGATATTCATCATACGACGGCAACAGAATCGTCTGCCGACAGTATCCCCTCACCCGGCAATCGCGATGTATAAAATAAGTCTCCCCGGCATACGACTCGGCAATCAACTCGCTGCGAATCGACTCGATGGCTGCCCGACATTCGCCCACGCCCAGATTGGACCACCAGACAAAATCTTCAAGAATAGCAGGCGAATGACTCCGGAAATACCTACGGGCCAACTCGGCAATCGCTTCGTCACGCGGCAATTCACATAATCGAGGTATCCTCTCCTCGACCAAGGCATAGGTATTCTGACGATTGTCCAACACGCCACTACAAATAACTCCGTCCGCCTCGGCTCGGCGCAAATAGATTGACATTGTATGAGCATCATCAACAAGACCCTGCTCTTTGAGCCTTAGCAGAAGAGTATCCTTCGACACCGAGCCTTTTCCCTCGATTGACCGACGAATAAGGTCATTGGCACGCTCATACTCTCGCTCTTCAATCCGCTTTCCGTGATATGCCAAATAACCCCGAATAGCCAACCGATTTTTATCGGCACACAACGAAAGCATCCACCGATAATCCTCGGCTGCCACCAGTTGCCACGTACACCGAAACAGATGAGTCCGCACGATACGTCCCGCATCATACGCCTCCCGAAAAGCAGCCATCGAAGGTTTCTTTACCCTCATACCCACCGCCCAGCGCATCATCTTATACTCCTGAGCCTGCAACATACCCATCCATGACACCAAATCGTGGACATCAGAATATTGCGGAGAGACCAACTGTTGATTTAAAAGTCTTATATGAGATATATTCATACGCTCGCTTTTACCAAGTAAAGATAGTTAAAATATTTTTATTCTCACCGAACAAAGAAATTTCATGATCACTCTGCCATTGAGTATAGACGAAGCCTGCCTATGGGAGAAAGCTGTGAGAAAAATGACGGAGAGGAGCGTATATGGGGAAAAGATAGAAAAGTCGCAAAACCCCGCCTTTACCGGGCAGGGAGAGGGCTAGCCGGGAGGAGGGAACGGGGCGAG
>DXDM01000004.1 GCA_019115485.1 Candidatus Barnesiella excrementavium | reverse complement strand
TCATTTGGCTTTGATTATGAGACAGGAAGATGAAAAAATATATTAAAAAGCGACGGCCGGCTCAATAAATATGAGCCGGCCGTCGCTTTTCATTCGTTATATCGTAATATTTGGGGATTAGAGATACCCTTTGATAATACCCCGTTTGGAGTTACGCACAAACAGAACTATCTCGTCGCGCTCTTTGGTAGCTGGCAATTCGGCCTCGATGCGTTCGAGAGCTTCGGTATGATTCATGGCCGACTGGTAGAGATATCGATAGATTTCCTGTATGTTGCAGATGGTTTCGTTGCTGAAATTGCGACGGCGCAGTCCAATGGAATTGATACCGGCATACGAAATAGGATTACGTCCTACTTTGATGTAAGGGGGGATATCCTTGTTGACAAGTGAACCTCCCTGAATCATTACGTGAGCCCCGATTTGGCTGAATTGGTGAATGAGGGTACCACCACCGATAACGGCATAGTTGTCGATAACCACTTCGCCGGCCACTTGCGTGGCGTTTGAGATGATAACATGGTCGCCCACTACGCAATCGTGCGCGATGTGCGAATAGGCCATAATCAGGCAGTTGCTGCCTACGACGGTTTTCCCTTTGGCGGCTGTTCCGCGGTTGACAGTCACGCACTCGCGAAGCGTGGTATTATCGCCAATCTCTACGGTAGTCTCTTCACCTTGGAATTTCAGATCTTGGGGAATAGCCGAAATGACTGCTCCCGGAAAAATTCTGCAATTCTTTCCGATACGAGCTCCCTCCAATATGGTCACATTCGAGCCTATATGGGTCCCTTCGCCGATAATTACATTCTTGTCAATAGTAACAAACGGCTCGATTACCACGTTGTTGGCAATCTTTGCATCAGGGTGTACGTATGCTAACGGTTGTTTCATTTCCTTACTTGTTTAGTATGTGGTATTTTATTTGTTCTTGATAATTTGTGCCATAAACTCGGCCTCGGTTACAATACGTTCGCCCACGAAGGCATATCCTTTCATGTAAGCGCAGCCTCGGCGAACCTCCGATATGAGCGAAAGGTGGAAAATAACCGTATCGCCCGGTACGACTTTCTGACGGAATTTTACATTATCTATCTTCATGAAATAGGTTGAGTAGCGTTCGGGATCCTCTACGGTATTCAGTACCAGCAGACCGCCCGTTTGTGCCATGGCTTCAACCAGCAGTACCCCCGGCATGATAGGTTCGGCGGGGAAATGGCCTTGGAAGAAAGGCTCGTTGCCCGATACATTCTTCACCCCGACAATATGGCGTGAGCCCATCTCGATAATCTTGTCGACAAGCAGGAAGGGATAGCGATGCGGGAGCAACTGACGAATGCGGTTAATGTCCATGAGCGGTGCCTTGTTGGGATTGTATACAGGGCACTGAATATCCTGCCGACGCACCTCCTTGCGAATAAGGCGGGCAAACTGGTTGTTGATTTTGTGACCCGGACGGGTGGCAATAATGCGCCCCTTGATGGGCTTGCCTACCAAAGCAATATCGCCCAGGATATCGAGCAACTTGTGACGGGCAGGCTCATTGTCAAATTCAAGAGGCTTGTTGTTGATGTAACCCAAATCGTCGACATGCTTGTGGGGAACTCCCAACAGGTCGGCCAGACGGTCGAGCTCGGTTTGTGTCGTTTTTTGGTCATAGATGACGATAGCATTATCAAGGTCGCCACCTTTGATAAGGTTGTTTTTTACCAGTGGTTCCACCTCTCTGACAAAAACAAAGGTACGCGCGCTGGCAATCTCTTTTTTAAAATCGTGCAGGTCGTCGAGACTGGCAAATTGATTGCTGAGGATAGGTGAATCGAACGAGATAAGCGTGTTGATGCT
This sequence comes from Candidatus Barnesiella excrementavium, assembly GCA_019115485.1. Classification (GTDB taxonomy): domain Bacteria; phylum Bacteroidota; class Bacteroidia; order Bacteroidales; family Barnesiellaceae; genus Barnesiella; species Barnesiella excrementavium. Next base: position 12,400 of record DXDM01000004.1, on the reverse strand, counting down.
AAACTCGTCGTCAGGCAAAACGACAATCGACGAACCGGTAGCCTCGTCGTGCAACTCGATTTTCGATTTGATAAGATAATATTCGCGTTCGGCATTTTGCTCCACCAGTCCGCAACGTTCAATTTCTTCGGCATAGACAGCGGCACTGCCGTCGAGAATAGGCAGTTCGGGAGCATTGACCTGTATCAGGCAGTTGTCAATCTCGGCGGCATAGAGCGCAGCCATGGCATGCTCGATGGTACTCACTTTGGCATCACCCTCGGCAATGACCGTGCCTCGACTGGTTTCCACTACGTTTTCAGCCAACGCGTCGATGATAGGTTGACCTTCGAGATCAATACGTTGTATCTTGTATCCATGATGTTCGGGAGCAGGGAGGAAGGTTGCCGTGATATCCAATCCGGTGTGCAAGCCTTTTCCGCTGACCGAGAAGCTGCTTTTTAAGGTTTTCTGTTTCATCGATATATGGTTTTATTTGTTTTTCAGTTGTTCTTTCAGCGATTCCACCTCTTTTTCGAGTTCCTTTACCGTGCGGGTAAGGTCGGGCAGCCGTTTGATATAAACGACTTGGCGGGCAAACTCCTTGGAGGGTACTGCCGGATAACCCATGATAATGGAATCGTCATCGACATGATTGGGTATTCCCGACTGGGCACCTACCTGAATGCGGTCGCCCAACTTGATGTGACCGGCTACACCCACCTGACCGCCAATCATCGAATGGCTGCCCACTTTGGCCGAACCGGCAATGCCGGCTTGGGCGGCAATCACGGTGTGTTCGCCAACTTCCACATTGTGGGCTATCTGTATGAGATTGTCGAGTTTTACTCCCTTGCGGATAACCGTCGATCCCATGGTAGCGCGGTCGATGGTGGTATTGGCTCCAATTTCGACATTATCTTCGAGTACAACGTTACCTATCTGTGCAATCTTGGCATATTCGCCATTGGCTTGCGGGGCAAATCCAAATCCGTCGCCACCGATTACGACTCCGGCATGGAGTGTACAGTTGTTTCCAATGACACAACTGTGGTAGATTTTCACTCCGGGATAGAGTGTAACATTGTCACCGAGCACAACATCGTTGCCCACATATACCTGGGGATATATCTTCACGTTCTTCCCGATTTTTACCCGCTCGCCAATATAGGCAAATGCCCCCAGATAAATATCATCGGGCAGGGTAACCGACTGGGCTACATAGTTGGGTTGTTCGATTCCCTGTTTGGCCGTGAGAGCTTCGTTTACCAGGTTAAGCAACAGTGCCAGGCAGGCATACGGGTCATCAACTTTGATAAGAGTAGCCTCGACCGGGTGCTCCGGTTCAAACTCCTTATGGACCAACACGATGCTGGCCTTCGTCTGATAAATGTAATGCGTGTATTTGGGATTGGCCAAAAAGGTGAGGGTACCGGGAGTCCCTTCCTCGATTTTCGACAGGTTACTTACTTCGACCGAAGCGTTACCCACCACCTCGCCGTGCAGGAAATCGGCTATTTGTTGTGCTGAGAATTTCATATTTGTTCTCTGTCATTAGATTATACAATCGGCAAATTTCGCAATTTTTTTCAAATTCTCGGTATTTGTAGATAGATTTTATTACGAAACAATTACAAACGCAAGTAGATTCTGTTTGTATGGTTTTGATTATTAGTTGTATAATTGGTCTTTCAATCATGTAGCCGGGATATATTATTCTGGTACGGCTCATGTGAGGCAAGATTAAACCGGTCTCATTTTTTTGAGAAGAGAGGCGATTTTTTAAGTGAAAAATGATTCTCTTTCGGATAATTGTGTTACCTTTGCACCCTGTATTTTCTAAGGTGCTTACGGATAGAAGACCTTGATATGCAAATAGTTTATAACAAAATACATATAGCAATAAACTATGAAATTGATGCAAGAAAAGCTGGCGAAGTATGATGCTCCGCAGAAAGCAAAGGCTTTGGGTGTATATCCCTATTTCCGCAAAATAGAGAGCGATCAAGATACCGAAGTCTTAATCAATGGTAAAAAAGTTTTGATGTTCGGCTCGAACAGTTATTTAGGCCTTACCAATCACCCCAAAATCAAGGAAGCCGCTATTGCTGCCATTCGCAAGTATGGCACGGGTTGTGCCGGTTCCCGGTTCCTGAACGGAACACTCGACATTCACGAAGAGCTGGAACACCGGTTGGCCAAATTTGTCGGCAAAGAGGAGGCTATCATCTATTCGACCGGATTTCAAGTCAACTTGGGTGTCGTATCCTGTGTAACCGGCCGCGGTGACTATATCTTGTGGGACGAACTCGACCATGCCTCGATTATCGAGGGCCGTCGGTTGTCCTTCTCTACGCCTTTGAAATATCACCACAACGACATGCAGTCGCTCGAAGAACAGTTGCGTCACTGCGAGCCCGACCGGGTGAAGCTGATTGTGACCGATGGTGTCTTCTCGATGGAAGGCGATGTTGCCAACCTGCCCGAGATTGTACGCTTGGCCAAGAAATACAATGCAGCCGTGATGGTCGACGAGGCTCACGGTATCGGTGTATTTGGCCGCAACGGGCGAGGTACCTGCGATCATTTCGGGGTTTCCAACGATGTAGACCTTATTATGGGTACATTCAGCAAATCGCTGGCTTCGCTGGGCGGGTTTATCGCTACCGACAAGGTAACAGCCAATTACCTGCGTCACAACTCCCGTTCATACATTTTCAGTGCAAGTATCACACCGGCTTCGACGGCTGCTGTGGGTGCCGCCCTGGATATCATGGAGAGCGAGCCCGAACGTATCGCTCACTTGTGGGACGTAACCAACTACGCTCTTGAAGGATTCCGTCGCATCGGTTGTGAAATAGGCAACACTTGTACTCCTATTATCCCGCTGTTTATACGCGACAACGAGAAGACCTTCCGGGTAACTCGCGACTTGTTCGACGAGGGTATCTTCGTGAATCCCGTGGTTGCTCCGGCCGTAGCTCCCAAAGACACGCTGATTCGTTTCTCGCTGATGGCTACGCACACATTCGAGCAGGTGGATATTGCTCTTGAAAAAATCGAGAAGTGCTTCAAACACTTGGAAATTATTAAATAAGTATATAATAGGTTGTTTGAATGCCGTTGGAGAAAATAAATCTCCAACGGCATTTTTGTTTGTCATGAGTCAATTGGGGAGAGTGGTAGGTAAGTCCTTGGCCGTCTAAGGTGGGTATTACCTTGTATCTGTCTTTCCGAATGCAACCGCTTGCATAGCTTGCACACGGGAATTGCTATCGGAATCTCATAAAAAAAGCCCGTCCCGCAGAAGGCGGGAACGGACTCGTAACTCAACAGGGTATGAAAAATTAGTCGTCGATGTCAATCAGATTGAACTGCTTGTCGAAGGTCAATTCCAAGCCATTGGTAATCTTCACTTCATAGTCGCGTTTGTCCCGATCGATTTTCACGATTTGTGTGTCGGGATAGTTTTGCGATACATATTGGGCAATCTGAGCTGGAATGACAGCCGAGGGTACGGTCGAATATTTGCAGTCGATTTCTTTCCATTCGCCATCTTTCCAGAACTCTATCTTGGAGCTGTTGGTGAATACCACTTCATAGCGAGTTTCCAGGAATTCCCGTTCGAGTTTGGCAAAAGCGACCTTCTCTTTGGAGAAGTGGGTCTTGATAAACTGTTGAGCCTTGGCCGGCAGTTGGGTTACCGTAATCGGTTTGTCGTTATCAGCACAAGCGGTTGTAATACCAAAGACCATCAAGATAGCCGAGAGAATCATTAACTTTTTCATAACTTTCAAAATTTTATTAGTCATACATTGTTTTAATTTGATGGTACAAAGATTGAGTACAATTTTGAAACGGATTTGAAATTTTGGGAAAAATCACGGGAAAAATCACTTTTTCTTCATTTTTTATGGCCAGGTAACGGAAAAACAGTGTTTCCCGTCGGTGTAGCGATATGCAATATCGCAATTATAGTAGTGGCATACGGCCTTGACCAAAGCCAGGCCCAGGCCGGTAGAGCCCTCCTTTTTATTCCCCTGATAAAACCGGTCAAAGATATGTTCGGCATCGAGCGGGGCATTGCCGTCGTTGGCAATTGTCAAGGTGCGGCCGTGCAGTGCGATATCGATAACATGATTGGGGTCGGTATGGACATAGGCATTTTTGAGCAGATTAGTGACCAGTGTAGAGGCCAGCGAGTCGTTCATCGACACGACAAAACGGTCGGGGAGATCGAGTTGACAAATAATATGGCGCGACTCATAAATTTCGTTATAAAGCGGAACCTGCTCACGAATGAGTGCAGCTATGTCTACATCGGTACTTTCGGGGAACTGTCCGTTCTCGATTTTGGTCAAGAGCAGCAGCGTCTTATTAAGTCGTACAATGTGGTTGAGCGACCGTTGCATTTTAAACAACTCCTCGACTTGCTTTTCGTTCGGCTCGGTATTGTCGAGTAACCATTCAATGCGGTTTCCCAAGATGGCCAGAGGCGTTTGCAGTTCGTGCGAAGCGTTGCCAATGAATTGCTTCTGGCGTTCAAAAAGCTCTTCCGACCGATAGGCAGCCTCTTGAGCCGCTACGTTGAGACGGTGGAACTCGGTGATATTCGTATCGTCGGGGACCGGGTCGGGGTGTTTCCCCGGTGTGTAGTTGTCGAGCCATTGCAACAAAGTATACAAAGGCTTCATGCTATGGTGGAATATCCAGGTAGTCAATCCGATGAGTGTAATGAGAAGAATCAAATAAAGCAGAATTATCCAAAACAGAATCGTTCTGACCAAATCTTCTTTCTCAAACGTGGGCATGGCCACTTTCAATTCATAGTAGTTATCGTCGTTGTCGCGGAAGATGGTCGAGAGGATACGGGCCGGCTCGGTCTCCTCCTTTTCGGGGATATAGACCTCGGCATCGTAATATATGATGTGGGATTTCGACTCGGCATACTCCCTGTCGATAGGCGTAATCGAATAGCTGTTGTTCGAGCCGCTGTTCAAGGGTGGCAATTCCCTCCCGGCCAGCATGCGAATGATAATCAACTCGGAGTAATCGGCCAGGGCATCGTCGGCCTCGTCGTTGATTTCGTCGACGGTCATAAAGTAGAACAGGGTAGCCCACAAAGCCATAAGCGGAATCAATACGGCCGATAGACGAAGCGCTATGCGATAAATCAGTTTCATGCAAGAGTCAGAAATTATTCGACAGGGGGAATCAGTTTATATCCAAATCCGTAAATTGATTTGATTTCGATGTCGGCACCGGCATCGGTCAGTTTACGGCGCAGATTCTTCATTTGGGCATATACAAAATGAAAATTGTCAGCCTGGTCGGCATGGTCGCCCCACACGGCTTCGGCCAAGACCGACTTGTCGACCAGGTGATTGGGACGTTGCATGAAGTAGAGCAAAATATCAAACTCCTTTTTCAAGAGCGACAACTCACGGCCCCCGACCAATACCCGAGAGCTTTCGGGTTCAAGTACCACATTTCCTAACCGCAAGGCCATTTCACCACCGCTCCTTCCTCGGCGCAACACACTTTTGATGCGAGCCAGCAACTCGGCCGTGTGAAACGGCTTGGGCAGGTAATCATCGGCACCCATGTCAAGGCCCCGAATCTTGTCATCGAGCGAGTCTCGGGCCGAAATGATAATCACGTTATCACGCTTGCGTTGTTGTTTCAAATGCTCGAGCAAATGCAATCCGTTCCCATCAGGCAACATAATGTCGAGCAGAATACAATCATAGGTATATGCGGCCAATTTGGCATCAGCCTCGGCATAATTTGTCGCCGTCTCAACCACGTAGCGCTCCTGTTCCAAGGCACGCTGCATAATTTCCCGCAGAGAGGGTTCGTCTTCGATAATCAATATTTTCATGTTTCAAATTTAACTATTTGATTTTGTAGAGAATCTAAAATGGAGCTAATTTTTGGTTCAGTACCCAATAAAAAAAGAATCTGCACCGTCGGGAACGATACAGATTCTTTATATGCAGGCGGAGGATAGAGCCGATTATTCGCTCACCTCCTCGAATGCGTCTTTGCCAAGTCCGCAAACCGGGCAGACCCAATCTTCCGGAATCTCTTCAAAAGGAGTACCGGGAGCAATTCCACCTTCGGGATCACCTACTGCCGGGTCATAAACCCATTCACAAGCTGTGCAAATGTACTTTTTCATACAGATAATTTTTGATAATACGTACTAATGTTATACAATTCTAAATTTGATATGATTCCATATCGATTGTAAAAGTACATTTTCTTTCCATAGAATCCAAATCATCAGGGTATTTTATTTGACTTGTTTTGATATTCTAACAAAGTGTAGTATAGTGCATAGGTAAATTTGTATAAATTTGGTACTCCCCCCGGATTATACTATTTTTGCAGGCAGAATAAAAAACTGTTGGATTATGAAAACAAAGGAGCAATTAATAGACGAGTTAATCGACTTGGCTTTTGCCGAGGATATAGGTGATGGCGACCACACGACCTTGTGTTGTATCCCCGCTACGGCCATGGGTAAATCGAAACTGCTGATTAAGGAACCGGGTGTATTGGCCGGTGTCGAGGTGGCCCGCGAGATTTTCCATCGCTTTGACCCCGAGTTGAAGATGACGGTCTATATTGAAGATGGAGCCGAGGTGAAACCGGGCGATGTGGCCTTCGTGGTCGAGGGACGTGTGCAATCGTTGTTGCAGACCGAGCGGCTTATGCTCAACGTGATGCAGCGCATGAGCGGTATTGCCACGATGACTCGCCGCTATGTCAAGCGGTTGGAGGGATTGCACACCCGCGTGCTTGATACTCGCAAAACGACACCGGGCATGCGTATGCTCGAAAAAGAGGCGGTAAAGATTGGCGGAGGCGTGAACCACCGCATCGGTCTGTTTGATATGATTCTGTTGAAAGACAACCATGTCGATTTTGCCGGTGGTATTGAGAACGCCATTACCCGCTGTCATGAGTATTTGAAGGCGAAAGGCAAGGATTTGAAAATTGAGATCGAGGTGCGCAATCTCGACGAACTGCGCGAGGTGATGCGTGTGGGTGGCGTGGACCGTATCATGCTCGACAACTTTACCCCCGAACTTACCCGCGAGGCGGTGAAGATTGTCGATGGCAAGTATGAGACCGAATCGTCGGGCGGTATTACCTTCGATACGATTCGCGACTATGCCGAGTGCGGCGTCGACTTTATCTCGGTAGGGGCACTTACTCACTCGGTGAAAGGCCTCGACATGAGCTTCAAGGCTTGTTGATTGGGATATTACCCAAATAGAGACGGAGCGTTCCATAAAAGGTCGCTCCGTTTTTTTATAATCATTGAAGTCAATATCTCTACCTCAACATGCATGAATACACCCGAGGCTGCACCCGGCAAGCGGGTACAGCCTCGGATTTTATTTGTCTGTTTACAGGATTTTAGTTGTTGAGTATCAGACGAAATACCATATCCTCAGGCTGTTGTTGAGCAAAGTCGTCGTATTGCACATAGAAAGCGACACTTCCCGGCATATAGTCATAGGTATAAGTCTCGGTCCATAATATCTCTTTACCGCTTGCGTCGGTACTGCCTCGGTGTATGGTATAGGGCAGGGGAGTTATCACCTCGTTCTCGGCACCCGGCGATTGCACCAGATATCCCAATACATAACCGTTGAGATAGAGGTCGTCGGTAATATCCTTGTTCTGGAATTCATACCAGTAGTAGGTATTGAGCCCATCTTCCGTGGTGGCGAGTTTCCAGTCCTGCGATTTGACGGTGTAGGTATAGTATTTCCAAAACATACCCTCACCGGGAACTCCTTGCGGACCCATGGGCCCTTCGCAGGAAAACAGGGTTAAACTTATGATAACCAGCAATAAAAGTTTTTTCATCTCTCTTTCAATTATTTGTTCTTAAAAATAGGGAGCCAACACGAAAGGAGCGCCCCGACTTGGCTTGCCGGGCCGACCTGTCGCCTTGTTCTTTTACAAATATAACAAGGAGTTGTAAAAAACGGTTCTGTTTTCGGATAATTTAATTTTTTTAATGAACCGACGCGGCTTGCCTTCGGTTGTACCGACAACAGGTCCTTCGGGGAAGGGGAAAAGGTTTCGATACGGGTTTGTCCTCGCGACGAATGTACTTTTTATTAAAAATACCGATTTGTTATAAAATGCTTATCTCCCTACCACAAGAGCCGAATAATTTGTACCTTTGCTGCGGAGAGACAAAGATAGAACGGGCCCGGAACAGGGCTTTGCTCATCGAGTTCTGTTTTTGTTGAAATCATTGCGAAATTCAAAAAGCTATGACAACAAATCGCACTTCCCCATTGATTCTCGGTTCCGAGCCTATCGGTAAATTGCTGGTGCAATATTCGGTGCCCGCCATTATCGCGATGACCGTCACATCGCTTTACAACATTATCGACAGTATTTTTATTGGTCACGGTGTAGGAGCTTTGGCTATTGCCGGTTTGGCCATCACATTCCCGCTGATGAACCTGGTAATAGCCTTTTGTACCCTGGTGGGTATCGGTGGCGCTACCATCAGTTCCATCTTCTTGGGACAAGGCGATAAGGTCAGGGCCACCGAGGTGGTGCATAACGTGCTGTTCATGTGTATTGTCAATGCCATCTGTTTCGGCGGCTTGACATTCTTGTTTCTCGACCCCATACTGCTCTTCTTCGGAGCCAGTCACGACACACTCCCTTATGCTCGGGATTTCATGCAGGTCATTCTCTTGGGCTCTCCCATAGCTTACGTCTTTATCGGATTGAATAACGTGATGCGGGCAACCGGTTATCCGCGCAAAGCCATGCTTTCGTCGCTGCTCACGGTGGGGTGTAATGTGATATTGGCTCCCATCTTTATCTTTTCGTTGGGGTGGGGTATCCGGGGAGCAGCCTTGGCAACGGTCGCTTCGCAGTTTGTCGCCATGGTGTGGGTGCTTATCCACTTTGCCAACAAAAACAGTTTTGTTCACTTCGACCGTTGTTATGCACGGTTGAAAGCTCGTGTAGTGGGGAAGATTTTCTCGATAGGCATGTCGCCTTTTCTGATGAATATCTGTGCCTGTGTAGTGGTGATTTTCATCAACAACGCCCTGCAACGCACCGGTGGCGACCTGGCTATCGGGGCCTATGGTATCGTGAACCGCACGCTCATGCTCTTTGTCATGATTGTGATGGGCATTACCCAGGGCATGCAGCCTATCGTGGGCTATAACTTCGGTGCCAGACAATATGAGCGGGTGCGCAGAACGCTGCGTTACGGTATTACGGCTGGTGTGTCGGTCATGACCGTAGGGTTCATATTGAGCGAAATCTTCCCACGCGCCATAGTTGCACTCTTCACCACCAGCGAGGAGTTGGTCGACCTCTCGGTTGTGGGATTGCGCATCAGTTGTGCCATGTTCCCCTTTGTAGGTTGCCAAATCGTCATCTCCAACTTTTTCCAGTCGATAGGCCGGGCTCCGGTCTCGATATTCCTTTCGCTGTCGAGACAGTTGCTGTTTTTGCTTCCGCTGTTGCTGATATTGCCCAACTACTGGTCTACGAACGGGGTATGGTGGAGTATGCCCATCTCCGATTTTGTAGCCTTTGTGATAGCCGTCGTGGCGCTGTTGATACACCAACGGTCTATCCATAAGAAGTACCCAAGTGTTCAATCTTAAAAATATTGATTATGAAAAAGAGACTAACCATTGCGCTGGTTGCGCACGATAACCGCAAGGCCGATATGGTAGAGTGGGTAAAACACAATGCCGAATTGTTGTCACACCATCATTTGGTATGTACGGGTACGACGGGACGGCTGGTCAAAGAGGCTTTTGAAGAGTTGCATATCCCGGCCGATGTTACCTGCATGAATTCAGGTCCGTTGGGCGGTGATGCCGAGATTGCCGCATTGGTTGTGCGTCATCAAATCGATTTGGCCATATTCCTTATCGATGACCTTAACCCGCAACCGCATGAGGCCGATATTCAGATGTTGCTGCGTCAATGCCGGGTGCACAATGTACCTATTGCCTGTAACCGGTATAGTGCCGATTTGATGATTACCAGTACGTTGTGGGACGACGACAGTTATGTACCCACCGAACCTAAGTATATCTATTTTAAACGATAAGGATTAGTATCACTAAACAGGATTTTGTATATAAGAATGAAGAGAGCGGTTTATATCTACATAAACCGCTCTCCTGTTTTTTAGCCTTCGATTTCGCTCAATTCGAGCCAGCGGAGTGTTTTCTCGTCAAGCAGGTCATTCACCTCGGGCAGGCGTTTTGATTTCTCGGTGAGCTCGGCTACATCGAGGGAACCGCTGCACAGCTGGGTCTCAATGGTTTTCTTCTCCTCTTCGAGAGTGGCAATCTCGATTTCGAGCTGTTCCAATTCCTTACGTTCCTTGAATGAGAGGCGCCGCTTGCCGTTCTCAGCCTGGTTCCGTTTTTCGGGAGCCTGCTTCTTCACCTCCTGACGCGATTTCTCGGCCTGTTCGTTTCGAGCTTTCTGCTCCTGAGCCTCGCGCCATTCACGATAGTCGGTGTAGTTGCCGGGAAAATCCTTGATTACACCGTTGCCCCGGAATACCAGCAGATGGTCGACCACCTTGTCCATGAAATAGCGGTCGTGCGAGATGACAATCACGCACCCCTTGAAATTACGCAGATAGTCTTCGAGCACGTTGAGAGTCACGATATCGAGGTCGTTGGTAGGCTCGTCGAGCACCAGGAAATTGGGGTTGCTGATAAGTACGGTACACAGGTAGAGACGACGGCGCTCACCCCCGCTCAACTTGTAGATATAGTTGTGTTGCGTTTCGGGGGTAAAGAGAAAATGTTGCAGGAATTGTGAGGCCGACAACTTGCGCCCGTCGCCCAGTGAAATCTCCTCGGCTATGTCGCGCACGGCATCGATAACCTTCATCTGGTCGTTAAACTGCATTCCCTCCTGGCTGTAATAGCCGAACTTGACTGTTTCGCCAATGTCGAAATGCCCTCGGTCGGGCTTCACCTCACCGATGAGCATCTTGATAAAGGTCGATTTGCCGGTACCGTTGTTCCCCACGATACCCATCTTTTCATAGCGGGTAAAGGTGTAGTCGAAATCTTCGATAATCTTCAAGTCGCCAAAACTCTTGGTAATGCCTTTGGCTTCGAAAATCTTCGAGCCGATATACGACGATTTCACTTCGAGACGCACCTGCCCGGCAGCTTTCTCGCGACGGGCCTTCTCCTGCAACTCGGCAAACGCGTCGATGCGATATTTGGCTTTGGTACCCCGAGCCTGCGGCTGTCGTCTGATCCACTCCAATTCGGTGCTCATCAGGTTGCGGGCCCGGTCGATTTCGGCATTGTGAATCTCGATTCTCTCTTCGCGCTTTTCGAGATAGTAGCTGTAATTTCCTTTATAACTATATAAGGTGCGGTCGTCAATCTCGACAATCTGGTTGCACACCCGGTCGAGGAAATAGCGGTCGTGCGTCACCATGAGCAGCGTGATATTGGAACGTCGCAGAAACTCTTCGAGCCACTCGGTCATATCGATGTCGAGGTGGTTGGTAGGCTCGTCGAGAATCAATAAATCGGGCTCGGTAATCAGCACGTTGGCCAGCGCCAATCGTTTCAGCTGTCCGCCCGAAAGTTCCTTGACCAGCTGATCAAAATTGTTGATTTTGAGTTGTGATAGTATTTGCTTGGCCCGTTGCTCATAATCCCAGGCCTTGGCATGCTCCATGCGGTCGAGGAGCTCCTGCAACCGGTCGGGATTGTCAGCTCGGAGAGCCTGTTCGTATTCGGCAATGAGACGCACCGTATCGTTGTCGGACTGGAAACACGCCTCGATGACCGAGAGTTCGGGTGGGTAGGAGGGCGATTGTTCCAGGTAACCCACCCGTAACCCGTTGCGGTAGGTGATGCGGCCACTGTCGTAATCCTCTTTATCGGCTAAAATATTGAGCAGGGTCGTTTTCCCCGCACCGTTTTTGGCAATGAGCCCTACACGATCACCTTCACCAATTCCCAGAGAAATGTTCTCAAACAAAATGCGGTCTCCAAACGATTTGGTAAGATTTTCTATCTGTAAGTAACTAACCATATTCTCGTATTAAATAGCCATCAAATTTACGATAAAAGCGCCGATTGGACAAATCGCTATGCTATAAAGAGCAGGTCTGGTTTACCGATAGACCAGGTATGATGGATATGGGGTGTTACAGAGTATCGTTGTAATTAATGGAGGAGAGGGGATTATCCGACTTCTGAGAATCTAAATCGAAATAAAAATCTTTCTCCTGTGAATTAAACTAGAAAATGCAACTCAAAAGCACAATCGGTTGGAATATTCCAACCGATTGTCAGGTCAAACAACGTACTTTTGTGTTGCAAATGAAAAAGAAAGCGCATTTAACCCGAGAACAAAGGTA
>DXDM01000043.1 GCA_019115485.1 Candidatus Barnesiella excrementavium | reverse complement strand
ACTCATCGTGAGGCAACTTTTCTTAGTTCGTAGCGAGACCGGGGTATGATCCCGGGACCTCATGATTATGAATCATGCGCTCTAACCAACTGAGCTATCTCGCCATCATGTAGGAAGCATCGACCGATTGTCAAATGCGGTGCAAAGATAAGCGATTATTTTGTACTACGCAACAAATCGACCCACTTTTTTATCGCGAATCAGGCAACAAGCCGACGAACGAGCCGGTAAATCTCGCCTATCCACAGTACAATCGAGGTGGCGACAAAGATATAGAGCCAATCCATGGGCTGCAACGGAGTCACACTGAACAGGGCTCCACCTACACTCACGATAAGTATCTGCCCGGCCAGGATAATGAGGGTTACCCACAGGAATCCTTTGCAGGAAGCCAACCGACTGAATGCCGACTGCACATTGCCAAAGGCCTTGGCATTAAACATGTTCCAAAATTGCAGGAAGACAAAGATGGAGAAGAACAGCGTGAGTTCATATCGGGTGAGACCTTCGTGCACGGGCGTGAAATTGAAGAAATTGGTAAAGAAAAGCCGCAGGTCGAACTGGGCTATCGAGGTGACATCGACGTGCTTGAAATATTGCAACAGACCGAACAACAGCAACACAAAGGCGATGCCGGTACCGATGATGCCCTTGCCCATGGCGCGGGTCACGATATTGTCGTTCAGGTGGCGGGGCTTGTCGCGCATCACCCGCTCGTCGGGCGGCAGCGAAGCCAAGGCCAGGGCGGCAAAGGTATCCATAATGAGGTTCACCCACAACATCTGCGTAACGGTGAGGGGCGACTCGGTACCCAGGAATGCCCCGATGAGGACAATGAGGCAGGCCGCCACGTTGATGGTCATCTGGAAGAGTATGAACTTCTGGATATTGCGATAAAGCGAACGTCCCCACAACACGGCTTTGGTAATGCTGCCGAACGAATTGTCGATGATGGTGATGTCGCTGGCCTCCTTGGCCACCGAGGTTCCGTCGCCCATCGAAAGGCCCACCTGTGCGGCATTGAGTGCCGGTGCGTCGTTGGTACCGTCGCCGGTCACCGCCACCACCTCGTCTTGCGACTGCAAGAGTTTCACCAACCGCTCCTTGTCCATGGGGCGAGCCCGGGCAATAACTTTCAGGTCGGGGATACGTTCCAGCAGAGTCTTGTCGTCGAGATTGGCAAACTCGGGACCGGTAATGATGTTGCGGTCGCCGTCCTCGGGCTTCCACAACGAAATCTGGCGGGCAATTTCGCGGGCCGTCGCCGGGGTATCGCCCGTGACAATCTTCACCTGAATTCCGGCTTGCAAGCACTCGGCCACAGCCTCGGGCACCTCCTTGCGCACGGGGTCGGCAATGGCGGTCACACCCAGGAAGGTGAGGCGGATATGGGGAGCCAGATGTCCAGCCACGAAATAGGGCTCGTCATCGCCCACCAGCGCATAGGCAAAGCCCAGGGTGCGCATGGCCTGATTCTGGTATTGCAACAGTTTGGCCTCCACAGCGGGACGGCTGCTCTCCATCGGTACAAGTCCCTGTGCGGTTATCTGTTGGGAACAGAAGTTCATTACATACTCGGGAGCCCCTTTCACATAGACTACCCGATGTTTGAGCAGCGGCGAATCGACCACCGTAGCCATATACTTGCGCTCGGTCGAGAAGGTGAGTTGCTCCACCACATGTGCCTGGTTACGCAACGCAGCATAGTCGACACCCTGGTCGGCCAGCCACAACAGCAAGGCTCCCTCGGTGGGATTGCCCAGCACCTTCATCACGCCGTTAGCTCCCTCGTCGAGGTGAGCCGTCGAGTTGGCGGCAATGCCTTCGTAGATAATCTCCTTCGTATTCGAGTCGGGTGCATAGGCAAAGTCGGCCTCGCTGACCCGCATCTGATTCTGTGTGAGCGTACCCGTCTTGTCGGTACAGATTACCGTGGCCGCGCCCATCGTTTCGCAGGCGTGCATCTTGCGCACCAGGTTGTTGTTAGCCAACATGCGCTTCATGCTCATGGCCAGACTGAGGGTGACACTCATGGGCAATCCCTCGGGGACAGCCACCACAATCACGGTCACGGCAATCATGGCCGTCGAGAGCAGATAGCTGCCGAAGCTGAGCCAGTCGAGTACCGGGTGGTCGGAGAGGTAGATGGCCGTGCGGGCAATCAAAATGATTGCCGCAATGACATAGCTGGCTTTCGTGATGAACGATGCCAGTGTATTGAGTTGCTTGTCGAGAGGAGTCTGGGTATTGTTCTCAATCTGCGAGCCGGTATAGACCTTGCCATATTCGGTAGCATCGCCCACCTGCGTCACCCGCATCACACCGTAACCGCCCAGCATGGTCGAGCCGTTCATCACCGCGTTCGAGGGATAGGTAGCCTCCCTGTCAAAGTCGGCCTCGACCGTTGTCTTGGTGGCCATCGGCTCACCCGTGAGCGACGACTCGTTGACCTGCACCGAGACGGCACTCAGCAGAATACCGTCGGCCGGAATCTCGTCGCCGGCGTTGAGCATCACGATATCGCCCACCACCACGTCGCGTTTGGGAATTTCGAGAATATGACCGCCGCGCACCACCTTCACGGGCAGGTCGTCGTTCACTTGGTTGAGAATGTCGAACTTGCGGGCGGCACTCATCTCGAAGAGAAAGCCCACCACCGTAGCCAGCAAGATGGCCAGGGCGATACCCGCCGGCTCGAACAGGGCCGACATACCGGCCTCGCCCGTTGCCACGTGATAGACGGCTACCGCTATCGAAAGCAGCAGCGCTACCAGAAGGATACGGATAATGGGGTCGGAGAATTTCTCCAAAAAGAGTTTCCACATGGGAGTCCGGGCGGGCGGTGTCAACACGTTCTCGCCATATTTCTCCCTACTTGCCCGCACCTCCGCTTCGCTCAGGCCGGTGTATTCCAATTTAGAACTCATTGTTTCTATCAGTCTATTAGTTTATGCTATTCTTTGCTTCCGGAAGTCCCCGCCCATCAAGCGAAAAGGGCTATCACCTCGTCGATGGTGAGCAACGACTGCTCGCCGGTCGCCATGTTTTTCAGTGCAATTTTGCCGGCTGCCATCTCGGTCTCGCCCACCAAGGCCACATACTGGGCCCCGATGGAGTCGGCATAGCTCATCTGCTTCTTCATCTTGGCAGCCTCGGGATAGATTTCGGCCCGTATGCCGGCAGCCCGCAACCGTGACAAATGTCCCAGACAAGCCTGACTCTCGTTCTCGCCAAAGTTGACAAACATCACCTGGGTCGACTGCATCGACTCCTTGGGATAGAGGTCGAGCTGGTTGAGCACGTCGAAGATGCGGTCGGCTCCGAACGAGATACCTACCCCCGACACACCCGGCAGACCGAACACGCCCGTGAGGTTGTCGTAACGGCCGCCACCCGTGATACTGCCTATCTGCACGTCGAGCGCCTTGACTTCGAGTATGGCTCCGGTATAGTAGTTGAGGCCGCGAGCCAAAGTCAAATCGATTTCGAGCGTCGAGCGCAAGGGCGAGGCCGAGAGCTTCTGCAAAATATACTCCAACTCGTCGATACCTTTGACACCCGTCTCCGAACCGGCCAGTTCGCGACGCAACACCTGCAACTTCTCCTCGTTGCTGCCCTGCAACTGAATGATGGGTTGCAAGCGGGCCACAGCCTCCTCGGGCAACCCCTTTTCGAGCAACTCGGCATTCACCTTGTCGAGTCCTATCTTGTCGAGCTTGTCGATGGCGACGGTAATGTCGACAATCTTTTCGGGGGCCCCTATCCACTCGGCAATACCGCTCAATATCTTGCGGTTGTTCAGCTTGATGGCTACCCGTATGCCCAGACGGGAAAATACCTCGTCAATCATCTCGATGAGCTCCACCTCGTTCAGCAGCGAGTCGGAACCCACCACATCGGCATCGCACTGGTAGAACTCGCGGTAACGTCCCTTCTGCGGACGGTCGGCCCGCCACACGGGCTGTATCTGATAACGCTTGAAGGGGAAGGTGAGTTCGTTGCGGTGCATCACCACAAAGCGGGCAAAAGGCACCGTGAGGTCATAGCGAAGGCCCTTCTCACACAAGCGGGCAGCCAGCCGGTTGAGGTTACGCTCGGCCAGGTCGGCCTCGGTCACGTCGGACAGGAAATCGCCCGAATTGAGCACCTTGAACAGCAGTTTGTCACCCTCTTCGCCATACTTGCCCATAAGCGTCTGCAAGGTCTCCATGGCCGGAGTCTCGATTTGCCGGAACCCATAGAGGGCGAAAACTTGTTTAATCGTGTCGAATATGTAGTTGCGCTTGGCCATCTCGTCGACCGAGAAATCGCGCGTACCCTTGGGTATGGAAGGTTTTGCCATCATATTTTCATCAATTTTATTTTTGCCACAGGAAATCCCCGTATCCATCTACGCCCCAGCCCCTTTGTCCAGACACCCATTACGACAGGGTCAATCGGTTACGGCTCGGGCTTTTGCACGCAAAGATAAGAGAAAAATGTGAGATAGTGCGCATTTGTCGACAGATAGTTGGCGCTTAATTCGTCCCGAGGCCACGGCCATAAAAAGGCAGAGGCGCCGACTCCCGAAACCGGGGACCCGACGCCTCTGCCCTATCTTGTTGCACTCCGCATCAGAAGCGATAGGCCGTACCCAGCGACACACGCCCTACCCCTATGAAGTGGTGGGTATTGAGTACACCGTCATACAGCTTGTCGTCCCACAGGGTCATCGAAGGCTCTACATAGAAATCGAACGACCGCGACACGTTCCAGCGCAACTGCATGCCGCCGCGGGCTACCCAGCCCACACCGCCTTCGCTGTTGTAGTTGCTCCAACCCATACCGGTACCCACCGACCCAATCAGGTGGAAACGGCGGTCGGGATCGGGATCGAGCAGCGTGGTCAAGTCGAGCAGATAGTCGGCATGGAGCGTGCCCACATTGAGCGTACGCGACGAGTGAGGCGTGATAAAGTCGTAACCCAATCCTACCGACACACCCGACGCCCCGGTAAACCAATGGCCGAAGGAGAAGTCGGTACCGACCGAAACCTTGCGATACCGATCCATCATGATGGTCTCGCTGAACAGCGACGGGCCCACCGACAACGAGAAGAAGTTGCGTTTCTCGGGTGCCCGGCGGCCTGCGGCCACGGCTCCCCCGCCCAACTTATAGTTAAGACCTACCAGCACTCGGGCTTCGGGGTCGAAGTTGTTGTAGCTGTGCGGCATGTGCGAAGCCACGATTTGCGGCTCGACAAAGAGGTCTATATCCGACGACACGTTGAAACGTCCCTGCAACCCGGCCCGGGCACCATAGACAAACTCGTTCTTTTTGGCATAATTGCCGGCTCCGCCATAGATACCGCCCAACACAATGAGGTCGAAGATGCGGTGAGGATTATACCCGGCCGTGAAGGCCGACAGGTTGAACAGATAGTCGGCCGAGAGGGAGAGTGCCATGTATTGGGGATCCTTGTCGTAATAGCCATAATCGAGTCCTACACGCCAGGCCGAAAGCGGAGTGTACCATTTGCCGAACGAGAGGGCAGCTCCGTAACCGTCGGTAAATCGGCCCGACTCGCGCATCCAACGGCCCGTATAAGCCAACGACAGGAAGTATTTGTCCGATTCGTCGTAGGCGGCATGGTTGGCCCGATAGTCATACTGGTCGAGACGATACTGGATACCCACATTGACCGACGAGAGCAAATCGACCGGCAGGCCGGCATAGCTCTCGCGCGAATAGTTCTTGCCGAAGGCGCGTATCTGCGGCTCGACGAACAGGCCTACACCCGAACCCACATTCCACAAGCCTTGCAGGCTGAGCCCCACACCGGGATACCACCCGGGGTGATTGCTGGTTGCATAGGAGAGCACGGCCCCTATGCCCAGATTGGCCTCGAAGAGGCGCGACGGATTGTAGCCATACAGGGTCGAATTGATGTTCCACAGGTAATCGAGTTGCACAAGTCCGAATTTGCGATGACCGGGTTCGGAATCGCCATACACACCGCCTCCGCCCGAGAGCCGTAACCCCGACGCAGCCGTGAACCATTTGCCCACATAAATCGAGGCCATGGGGCCCATGCGTTCGAGCGGTTGGCCGAACAGCTCGTGATGCAAAACTCCGGCAGCCCCCACACCTATGCCGTAAAACAGATGGTCGACAAAATTATCGGTGCGGAACTCCTCGGCCTTCTCCATCGTGCCGTGAGAGCGGCCGTATCCATACAGATGATAAGTGATACCGGCCGTGAGGGTAGGCACCACATCGATGGGCGTAAAGAGGGTATGTTCCCAACGGTTGTTCTGCCCTACATTCAACCGGGGTTCGATAAACACATCGAACATATCGTTGAGCCGGAACGCGCCTTGCAGACCCACGCCTGCACCCAGGCTATGCTGGAAGCGACCCTCCGACGACACATAGTCGTAGTTGAGACCGGCCACGCCGCTCAGCGAGAAGAGGCGTTCGCGGTCATACCCCATAAAGAGGTTCGAGATGTTGAGCAGATAGTCGAGTTGGCCACCCACGGCCAGCGTGCGGTGTGCCGAATAGGGGGCATCGACCGACGAGAAATTGAACAGCAGGCGGGTGCCCGACACGGCATTCCACCAGGTTCCCAAACCGCCGAACAGGCGATACCCCTTGTTGGGCAACGGCTCGGAGAGCGACGACTTCATCACCCCGGCAAACCCGCCGCCCAAGGTCAGGTAGAGGTCGCCGATACCCCGGGGCAAGTCAAACTCATCACCCTTGACCGACGAGCGGTCGAACGAAGGAGCTACCGGCCGATAGGTGAAACCGGCCAGCAGCGACGGAATGGGGTCGACGGCACTCAAAGCATCGCTCCACGCCCCATTGGTAAAGACATCGACCCGAGGTTCCAGAAAAAGGCCCCAATGGTCATTGAGGCGGAACTCGCCATGCAGACCGGCACCTACACTCCAACGGGTGTTCAGGTGGTCGTCGACCGCTACCGAGTGATAGCCGGCCCCCACCAGTCCCGAGAGTTCAAATACCCGACCAGGATCGTACCCGCCAAACAGCGAGTGCAGGTTGAACAGATAATCGAGTTGCAAACCGAACGATGCCTTGTCGTACAATTCGCCGGTTTTCAAATAGCGCATCACACCCGACAACCGCAGCGACGAAACCGCCGTAAACTGGTCGCCGACCGAGACCATGGCCGTGGCTCCCGGGTCGAGCAGAATACCCGAGGCGCTCGTCAACGTAGAGGCCACACCTCCGGCAGCCGAAACGAAAAAGCCCTGATCGGCCCCCCAGAAAGGTTCGTGCCGACGCGTAGGGGCCGAGAGCAGCCGGTAACCGAAACCAGCCATGAGCGAAGCCTCCCAGTCGTAACGCATCCAGGTCTTTATCCCGTCTATCCCGTCGGAGTAGATTCCCACACGGGGTTCCAGGTAGAAGAAGGTGAGTGGCGAGAAATTAAAGCGGGTCTGCAAACCCAGGCGGAAACCACCGGCATGGGTCCAGTCGCCCCGCCGATACAACAGTTGATATTCGCCACCGGCTATTCCTATCAGCTCGAACATACGGGAAGGATTGTCTTTATGCAATAACGAAGTGAGGTTCATCAGATAGTCGGCCGAAAGGCCTACGAAATAGGGATTGTATCCCCCCTGGCCGTTGTGCAAACCGGCATTCAGCCCCAACCGCATACCGTGAACCGGGGTAAACCAGTCGCCCACCGAAATACCCGTGCGCATACCCAACCCGGGCGTGACAAACAGCGAACCGGCCGAACGGTCCATCGTGATACCGGCCTCGCCCGAGAAGAAGAGGTGGTCGCCGAACTTTTTACGGGTAAACCGCTCGTTCCCGGCCGGTCTCTGCAACATGTAGTTCAATCCGTTGAACTGGGTTTCGTTTTCGGGTTCCTGCTCCTCTCCCTTCGGCTGTCCCGAATCCTGTGCCATTGCACTCCCGGCACACAGAACCAGAGCCAACCCCACACATCGGAACATGTTCACAAAACCGTTCATACTATATTTCGTTTTCATACCTTACTCCTCTCATTCGTCCTCTTGCAACAAATCCAGTACATCGCCATCGACGCTGGCTATATCGCGCAGCGACGGGTCTTTTTTGAGGGCACTTTCCAGATAGGAGAGCGCCAGCACCACCTCGTCGACACGATTGGCTGCTACGGCCTTGATATAATTTTCACGAGCCGAATTGCCCAACAGTTTGGCCTTCTCCCAAGCCTGGTCGTTGGCCTTGATGGCCAACAACATGAGCACCTCGTTGAAGGGCGACTCGGCCGAAATCTCCTGTATCACCTCTTCGTAGCGTCCGTTCAAGGCCGCCGAATAGACCTTGGCCTTGTGGTAAGCGCCCGTATCGGGAAGCTCGGCGGCCAGCGAATCGGCCTGCACATATTTCCCTACCGACAACCAGGCGATGACCTGATTAAGGCGTGTCTCGTCGGGTATCTCCTTCATTTCGAGATAGGGCACAAGTAACTCGGCATCGGGCTTGCCCTGCTCGATAAGCATGGCCGCCAGGTCGGTCGCTGCCACCAGGAACTTGGGATAGACCTCCAAGGCCCGTCGGCAGATGGCCTCCCGCTCGGCCGGCGAACCGGCCATGTTGTACAACCGCCAAAATTCGTTGCGGGTGAGCTCGGCGCTGTTTTCACGATAGAGCTCCCTTATCTCCTCGTCGGTGAGGTAGCGGTACTGCGAGAACAACAGTTCGTAGCTGACCCGACGCAACTGCGGCAGATAGTGCTCGGTAATCAACGGCCGGTAAAACGACAGCGACACCACCCCGCGCGACTGGCGGTTGGGGTCGCCGGGATACTTGTCGATAACGGACTGAATGGCATCGGCCTCTTTCTCTTTCCCGTCGGCCCGCAGCAGAGCCACCACCCGGTTCCAGGTTTCGACCGAAGCATTCGTGCTGATTTCGAGCTGCCGCCGGGTCGACTCGTTCAACTCCTTCAAGACAAGCTCCATGGCCGACGACATACGCTCCCGGGCCAACTGCTCGTTCTTTTCATAGTTACCTTCGGGCGAGGCTGTACCGGCAATCGAGAAACTCTTCAACCGGGCATTGGGGTCGTTCTCGACCTCCCGCAGGCGAGCCACCAGCCGGTTCATTTCCTGTCGGTTATCTCCATCATCGAGGTTAAGTTGACTTTTATTTACGGGGAAGGTCAGGTTCACATCACCCCGCGTATCGCGCAACTGCATCTCGGGTTGGGGGAAGAAGCTCTCGTTCTTCACGGCACTGCCGGGAATCTCGTATTTCAGGAACCGCAACGGATTGATTACCCCCCGGGCAATCACGAAGGTATCGCGATAGAGCACCCGGTTGTAATTCTCCATCGCCACCATCATGTCGCATCGGAAGTCGTCGTTGGGATTCTCAACGTAGGTCGAGTCGTTATACCCCACCAGGTCGTCCTTTCGCGACGAGGTAGCCTTGATTTTCACATAGCGGGCCAGCGGGTCCTGTTTCACGTCGTAGTCATACATGCGCTCCTGCGTGATGGCATACTCTTTCCCGTCGAAAACAAGCGGTTCGAGGAATGTCATCTCACCCCGTGTCACGTTGTAAATACCCGGCTGAATAATCATGCGGGCATCGGTCGAAAAGAGTTCCTTGGGAATCTTCACCCGGGTCTTGATGTGGAAATAGTTACCCTTTACCTCAATGTCGGTAGGTTCGGGCACGACGTTATCGGTGATACGTTTGGCCGATACCACCACCTCCTGCAAGGCTACGGCCGAAGGTTCAAGTTCGACGTTGACGGTGAGTTCGCCCCGCACGGCCACCTGCTTCTCTTCATAGCCCAGCGACGAGAAGAGCAAGGTGCCCTCCGAATCGATTTTCACCAGATATTTTCCATCTTCGTTGGTAACCCCCACCAGCTTGTTGGTGGCCGCATTGTAGATGCTCACCCGGTACAGGGGTTCGTCGTCGAGGTTGGTTACCGTACCCCGCACGTTGATTTCACGGGCCGACAACGGCAAAACGACTGTCAACAGAAATATACCCGCGAAGAGCCACGGGCGGAATTTATTCAAACTCAGCATAATTACAAATTATAATCACTTGAATATATAGGAGAATGAGAGCCCCAACCGAATGGGCACCGGCGACCACCGGTACCAGTTGGGCGTATCGGGCTTCTGCTCGTCTTCCCCGTACTTGAATGCCCTCAGCCGGGCCATGCCTACGCCCAACGTAGCTTCCAGATTCCAGTGCCGGCTCAACACGAATGCGTAGCCATACGAGAGACCGGCTCCCCAGATATCGCCTTCGTAGAATCGACGGTTGACCTTCACATTATACAACCCGCCCAAGAAACTGAGTCCTACAAAATGATGAGCCATAGGTCGGTTGAACCAATAGCGCAACTCGGGTTGAAGCCTTATATGTGTGGCTTTCACATCGGCAATGGTAAATGAAAACGGGTGTGTCGTTGCACTGATATCCAAAGACAATCGTTGATTGAGACGCATTTCCAATGCCAAGTTCGGCGACAAGGTTGCCCAATCTATCACGTTAGTTTTTAGTGCGACACGCTGTGCATTGACCCATTGAACATTCAGGATTACTCCCGCTATTAAAAATAAGCGAAATAATTTTTTTTTCATACTTACATGCGATCGTTTCCGATCCCCTCAAACAAAAAATTTCGCACTCGAAATTTTAAACCCTATTAAAAAGTGAAGCAAAATTAGATAAATCGCTTATACTTACCAAAACATGTTCCCTTTTTATAGCTCTTTTTATAAAAAAAACCGTTGCTTAAACTAAAACAACGGTTTTTATACTATTTCGGCAAACTCCGGTCAATCTGCTAATTATCGCGACGGCCTCCCATGAAGATAAGGATATAATATACCAGCGTGGCCAACGAACCAAGAGCGGCTACCACATAGGTGTAAGCGGCCCATTTCAAGGCATCTTGTGCCTGGTCGTGCGTGGTGGCATCGGTCACACCCGACTGGTTGAGCCAGGCCAACGCCCGCTGGCTGGCATTGATCTCGACCGGCAGGGTGATGAAGCTGAACAACGTCGTGGCGGCAAACAGGATAATGCCGATAAACATGATGGCCGGGTAGACCTGTATGGTGAAGATACCTATCAGCAAAATCCACTGTACCCAGTTCGAGGCAAAGCTCACGAAGGGTACCAGCGCCGACCGCAGGGTCAGGAACGAATAGGCCCGGGCATGCTGCACGGCATGGCCGCACTCGTGAGCCGCCACGGCCGCGGCAGCCACACTGTTGCCATAGTAGACCTCACGGCTGAGGTTGACCGTGTGGGTCGAGGGGTTGTAGTGGTCGGTCAGGCGACCGTCGATCTGGGTCACCTTCACATCGTCGATTCCGTTCTCCTGCAACATGCGCATGGCGATGTCGCGCCCCGTGAGCCCATAGGGGACGGGCACCTTGGAATAACGTTCAAACTTGCTTTGCAACGTACGCTGTACGGCAAAGCTAACCAACATAATGGCTATAAATAATACGTAAATCATCACTTTCCTTTTTTAATCCCGAACATCACACGACGACGAGACGTATCGTGCTCTGTTTCACGGTTGCAAATATATAGGAATTCGTGTATCATATATGTTAACGCACGAGCGGTTATAACCAAATTGTGTTAAATAGGAATATCCGAACAGAAATTCAGACTATCCGACAAATCATACAAAAAAAACGACTCCGTCGAATCACTTCGCCGGAGTCGCCCAAACCCTATGGCAGTAGGGTTTTAACTAATCAAACATATACACTTCTATAATAGTCACTTGCACTATTCGATATATAATGGTCATTTCACAATTTTCAGACTCTTCCCGCCGCAGCGCACAATATACACACCCGAGGGGGTGCCGCTCAGGTCGAGCGAGGCCGTACCTTCGACACGCTGCCGCATCACCAGGGCTCCACGCATATTGTAGGCGGAGACCTCCATCGGCTCGGCCGACTCTATGCGCACCGCTCCGGCGGCTCGGTCGTAATAGAGTTTTCCAGTTTCAGCCAGCGATTCATCGACCGACGCAGATGCCGCAGTCATCACGGTAAGCCGGTCAAGGCAAAAGTAAGCCGGCGTCTTCATGCTCCGTTCACCCATATCAGTCGATTCCATGGAGAAATAAAGCAATGACACCTTACCCAGGGAACTCAGGTCAATCCATTCCCACGATTTGTTCAGGGTCCACTCTTCCGGTTTTTCCGAACGATAGTCGGCCAGATAATATTCTACCGTACCGGTCTCGTTCCCGGCCTCATCGACACCGTGAACAATCAGTTTCAACCAGGCTCCCTGCTCGAATTTAGCAGCATACGAGTTACCCTTTTGTATCGCATAGTAGGTATAAGGATTGTTGCACACATAGAAACCGGCTGGATAATAAGGTTCCGAAAAGGTGATTTCACAACAGCGTTCGATTGTAAGCGATTCGGCATAGGCGTCCCAATAGGCCACCAGATAGGGGGTACCCTCACCGGCCATGCCGCCTCGGGCCATACAGCCAAACTGGTCGTCGAAGCTGGCCGATTCGAGTATGGTCGTCGATCGACTGGCGATAAACCCATTGTAGTAAGAGGTCGACGACGAAACGTGTGAAAACCGGAATACTTGCGACTGAACGGAGGTCTCACTCGTATACACATCGTTCCACACGCCTTGTTCGTTATATTCAATAGCCTCTGCGGGCTTAGACAAATCCAACACAATCATGTCTACACAGCAGGCATACGGCCAGGGTAAGTAAAATTTTTCTCATTGGCAGATTCACTTTTTCAGATTCATCACTTGGGAATTCGCTCTCGTCACACTCGCCTTCGAGGCCGGTGACATTACGATAACGCACCTGACCTGTTTTCCCCCTACTCGACTTTAAAAATTTTTTCACTGCCCCCTTTTCCTCTCATGGGACAAGGGAGGTGACGTTTCATGCAAAACGCCCCGCCTGATAAAAAAGAAGCGCCCCCGTCGAATCACTTCGCCGGAGGCGCCACACCCTATGGCAGTAGGGACTTAACTAATAATTATCATACACTTGTTTATCGCGTTGCTTATTTGACAACCTTCACGCTGTACCCGCCGCAACGTACCACGTAAACGCCCGAAGGACAGGCACTCAGATCGAGGGCGGCATTGCCGTCGACAAGTTGTTTCAGCACGAGGGTTCCGTTCAGGCTGTACACGGCGGCCTCTACCGGACCGGCCGACTCTACGCGAACCACACCGTTGGCCCGGTCGTAGTAGGCTTTTACCTCAGCTGCCAAGGTCTTGTCGACCGATGAAAGCTCGGTCGATACCGTGAGTTTGTCGAGGCAGAAATAACTCGGCGTATTCATACCCCACTCTCCCGTATCGCTCGACTCCATGGTGAAGTAGATAGAAGCCACCTGGCCCAGCGAGCTCAGGTCGAGCCACTGCCACGAGTCGTTAAGCGTCCACTCGTCGGCATTATCCGAGCGATAGTCGGCCAGATAGTATTCCACCGTACCTGTCTCTTTATCCTGTCCGTCAAGACCGTGGGCAACCAACTTGAACCAGTCGCCCTGCTCGAATTTACGGGCATAGCCATTACCTTTTTGTATGGTATAGTAGGCATAGGGACTGCTGCACACATAGCACCCAACGGCATAATAGGGTGAGGAGAGATATACCTTACAGCTCTTTTCGCCTGAATTTGAGTCGGCATAAGAATCCCAATAGGCTACCAGATAGGGAGTACCCTCACCGGCCACACCTCCCTTGGCCATACAGCCAAACTGGTCGTCCGTACCAGCCGACCCGGTAATAAGGGTCGTTTTGCTGGCCACAAAACCATTGTACGAATGGTACTCCACATTCACGGTATGAGTGAATAAAAATTTCTGTGCATAGACGGTCGCAGTATTGTCATAGACCCTGGTCCATACATCATTCTTATCATACTCAATAGGCTCTCCCGGATTCGACAAATCCAACACCACATTCTCGGCCGAAACGGCACCGCAGAGGCAAACGGCCAGCGCAAGTAAAAGTTTCTTCATATTCAATCAGTTTTAAAAGTTAATAGTATTTGTTTTTATATTATACAATCGGTATTTCATGGCCCGAAGACGGACCGATAACCAACGAGAGCTACCTCCCCCCCGGAACCGCGGGGACAAACTCAACGTTCTTCGAGATGCAAATCGGTCACCCCAGAAACCTCGGTCGAGCACTCGCCCAACCAGCCGTTGAACTGGTTGACTCCGGTGTAAATCTTCACAAAGTCGATGCCCGGCAAAGTGACGGGATTCCCCTCGGCATCGACCGCCCAATCGATTTTGAAACTGGATTTCTCGCTGTCGTTGGGGTGGTTGTCGGCATAGCCCCAGTCGTAGGCATAGAGCACATAATAGGAACCGTTGCCGCTCTCGTCGATGGCGTTGTCGGCCAGGCGAGTACCCTTGAAGGTCATCGTTTCGGAGGCGAGCCACTGGGGATAATAGGGCTGCTTGTGGAAGGTCAGTTTCGAGATGTAGCCCGTGCCACCCTGGTTGTCGGTCCAGCGCAGGTAGGTCTCGTCGGTAATGCTGGAACTGGTGCCGGGCTCGGGCGTCTTGTTCTCGTCGGGACGGTAGTAGGTGATTTCGTAGTCCTTCACCGTCGTCTCCTTGCCATACTCGCTACCGGCCAGTTCATACCAGGGGTCGTCGGGCTGGCCGTTGCCGTTGACATCGACCGACACCATCACGATACCGGGTTCGCTGCTTCCGCCGGTCGCACCCTGAGCGGACGAGGAGTAGGAGGCGTTGCCCAATATCTTGAAGTCGTATTCATTGGGACGGTTCACGATCGTGTGGTCGAAACCGACAACCACATAACCGCCATAACCGCCCAGGGTAATCATCGACCCGGCATTGTAGGCCAGACACTCCTCGGCCTTCTGCCGCATGGTCTCCTCGGTATCGCCCTCGTTGTATTCGGGCAGTTCGTTGACAAACTGTCCCGGAGCCGGACGATACTCGTAGACCCGCGTGATGTAGGGGCTGTATGCCACCTCTTCCTGTCGCACGACAATCTGCATGAGATGCTCCACGGGATTGGCGGCATCGTAGATGTTCAGCTTCAACCAGTAGGTGCCGGTTTGGGAGGCGACAAAGGTATAGTCGCGGGTGGTGGCCACGATCGAATCGGTCGCGGTCGATTCGTAGGAGAGCCGCCACTCATACCGCTCGCCCGTGAATTGGGGGTGCAGGTTCAACCGCTGCATGCGCGCCACCACATAGGTGTCGTCGAGCCCCAGCGAAACCATCGAGGGGGTGTCGGTCTGACAGGAGGCCAGCAGCCCGAGAAAAACAATCGGCAAAAAGTACAAAATCCGTTTCATATCTATCAGTTAGTTTTTTTCAAAAAAGTCATGTGAGCGGGAATGTCGCCGGTACGGGCCTTCCACTTCAACCGCCCGTCGCGTCCGTAACAGAGCAGATTGCCGCTCGATACGTAATTCTTGGCATCGGTCACATAGATGTCGCCGTTGGCAGGGTTCACCTTCAAGCCGTAGGGAATGTCGATGTCGGCATCGGTACCGTCCTTGATAAAGTTGTCGGAGACCAGTTGCCGGGTGCGCACATCGATAATGCCATAGGTCACGCTGTTCTCCTGCGACACGTCGCTCCACGCCACACTGTACAGGTAGAGCGAATCGCCGCAAATCTCCATCTCACTGCACGGAATGTCGAGCGTATCGCTCACCTCCATGCGTCCCGTGCGGCTGTCCTCCTCCAAGACGAAGAGGCGCGAAGGCACCGACCCGTAGTCGCCCCGCGACGATACCCACAGATTGCCATAGCGGTCGGCCCGAATGCGATGCAGGTTTATCCCCACGGAAATCTTGCGTATCTGGGTCATCGTGGCGATGTCGACGACCGACACCGTGTTGTCGTAGTTGGGTTTGCGGTAACCGCCCGAATTGGCCACATAGATAAGTCCGTCGCGTATCACCAGTTCGTCGGGCTGATAGCCCACCGTCACCTCGGCCGTCACTTCGAGCGTGGCCGTGTCGACCTGAAATACGGCCCCGAGCTGGGCATTCGGGTCGATACCTACCGGCCCCACGTAGGAGGAGACGTAGGCATAGCCGCCGTCGAAGGCCACATAGCGGCAGTTGGGTATGTCGACCTGCCCGATGCGCCGGCAGGTGCGGGCGTCGAGCACCTCGACCTTGTGCGAACAGTTGATTACGGCATAGAGCCTGGAACCGTAAATCTGTATGTCGTTGCCCACGTCGCCCAACTCCTTGACCACGTTGGGGTTGCGCTCGGCATAGAGGTTGCGGGCATATTCGCCCTGCTCGAAGTCGACAAAGTCGAGCGTACATTTGTTCGACCCCATATTCCCCTCGTTGAGCAGGTAGAGCCCGGCATAGGGCGACGAGGTGTCGAGCATGCCCGGCAACGGCTCATACTCGGTGAGAATAATCACGTCGTCCTTGCGGCACGACGTGGCCAGAGCCAGCGTCGCCAGCACCACGGCAAGGGTCATATATGCAGTCAGTCGTTTCATCATCACAATTCAATCGCTATACCGAACCGATAATTGCGCATGGGCATCGGGTAGTTGAGCACCACGTCGTAGGCCTGGTCGAACAGGTTGTTGACCTCGGCCGTCACCTTCAACGCGACGGCCTTGATCTTGAACGATTTCACCAGCGAAATGTCGCTCGTGTACCACGGTTGCACATAGTTATATTCGATATTCTCCTGCTGGTTGTAGCGCTCGCCCACATAGACAAAGCTGTAATTGAGCCCCCAATCCTTGTAGGTGAGACCCAAGATGGCCGAGCCGCTGTGCCAGGGGATATAAGGAATCTGGTCGCGGTAGTAGTTGTCGCTGGGGCTGGTGATGTCGATAGCCTGCTGGTAGGTATACTGCACCTTGGTCATGAGCCCTATCTCGAAGGGCAGGCGGAAGGTGGCCGTGGCCTGCACGTCGATGCCCCGTATGTCGACCTTCCCCAGGTTGAGCATGGTCCAGCGGAACTGCTGCCCCTTGGGATAGGCGATAATCTTGTCGTTCACCAGGTTGTAGTAGGCGTCGACCCCGGTGTGGAAGCCCGAGAGGAATCCCGTCTTGGGAGCCACGGCATAGGTGAAGCCCACATTGTACTGAGTGGCACTTTCGGGTTTCAGTACCGCATTCCCCATGTCGGTATAATAGAGGTCGTTAAAGGTAGGCATGCGGTAGATTTGCTTGTAGAAGGCACGCAACACCCAATTGTATCTTTTCAAAGGCTGATACGAGAGGAAGACGGCAGGAGTCACCTTGCTCTTGTTGGGCGCCTTGGTCTGCCCCTCGGTGGTCTCGTCGACCAGCGTGGCCAGCACGCTGGCCTGCATCTTCAAGCGGTCGGCCAGCGAGAAGGCGGTAGCAGCCGAAATCCAGTGGGTGTACCGGCTGGCCGAAAGGTACTCCGACAGGCCGTTCCACTGCAAGTCATAGGCCACCGACACGTCCCAGTTGCGAAGTATCGAATACTTGTTGGCCAACGAGAAATAGACCTCGCGCTGCTTGTAATGGTTGTCGACCCGCATCAGCTTGTCGTCGTTGTTCATGTAGTGGGTATAGTCAAAGGCATACTTGGCGTTGACCTTGATGCTGTACTTGCGGGTAATATCCTGCTGGTAGACGCCCTGCACGAAGGTGTTGCGGTCCCACAGCCGCTCGCCGTTGCGCCACACGTTGTTGACAATGGCGCCGGGAATGCCCCGCTCGGAGCTGTAATGGTAGACGTAGGCTTTCCAGAATCCGTTGGGCAGATAGCCCTGCAAGCCGCCCTCGAAACGCACGGCGTCGATGTCGCCGTTCTGCCGGGTGGCCGTGGTGTCGTAAGCCACCTCGCCCGAGGGGGTGACCCGCTTGTAGCGGAACTTGTATTTGCCGCTCGAACTGGTCCACTCGCTGTTGAAGGTCATGCTCACACTCTCGCTGAGTTTGTACTCAAAAAGCACCGAGGGGTTGACCAGGTCGAACGACCCGGTCTTGAACGAGGCTTTCAGGTGCGACTTCTCGCCCGGCTTGAACTTGGGACGGCGGGTCGTGAGGTAGATGGAACCGGCCGAACCGAACTCGCGGGCCGACTGGAATATCTCGCTCTTCTGTCCGTTATAAAGCGAAATCTCCTCGATATTCTCGAGCGAGAACTTGCCCAGGTCTACCTGGCCGTTCTGGGCGTTGCCCAACTGAATGCCGTTGTAGTAGACTCCCATGTGGTTGGTACCCATACTGCGGATATTGACGGTTTTCAAACCGCCCACACCGCCGTAATCCTTGATTTGCAAACCCGAGAAATAGCGTATGGCATCGGCCACCGAGAAGCTGTTGAGCGCCTGCAACTCCTTGCCCGAGAGTTTCTGGGAGGGAATCACCTCGCTGTACCGGTTGGCCGTAACCATCACCTCGCCCAGGCTCTGGGTCTGTATCGAGTCGGGCGACGAGGACGTGGCGGCCCCGGCCTGCCCCCCAAGAGCGGCCCCCATCATCGTGACAATTCCAAGCAATACCCTGCGACAAAGTCTTTCCATCGGACTATCTTTTAACAGCCTCGGGAAAAGAGTTACAGCCCATAAGTTTCATGTAAACAGGCGGGCGTGTGCGGTGGCACCCGTTCCGCAGATTCACAAGCTCTACCCCCCGAAAGCTAATGACACAACGCATGGCAGGTCTTCTGACTTACTCCGGTAACCGAGGCCTTCCCAATCGTCATAATCAGTGGCTTTCAAGTATTCTCGGCACCTGTACAGGAGCTTACAGCAGCGGGACTGTTCGGGATTCTCACCCGATTCCCTTTTCATTCTACGCCCCGGACGGGGTTTCGAAACCAATGCGGGACAAAGGTAACACAATTTATTGATACTGTTCTATTTTTTCCTGAAAATTATTCCAAACCAAACCGCAACCCCAATCGTTACTTCTAAAAAACAATGGCTCGGACGATAAAAATAACGGTTATAAATTTGTATCAATCACAAATTTTAGCGAATATTGCGGAATCTTTCTTCAACCGACAAGATAAACCATGGAAGAAAACAAGACCTTGAAAAACGACAACGTCGTGCTGCGCGTATGGCGATTCTACCTCGAAGGATTTCGGGCAATGACCTTGGGAAAAACACTGTGGGCAATTATCCTCATCAAACTGTTCATCATGTTTTTTATCCTCAAACTCTTCTTTTTCCCCAATATCCTGAAAACGAAGTTCGATACCGACGAGGAGCGTGCCAATGCCGTCATCGAAAATCTAACCAATCCCAATAATTCTCAACCCAATCAATCACAAGAGTTATGAACGATCTTTTCACTCTCGTCGACTGGTCGAGGGCACAGTTTGCCCTCACCGCCATCTACCACTGGCTGTTCGTGCCCCTCACGCTGGGGCTGGGCGTCATCGTCGGTATCATGGAAACCATCTACTACCGCACCGGCGATGAACGCTGGAAAACCATTACCAAATACTGGATGACCCTCTTCGGCGTCAACTTCGCCATCGGGGTGGCCACCGGTATCATTCTCGAATTTCAGTTTGGCACCAACTGGTCGAATTACAGCTGGTTCGTGGGCGACATCTTCGGAGCTCCGCTGGCCATCGAGGGTATCATGGCCTTCTTCATGGAGGCGACCTTCATTGCCGTGATGTTCTTCGGCTGGAACAAGGTGAGCAAGCGCTTCCACCTGGCATCGACCTGGCTCACGGCCATAGGTGCCTCGATTTCGGCCCTGTGGATTCTGGTGGCCAACTCGTGGATGCAATACCCCGTGGGCATGAAGTTCGACCCCGAGACTGCCCGCAACGTCATGGACGACTTCTGGGCACTGGTGCTCTCGCCGGTAGCCATCAACAAGTTCTTCCACTCGGTATCGGCCGGCTGGGTACTGGGCGGTATCTTCGTGGTGGGTGTCAGCTCGTGGTATCTGCTGAAAAACCGTGAGAACTTTCTGGCCAAACAGAGCATTCGCGTAGGGGCATGGGTAGGTCTGGTCGGCGCCCTCGTCGTGGCCTACACCGGCGACGGTTCGGCTTACCAGGTGGCCGACAAGCAACCCATGAAACTGGCCGCCATGGAGGGCGTATACCACGGCAAGGAGGGGCAGGAGCTCATCGCCTTCGGTATCCTCAACCCGGCCAAGGAGTTTAACAACAACGAGAAGGAGTTCCTCTTCGACATACCCATTCCCAAACTGCTCTCGATACTGGCCACCCGCGAGGTCGACGGCTTCGTGCCCGGCATCAACGACATTATCGACGGCGGTTACCCCGACAAGAACCTCAAAGGCGAGGAGATTATCGCCCTCTCGGCTCAGGAGAAGATGGAACGCGGCCGCCTGGCTATCGCCGCGCTGGCCGACATCAACACGGCCCGGCAGAACAACGACACCACGGCGATGGACGAGGCCCGGGCCCGGCTCGAAGCCAACTACGAGTACTTCGGCTACGGCTATGTCGACTCGGTCGAACAGCTCATTCCCCACGTGCCGTTCGTCTTCTACTCGTTCCACATCATGATTATCCTGGGCGGCTATTTCATACTCTTCTTCATACTCGTCCTGGTACTCTCCTACAAGGAGAAACTGCCCAAACTCAAATGGATGCTGTGGGTAGCCATACTCACCATTCCGCTGGGATACGTCTGCCTCGAAGCGGGGTGGATTGTCGCCGAGATGGGCCGTCAGCCGTGGGTAATCCAGGACATCATGCCCACCTTCGCCGCCATCTCGAAAATCGAGGTAGCCTCGGTACAGACCACCTTCTGGCTCTTTGCCGCCCTCTTTACCATACTGCTCATCGCCGAGGTGGGCATCATGCTGAAACAAATTAAAAAAGGAACCGAAAAAAATAACTAAGCACTATGGAAATGAACGAAATATTCTACCAGCACTACTGGTGGTTTCTCATCTCGCTGCTGGGCTCAATACTGGTATTCCTGCTCTTCGTGCAGGGCGGACAGTCGCTACTGGCCACGATGGGGAAAAACGAAATCGAGAAAAGTATGATGGTCAACTCGCTGGGCCGCAAGTGGGAGTTCACCTTTACCACCCTCGTGGTTTTCGGCGGAGCCTTCTTCGCCTCCTTCCCGCTCTTCTACTCGACCAGCTTCGGCGGAGCCTACTGGCTGTGGATGGCCATTCTGTTCAGCTTCATCATTCAAGCCGTATCGTATGAATACCGTTCCAAGAGCGGCAACTTCCTGGGCAAAAAAACCTACGACACCTTCCTGCTCATCAACGGCATCGTGGGTCCCGTGCTGCTGGGTGTGGCCGTAGGCACCTTCTTTACCGGAGCCGATTTCGTGGTCGAGAAAGGCAACCTCACCACACCGGGCTCGCCGGTCATCAGCAGCTGGACCAACGACTGGCACGGCCTGGAAGCGCTGCTCGACGTGCGCAACCTGCTGCTGGGCGTCACGGTCCTCTGCCTGGCCCGCACGCAAGGTGCCCTCTACTTCATGAACAACATCAAGGACGACACCCTGTTCGAGCGTTCGCGCAAACAGGTGCTGGTCAACGGCATCGTCTTCGTGCTCTTCTTCCTCTCGTTCGTGACCGCTACCCTGCTGGCCACCGGCTACGAGACCAACCCGCTCACCGGCGAGGTATTCCCCCGCGCCTGCAAGTATTTCCACAACCTCGTCGAGATGCCGTGGGTAGCCTTCATGTTCCTCGTGGGAGTCGTGCTGGTGCTCTACGCCCTCATTCGCTCGGTATTCGGGCAACACTACACGCGGGGCATCTGGTTCTCGGGCATCGGCACCGTGCTGGTGGTACTCAGCCTCTTCTTCATCGCAGGCTACAACAACACCCCCTACTACCCCTCGGCTGCCGACATGCAGAGCTCGCTTACCATCTACAACAGTTCGTCGAGCCTTTTCACCCTGAAAACGATGAGCGTCGTATCGCTGCTCATTCCCTTTGTGCTGGCCTACATCTTCTACGTCTGGCGTGCCATGGACAAGAAACCCATCACCGCCGGTGAGATGGAGAGCAACGAGCACAAATATTGATTCTTGCGTATTCACCAAAAAGAGCTTACTTTTGCACGAGTAAGCTCTTTTTTTGTGTATGGACGACACCTACCTGACCATATCGCGCACCTCGGAGGGAATTTACAAGGAGAAGATGAGTAAGTTCCTCGCCTTCGCCATACCCGTCACAACGGTCGACGAGGTGAAACAGGCGCTCGAAAAATACCAGAAGGAGTACTACGACGCCCGCCACGTGTGCTGGGCCTACATGCTGGGCCCCGAACGTACCCAGTTCCGCTCGAACGACAACGGCGAACCCTCGGGAACGGCCGGGAAACCGATACTCGGTCAAATCAACTCGGCTGGTCTCACCGACATTCTCATCGTCGTGGTGCGCTATTTCGGCGGCATCAAACTGGGCACGAGCGGACTGATTGTCGCCTACCGCGAAGCGGCCGCCGAGGCCATTGCCGCCAACGAAATCGTGGAGCGGCAGGTCGAGGACGAGGTGCGCTTCGGCTTTGAATACCCGCTCATGAACGAGGTGATGCGCGTCGTCAAGGAGGAGGGACCCGCCATCGTCTCGCAACTTTTCGACATGGATTGCGAGATGACCCTGCGCATACGCCGATCCCGCATGGAAAACTTGAAAAACCGGCTGTCGAAAATCGACGGCCTGCACTTTTTTACCGAAACCTGACCCGACGATGACCGAACAAGAAAAGATGGAGTCCGGACTGCTCTACGATGCCTCCGCTCCCGAACTGCTGGTGAAACTGCAAACGACCCGCAACAAACTTTTTGAACTCAACTACCGCCTGCTCCCTTCGCAAGCCCGGGAGCGGGAGCAGCTGCTCCGCGAGATTCTGGGAACCGCTCCCCGGCACTTCAATATCGTCTCGCCCTTCCTGTGCGACTACGGTCACAACATTCACGTGGGCGAGAATTTCTTTGCCAACTACAACTGCGTGATGCTCGATGAGGCTCCCATCACCATCGGCGACAACGTGCTCATCGCCCCCAACGTGGGACTCTACACCGCCGGACACCCCATCGACGTGGAGCGCCGCAACCAATGGCTCGAATATGCCTGGCCCATCACCATCGGCAACAACGTGTGGATTTGCGGCGGGGTGACCATCACCCCGGGCGTGACCATCGGCGACAACAGCATCATCGCCGCAGGCAGCGTGGTGACGGGCGACATACCGGCCAACGTCATTGCCGGCGGAAACCCCTGTCACGTCATTCGCCCCGTCACCGAGGCCGACCGTCAGCGCTCTTACAGCTGGCAGGAAGAGCAGACACGCCGCTCCCGAAAACAGAATCGCTGAGAAAGATAATAGGGAGGAGTGAAACTCGCTGCGACTGTCGTTACCGCCCGAACCGCAAGAGCCTCTTCACAAGTAATTTACAGAATCGATTTCAACTGAGCCAATTCAGATACTTCATAATCGGGTTGCTCCCCGGTCACGGGTAACCTGTCGCGATTGAAATAGATGGCCCGCCAACCCGCATGCATCGCCCCCAAGATGTCGGCATCGTAGTTGTCGCCCACGATAAGGGTATCGGCCGCATCGGCCCCCACTACCTGCAAGGCATAGTCGAAGAGCCGGCGGTCGGGCTTGGTAATACCTATCTCGTCAGAGAGAATCAGTCGTTTGAAATAACGGTCGATACCGCTTGAATGCAACTTGCGCGACTGAACCTCGGCAAAGCCGTTGCTCAGGATATAGAGCGGATAACCCTTGCCCGTAAGGTAGTCGAGCAGGTCGACAGCTCCCGGAACCAGCCTCTTCTGACAGGCCAGCACATCAAGATAACGACGATTGAGCGACATGATAAAATCCATATCGTTGCTCAACGCACTGCCCGCCTGCCGCAACGGACGGGCAAAACGCTCGACAATCAGAAAATCTTTCGTCACCCGGTTGTGGTGATACTCCTCCCACAACGCATGGTTGGCCTCCATATAAAGCGACTGGAACTGCTCATAGCGGGGAAACACCCGGTCGAGCGAAAACTCCCCGTAGACCTGCCGCAACGACGACATGGAGTTTGCCCTGAAATCCCATATCGTGTCGTCCAAATCGATAAACAATGTCTGACACACCAAACGGCCCATTCCTCCTATTTCTATTTTTCCTGCAAATTACAACAAGATGCGGTTACAAAGATAATAAAAATGACCTGCCTGTATGCAACTCTGTGTTCATATCGCCCCTCACAGATCCCTAACCGGTACCCCTATCCGGGTTCAAGTCCACTTCAAAGTACACTCCGTCATACTTTTTACATACTCATGGAATTATTTTCCTCCAAACAATAAACCAATATCAGGCCAACGAGCAGTAAATAGCTGATTATAATCTATTTATTTTACCAAAATCACGAGTGCTCTCCTGAACCGATGCGGCAACCCGCCAATTTTTGACGCGTTGACCTCAAAATTTGACGCATTGCTCGCTTTCATCTCGCGCTCTCACTTACTTTTATTCGCAAATTTATCGAATCACTTTTATCGAATCACTTCACTATAATGAAAAAAACACACATCTACCCGTTGGCTCTTTTGCTGACTCTTTTCTGCGCCTGCGAAGAGAAGGAACAGACCGAGCCCGAAATCCCGGCAACCCCGACCGAAGAAGTTACACTCACCGTGTCGCCTCAAACCTTGGCATTCGACGAAAATGATGCCACAAAAAATATCATCACCGTCATCACCAATGCCAACTGGAAGGCAGAGACCGATAATACCGCTTTAAAAATAGACAAGAACGAAGGTACCAGCGGCGAATCTCAAATACAGATTACCGACGCTCCCGTAGGGATAACCTGCAAACTCACCATTTCGACCGTTCCGCAGAATGACGAAGAGGTGGTTTCGCGCGAAGTAACCATATCGAGAGCCGCTCCCACAATCGAGCGAACGGTTATTTACAACAACGATTTCGATAAAGAGGAGGCCGTAAAAAATACCTATTGGCCCTATCTCGACCAGTTCGACGGCTGGAAAAACGCTACGGGTACCGGTCAAGGCAACGAGAGCTACGATCAAAAGAGTGTATCGGTGCGAAGCGACTGGAACTCGGACTACTCTCCCAAGGCCGACTACAAACCCTACGCCTCGGGCAAAAACAATCTCTATTTCAACAGCAGCAGTAGTTTTGTCGCCATCAACGGTATCCGGGTGGAACAGGAACGTGACTTTATCCTGCAATTCGGCAGCTCGGAAAACAAGCAGTTCGACTATGCCGACCTGATTGTCGAGGTGGGTAACGGCTCGTCGTGGGTACAACTCGACTACACCCGCCCGCTCACCCAGGACTGGGAACTCACTACCTGCTCGTTTTCGCTGCAAGATGTGGCAGCCGACGGTACCCTCGGCATACGGTTCAGTACCGCCAACGGTGCCAAGATGATGCGCATCGACGATGTGCGACTGACCGACGGCGACCCGTCGAGCCAGATTATCGCCTTCGACAACACCGTCTATCCGCTGCCCGAGTTGCCGCTCTACGAGAGCAACGACTACGTGATTACCCACACCGGCTCTCTTGAAGGTAAAACAGTACGCAACTATACAATGCTTTTCGACCGGGAGAAGCATGCCGCCCTGTGGGTAGCCTATCCGCTGCACGAATGCTATCGGGGTTCAAGCGGCCGCACCGAGGCTTGGGCGGCCGACCCGCTCATCGACGCGGCCTTCCAGGCTTTGCTCTATGGCAATCCCTACTGCTACTACCAGGACTATTCACGCGGGCATCAGATTCCATCGGGCGACCGCACAATCAACTACGAGCTGAACGCCCAGACCTTCTACGCCTCGAACATGACTCCGCAAGACGGCACCTTCAACAGTGGTATCTGGGAATCGCTCGAAAGCAAGGTCCGCAACAACATGTGCAACGACACGCTCTACGTGGTGACAGGCTGTTATTTTGGCGAAGACTACACCTCGACCTCCGACGGGAACTACCTCGACAGCTACGACCCCAATGCAAAGCAGTGTGCCGTACCCACCCACTACTTCAAGGTGATTCTGCGCACCCGCTCGGGCAACAGCGGCAAACCCGTGGGTAAATGTGACGCCAGCGAACTGAAAGCCATCGGCTTCTGGCTCGAACACCGCAGCGATTATCCCGAAACGTTCAATACGGATTACTGCAAATCGGTGGAATATATCGAGCAACAAACCGGATTTACCTTCTTCCCGAGCGTGCCCGCCGAAGTAAAAGAACAGTGTACACCCTCAGAGTGGGCTCTCTAAATAAGATGTCCCTGCTGAGACTGACAGCACAAAAAGGGGGACGACAGACCGCTGGAACAAGTACTGATGCGGTCAAAAGGACTCTCGGCTTTCTCCCGAGGGTCCTTTTCCTTTATGACTGAAAATAGATTCCGGTAAGGAAGCGGCCCGAACGGGTGCCCAAGGCCCGAGCCGAGAAGAACTCGTCGCTATGGGTCTGCGTGCAGATACCGGCCACCTCGATGTGCGACAGCTCCACACCACAGGCCGTGAGCTCCTCGACAGCAGCGACCCACAGGTCGACATGCGCCCGCCGCGACGGATAGCGCCGCACCACGGCGGCCTCGTCAAACCCGGCAGACAGAAAAGCCTCGACCACCTCATCGCCCACCTCGAAACGGTCGGGACCGATCGAGGGGCCCACGGCGGCCAACAGGCAAGCGGGATTCGTGCCGTAACGCCGGACCATCGACGCTACCGCCTCGCGCACGATATGAGCGGCCATACCTCGCCAACCGGCATGCACGGCCGCACAGGCCCGATGCTCGGGGTCGCAGAGCAACACCGGCACACAGTCGGCCGTCGACACCGCCACGGCTACACCGGGACAATCGGTCATCACGGCATCGGCCCCATCGAGCCGCTTGCGCCATTCACGCTCGGAACCGGACAGCATGTCGGTTGTAACCTCGGCAACCTCTACCCCATGCACCTGATGGGGAGCCGCAAGCCGGTCATACCCCAGGGCATCGTGCAACCGCTGCCGATTGACGGCCACCCGGTCGGGAGCATCGTCGGTATACTCGCCCAGATTATCGGTCGAGAAAGGGTCGTCCGCCACCGCGCCGCCGCGTGTAGTCACAAAGGTGACGACACCCGGCAGGGAGTCGAACAGCGAAAAAGAGTACCATCGGAAAGTATCGGTCGTGTGCAGAATCATCACCAATCCTCTTCGTCGAAATTATCAACGTCGGCCAAGTCGTCGGCCTCATCGTCAAGCCCGGCACTCGTGTCGAAGTTATCCTCTTCGGCCACCCGGTGACGGTCGTCGAGATTGCGGTGTGTCAGGGTCATCACCCGGTTGGCCTCATCGTTGAGCTGAGTCCACAGGAGATCCTTCAACTCGGTAATTCCCTGCCCCGTGACCGACGAGATGAAGACCGTGGGAATATCGGGCAGGTCGCTCTTCAAGGCTTCGAGCAGTTCGTCGTCGAGCATGTCGCACTTGGTCACGGCCAGCACGCGCTGCTTGTCCTGCAAATCGGGATTGAAGGCCGTCAACTCACGCAGCAGAATCTCATACTCGCCGCGGATACTGTCGGCATCGGCAGGCACCATGAACAGAAGCACCGCATTGCGCTCGACGTGGCGCAGGAAACGCAGGCCCAACCCCTTGCCCTCGCTGGCCCCCTCGATAATGCCGGGGATATCGGCCATGACAAACGAGCGGTTGTCGCGATAGGAGACTATACCCAGGTTGGGTTCGAGCGTCGTGAAGGGATAGTCGGCAATCTTGGGACGGGCTGCCGAAATGGTAGAGAGCAAAGTCGACTTACCGGCATTGGGGAAACCCACCAGACCCACATCGGCCAACAGCTTCAATTCGAGAATCACCGTGCGCTCGATGGCCGGTTCGCCGGGTTGGGCATAGCGCGGTGTCTGGTTGGTGGCCGACTTGAAATGCCAGTTGCCCAGACCGCCCCGGCCCCCTTTCAGGAGCACGAGTTCCTCACCGTCGTGCGTCACCTCGCACAGGAATTCGCCCGTATCAGCATCGAACACCGCCGTCCCGCAAGGCACCTCGATGGTCTTGTCCTCGCCGTCCTTGCCGAAACTGCGATTGGCACCGCCCGGCGAACCGTTGCCGGCAAAGACGTGCCGCGAATATTTCAAGTGCAGCAGAGTCCACAAGTTGCGGTTGGCCCGCAAATAGATATTTCCGCCCCGGCCACCGTCGCCGCCGTCGGGTCCGCCCTTGGGCACATACTTGGCCCGATACAGGTGCATGGCTCCGGCTCCTCCTTTGCCCGAGCGACAAAGTATCTTCACATAATCTACAAAATTCGACTCTGCCATATACTATATACTTTTAAGATTGTGGTTGCAAAAATAACGAAAAGGTAACACTCGACCAACGAATGGGTTCATCTCTTCCCGTTTATCGCAAATTTCGGGAACGACAGGTATTGAGAAAGGCTCGTACAGAAAAGCATTTTATACAGACGCAAATCAACAAATTAAATAAAAATTCACAATAACTATTTTTAATAAAGATTTTATGTATAAACTTTCACATTTCGAGAGATTATGTACCTTTGCACCCGATTTACAAAAAAAACAGAACATCTATGAAGAAATTTGTTACCTTTTTTGTCGCCTTAGCGACACTCTGTCCTTTTGCGTCAAGCGCCCAGGAGGCCACGACATTTGAGGCAAACAGAATCCAATACACCGTAACCGGCGAGAACACAGTGGGTGTATCGGGCTTCAACGAAACCTACGGAGAAGGCGAAGCCAAGGTTACCGATGTGGTAATCCCTGCGACCGTCTCCTATGAAGGAAAAGACTACACAGTCACCTCGATCGAAGAAGATGCCTTCTACTGGACATCGGATATCACCCGAATCGAAATGCCCAACACGGTAACGGCATTAAAAAGCAGTGCCATCTACTCCAACTACGATCTGGAAGAGGTAGTTCTGTCGGAGAACCTCACCTCGCTGGGCAGCTACGCCCTGGCCTCGAACAGCAAACTCACCTCGCTGGCTATTCCGGCCGGCGTGACCGAGATTCCTCAAAACTGTTTCTACAACAACACAAGCCTGACCAGCATCTCCTTTACCGGCGACATCACCTCAATAGGCAGCGGCGCTTTTTACAAAGCAGGTCTCAGCAAGATAACCATTCCCGGCAGCTGCAAGTCGATTGGCACCAATGCCTTCCAGCTCTGCCCCAACCTGGCCCAAGTCACGCTGGGCGAAGGGGTTGACTCTCTGGCCGAGGGCGCTTTCAGGGAGTGTGCCAAGTTGGCCTCCATCAACCTCCCGGCCAGCCTCAGGACAATAGGCCAATATGCCTTCCTCGACAACACGTCGCTCACATCGGTAACCATTCCGGCCGGTGTATCGGAGGTTGGCGATGCCGCCTTCTCCAACACGGGCGTCACGGCCTTTGTCGTAGAGGCCGGTAATACCGCCTGCAAAGCAGTCGATGGAGTGCTCTACTCGGCCGACGGTCGTGTGCTCATGGCCTATCCCGGCCAGGCCGACGCCACCGAATACACCATTGCCGAAGGCTGCCTGGGTGTAGGCGAGGGTGCCTTCTCGCATGCCCAGGTGCAAAAGGTGACCGTCCCCGAAGGTCTGCGTGCCTTCGACGACAACGCCTTCTCCGAGTCGGCACTGGCCGAAATCAACTTCCCCTCGTCGGTAGTTCTCCTCGGCGACCAGGCTTTTGCCAAAACGCAACTTCCCACGCTGGTTCTCCCCGAAAACATCACAGCCGTATACGAAGGGACTTTCGCCCAATGCGAAGCGCTGAAATCGGTAACGATTCCGGCTGGTGTACGTACCATCGAGGCTTACGCCTTCAACGGTTGCACGGCCCTCACCGAGGTATTCTGCCTGGGGGCCACCCCTCCCATGTTGAACTATTACGAGGGTTACGACCACCCCTTCGGCAACATCGAGGCTTCACAGGTAACGGTCTACGTACCCAAAGGAACCCTTTCGGACTATGAAGATAGCGAATGGGGCTACCAATTCGACAATATTGTCGAGTCGGCCACCGGCGTGCTGGCTCCCGAGAGCGTGCTCCCGGCCAACGACTCGGCGCTGGAATCGCTCGGCACTCTCGAAATCACCTTCGCCACCAACGTCACACTGTTGGAACAATTCCCCGCAGTAACGATGGTAAAGGGTCAGGAGCTCACTGGCGAACCTGTCGTAAACGAAGGGGGCTGGATGGCCTATGCCAGTGGCCAGAAGGTAAACGTGTTCCCGGCCGATGAGTATCAAGAGGGTGTTCAACCCATCGCTCTGGAAAGCGGCAAAGAGTACTATGTGACCATTCCCGCAGGCATTGTCGAGAACACCGACGGCGACCGCAACCAGAAAATCGTGCTCCACTACACCGGCAGCATACAAACCGGCATCGAACAGATTGGAAGCGACGAATGCTTCGTGGCTCAAAACGCAGGTCACCTGCAAGTGGTACTGGGTTCGTTGAGCGACTGTACCGTCGAACTGTTCAACACTACCGGTCACCTGCTCGACCGTGTCGATAGCGCCCAAGGGTCGGTATTGTTCCAACCCGCAGCCGGTGGACTCTACATCGTGCGCGTTACTTCGGGTAACACCGTCAAGACTTTCAAAGTGGTAAAATAATCTCCAAACAGCACCACTTGACAAGGGCGGCCCCGCAACGGGACCGCCCTTTATTTATTCCGTCTGCCCGGATATTCCTTCTCTAAGCCTGTGGTACCGAACAAGAGAGAGGGGGTGTACAAGACTGTACACCCCCTCTCTTTCTCCTATATAGATTTCCGATTACAAGCTACCGATTACACTCTTGATGCTCTCGAAAATATCATCTACGCTGCCCATGCCGGGGATTGCCCGGTATTTGTTCTCTTTTTGGTAGAAATCTTTGAGCGGTCTGGTTTGGTTGTGATATACGTCGAGGCGTTTCTGTATCGTTTCCAGGTTGTCGTCGCTGCGACCCGAAACCTGTCCGC
Organism: Candidatus Barnesiella excrementavium; assembly: GCA_019115485.1. GTDB lineage: Bacteria > Bacteroidota > Bacteroidia > Bacteroidales > Barnesiellaceae > Barnesiella > Barnesiella excrementavium. Next base: position 39,501 of record DXDM01000043.1, on the reverse strand, counting down.
GTTTCAGCAGACGGTCGATCAGCTCCTGCTCCTCGACTTCGAGGCCCAAAACGACATTGACCTGAGCCTGACGCTCGGCCAGCATGCGGGTCAAAGCCTCGGCCTGGGCTATGGTGCGGGGGAATCCGTCGAATATCACACCCTTCTTGCACTCCTCGTGCGAATCGAGCACGTGGGCCAGAATATCGACCATCAGGTCGTCGGGAATCAACTGGCCTTTCGAGATATACGAATCGGCCGTCTTGCCCAGTTCGGTACCTTTGGCAATCTGCTCGCGCAACACATCACCCGTCGAGATATGGAACAAGCCATACTCGTTAATCAGTTTTTCACTCTGAGTTCCTTTGCCCGAACCCGGAGCGCCAAAAATTACTACATTCAACATTTTTACCTTATATTATCTATCCTATTTCAACCTTTGGTGTATTCAATCTTCGGCAACGACGTAAATGTCTTTCAAGTTACGCCCTTGCTCGTCGTAATCGAGACCATAGCCCACGATAAAGGCGGGGGGAATTTCGAGCGCCACGTAATCGGGTTTCACGTCGCATTTCAACGACTCGGGCTTGAAGAGCAACGTGGCCACCTTCACCTCTTTGGGATTATGGTTGTTGAGTTTCTGTATCAACTGCTGTATCGTGAAACCCGTGTCGACAATATCCTCGACCACCACTACCGTGCGGCCGGTAATATCCTGTTGCAAACCGTACAGTTCTTTCACCTGGCCGGTCGACTGCATGCCCTCATACGATTTCATGCGGATAAACGAAATCTCGGCATCGACCGTAATCTCGCGAAACAAATCGGCGGCAAAGACAAACGCACCGTTCAGTACGCACAAGAAGAGAGGGTTCTTCCCCGCCAGCTCTTCGTTCATCTGCGAGGCTACCCGAGCCACCGCCTCGGCAATCTTTTCCCTCGATATGTATGGAGTGAAAAAACGGTCCTTAATCTGAATTTTTGTGTCCATTGGTTATACTTGAATATTGCACAAAGTTATAATAAATCACAAAAACTCCGATAACAACGAACTATATTTTTGCAGAATCGGATTCCCCGGTCGGCGAGCCGGAAAAATAAAATATCTCCCGGTCTCCATTTTTCTTCCTGTTTCCGGACAAGAGAGGAATCGGCTCAATCAGAGCTGGACTTGAAAACTTCGTTTTCTGTTTGTCTTTGCCCCCGCCTTTCACTATTTTTGCATATTGCCTGTCCGGCCGTCGGGCCGGGGCAAAAACGGAGAAAAAAATCATGAAACTGTTTACCACTCAATCGACCAAGCTGCTCGACCAGCTGACTATCGAATACGAACCCATCGCCTCCATCGACTTGATGGAGCGCGCGGCCCAGACGCTTACCGAAGAGATAAGCAAAACCATTTCGCCCGAACGTCACCTCTATATCTTTGCCGGCCCCGGCAACAACGGGGGCGACGCCCTGGCCACGGCCCGGCTGCTCACCGAACTGGGCTACCGGCCTGTTGTCTACCTGTTCAACACAATGCCCAACCACCACCTTTCGGCCGACTGTGCCCGCAACCGGGACCGGTTGAAGGAGAAGGGGTGCCCCGATTTCTATGAAATCAGCAGCCAATTCACCCCACCGGTTATCCAGCCCGACGATGTGGTTGTCGACGGGCTCTTCGGCGCCGGGCTGCGCGAACCGCTCTCGGGTGGATTTGCCTCGCTGGTACGGTATATCAACGAGTCGGGGGCCTTTGTCATCTCCATCGACATTCCATCGGGTCTGTTCGGGGAACAGAATCCCGACGCCTCGCCCGACCGGGTGATTCAGGCCGCCTTGACCCTCACCCTGCAAACGCCCAAGCTGGCCTTCTTCTTTGCCGAGAATGCCCGATACACCGGCCAGGTGAAGGTGCTCGACATCGGGCTGCACCCCCGGGCCATAGCCGAGACCGAAACCGGCTACTACCTCACGACCGTCGACGACGTGGCTTGCCGGTTACACTCCCGGGCGAAATTCTCCGACAAACGCGACTACGGACACCTGCTGCTGGCAGCCGGACAATACAGCATGATGGGAGCCGCCGTACTGGCGGCCCGGGCTGCGCTGCACAGCGGTGCCGGACTGGTGTCGGTCCACGCCCCCCGTTGCGCCAACCTCATTTTGCAAACGGCCGTACCCGAAGCGATATTCTCGCCCGACAAAGGCGAGGAGCACATCGAGGAGATTCCGGCTCACCCCCGCTACACCGCCCTGGCCGCAGGCCCGGGCATGGGTTGCAACGCCACCTCGGTATCGGCCCTCATGCACCTGCTCAAAGAGTTGAAACAACCGCTCGTGCTCGACGCCGACGCCCTCAACTGCATCGCCCAGGAACAGAGCATCTTGCGCTATCTGCCCTCACGCACCATACTCACCCCGCACAGCCACGAGCTGGAACGCATGTTCGGCCCCATGAACGACGATGCCGCCCGGCTGAAATGCGCCACCCACGTGGCTACCAAGTACGACATCATCGTCGTGTTGAAGGGATCCCACACCGCCGTCGCCCTGCCCGACGGCTCGATACACTTCAACTCGACGGGTAATCCCGGCATGGCTACGGCAGGCAGCGGCGACGTGCTCACCGGCATCATCGGCTCGCTGCTGGCCCAGGGCTATCCCCCCGAAGAGGCGGCCATCATCGGCGTATTCCTGCATGGGACTGCCGGCGACATCGCCTCGCGTGAAGAGGGCGAGGAGTATGTCACCGCCGGCGACATCGTGGCTCATCTGGGACAGGCCTTTAAACAGATAAAAGCCAACCGAATATAACAAAATGTAAAAACATTTTATATCTTTGCATAAATCGAGTGCACGGGGGAAGAGGAGAAAAGAGGAGCGCAAGGCCCCTTGCCGACAGCCTCCATGGTACCGCCAGTGCCCTCGGGATAACCCGTAAAACCCACAGGAATCTTATGAAATATGCCTTTTTATCCCTCTGTCTGCTCTTAACGACGAGTGCAGGATTCGCCCAGGAGACGAAGAGACTCACCGCCGACAAACATAACGAATACGGACTGGTATTCTCCCTGCCGCAAACCCACCTCGACCTCGAAGTCGTGGCCACAAAAACCACCCGCAAGGCCGGTCCCTACTACCAGTATGCCGAGAAATACCTGGGCATACCGGGAGCCATCACCCAGGACTCCGAGGAGTGGAGCCTCACTTCGGTCAAGGTCAACCCTTACGGCGTGCCCGACCCCGAGGAAGAATACCTCATGCAGTTCAAATCGGGCAGCAACGGTTATATCGTGCTTGATGAGAACGGGCTCCTGCTCTCAATCAACACCGACCCGGTGGTCGACTCGATTGTACCCACGGAACCCAAAGCCAAGAAGAAATCGCCCCTCGACCACAACGACTACGCCAAGGTCTACTCCGAAGAGCTGCTCATGTCGGCCTCGACCGCCAAGATGGCCGAGGTGGCAGCCAAGCAACTCTACCGCATACGCGAAAGCCGACTGAATCTGGTGACCGGCGAGGTCGATGAACTTCCGGCCGACGGTGAATCGTTCAAACTCGTCATTCAACAACTCGACGAACAGGAGGCTGCCCTCACGGCCCTCTTCATGGGTACGACCCAAACCGAGACGGTGGTGAAACACATCGACTACCTGCCCGTCGAGGAGACTACCAACGAGGTGGTATTCCGCATCTCCGACCTCTACGGCGTGGTGGCTGCCGACAACCTGAGCGGTGCCCCCATCTACCTCACCCTCAAAATTACCGAGGAGGGACAACTCCCCGTCGACAACAAGGGCAACGTGAAGAAGATGCCCAAGAATGCCGTGCCCTACGCCATTCCCGGGAAGGCCGAAGTGACCCTCACCGACGGCAAGAAGGCCCTCTTCAAGGGCGAAGTCCCCGTGGCCCAGTTCGGTGTCATCTTCGGGCTCGACCCCTTGCTCTTCACCGACAAGAAGAACCCCTCTTGCGTCACCTTCTATCCCCAAACCGGGGCTATCCGTCAATTAGGCAAATAAAAGGCCCTATGCTGTTACCCTACATGAATGGCGGAGTGGTCGAGGCGGGCTGCGACGAGGCGGGTCGCGGCTGTCTGGCGGGGGCGGTCTATGCAGCAGCAGTCATCTTGCCGCCCGACTTCCGCAACGAACTGCTCAACGACTCAAAGAAACTATCCGAGAAACAGCGTTACGCCCTGCGTCCCCTCATCGAAGAGGCGGCACTGGCCTGGGCCGTAGGCATCGTCACTCCCGAGGAAATCGACCGCATCAACATTCTCAACGCCTCGTTCCTGGCCATGCACCGGGCCATCGAGCAACTCACGGTTACTCCCCAGCATCTGCTCATCGACGGCAACCGCTTCAAGCCCTACCCCGGTATCACCCACACCTGCGTGGTGAAGGGCGACGGCAAATACGAAGCCATCGCGGCAGCCTCTATTCTGGCCAAGACCTACCGCGACGACTACATGAACGAATTGCACGAAAAATACCCCCTGTATGACTGGAAGTCAAACAAGGGGTATCCTACCAAGGCTCACCGGGCGGCCATCGCCCAATACGGGCCGTCGCCCTATCATCGACTATCGTTTCAGTTGCTCGAGCGACAACTCTCTATTTTCTGACCTCCGAAGCGGCGGGCACAAACAACCACCGGTCGAGCACGTGATAAAAAGGACTCACGGCATGCACGATAGGGCCTACAAGCAAGGCCGAAACCACCGTGCCCAGTCCCACGCCGGTAATGGTCGACGAAAAGAGGAACGACATCACGCAGGCGAGCATCACCAGCGTCACGTCGAAACCCAACTTGACGTAACCAAAGGGGTGCTTCAACCGCTGGGCAATCACCTTCACAAAGAACTCACCGGCCGTCATGGCCACATTCACCTTCATTTCGAGCGTAATACCCATGGCCAGCACGCAGCACCCAATCAAGAGATAGAGCAGTTGCTGCACAAAATTCACGGGGTCTACCCAAAACAGCATGTTCATGCCCCAGTCGATAAAGATACCGAACCCGAGCGAAATGGGTATCTGCAACAAATAGGGACGCAGATCTTCCTTGAACGACTCGTGCGTCATAAACGGCAGTTCAAACAACATGAACAGGATATTGACAATAATGGTCCATTGCCCCATCGTGAGCGGCGTGAACAGACTCAACACGTAGTTGACTCCGGTAATGGGCGAAGTCCCCAACAGCGCTTTCGTAATAAAATCGATACCCAAGGCGTTGATAAACAGCGAAACGACAAACAACAAGCAACGCCTCAACGAATAAACATTCATCATACTGTGTAATACCTTTTTAAAAACCGGTGCAAAGTTCGCGCTATTTCACCGATTCCCGGTGAGAAAAGGAGAACCGATTTTGGTTAAAAACGAAACAGTTGTTACCTTTGTAGAAAAACCGAGATGGAAATCTTCCTCTTCGACACCTTGAACAAAATCCCTCAGACCGGAGCATTTGGCGATGGAAGAGGGTTTTCGGGCAACGACAGTTTGGCCATTGCTGAGGGATTCTTTTTTATTTTCGTCAAAAATGGAACAGCCTCCATCTCCGATACCCATCGGTGCTATCGATTGAAAAAAGAGATGTTGCTTGTTCTTACCCCCAGCCTGAAAGCCACAATCCACGAAATGGACTGCGACTTTGAGTTTACCTGCATCTACATCACCCCCGAATACTTCGACCGGCAACCGGCTGGACAGCCCCTCTACAACCAGCTGGCCGAGTTTATCCGCAGAGACCGGCTCCCCTTCCTGCCCCTGAAACCCGACAAGAGCCGATATCTGCAACAGACCTTTGCCCTCTTCGCTCACGAACTGCAAGGTTTCAAACTCTATACCAACGGCATCATACACCATCTGTGCAGCCTCCTGCTGTTGCAAACGGCCGACATCTTCGTACAATACAACCGTTACACGCCGGTCTATGTCAAACGGTCGGGCGAGATATACCGCAAGTTCAGAAAACTGCTGGTCGAGAACTACCGGCAGCACCACGACATAGCCTTCTATGCCGACGAGCTGAACATCTCGACCACCTACCTCTCCCGCATCGTGAAGCACACCACCGGCAACACCGTACGGTTTCACATCTCGGAACTTCTCTCGGCCGACGCCCGCCGTCTGCTCGAATGTACCGACCTCGACATTAAAGAGATTGCCTCGCAACTGGGTTTCTCGGACCAGTCGGTGTTCGGCAAATTCTTCGTCAAGAAAAACGGGATATCCCCGCTGAAATTCCGGTTAAAGAAAGGGAAGGTAATTGCCTACTGAAATCGAATCTGACAAATGCAATCCAACCTGCATTCCATCAAGAGAAGAGAAAAAACACGAAGAGGCTCTGCCCCCGTAAGGGCCATGAGCCTCTTCGTTCCTTGCAACCTCCCGGTTGTCAGTTCTTAACTATCTTTTTCACCGTCGAAACGCCCTCATCGGTGACTATTTTCAGATAATAGATACCCGCCGGACAGGCCGTCATGTCAATCGATGTGACAGGTCCCGATACATAAACCCGTTGACCGGCACAGTTATACAACTCGACTTGCGAAAGCCCGTCACCATCGATATGCAGAAGTCCGCTCACCGGATTGGGATAGGCCTGCACCGAAGCCGGTCTTACCACCCGGGTCATGCCCGAAGTCACATCGGTAAAGAGCAGCTTCACATCGGGCCACAATGTCCCAGCCGAATAACCGATGGGAAACGAGACATGTACCAGACCACCAGGATTTTCGGGACGAATCGTCAACGTATCGTTGCGCGAGTTGGGATAATAGGCATCGGGACCCGACACGTCGTAGAAATGGTAAGTCTTCCCCGACTCGATAACCACCTCACCCGTGACCATGAGAATCCAGTCGGCCGGCTTCACGATGATGGGGTCGGCCGAAACTTCGGTACCCTTCCCCACGTTGTTCTCGGCATAAATCGAATAGGTATAGGTACCAAATCCCGGGGTATCGGCGTATGTCGTGGCCGAAGCCGGCTGAGCAATGGTCTCGGACGTCGTACCGTCGGAGCGGGTAATGACATAGCCGGTAATGCTGGCCGGGTCGAACGTACCGCCATACTTGCCGGTTTCGGGAGCCTTCCAGTTCAACAAGGCTTCGCTGTCGCCCTGAGTCACGGTAAAATCGACTACGGTACCCGGAGCATCGTCGCCTACATATACCTGCAAGTCATCACTATCGGCACCACCGTCGCCCTGAGCATTGACTGGGACTAAACGATAGCTGTACAATCCATCGGACAAATTGGTATCGGTATACTCCATCAAGGTTCCTATCTGGTCGTTCCCGGCAGTTACGGTAGCTACCAGTTCATTATTCCGATAGACTTTTATCCCCGTCAACTGAGTCAACGGATTGCCTTGTGCATCGATAGTTGGATTCTTCCATACTACCCGCACACTCGTACCTTGGGGCTCTACACGGCGTTCGGTCACCCGATCGGGGGCTCCGGGCGCTACGTGGATATAGGGGATAAACATACTGTTCAAACTCTCGTCACCCAATTCACCCACGGTACCGACGGCGGTAGCCTGGCCTGTCGTGGTATCGACGGTGTAAAGCGTGTAGTCGGCATTATTCAACCAATACAGCACACCGCTGTTGCGGTCGAAGTCCATGCTTTGGGTGAAAGCGGCATCGACACCGGTCGGGCCCACCAGCGTACAGGCGGCCGTGGCCTTATCGATGGTATAGAGGTTATCGCTGGTCGAGATACCATACATCGTACCCTCTACATCACACGCCAAAGCCAGAATATAGACAGCCGTCTCACCCTCCTGAAAAGTTCCTACCGACGTCGTCTCGCCCGTGTGAATATCGATAATCATCAGCTCCTCGGCATTATTGCTCACCCCATACATGGTTGAGGAGGCATAGTCGTAGGTCATCTCGACCAGATGGGCTCCCTTGGTCGAGATGAGGGTGCGGGTGCCGTCGTTCAAATCGATGGTATAAAGCCCTTCGAGAGCCGACTGGGTACCGGGCTGGGTCACCTGGGCATACCACTTGTAATTATAGTAGGCTCCGGCATAGACCGAGCCGAGCCGAGACTGGTCGGCAATGAGTTCTACCTCGGAGGGATTGGCCGATGAAAATTTGACCGGCCCCTTCTTGACATTCGTAGAATTACTTTCCTGCCACGTGCGGTAGGCATAGATGGTTGTTTGTGCCGCTACCGAAACAAGGGTCAGGAAACAAAAGAGAAACAGGGAGTAAATTTTCTTCATGGGTGATAAATGATTAGTTATACAACCTTATTTGTTTTAATTCTTCACAAAATTACAAACAAAAACGAAAAATATTAAGCAGATTGCATTACATTCGCATATTTTATTACGCCCTATGAATCAACTGCTTAGCCGAAGAAAGCGTTACTTGCACCCCCTCGATTACAACTTTACGGCTTGAAAAAGTGCATCGATGGTAATGTATCGCCGCATCTTGTCGTTTACCCGCTTGCGCAATACCCGAATGGCCGACATCGATACACACCGACAAGCGGCACACTCTTTGGTACTCAATCCTAGCGAGCTCAAACAGAAGAAATAGAACTCCTCGTCGGAGAATGAAAAATAGGTCGTCAGCAGTCTATGCAGCAGGGCATACTCTTTCCGCAACGACTCGAACAGACTGTCGCGCAATGCCGGGGTCAGGAAAACGGTGCCGCCCTCGATATGGACCACCGTCTGTTTAAAGACCTCTGATTTGACAAAACGTTTGTTTTTCTGTGCCGTCACCATCTTGATTTGTTCCACAATCTCCCGTTGCAACGTCTCGCTCTTCTTCTCCATCTCCAATGGAGCCTCAGACGTGCCCCCAACTATCCCGGGAGTTTGAGATTCAGACTCCAACCCGGAGCGAAGTGCAACGTTCCTCCGTCTAAAATAAAGCAACAGAACAACTACGATCACCACAACGACAATCAACGCACCTATTCCTCCCAGCCACAAAAAGGTATGAATCTTACGGGCATACTCCATATCCATGTTGTGAATGAGCTCGCCGTAAAAGGCGGTATTGACCTTGGCCGGTTTCATCAGGCCCGCAATGGAATCGTTCAACTGGTCATAACGATCTCGATAGAGGTTGTCGCCGGTCATCTCGTAGAGGTTCTCATAGGCCGACGCCCGAGTATAGATGTAGTCGCTGCATGCAGCCTTGCGGGTATAGATAAGAGCCGAATCGAGTTGACCCGACGCATAAAAGATACTCCCCCTCACCAGACAACTTTTATAATAAGATACCGTGTCGGGCGAAAGGGCTTCCAATTCAGAACTGTATTGCATGGCCGAAGCATAATCGCCCGACATCAGAAAATAATAAGCCAAGGCATTCTTGGCCTTGAACAGCTCCTCCTTATCTCGAATATCGGGAATCAACCGCACCGTTTTCAACAGGGTAGAATCGAGTATTCCCCCCTTGTCGACACAATAGCACTTCCACAAACCGCGATACGATTCAGAGAGTTGCGACTTCTCGCTCAACCGCGAGTTATAGGCAATCGCCTTCTCAAACATCTTTTCGGCCTCCTTGTTGATTTCGCTTTTGAACAGCAACAGGGCAATGCGGTTGTAATAGGCCCCCAAAGCCTCTGCATAAACCTCTTCGTCGGGATCGAGGCTACCGATAGCCGAAAGGTAGCAGACGGCTGCCGAATCGAACATACTCGCCTCCTCAAAAGCTATACCCTTGTCAAAACAGGATTGTGCCCAGTCTAGCCGGTCGCTCTTCCCCACACAGGAAATCAGAGCGAAAAACACAAAAACAGGCCATATGTAATACCGGGTCTTTATCATTTTGAGACAGGGGAAAGAGGTCTTTACCTGCAAATGTAGAGAAAAATAGGCACCTCGCAAAATTAAAAACAGGTCTCCCTCATTCTTGAAAAACACAACAAGGCTCCCGGGATACCCCGGGAGCCTTGCCTTTTATATTGTTGAACCATGTTCTATTCGACGCACGGAGCCGATTACTTGGCTACCCGCTCCAACCACCGGAGCATACCCAGCATCACGCCCATCGAAACGAGACATACGACGAGGAAGACCGTCCAGCATTGCCAGATGGGCCAGGCGTTGTACATGAGCGGACCTACCCACAACAGCAGGTTACCTACGGCGGTTGCTCCCAGCCACAGTCCCTGACAGAGACCCAACAGGTGCTTGGGGGCTACTTTCGAAACGAACGATAATCCCAGCGGCGAGATGAACAGCTCGGCTACCGTCAGGAAGAAGTAGGTGACAATCAATACCCACCAGTGTGCCTTGTCGGCCATCTGCTCGGCTACGGGCAAGAGCTTGAACTCGTCGGCCGAGGGGTAACCTTTCACGGCCGAGAAGATGGCCAGGAAGAGGAAGGCCAGACCGGCGATGAACATACCGATGGCAATCTTGCGCGGCGTGGATATCTCTTTCCCCCGACGGGCCAACCAGGCGAACAGGGCCATGACGATGGGGGTGAGGGTAATTACGAAGAAGGGGTTGATGGCCTGCCATATCTCGGGAGCCACGGCACTCGAATCGACAAAGTCGCGGGCGAAGAACGAGAGCGACATACCATTTTGATGGAACGAGAACCAGAAGAAGATAACCACACCCAACACGGCAAAAAGGGCGGCCATGCGTTGACGAATCTCCTTGGCCATAGCCCGCTTCTCTTCGGCGGTATAGGATTGCGACTCGACCTTGGTCTTCTTGCCCGGAGTGGGGAAACGACGTTGGTAAGCGACGAAGATAACCAGCGAAATGAGCATGGCAACCACCGAGGCGATGAACGAATAGTGGATACCCTCGTTGAAGATTTGGAGATAGTTTTGACAGGCAACGGTCAGGTCGGTCACATTACCGCCCACCGAGGCCATCAGATTATTGAGGTTGTCGAGAGCGGCCTGGCTCATCTGGGCGCCGTTGTTGATAAACTGGTGACACAGGGCCGGGAGCTGAGCATTGTACGACATACCGTTCACACCCAACCACCACTCGCGCAGCAGCGGGGCCACAAACGGAGCAATCAGTCCGCCCACGTTGATGAAGACGTAGAATATCTGGAAACCGCTATCGCGTTTGTCCTTGGCAAGTTTCAACGCTTCGGGGCCCTGCTTGGCAGCCTCGGCCTCGAAATCGTCGTAGAGCTGCCCTACGATAGCTTGCAAATTACCCTTGAACAGACCGTTACCGAAGGCGATGAGGAACAAGGCAAAGCAGGTGAGCGGGAGCAACCAGGCCACATTGCCGCTGGTAGCCAGGATAGGAATCGACAACAGCACATAACCGACGGCCATGATTACCAATCCGGTCTTAATCGTGCCTTTGTAATTCTGGGTACGGTCGGCAATGATACCGCCTACCAGAGCCAGCAGATAGATACCTGCATAGAAGAACGAATATATGGTACCCGACGTCTCTTCACTCAATCCGAATTTGGAACAGAGAAACAGCACCAATACGGCATTCATAATGTAATAGCCGAAGCGCTCGCCCATGTTGGAGAGGGCCGCTGCTATCAAACCCTTAGGATGTCCTTTAAACATAATGTTTTGATTTTTAGTATTGAATAATTTAGTTGTTTTTCACTTTGAAGGCCAGGGCATACATGCGCATCTGCTTGACCATGGCCACCAGCCCGTTGGAGCGGGTGGGCGACAGGTGCTCGGTGAGACCTATCCGGTCGATAAAATAGAGGTTGGCATTGAGAATCTCGTCGGGGGTACGGCCCGAAAGTACCCGTACCAGCAGCGACACGATGCCCTTCACGATGATGGCGTCGCTCTCGGCCTCGAACCAGATGCGTCCGTCGCGGTAGTCGGCTTGCAGCCACACCCGGCTCTGGCACCCTTCAATCAGATTCTCGTTGATTTTGTATTTCTCCTCGATGGGAGGCAGGCTATTGCCCAAATCAATCAATAAGGCATATTTATCCATCCAGTCGTCGAAGACCGAAAACTCGTCTATAATTTCGTCCTGTATTTCGTCGATAGTTTTCATATGGGTAGTTTTATCAATCACTCTTCATAGATGACCGTCAACACGGTTTGCCCCACCGCCTTCAAGGTAGCGCGGTCGATATTCTTCATCGTGTCGTCCACGGTGTGCCAGTAGGGCGGGAAGCCCGTTACCGTCTCACGCGAGCAGGCAATGATGTCGATACTGGGTATGCCATAGCGGTTCACATATACGTGGTCGTCGGTCACGTAGCCGCCTTTCTCGTCGACAAAGTAGTTGCCGTATCCCAAGCGGCGGGCTGTCTCCCACACCTGTTTCACGATGCCCGAGGCGTAATACTCCGAGAACATTTCGCGGCAGAAGCGGGCTCCCGAGCCACCCACCATGTCGAGCAGAATGCCGAAGCGGGCCCGGTAACCGGGTTTGTGCGGACGGCGGGTCCAATATTGCGTACCCAGTGCCCAACTGTCCTCGTCGTTCGAGTCGCTCCAATAGGGAGTCCCGTAATCCTCAGCGTCGAAAAAGGCGATGTCGACCCCCGCATCGGGGAGCTTCTGCCCCAGCTGACGGGCAATTTCGAGCAACACTCCCACCCCGCTCGCACCGTCGTCGGCACCGGCAATGGGCTGGCGATGCTTGCTTTTGTCGGCATCGTTATCGGCATAAGGGCGGGTATCCCAGTGGGCAAAGAGCAAAATGCGGTTCTTCTTCTCGGGCGAGAACGACCCGATAATGTTGCGAATGGCCAACTCGCTACCGTCGTAGGCGGTAACGGTACCCTCCTGCACCTCGACCGTAGCTCCGTGACGGGCCAGCTCGGCAGCCAGATAGTCGGCGGTAACCCGGTGAGCCGGGGTATTGGGGACGCGGTATCCAAACGCGACCTGACGCTCAACATAGGCATAGGCGCTGTCGGCATCGAACACGGGAACCTCTACCGAGTCGCGCCCGGCATCGTTTGTTTCACTACTCTTCCCCGATTTGGCAGAACAGGCGACCAGCCCTATAATCAGAATCAGAAATCCCAGTTGAAGGTTCAGCGTTTTCATCATGTTCAAAAGTAAGCATTCTGACAAAAACACGCAAATATCCCGCCTATTTTATACAAAAAGAGAGGTCGACCGAACTGTTACCGACCGAGAAGGATACCTCTGCCCCCTCAATGAGAGGCAAATTGTCGGGCACATGACCCACGGGGAAGTCGAAGCAGACGGGGTAGTCATACTCCTCGACCAGGCGGGCGATGAGTTCATAAAGCGTTCCTCCCAGCCCCTCGTTCTCGGTATACTCGGTGAAGCGCCCTACAATCAGCCCGGCCAGCGAGGCGAGCCGCCCCGACAGTTTCAACTGGTAGAGCATGCGCTCGATTTTGTAGGGAGCCTCGGCAATATCCTCGATAAAGAGCACCGTCCCGGGGCGAAAGATGTCGTAGGGGGTCCCTATCAGAGCACACAGCACAGCCATATTGCCGCCCACCAGCATACCCCGAGCCTCACCACAACGGTTCAGGGGGTGAGGCTTTTCGTGGTAATGGGGTATCTCGCCAAAGAGAATCTGCCGCAGGTACTGCGTGCAGCGGTCGTCGGCCGGCTCGGCCGTGAGGTGCTTGCACATGGGTGCATGCAGCGACATGATGCCCCGGCTCACACACAGGGCATGCAGCGCCGAGATGTCGCTGAACCCGATAATCCACTTGGGGCTATGAGCCACATCGGAGGCCAGCGAATCGAGCAGATGCACCGTGCCGTAACCGCCACGACTGCACAGAATGGCCTTCACCTCGGGATTGTAGAGAGCCGTGCGCAAATCGTCGAGACGCTCCTCAACGGTGCCCGAATAGACACCCGACCGCCCCAGGCAATGGAGCGAAACCGATACACCTACCGGCCAACTTTCGAGCCGGGCTACGGCGCCTTTCACATAATCGGGGTTGATTATACTGGCCGGCGACACAATGGCGAGTCCGTCGCCGGGAATCAAAAAGGGAGGTTGAATCATCTTCACAGTCGTATGGATTAAAAGGTTATTGGCCGCCTGCCCTTCACGGGCGAGGGTTTCACAAATATAGTCATCTTTCACCAGCCTTGAAAACAATCAGCCCCGGAATCTTGTAAAAACTCCGGGGCTGTGGTGACAGAGGGTCTATTTTTCTCTTTTATTTCTCGCGCATGAAGATGTTGATGGGCGTGCCGCTGAAATTCCACGTCTCGCGAATCTTGTTTTCAAGATAGCGCTTATAGGGATCCTTCACCCACTGAGGCAGGTTGCAGAAGAAGACGAAGGTGGGCACATAGGTCTCCCGCAACATGGTCACATACTTGATCTTCACATACTTGCCTTTGTGTGCGGGGGGCGGATAGTTCTCGATGGCACTGAGCATCACCTCGTTAAGTTTCGAGGTGGGTATCTTGCGCTGCCGGTTCTTGTAGACCTGCACGGCGCTTTCGAGCACCTTGAAGATGCGCTGCTTGGTCAGGGCCGATGCATAGACGATGGGGAAATCGACAAACGGAGCGAGGCGTGCCCGTATGGCGTTCTCGAAGGTCTGAATGGCCTTGTTCGACTTGTCCTCGACCAAATCCCACTTGTTGACGCACACCACCAGTCCCTTCTTGTTTTTCTGTATGAGGGAGAAGATGTTGAGGTCCTGCCCCTCGATACCGCGGGTGGCATCGATCATCAAAATGCAGACGTCGGAGGCTTCGATGGCGCGTATCGACCGAATGACCGAATAGTATTCGAGGTCCTCGGTCACCTTGCCTTTCTTGCGGATTCCGGCCGTATCGACCAGGTAGAAGTCGAATCCGAACTTGTCGTAACGGGTATAAATCGAGTCGCGCGTGGTCCCGGCTATGTCGGTCACGATGTAGCGCTCCTCGCCGATAAAGGCGTTGATAATCGACGACTTGCCGGCATTGGGCCGCCCCACGACGGCAAAGCGGGGAATATCGGCCTCGATTTCGGGCTCCGACTTCTTGGTGAAGCGTTTCAGAATCTCGTCGAGCAGATCGCCCGTGCCCGAACCGCTGGCAGCCGAGACGCAGAAGGGGTCGCCCAGTCCGAACGAATAGAACTCGGCGGCGTTGTACTGCCACTCGTTGGAGTCGGCCTTGTTGGCCACCAGAATCACCGGCTTGGACGAACGGCGCAAGATGGCGGCCACGTGGTCGTCGAGGTCGACAGCTCCGGTCTTGACATCGACCATGAACAAGATAACGTCGGCCTCTTCGATGGCCAGGGCCACCTGCTTGTTAATCTCTTCTTCAAAAATATCTTCCGAATTGACCACCCAACCGCCGGTGTCGATGATGGAGAACTCCTGTCCGCACCACTCGACCTTGCCATACTGGCGGTCGCGTGTCGTGCCGGCCTCTTCGTTGACGATGGCCTTGCGGGTCTGCGTCAGGCGGTTGAACAGGGTCGACTTTCCTACATTGGGGCGTCCTACTATTGCTACTATATTTCCCATAATTACTCTTTCTTTTTACGGCTGTCACAGCCTTCGGGTTTTACTCGGGTATGTATCCAAATCCTCTCAGTTTATTCTCTCGGCTACGCCAGTCTTTCTCGACCTTGACGTAGAGTTCGAGGTAGACCTTCTTGTCGAAGAAGGCTTCGATGTCCTTGCGGGCCAGCATGCCCACCTTTTTCAAAGCGGCTCCGCCCTTGCCGATGACGATGCCCTTTTGCGAATCGCGCTCGACATAGATGACCGCCATGATGTGTATGCGCCCCTCCTCCTCTTTGAACTGCTCGACGGCTACCTCGCAGGCATAGGGTATCTCCTTGTCGTAGGTGAGCAGGATTTTCTCGCGAATGATTTCGGTGACGAAAAAGCGCGCGGGCTTGTCGGTGAGCGCATCTTTGTCGAAGAAGGGCGGCGACGGGGGCAACAGCTCCTGAATGCGCTTCAACAGATAGTCGAGATTGAACTTGTACTGGGCCGACACGGGGATAACCTCGGCCTTCGGCAACAGACGTTTCCACTCCTCGACCAGCTTTTCGAGCGACTCCTGCCCGCCCTGCAACAGGTCTATCTTGTTGATAACCACCAGCACGGGCACCGTCTCCTCGGCCACCTTGTCGAGAAACGACTGGTTTTTGGTGGGGGTCTCTATCACGTCGGTCACATAGAGCAAGATGTCGGCATCGACCAGAGCCGACTGCGAGAAATTCAACATCGACTCCTGCAACTTGTAGTTGGGGACGAGTACGCCCGGTGTATCGGAATAGACAATCTGCATGTCGTCGGTGTTGACGATGCCCATGATGCGATGGCGGGTGGTCTGTGCCTTCGACGTGATAATCGAGATGCGCTCGCCCACCAACGAGTTCATCAACGTAGATTTTCCCACATTGGGATTCCCCACGATATTTACGAAACCGGCTTTATGCATAATTCTATTTTATTAGTCCACAAGACGATAAGTGTCTGCTATCCTTCGCAAAGGTAGTGAAAATATTCTACCTGACGAAACAACCGCCGACCGCTTTTGTTCAAAGACAAGAAAAGACGCATCGCTTGATGTACAAGTGATGCGTCTTTGTCTTATTCTCGCAAGGTTTATTTCGCGTCGTATCCCCACACGAGGTAGAGAGCGCCCCAGGTAAATCCGGCTCCGAAGGCCGTGAGTACCAGCTTGTCACCGGTTTTGAACTTGTTTTCAAACTCGGCCATGCACAAAGGAATGGAGGCTGCACTCGTGTTGCCGTATTTCTGGATATTGACCAGCAGTTTCTCGGCAGGCAGTTTCATACGATCGGCGATGGCCTCGATGATACGCAGGTTGGCCTGATGAGGGATAAAGTAGTCAATCGTGTCGACCGTCAGTCCGTTACGCTCCATGACGCTCTCCGACGAGGTGAGCATGTCGGTTACGGCGTGTTTGTACACGGCGCGACCCTCTTGATATACATAGTGCTCATCGTTGTCGACCGTCTCGTGCGAAGCGGGGTGAACGGCACCGCCGGCCTTCATCAGCAAGTGGGGCAATCCCATGCCGTCGGTATGAAGTACGGCGTCCACGATGCCCACCGGTTCTTCGGTAGGTTCGAGCATCACGCAAGCCGCAGCGTCGCCAAAGAGCGGACAGGTCGAACGGTCCTTGTAGTTGACCATCGACGACATCTTCTCGGCTGCCAGCACGATTACGTGTTTGTACAAACCGCTCTTGATGTAGGCGGCACCCGACTGCAAGGCTACGATAAATCCGGCGCAGGCAGCTTGAATGTCATAACCGTAGGCGGTTTTTATTCCCAGTTTCTCCAATACGATCGAGGCCGTAGAGGGGAAGCGATAGTCGGGATTGGAAGTGGCGCAGATCAACAGATCTACCTCTTCGGGCTTGACGCCGGTCTTTTTCAAAAGTTCGGCGACAGCTTTTTCGCCCAGGTCGGACGAGCCGGTTCCTTCTCCCTTCAAAATTCTCCGTTCCTTGATACCCACGCGTGTCGTAATCCACTCGTCGTTGGTATCGACCATGTGCGACAACTCATCGTTGGTAAGCACATAATCAGGAACATACGAGGCTATTCCCGTAATTTTCGCATTCATAATCAAATTGGCTTAGTGTGTGAAAAAATGCCCTAAGAGACTTAGGGCTTTACATACTTGTCGAAAAACTTAGACGGCTGCCTCTTTTTCGATTGCCAATTTTCCTCTGTAATAGCCACACTCGCCACATACGGTGTGATATACATGCCAAGCACCACAGTTGGGGCAAACTGCCAAAGTAGGAGCTACTGCTTTGTCGTGAGTTCTTCTTTTGGCTGTTCTCGTTTTAGATTGTTTTCTTTTAGGATGTGCCATTTTTCTTTTATTTAATTATTATCATCTTCTATTATTTTCTTCAACTCGTCCCACCGGGGATCGGTCATCTCCTCGCCGGCGCCGGGTACCTCATCTACGATATCCTCATCGTCATACGAGCCGATACCCTCGTCGTCGCTGTCGTTAAGCGAGCGGGCCGTGTGTTTGCGCAACTTGGCGCTCATCGTCTTGTTGCACTTCCCTGCCGGGTGCACGTGCTTCAAGGGGATTGTCAGCGCCACGAACTCATACAAGAACCAGGCGATATTCAACTCGCCGTCGCTCTCGGGGATAATTACCACATTATCGCTCTCTTCGCTGTATTCGGCACCGAATTTCACGTAGAGCGTCTCGTGGGTTTTCACCTCGTGATCCATGTCGTCGAGACAGCGATCACACGGAATTTGAATGACGCCTTCCAAATCGAAATCCAATTCAAAGGCGGCCGCACTCCGCTTTACGGTGAGCTTCACATTTACCTTTCCTTTTTGAACATCTTCACCTTCGATATTCTTAAAGAACTCATTATCCAACACATACTCAAAGTCCTGAGTACCTATCGGCATACTTTTGAGCGGTAATTTATAAGCGCTAAATCGTCCCAAAGCCATTTGTCGTTAAAACTGCGCAAAGGTATAAAAAATAATCGTTATACGACAATCTTTTCGGGAGTTTTTATTTCATATTTAAATTTTTCGTCTATTGGTACCGTCCTTTTGTCATCGGCTTGCGACGTGCCGACAGATGTCATCGGCGGCCGATTTCTTTCCTGGATTTACACCACCCGTTTCAACTCGATGCGGAAGGTGGTGCCCTTGCCTATCTCCGACTCCTTGACAAAGATGCGGCCGTCGTGATACTCCTCGATGATGCGCTTGGCCAGCGTAAGCCCCAGCCCCCACCCCCGTTTCTTGGTGGTATAGCCCGGATTGAACACAGTCTTGAAGTTCTTGCGGGCGATTCCCTTGCCCGTGTCCTTGATGTCGATATAGAGCTGCTGCTTCTCTGAGGTGAGGTAGACATCGATACGGCCTTCGCCGTTCATGGCATCGACCGCATTCTTGCACAGATTCTCGATAACCCACTCGAACAGCGACAGACACACCATAGCCCCCTCGGCATCGGCCGGGAGATGGGTCACAATCTGCACCTTGCTGGACACCCGGCGGCGCATGTACTCGGTGGCATTCTCGAGCACCTCGTTGATGTAGACCAGCTCCATCTCGGGTTTGGAGCCTATCTTGGAGAAACGCTCGGCAATGACCGACAGCCGCTTCACATCTTTATTCATATCCGACAGCAACGCGGGGTCTACGCCCGAGGCTTCCAGCAGGTCCACCCAGGCCATGAGCGACGAGATGGGCGTACCCAACTGGTGGGCCGTCTCTTTCGACAATCCCACCCACACCTTGTTCTGCTCGGCTTTTTTCGTGCTGATGAGTGCAAAGTAGACGATGAGCACAAACAGCACCATCACCCCCAACTGCACGTAAGGGTAGAACGAAAGGCGCTTCAACAGAATGGAGTCGTCGTAGTAGAGATACTGTTTTTCGTTGTCGCCCAGGTTGATTTCGATGACATTCGAACTCCCCTTCAACCGGGAAAGTTTCCGTTGCAGGAACTTGTCGGGGTCTTTCTCGGGCAGATTCAGATTGACATACTGGTTTATCTCGCCGTTCCCGTCGACCAGGATAGCCGGTATCGAGGTGTTGCTCTGGATTACCTTCAAGATGAGCTCCATGCTCATTTCGGTCTTGTCGCTGGCCAATTCGCGAGTAGCCTCGGCCCATATCTCCATCTTCTTGCGCTCCTCGGCCGAAAGGTCTTTCACCAGATCGTTCGAGACATACAACACACCGCCAACCAGCAGGACCGATATCAACAGAAATATCAACTTTCCTTTTTGGCGGACATCATAAATATTTTGCATAGTTACAATCGTATATATATAAGAACGACCGGCCGGCTCAAATATTATCTGTCCGCACGGACGGGAAGGAGAAAAAGAGGAGGAAAATGCCATGAAAGTCTTCGCTCCCGTTTCCTGTTATCAGACCGACTTCCTGCCTATCTGCTGTTCGCGGGTCCGGATAGCTTCGACTACCCAACGGACATTGCGGCGGGTATAACCGAAGGAGACAATCGAACTACGCCGGTCAAGGTTATTCACGCTGTTGAGCCACATCCGACCGCTGTCATAGACGACAAATATCTGTTCGCCCCAGGTCGGACTCCACATTGAGGGATTGGTATGAGCCACAATACAATCATGACCCAGATGGTCGATGGTCCACTCATGCTCTTCGGCCAACTCGATAAAAAGGGTTCCTATCTCCTCGACCGAAAGGCGGGTCGGCACCTCCTCGAAATCAAGCCGGTTGCGCTGCACACGAAACAGCAGCAACGCCAACAGTAACGGTATGCACAAAGCCCATATGGGCAATAATACACCCCAGCCATAAATCAGGGAAAAAAGATTGAACAGCAGCATACAGAACGCGACAAACGCCATCAAAGAGGGCAGGGCATAGTGAGTCATGCCCCAACTAGTCGTAAGCGGCAAATGCCGTGTGCGCAGCACAAAGTCGGCCAGCGGTTCATCTCCCTCCTTATGGAAACATAACCTGAACAACAGCCACTCTGCTACGACACAAAAGGCCACGACTCCCAGCACTATCCACACCCTGTTTGCCGGAGAGGAGGGAGGCTCGAAGCAGGAGTTTACAGTATAACCCGACGGGGGAATATCGAGAATCACCATTCCCTGGTCGTAAGCAATGCTGTCGAACGAAAGGTCTTTGCACCAAAACTCGTAGTGTCCGTCGGTCTCGAGTCGCAGCGGATAGAAATAGCGATAACACGAGCGCTTCTCTCCATTGCTGTAAACGGTCGAGCTGCTGTTGCTGCGGAGACGTATCGACTGGCCGTTGGCCACGAGAACAGGAGGCTCGACATCGGGCCGGCGGTCGCACTCCAACACAAGCACGACGGCACTGCCTACCCGCAGACTGTCGGCCCTAACCGAGAGTTTGCAGTCTACCGAAGCCCCAACCGAATCTGTGGGAAGTATCCGGGACGAATAGATTCTCTGATAAAGTTCGGAAGCATCGTCCCAAAAATTGGCGATGATGGCCGAGTCGGACTCTTCGGCCCGTGCAAACACCACCAAGGCAACCAGACACACAACGACTATACACCGCTTCATACGCCTCATCTTTTTACCGGGGACACTTCAAGCAGAGCCTGCTGAGACAAACCGGCACACTCGCTCCAAAACATTCCTCCGGCCTCATCGTCAATCCAATAGAGCGGTAACACCGTAGCTTCGTACCCAAAGAGATAACGCTCATTGGAAAGACAAGGCATCAACAATATCTCGGCATTTCGTTCCATACGCTCGTCATAGGCAAACTTGACAGAGTAATAAAGATACTCGACGTGGTGCGCCCGAGTCTCTATGTCGACCGGAGGGAATTCGCCGGAATCAGAATCGGTCTCTTTCTTGCGGCTTCTCGAATCGAGCGAAAGACTACCCAACTCCATCACCCCCTCGGGTACATGAAAAACCATATCGACCGAATAGAGCTCCTTTTTCCATATCGACTTGTAGGGAATGGCTATACGCACCAGCACCCAGCACGAGTCGGCCGTCTTGACCGCCCGCTCAACGGTGTACCGCACCTGCGGACGTTCGAGCGGTTTGAACTTCTTATGTAACTCCAACACCTCAGGGTTCATATCGTAGTCCATCTCCTCCACCGCCGTTATCGGCTGGAACACCGCCGATGTTTTGCACCCTACACACAGAATCAGCATGGGAAATACAAACCAAAGACTCTTTTTCATGACTTTCTATGTTGAGATTTCAAACCACGACGGGAACTCTCTCCGTGCAACCCCATAATGCTTGTTACGAACTATTCGAATTCGACTTGTCCCGACTCGTTCACCCGGAACGGCACGGTGTAGTAATTGGTCGTGAGAAGCCGGCCGTTCATTTCGGACTTTTCTCCTTTTTTCGTGTAGTTCAGCGAGAAATAGGCATACTGCTTTTGGCTGTCGGCCTTGTAGGAGCCATCGGTATTCCAGCGCTCTACTCGACTCAGCTCGACCGGAAGGGTGTAGAAGGTGAAATTCTCGACCGACTTCAATTCATACTGGTCACCCTCTTCCTCGGCTTGCAGCAGTTTGTCACCCTCTTCGCCCCACTGTTGCAATGTCGCGGCATCGATGGCATTCAGGTCAAGCGCGGTAGTTTGTTCATAAGCATAAGTCTGACCGCGGCTCTCCGAGGGTCCTCCGGCTTTGAAGTCACCTCTGTCCCGATTCAGTACCAGTAGATAGTCGTTATTATCGGGGGTAATATAGAACACGGAAACCTCGCTCAACACATTCTCGAGCTTACGGTCGCCACGATCCTCCCTCCACTCTACCCGATAGACTTTCGCATCGGCGGGTACCTGGCTTTTTACGAGTTCCTTTACCTTGGCTACCGCCTCTTGCGAAGCCATTCCCAAATCATTGCCCGACGAGCAGGACGCCAACACAGCCACGGCAATCGCCAGAGCCGTTACGATTTTCATAGTTTTTGCAATCATGATATAGATAAGTTTAATGGATTAATGCTTTAACCGAGCAGAGCTCGAAACTCCTCATATTCGTCCTGCGAGTCGAAATAGGGGGTTTCGAATACCAGATATCGGTCGGGCAAGCTCACCTTACACTGGTTCTCCTTTGCGTCGTACTTGATGTACTCGATGTCGCTGATGGAGAAGGTATCATACTCGACCCGCCCCGACTTGACGGTCGGGTAGGTCACCCGATTACCGTCGACCGTAATCGTGGCCCCGTCCCGAATGAGAGCCCGGGCCTTGCGCATGGCCAACCCGGTAAACACCAACAACACAATACCACCGATAATGAGAATAGTCGAGAGTACCGAAGGCGACAAGATGTGCAACCGACGAATGCGCAACCCAAAAGGGCAAATGGCCGGGACAACAATCATACCGATACCGAATGCCAGGTTGGACCATTGGTTGGTAAAGATGCTCCCGGGGGTGTAGTTGAAGGTCTTTTGGACACTTGCAAATCGCTCCTGTTCCATAAATATTACCGCTTGGTCATTTTTAACAGGAGCAAAGATAGAACAAAAAAAATAAAAATATGACCGACTGGTCATATTTTTATTTTTTTATGATTCTCTCCTGCGATTAGCGCTTCAACTGATTATAAATATACCGGAAGTGTACGGCCAATCGATTCACATCGAGCCCTTCGTAAAACGACATTTCGAACGACATGCCCACAAACGTGAGGCGGAACTGGGCCACCGCCTCCTCCACATCGGTCTCCCGATTGATTTCGCCGCATTCGATAGCCCGACGGATAACACTACGCCAATGGTCGTACTCCGATTCAATCCAGGCATGCAACTTGGCCTTGCCGTCAGGATAATAGAAGAGTACCTGCTGGAAGAGATGGAAATAACCCGCATTGGCCGACTGACCGGGCATGGCTTCCTGCCGCACATTGCCCAATCGCACAATCTCGGCCATCGTACGCTCTACTCCGGCCACGTACTTATCGATAAAATCGGACAGCGTACCGTCCGACTCCTCATACTTGCGCTTCGGGTCCTGGGCGTTGAACAGATATTTGTCGGCCACAGCCACAAACAAATCGAGTTTGGTAGGATAATAATTGAAGATTCCCGTCTTGGTCAGTCCCACCATGCGGGTAATCATTTGCAGGCTCACCCGCTCATAATTCATCGACATGAACAGTTGCAAGGCACTCTGCAAGATCTCCTCTCTGTTTGTTTTCATTTTCTCTTTTCCTATAATACTATCAAAGATACAGGCTTATTTTTGAAAAATCAAATGAAAAAATTTCAAGGCGGTCGCTTCCTCCGAACTTTTTGCGTACCTTTGAACAAGACCGAACAACGCATATACCATGAACTACCGTATAGTTATTCTGCTGATAATCTTCCTGTTCCTCATGCAACCGACCTTTCCGCAACACCTCGACGACTCCCGTGTGATCACGCTCGACCAAGGGTGGAGCTTCGGTCCCGAAGGGGAATCCCGCTCCTATCCCGCTACGGTGCCGGGTACAGTGCATGCCGACCTGCTGCGCAACGGACTGCTCGACGACCCTTTCTACGGAAAGAACGAGGAGAAGGTGAAATGGGTCGAAGAGAAGGACTGGTGCTACACGACCACCTTTACCGTCGACAGCTCTACCCGTGACCGATACTCTCACGCCCACCTCATCTTCGAGGGACTCGACACCTTTGCCCGCATCTTCCTGAACGGGAAGCCGGTCATGCAGACCGACAACATGTTCGTGGCCTGGGAGAAGGAGGTGAAGCCGCTGCTCATCACGGGAGAGAATACCCTGACCGTCCACTTTACATCGCCGCTCAAAGCGGTGGAACCGATATACCGGCAAACGGGCATCGACTACCCCGCCGACAACGACCGCAGCACGCCCCACCTGAGTGTCTATGCCCGCAAAGCTCCCTACCACTACGGGTGGGACTGGGGTATCCGCCTGGTGGGTTGCGGCATTTGGCGACCGGCCCAGCTGCTCTTCTACAACGGAGTACGCATCGATGATGCCTTCACCCGCACCCTGCACGTCGACAACAACCGGGCCGAACTCTCGACCGACCTGCTCGTCGTCAACGAGAACAGCCGACCCGTCGAATCGGTCGAAGTGCAATTCACCCTCTCCCACGCGGGAAACGAGGTGGCCCGCTGGTGCCAGGAGTACACTCTGCAACCGGGCGAGAATCGCATCACCCTACCGGCCGAGGTGGCTCACCCGAAACTCTGGCAACCCAATGGCTGGGGCGAGGCTCACCTCTACGACGTGGAGATAGCCCTCGTGAAAGGGGACAAACAGTTGTCGAGCCGCCGCTACCAGACGGGGATACGCACCATCGAGTTCATCAACGAACCGGACAAGTTGGGACGCAACTTCTACTTCCGGGTGAACGGCCGTCCGCTCTTTGCCAAAGGAAGCAACTACATACCTCAGGACATCATACTCACCCGGGTTACCCCCGCCGACTACGAGCGTCTGTTCCGCGACATGAAGGAGTCGCACATGAACATGGTGCGGGTGTGGGGAGGCGGCGTGTATGAGGAGGAGCTTTTCTATCGGTTGGCCGACCGCTACGGTATACTCGTCTGGCAGGATTTCATGTTTGCCTGCTCGACCTACCCTGGCGACACGGCCTTTCTCGACAACGTCTCCCGCGAAGCCCGCTACAACATCAGGCGGCTGCGCAACCACCCCTCGCTGGCCCTGTGGTGCGGCAACAACGAAATCTACGAGGGAATCAAATACTGGGGGTGGAACCATCGCTATCCAGCCGAGACCTTTGAACAGATGCGACACAACTACCACACCCTCTTCCGCGACACCCTCGCCGAGTGCGTGCGCCGCTACGACCCGCAACGCAGCTACATACACACGTCGCCCGACTCGGCCAACTGGGGACGCCCCACCACACAGACCCAGGGCGATATCCACTATTGGGGCATCTGGTACGGCCGGGAGATGTTCGACACCATGGACACCCTCTCCCTGCGGTTCGTCAGCGAATTCGGGTTCGAGTCCTTCCCCGAGATGAAGACCCTGCGCACCTTTGCCGGGCCCGACGACCTGCACATCGACTCCGAGGTGATGACCCACCGCCAGAAGAGCAGCATCGGCAACGAACTGATACAAGAGTACATGCAGAACTACTACCGCATGCCCCGCACCTTCGACGACTTTGTCTACCTGGGACTGCTGCTGCAAGGGCACGGCATCGCCCACGGCATAGAGACCAACCGGCGACAACGCCCCGTATGCATGGGGTCGCTCTACTGGCAACTCAACGACAGCTGGCCCGCCATCTCGTGGTCGGCCATCGACTACTACAAGAACAAGAAAGCCCTCTACTACCATGCCCGCGACGCCTTTGCCCCCCTGATACTCTCGACCACCGTCCAGGGCGACAGCCTATCGGTCTACACCCTCTCCGACCGACTCGACCGGATTGACCAGGCCCGCGTCACCATCGGTCTGCAAGATTTCTACGGGAAGGAGCTAAACGCCCTCAGCTTCGCGTGCGACATAGAGCCCAATACCACCCGACGCGTCACAACCCTCAGCCTTGCCGACCTGCTGGGCGAGTGGAAGAAAAACGAGGTAATCCTCACTTTGCGGATAGAGCATCGGGGTGAAACCCTATTCAACGGCCACAAGTTCCTCGCCGTACCCAAAGAGCTGAACCTGCCCCGACCTCATCTGACCTCAACCATCGAGACGACACCCCAGGGCATCACGCTCACCCTCACCACAGACTGCCTGGCCAAAGACGTATTCATCGAGATACCCTCCCAAGGGGCCAACTTCTCCGACAATTTCTTCGACCTGCTGCCGGGCGAGCGCAAGGTAGTGACCATCGACGGGACAGACATCACCCCCGAGGCGGTAGCCCGCATCAGAATACACACCCTAACCGACACGTATGAGGGGGACACGAAATAAAATCGTACATACATTCAAATAATTCCCCCATAATCAATAAGCGAATGGCAACCCTTCTTATTAAACGATACCTATGGTTGATTGAGTTATTACGGCGTAACCCTTCGGGACTTACTCTTGCCGAAATCAACGCCGAATGGCAAAGGAGTTCTCACTACAAAGACTGTGGCGAAACCGATATTTCCCGAAGGACATTTCTCAATCACTGTTATGCTATAGCCGACCAATTGGATATACAAATCAAGTGTGTACGCTCAGGAGCAAACAGTCATTATAAAATCGAGACAGCCAATGACTCTCAATACCGGCACATCGAATGGCTATTGAGCAGTATAGCTACGGAAGAATTGATAACAAACTGTAAAAATATCTCTGACAAAATAATATTGGAAGCGTCAGACGCAGGCACCCAATATTTAAGCCCGATTACAAAGGCTTTAAGAGACAATACGGTACTGTGTATCGACTACAAGTCATTCCATATTGGCAGCATGGCACGGCAAGGGATATTGGTTGAACCGTTGTGTTTGAAGATGTTCAAACGCAGGTGGTACCTGCTTTGTCGACATAGTACAAACAAGAAATTCCGCATCTATGCGTTGGATCGGTTCAATCGTTGCGAACTTACATCGACCCACTTCACCTATCCCCCCAATTTCGCCCCCCAAGAATATTTCGCCCCATTCTACGGCATTTCGACCGATGGATATACCGAGAAACCATGTCGCATCGTTTTGAAAGCCTATCAGGAACTTCCTCAATACCTCATATCCCAACCTCTCCATTACAGCCAGGAAATAAAAGAACAGACCTCGGATTATACGGTTTTTGAATATTGGCTGATTCCGGCCTTTGATTTTGTGCAGGAAATATTTCTTCATGCCGAACAACTCGAAGTCTTAGAACCCACCTCTCTCCGGGAAATCTTAAAACAGAAATCACATCGACTGACCGACCTTTACCAATAATTTTTTTAGTTACAGGGGGTATGCGAAATATTATTTCGCATACCCCCTGTAACTTTGTCGTCGAACCTGATTAATGGTATTAAAATAAAACAATCCCCACGATGCTGCCCTTTAAAAAATTTTCACTATATCGCCTTGTCGTTCAACACATGAACGGCTGGACATAATAGATGAAAGTGTTCTCGCACTATCCTTAACAAGAAATCTGACAGTTTCAACGAATACAAGGATAACGACAACGGCTATCATCTGTATCTGCATGCGTTGTATTCCATACGCTATGATACAGGTGTGGGGATTGTTTCCGTTTATTTGTATTCAGGTTTTGTCAGAACCTCTTGTTGAATAGACGAAAAAGCTCCACACTTTCTTTTTTAAATTGACAACTGGGAGCATTGACTTAATAATTATACAACCATGGGAAAAACATTTCTTTTATTCTTATTCCTCTTTTGGCAGGAGTCTTGGCCATGGGGTTAATAAGAGAATTGATTTTCTTTATTCTTGTCATTTGGCTATTCTTCTTCACATTAAAAACAATTCGATATAGAAGATTAAAGAAACTGCGCACACCTAAACCAATCAGGAAAAATGAAACTGATACTACATCAGAAGTCAAACAGGCACAGAATAATAGCATGGAAACTGCATCTCATACTGTCACGATGGAACCCAAACGTCAATCTGTTTCAGACGACATTTCTACCACCATTGACCTTAACGACTATGACAGGATCGAACAGCGACTGAACTTCATATGGAATAAATATCGCCATAGAGTCGACGACCGTATTCTCGAACGCCGTCCTATTTTTTCTGCCGAAGGAGAACAAGAGAGCATTCTGTTTGTTGGGATAAATCCTTCCTATACGCCCGACGACGATAGCACTATGATAACGAGTAAAAAAGGGACCGCACTCTTATACAACAGCCTATACAAACGACCAGGGGCTCCCTTGTACTTTAAAGAGTTGGAGAAAATAGCCGACAGAGTCGGATATCCCTATACACACATTAACCTGCTTTATGCCCGTGAAAACAACCGGGAGGCTCTACTAAATACAAACAGTGATTTCATTCGTGAACAACTGGAATTGACTTATGACACGATTCGGAGATTAAGCCCTGTCGCCATAGTATTTTTCAGCGAATACTGCTATCAACTCATTTTCGAGAAAAATCGTTGGATAGACCCCCATAGTGAAACCCATGGACATTACATATTGCGCGGAACATCTATTCCGGTTTTTTTCAGTGAAGACATTATGGATATGAACTACCAGTCACGAGAGAGACTCATTCGAGCTATTCGCCAGGCAATTTAACAAACGCAATATATGGAAAACATTTCAAATATATTGGATTTCGATGACAACGGACGTGCCGTCATTAAAATTCCCCGGCTTCAAGAGGATTATTCATTTATCCTTAATCATTGGCAAGATATAGAGATCCAGTTGGCAGAAATCGAGAACGACTTATCGCATTTAGAACCGGATGAAAAGCGATCGTTCCTGGAAAAAGCAAAAAAAATATTCGTGGAATACAGAGAGTCGGAAGATTTCAAACACAAAGATAACGATGATGACTCTGACGATGATGGCCTTAACGATGATGGCCTTGACGATGATTACCTTAACGACTTATTTAATGATATTGACTTTGACAAGTTTTTCCTTGACGAAGACAATAGCGATGAACAAAAGTTGGAAATGAAACTATCGGCAGCCAATACCTCGTTACGTGTCAATTACGATGAAGAGTCAGAAGAACCGACTTTATGCGTTTTTCATTTCAAGTTGGAACATTCACTGGCATGGTATCTAATGAATCGACTTGACCATGAAATTGCAATGATAGATCAACAAATTGAGAAAACCTCGGGATTATTAAAAATTGTAGGCGTTGAAAATAATCTGCATAAAGCTATCCTTACAATCAGACAATCGAATAGTCTATTGGTCGCTCGAAATAAGTTGATGGAAGAATTTCAGTTGACAGAGATTCAAGCAGAAAATATCCTGTCGATGAAGCTAAAAACACTCACATCAACAACGGAAGATAACGCATTAGCCGATTTAAGATTATATACTTCAATCAAATCGATACTAACAGCCCTCAAACGATAACATTACACACCCGACAAATCGGGCCCTGTATAACGTATAATAAGTAAACCCAACCCGTTAAAACAAATCCGTATGGAAACAAACAAACGACTTTGCGAAATATGGTCACAAGACTATATCGCTACACTACCTGCCCAAATTAAGGATAGAGGCTTCGATTATTCAGAAAATGAGAGCCAGAAAAAGATCCTGATTACAGGCATCAATCCTTCATTCAATCCACAAGAGCAACCCAACAAGAGTTTCAAATTCGACGACATTCTCTTCGATCGAGTTCCCCAATCCCGTTATTGGCAACCCATAAAAAAGATGCTCTTAGATGCCAATCATGACTTTCGCGCAGAATCGGCTTATTTGGATTTGTTCTATTTCCGTGAACAAAAGCAGGATTTTCTCAGACATGACATTCTCACCAATCCAATGGGTATACCATTTATTGTCGATCAGCTGAACTTGACACAACACATCATTGAAGATGTGATAAAGCCCCAAATCATAATCGTCGCCAACAAAGAATCAGCAGCCTATTGGGGGAAATTAGCAAACGAGGGTATCATCTGGATGGGATACAATTTACAATTTGTCAAAAGCCTGAAAACAGGTGACTTATATCGGGTAATCGGGTTATTAGACTCAACTCAACGCATTGGTCCGGAGTTCAAAGAGACCCATATCAAAGACTCTCTCATTCTGTTTTCACAATGCAACCCATATACTCCGTCAGAAAAACGCCCAACGGCACAAACCATCAAAGTATTGCTGGATTACTACACGGCAACTGAACAGTTGGAAAATCTGTAATCTGTCGATTGAATAAAGTCGCAAGAGGGGTTCCGCGATGGGAGACCTCTTGCGACAATTACACTCGCTTAAACAAGTACATATCCTCTGTTCTCCTTTTTCAACACCCCTTGACCGACCAGTTGCAGTATGGCCCTGGAAAGGGAGGGACGGGCAACGCCAAGAATAAAGGCGGCTTCTTGCAGGTTCTGTATGCTTCCGTTCTGTTCGATATAACTCAGGATTCGCGACGAGAGTGTCTGCAAGGCAAACTCGTTCAGCCGCTTGCTCAGGAACATACTGTGATCCGATATGACCGTGAGATAATTGCGCAGGACCAAAGGTTCGGACTCGATGATTCTCAACAGACTCTCTTTGCTGACAATCCACAGGTCGCAGTCACTGTTCGCCAAGATGGTAACGGGGAATGTGCCTTCGGAACTGAATACAAAAGCCGAAGCCAGTACATCGGGAGCCGACAAGGTGTCCAAGGTCAGCTCCTTCCCCTCCTCACTAATCATCTTTGCATAGACGCTGCCTTGGCACAGGATATACAACGACCGGCAGGCGTTCCCCTGCATGGCAATGATTTCGCCCTTCTTATAGTGCACATATCGGCTGGGAAAATCATGCATGATTTTCTCTATATTCACTTTGTTTCCCCCCTTGAACAGAGGCATTTCATAAATATCAGCATTCATCTTGGCAGACTCTACCACTCCTTATTTCATCGTTTTTGTCCCGGCGTAACATTTGTTACCGATTATGAACATACAGGCTGATACCTTTGCACCGGTCAAAAGGATTTAATCAGTTCCTGGGGATACAACAATCCGACTCTTCCTCAACAGTCAGCAGCGTCCCGAGATATCAACGCTCAAATTTACCTATTTTGTTCTGTTTAGATTTTTTTTTCCGCCAAGAATATAGCGATAACCAAACATATACTAAAAAAGTATCCACACAATGAGGCATACCATTTATCTCCTTCTGACAAGTATGTTGATTCTCTCTGCCTGTGCCAAAGAGGAGCATTGGGATTCAGTGACTCCCGGGCACGATGCGGGCGATTTTTCGTTCCTGCTGGCACATGAAGAGTACGCAGAACCCCGGTCGGCCGAAAGTTTAACCGGGGAGTTCCAACCGGGCCCGGCATCGGCTCGCCAAACCTTGTCGAATTATGACCGGGTAGAGTTCGTGGTCGTAGACGAAGCCGGCGACAAGGTGAGCGGTGTCAAAGGGTTATACGACAAGAGCACCTCGAACATGCGCTTGGAGGGTCTGCACGCAGGCGCTTACCGCATTCTGATTCTGGGCATGAAGGGCGACCCGGCTGCCGATCAAGCAACCATACACCCGATTAACCATATCTCGGAGGTGTGGCTCTCGTTTCCCGAAGGATTGGCCAAGCCTCTGGACGGTGAATATTTCTACTCGGCAACTCCCTTTACCGTGAGAGAGGTATCCACGGCATCGGGGCATGAAGTGATTGCCGAGATTCCCGAGCGAATTGTACAACGCCGCATGGTGGGAAGAATGGATTTCAGCTTCTCCTACAACAATCCCTACATCAGAACCGCGGTCACCTCCAACACGGTCACGTTAAACAGCAACAGCCGATTTTACACCCGGCTCTCGGGCGAAGGCTTGTACTCGGGAGCAAGCAATGGTGAAATGAAGGTGCTGGACCTGTCGGAACAGACGGAATACTTATTCATGCCCACAATCCAGGGCGGGTCGGTCACAGGCGATGCCACCCTGCTTACCCGAGATTATCGGGGCAATGCAACACGACGTTCATACACCTTCGAACTGGATTCCGTTACCGGCAACTGTATCGGCCAGGTCGAGATTCAGGTCGTACACCCCGACGATGAAATAGGTACCATGTTCATCACCGACCGGGCGTATGCCGAGGGGCAACACACTCTGATTCTGCAAGACGACGAACCACATACCATCTACACGGATAAGACGTTGCGCAACTTCAATACGTCAAAACCGCTGCAACTCTCCATTACACCCGATGGTCAACTTCATGCCCGGTTCTACTCGCCCCGGGAGCTGAACAACGTTTTGGTGAGAGCGCGTATCCCGGCTGCCGGGAATGAATATGTAGACCTGGCCTACTTCGACCACATTCCTCCCTTTGCCGATTTCTACGAAGAGGTTCCCTTGATAAAGAAAGAATGGTATTTTCGCTCCGAGTCGGGCAAGATTGTCAAAATACCCATGATGCAGGCCGACGATTTCTCGGGCATCGAGTTCAAGATAGAGTCCGACGACCCCTATTTGGAAAAACTCAAAGGTATCATACATGGCTGGAACATACGATTCCACCTCTTCGACGGGGATCCCACGAGGCCCGACGGAGGACCTGTGGGAAACTGGATGGGTATCCGCCCCGTGCATTGCCGCGAAGCGGTGGCCTTCTTCCTGAATTTTACCTACATGATCGACATGCCCGAGCATGAAGAGATTTTAAGAGCCAATGAAGACCGGCTGTATGGGAACGGAGGGGTCAACGACAAGGTATCACCCGACGTCGTGTTGAGGCAGATGAGACAGGAACGCACGCTGAACGTGGGTCTGGTATATCCGGGGAACGGTGTTATCGGACTGGGGGGAGGTTCTTCCTACGGCGTATGGCAGAAGGGCTGGCTGACCCACTACAACAATACCTATGCCTGCGAAATCATGTTTCACGAGCTGGGTCACGTGATGGGATACAGCCACAGCAGTGCCTTCACCTATGGTCCCTGGGCACAGGAGCTGATGAACCACTTTTATGTCAATCACCTCCACGAGATGCCCATCGACTCTCCCAGTTATCTCAACAGCAGCACAAATCCCAATTTATATCCACAATAATCATCGATATAGGAAATGAATACAAACATATTGACCTGCCTGACCCTATCAATGCTCCTGCTCGGGGTAATGACGGGCTGCAATGAGGAGCGCCATCTCCCGGAGTCGGGAAATCCCAACGCGATAACCGTAAGGCTAGCCACCGACAAGGTTTCGGGGAGCGACGAGGAATCGGTCATCAACCGGGTAACCGGCTATCGGTTTGTCGACGGTATACTGGAAGAGGTGATTACACCGTCAAAGAAAGCGGGTACCCAGCTATACACGTTTGCTCCTTCCTCGTTCACGGGTACACTGCACATATTGGCCAATGCGCAACTATTGAGGGGGCTCGAAACACTTGACCCCGGCCACTCGACCCTGGACGATTTTCTCGCCATCGAAGGGAGCGTGGACGAGATGAACGGCCACGGCATACTGATGACCGGCAAGACCACTCTGGGGGAATCGACTTCGGCGGTTGTCCCGATGACCCGAGCGATAGCCCGGGTCGATATCGAATCGCTCGAAAAAGGGGTACAGGTGCAACAGGTGGTCATTCACAACCTGGCCGACAGAGGTTATGCCCTGTCGCGAGAGACTGTTGAAACACCGGCATCGGCGTCGACATTCCGTTTTACAAAGGAGTATGCCGACACGCCTCTCGAAAACAGGAGCGAAACGCTGCTGTATCTGGCCGAGCAGACCCACCCGTCGCTCCTGGTCGAAGCCACTATCCAGTTCGGGGGTGGCCGTCACCTGCTGAAAGCGAAACTGCCTTCCGTAATTCGGAGGAACGAAATATATACCCTGAAAATAGAGGGCAAAGGGGCCGACATGCAACTCGTCATCGAATCGGAGGGTTGGGGCACGGGGGCGTCGACCGAAACGACGCCGTCGCTCAGGGGCCTGGTCGATGTGGAAAACTCGAACCTTTCCGACGGAGTCAGGGTGAACGAGACGCGCGATACCGTCTTTGTGCCCTATCACGGGTGCGATTTCAGGCTGGCGCTGCTGGCCGAAGCCGACGCCACGGTAACCGTCGACGGCTCGGTCTCGGGGGTAGAGATAACCCGGGATTTCAAGGTAAGCCGATCGGCTTTGGAGAAAATAGCCGACGTCGCCGTCCGCAGCCGTTCGCGCATGCCCGGTAGAACGGCCGAAAGGATTCACCTGGACATTCAGGACAGAGCGGCCACCAACCTGGGGCGAATCGTGCTGGTTATCGAGGCCAATCCGATAGAGGTCGACGGGGCGATTCATTTCGACGACGATGCGACTTGCGATTTCAACGACTATATCGAAGGCGAACTGGGTATAATCCATTTGCCGGCCGGCAAGATGCTCCGTGTGGAATTCGACGCCGATGAATCGGCCTGGCTGCAAGCGTCGGAAACAGAATCCGAAACGGCTTCCCGCTCCCGGGTATCGGGCAGGAGCTATCGAATTGTCGGCGGCTGGAAACCTAACGATCCCAAAGCCGACGGAAGAACACAGGAGGGACGGCTGGTCATCTCGGACGAAGACGGAACGAACCGGGAGTCTTATACAATCCGCAGAATCAACTGGGGATTGCCCGTGGTGAAAATAGGTGAGACCTGGTGGTGCAAATACAATTTGCGGGGGAATGTCAAGTCTTTTGAAGATCAGGTGACGATTCCCGACGACCCGGCCTCTCACGAGGAACTGCTCTCCTATCTGACCGCTGCTCCCGAAGATGAACTCCTGGCGCTGCTGGGTGACCAATACCAGGGTGGAAACCAACAGGGGCTCCCCCTCAGCCACAACGACAGCGTATTCTATCACGAAGGCGTAGCGGCAAGCGCCCAAAACTTCGGGGTGTTGCCGCCGACCGAGATGGCTCCCCGTGGATACCAGATTCCCGACTATGACGACTACCTGGCCTTCTCCAAAAACGGGAATTTCAATCTGGGAGGCGTAGGTTCAAGAAGCTATCAAAACAGCAAAGGACAAACGATACGGATTACGATTGTGGAACGAGATGTCAATTTCCTGGGTCACAACTACGGGGTCATATCGTTCTACGATTTCGAAATCGACGGAGTCCACTATGTACTGAACGGTCTGGGCCATCAATGGAATACCACCCCGGGGAACATCTCCCGCATGAACCTGCTCCTGGCCACCTATGGCAGCAGCAGCCAAACGTGGGTCATGGAAGGGTATGCCAGCCAGCAAAAGCCCAATGAAAACTGGATCAAATATACCGCCAACAACTCGACCAAGACACGGGTGATACGCTGTATCAAGACTCCCGTAGAATATACTTATGACTGATATTGATTAATAAACCATTAAACCAAATGTTGAATTTTAACCAAAGCACAATGATGAGAACAGATCTTTTTTTTGCAGCATTTATCTCCTTAGGTGTATTCGCTTCATGTACCAACGATGATTCTACGACACCGACGTTACCCGACGGCGAGGGCAACCGTACGGTAAGGACCTCCATCACCCGGTACGAAGGCGTCGGACAGACCTTGGAAGGTGAAACTACCATAAACGACATACAGGCCTGTATATTCGAGGGCGGGAAGATGACCCGAATCTACACCGACCTTGTTCCCTCGGCCAGCAGCTTTGACATACAGATCGATAAACATGCCGGAACGTTATACGTGTTGGCCAACACCCTCGAACAAATCGATCTGGCAGAACTGAAAAGCCAGGAGATTACCGAGGAAGAGTGGCTGAAAAAATGCATGACAATGAAGGACAACACCCCGGTACATTTCTACTCGGGAAGTTTGAGTCTCGACGACATGAGCAACTCGCAAACGGTATTCCCCGTGAGCCTGAAAAGAGGGGTTGCCCGTTTCGACCTCAATCTGAAAACCGCGGGGGTAACCTCGGTAAACAGCATTACCTTGAAGAATGCGGCTCAATCGGGCTCTCTTTTCCCGGCCACGAGCGAATACGCCACGCAAGAGAGCTCGGTCAACGATATGACCGTCTCTTTCGACTCTCCGCTCACCACCAATACCTCAGCCGTGTTCTATGCCTATGAGCAGGCTCAGGGCAACCTCGAAATCAGCGTAGATGTCGTCATCGACGGCAAGCCCCACACCCTGACCAAAGCATTTCAAGGGGACATCAAGCGCAATACAATCTACACGATTACCGTGCGCAAAGATGTAATCGATGTAACGGTCGATATCACTTTTGACGAATGGGAAGAGGGTACCGACACCGAACTTGTGCCCCAAGCCCGACTCTCGATCAACTAAACGGGAGGTAAAATTTAAGATGGGATATCTCCCGCATTTATCTTGTTATACACAAAAGAAGAAATAGAAATCATGAGGAAAATAGTTTCAATTTTGCTTTTTATACCGGCTTTCCTGATCTGCCTATCATGCGACGACCAATTTGCAGCGGAGAGTCATCTCGGGAGTACAGACAGGATCATTTGTGCGGAGATATCCCCTCTTTTTTCAGAGAACCAGGCAGACGATACGAATGACAACCGGATTGACGATATCCAGGCCTACCTGTTTGACGAAGGGGTGTTTGTCAAAGCGTATAGCGGCGTGAAACGTGCCGAGCGCAAATATGAATTTCAGTTTGAGGCTCTGTCGGGGAACCTCTATATCGTGGCCAACGCTTCGCGGCTCCCCGACTTCCAGTCGCCCGCACCCGGTCTGTCGGAGGCGCAGTGGCAAGAGACCCTCATACACTCGGCCGACGGAACTGCCGAGAGTGTATATACGGGAGTGATTGCGCTGTCGGACCACACAGCATCGGACCATCTAATCCCGGTATCCTTGAAACGGGTGGCAGCCCGATTCGATTTAAGAATTGCCGTAGCCGGGAGTGCCGAAGTGAAAAACATCACCTTCAAACAGGTGTTGACGGAGGCCTATCTCTTCCCGCAACCCGCGGTAATCTCTCCCGAGAACAGCCCGGCAACCAATATTGTCCTTGCTCCCGAGCAACCCTACACCGGGAGCGAATCGGGAATCCTGTACCTGTATGAACAGCAGAATCCCGGTTTGAAAGTAGCCTTGAATGCCTCGATCGACGGGAAGGAATACTCGCTCGAAACAGATTTGCCGAAGAAGATATCGCGCAACACGGTCTACTCCATAACCCTGCGCAAAGATGTAATCGATGCCGATGTACAGTTGACCGTCGAAGAGTGGAAAGATGGTGGCGATACAAACTTGAAACCGGGCATAGACGACCGGCTGACCATCGACTCGACACTGACCCAGCTGCCCCCTTATGCAACCGTTGCCCAAGGGGGAACCCGGCTCATATTGCCTCACCTGGCCACCGACTTCATCGTAGCCATCAAGAGCGACAGCGAACTGGAAGTCTTCCCCGTAGCCGACCCCTCGCTGACCGTAGAGCCGGTCTCTCTCACAGAGTTGAAAAACAAGACGGCAACTTCGCTGGCCGGGATTAACCTGTTCCGAATCCGCAAGAAACTCTACTCCCCCAATATGAAAACCGTCGACCTCAATGTCTATTTTCATCGGAAAGGATTGAACAACTCCTATCCCGAAGACCATATTCAAATAAGCATGACGGGAAACCCGACGACCAGTGAAGGAATCTTGAATTTTGGGATAGATACCTACACCCACGATTTCAACCGCTATATCGATAACGAATTCGGTATCTTTACACTCCCCGCCGAGAAAGAGATGCTCGTCGAATTTGCCGAGGAGGAAGACCCCTGGATAAGAATCGACAACGAGAACGGCAGCAATACCTGGCGGGTATTGGGAGGCTGGCGCCCCAACGACCCCACGGCTAACGGACGGAGACAGTCGGCCACCCT
Organism: Candidatus Barnesiella excrementavium; assembly: GCA_019115485.1. GTDB lineage: Bacteria > Bacteroidota > Bacteroidia > Bacteroidales > Barnesiellaceae > Barnesiella > Barnesiella excrementavium. The sequence continues at coordinate 1,674 of DXDM01000043.1, read as the reverse complement.
CGTAATCCGGAATAAAGGCGACCAATCGGACCGGGAAGAGTACACCGTGATTCGCCGCAACTATGGCCTGCCGGTAACCTTCCTGCATGGCGTCTGGTGGTGCAAGTACAATGCCATCAAGAACTCAAAATCTTTCGACGACCAGATACTCTCCTCGGCCGACCCGGCGGTACAAGCCAACAAGACCCTCTTCCAGTATCTGACCGACTGTACACCCGAAGAGTATTACAAACTTTGGGGGTGGGCCTATCAAGGCAATAGCGGACAAGGTATGCAAGTCCTGGAAAAGGACAGTGTCATCGTACTGGACCGGTTCACTCGGGACGAAAAAGAACACATCAACAAACTGCCGCCCACGACCCTCTCGCCCGACGGGTACGAGCTCCCCTCGATGGAAGAGTTCAACCGACTGTTCGATGCCACCGACTACATCTGGATGATGTACAACGGTACCCATATCCTGAAAAATCCGTGGAACGGACACTCAAAAGTAAAACGTCAGCAACTGCGCAAGAACAACATACCGGTGGGATCCATGACCATCTCGAATCTCATCTATATCGCGATGTCGAGCCCCGACTTTCCCGAACATGAACCGCTCGTATGGTACGGGCCAGCGGCACAATGGAACGACACCGGTATCCTGCACTCCGGCCACTACAACAATATCCTCTTCGGGGTATACTCACCCACCGGCGAAGGGTGGTATATGAACGGAGGCATGGGCAACCTCTACATGACCAAAAACGGAGCCAGCAGCTACGACACCCGAATCCTGCGGTTCAAGAAGTCGGACGTCGAATATATCTACTGATACATTATGCCATCAGCATATATACCCGAAGGGATAGAAGAGATAACCCAGCTCTTTTATCCCTTCTTCCATATACAACAGAGAATCTTGTACGGGGTATAAAAAGCCACTTGCTCCTCGATGCAGGACTTTATGGCATTCATGACAATCTTGATAGCCGTTTTCTATTTCGCCAAAAGCAGAAATTCCAGGAAGTCAAAATAACAGAATCAGAATATATGCCTTCATATGCCTGCTGTCATAAAACCTTTGATACGCAAAATAGGCACAAACCAGCGAATTGCGTACACTACGCATAAAAAAAGAGGTAACATCATGGATACCCCAATCGCCAACCTGAAACCACCATACCGCCCCCCCCTCAGACATTCTACTCTTGGATATAAAAAAGGTGTAAATCTCGCACATGCTTGATTTACACCTTTATTGCGGAGAGAGAGGGATTCGAACCCCCGGAACCTCTCAGTTCAACGGTTTTCAAGACCGCCGCAATCGACCACTCTGCCATCTCTCCATAGTCGATTCCCTATTTAAGCGGGGCAAAGATACAACTTAAATTCGAGAAATAAAAGCAATTTTTACTTTTTCTATTCCACCCATTTAAGATACAAACCCAGTTCCACAAAGGCTACAACAATCCACCTCTGTCACACCGAACTGCGATGCTTAACTGGCCCCTGCACTCGATGCGGGGTCCAGTTAACAGAGGCCTGTGCATCGCGAAGCCTGGCCTGCCTATGGGAGAAAGCTGTGAGAAAAATGACGGAGAGGAGCGTATATGGGGAAAAGATAGAAAAGTCGCAAAACCCCGCCTTTACCGGGCAGGGAGAGGGCTAGCCGGGAGGAGGGAACGGGGCGAG
>DXDM01000042.1 GCA_019115485.1 Candidatus Barnesiella excrementavium | reverse complement strand
CGCCGTAACCGAACAGGAGCCGTCGTATGCCGGATAGAGGCAGGTCGACTCGTCGACCGTGTGTCCTCGGTGGCCTCCCACCGCCGTCAGCTCTTCCAGGCCCGGAATCTCGATGCGCCACCCCTCATCGTCGGTCAAGTGCAGATGCAGCACATCAATCTTGTAGGACGACAAGATATCTATCCAACGCTTCACATCGACCGCCGGCATGAAATTGCGCGACACGTCGAGCATGAACCCCCGGTAGGACAAATCGGGATAATCGACAATCGTCTGCCGGTCGAGGCGGCGATTGCCTCCTCGCAAGAGAGCCAAGAGAGTTTGCATGCCATTAAACACACCATGCGGAGTGGCTCCCTCGACGGTTATCTGACGGTCATCTATATCCAACCGATACTGTTCGGGAGCAAGGTTCTGAGCATCGGCCGACAGGTCGAGTTCGATATGCATCGGAGCACCTTCGGTTACGGTAAAGCCATACTCCTGTTCCAGTTTCTCCTGCAACAGGCGGGCCTCATTGACCAGCTCCTGATTATACAAAAGCGAGACCTCCGAAGGTATCGATACCACGCCCCCCCGCGGAACGGCCTGTTTCACCGAAGGCAGCACGGCCGGAGCTGTCGAATCGAACGGACAGGAATAACGGGCGTTGCGCCGATAGATGGCTTCGGCCGACAGATGGCCCATTCGCTCCCGGTCGGTAGGTTCGACAACGGTGAGTTCGACAGGGAGCGGGATATTCTTCGACGCGTCGGCCACCCAATAGCACCCTTCGGGCTGCCGCGACAGGTTGGCGGCGCGGCTGTCGGCATAATAGACGACCACGAGCGAATCGTGCGGGGCGATATTCCGATACCGGTCGGTGGGTGCCATTTTATAGTAGTTGGCATTCACGGCCGTGATACCCACCGGCGATTCGGGGTCGTTCTTCACCGTCACAGGCAACTGTGCGTAAAAGATTTCCCAACCGCCTGCCAGCTCCCGGTCGGTGGTATTTTTGATGACAAACCGGTGGCGATACATCTGGGTAGGTGCATCATACACACCGTTTTCCCAAACCAGAGCCACCGGAGCCTCGCCCTGGTGAGACGAAGCACACGAGCAGCCCAGCGACAGCACAACCACCGAATATAGAATCCATTTTTTCATAATCATAAGCATTTGATGAATCTTGTTGTCCCGACCCGGACCGGGACGAAACAGAAGGGGAAATAGAGACGAATGCAACCCGCGCACGGGTTACACTCGTCTCGTCTGCATTATCTTTTTAACGGTTCATGAGTCCGTTCAATCGGACAACCGCTCTACGTTCATCTTCTCGTTACCGACGCCGCCCGAAGTATCGAAGGTGAGGCGATAGTAACCCGGTACAAAGTCGGCCGTATTGGTAAAGCCGTTGGACATCGAGATGGCGAATCCCGTGGCATCGCCCGTGATAGAACCCTCTTTCAACTCCATACCCTGCGTCTTGTTCCACTCGAGGTCACTGTAAATCTCTATTTCAAACGACTCCCACTCGTGCGTATTGTTCAAGTAGAGGGTAGCCTGATAGGTATTCTCGGCAATCTTGACTACATAGCCCAGACGCGAAATATCGTCGGTAACCCAACCACCGGTGTTGTAGTCGTCGTTCCAGACGGGAGCCGACGTGAAGCCGTGACCTACCAGCCAGTAGGCGGCAGGAGCCACGTCGTCGAGACGCATAATCCACATGTAGTTGTATTTGCTGGAATAATAGACCTCCCAAGTACCGCTCTCGCGCAGGAAGGTGAGTTTACCAGTCTCGGCATTGTAGTCGAAGAAATCACGGTTGTAGGCGTTGGCCAAGTCGGTAAAGCCAGTTACTTCGACCTCGGCTCCCTGTGTAAACTGGATAGCGGCCTGATAGTATCCGCTGCTGGCTTCGAGCTCTACTCCACCGATGGTATAGACTTGATACTCGCCCACGGCTCCTACCTTAAAGGTCAAGGCATCAAAGGTAATCTGCTCGATTGCCCAATCTTGATAGTCGAATGTGAAGCCCACGCCGGTCGCACTCGACAAGGCGGCATAGTTGGCCGTCTCGGAATAGCCCCAAATCAGTTCCGAATCTTCGAGCGACTGGCTCGTCGATATCTTACCGGTAAACTGAGTTATATAGCTGCCCGTCTCCGTGGCATAGAGATAGGGGTTATCGGCTTGACGTTTCATGGGAATTACCTGATCTTCGAAATGCAGGTACATGGTCTCGGGCAACTCGGGCCGACGAATCTTAAAGTCGAAACTCTGAGTCACTTCACTGCCCTCGACGTTGATGGCCGTCAAGGTGAGTTTGGCCTCCTTGTTATCTTCCAGATTGGCGGTAAAGGGTATGAATATTCCGTAGTTCTGAATCGAAACGGCCATACCCTTGGTGCGTACCGACTCGGCAAAGATCTCCTCTTCGCCCGAGGTCAACGAGACTTCAAGGGTCGAAAGCGGGGTCTGTTCGTCTTTGATATCGACCGAGAAATACAAGGAGTCGTTGGCTGTCACATAATCGGTAAACGACAGGTCGACCTCCGACATCTCGGGGCAGGAATAGGGATAGGTCACACGACCCGTGCCTTCTTCGCAAGCTGTCAAGAGGACAGATGCGCAGCACAAAAGTGTAAATATATGATTTGTGATTTTCATAATCGTACTATTATCAAAACATTAAACAATAATCAATACCCCTCGTTTTGCGTGAGATTGTTATTCTTGTCGATCTCATCTTGCGGGATAGGCCATTTCTCTCTGTACAGTTGAAGATCCTTGAAGATGTATTGACCTTTCTCGTCCTTGTGATTGCGCATGACATCGAGCATACGGTCGTTTCTCAACAGGTCGTACCAGCGCTGAGCCTCCATGTAGAGTTCGAGTTGCCGCTCGTTCTCTACGGCCAGACGGGCTTCGTCCTGCGACATGTTGATGTCCAGCGACGAGGCTCCGAAGCCGGCACGCTCGCGAATGCGGTTGACAATGCCAATGGCTTCGGAAGACTGGTTCAACTCAACCAAAGCCTCGGCCTTTATCAACAGGATATCGGCCAAACGCATCAGAATGATATCGGAGTTCTTCTCGCGAATCTTGTAGGAGAAGGGATAGTTATCGGCCGGGAAATAGGTGTCGTAGGGAGCCTCTTTCCACAGAATGCTCGAAGCGTAACGCACGTCTTTCTCGGTGTCGAACTTGGCCAGCAGGTCGTGCGTGGGGGTACAATAGCGACGCCAGGTGACGGTGCCGTCGTCCTCTTTCAGCAAGCACCAGTAGGCCCAGTTGGGAGAGTCGGCGGTATAGTAGACCTCGAAGATGCTCTCGGTGGTAAACTTGTTGTCGGGGTTCCACAGGTCATCGAAATTAGCGACCAACTGATAGCCCTCGGCAATAGTCTTGTCGGCATACTCCACCACCTTGTTGTAGTCCCGGCTCTCTTTGGGGCCCATGGTAGCCCACACCTTCGACAACAGGCCATAGGCAGCTCCCTTGGTAGCCTGGAATGCGCCCACGCTCTTGCTGTCGAGATACTGTATGGTACCCTCTTCGTCCAAATCTTCGAGAATCTGTTTATACACCTCATCTTCGGTATTGCGGGCAGGATACATCACGGGATACCAGGTATCGAGGTTATCGGCCGTAATGGTAGGTATCAACTGCAAGACCATGGGCAGGCCGCCCCACAGACGCACCATGTCGAAATAGGCCCAGGCCCGAATAAATTTGGCTTCGGCCATCACCTTGTTCTTCTCCTCCTGAGTGGCCGACTCGGGAGTCATCAGCTTCACATTCTCGATTACATTGGTGGCAGAACCGGCCATCGCCATGTATTGCGACCACACCAGCGCAATCTTGTAGTTGGTAGCCGTATAGGAGAGCAGGTCTTCCTCGATATCGTACACGCCATCGCTACCGGCGTAGCAGTTGTCGGACTGGATATCGTTAATCGTATAGTTCTCGATTTGGAAAATATCGTTCTTGAAACTGTTGTAAGCTCCCTGCAACTCGGCCTGCGCATCTGAAATGGAGAGGTACTCCGATACCATATCCTCCGACTCACTACCCTCCTGGGTAAAGTCCGAGAGCGGTTTTTCGTCCAGGAAATCGTTACATGCACTGAATCCTAACCAGGGCAATGTGAAACATAATGTTCTTATTATAAACTTTTTCATTTTCGTTCTTCATTTAAAATTCAACATTCAGACCAAAAATCACAGCTTTCGATTGGGGATAGGTTCCGTAGTCTACACCCAAAGCCACCGCATCGGCGCCATAGGCATTCACTTCGGGGTCATACCCGCTGTAATTGGTGAAGGTCAACAGATTTTGTCCGGTTACATAGAATTGCAGTTTGGAGAGGTGCATCTTGCGCAACAGCTTCCGGTCAAAGTCATACGACAAGGTCAGGCTCTTCAAGCGCAAATAGGAGCCGTCCTCGACAAAGCGGGTCGAGTTGTGGCTGTTCTCAATGTTTCCTGCACGCGGTATATCGGTAATCATGCCCGGTCGTTTCCAACGGTCGAGCACGGCTTTCGACTGGTTGCGGAAGTCGAACATGCCCTCGGTATCGATACGCGAGGCGTTGAAGATGTCGTTGCCCTGACTTCCTTGCAGGAAGATAGACAAGCCTATTCCCTTGTATGAGAAGGTGTTGGTCATACCGTAGATAAAGTCGGGCTGTGCACAGCCGATGGTCGTGCGGTCACCCGGATCAAACACACCGTTGTTGTTCAGGTCTTTGTAAATGATATCACCCGTTTCGGGGTCAACCCCTTCCGAAACGTAGCCGAAGAAGGTACCCAACGGCAGGCCCTCTTTCAAGATAACGGCATTCTCCTTGGTCTCATACATCTCGGCATAGTAGTAAACCTTGTTCAAACCCAGTTTGGTCAGTCTGTTTTTATTGAACGAAATATTGAAATCGGTAGTCCATTGGAACTCTCCTCTGAAATTTTGCGAAGAGAGATTCAACTCGATACCCTTGTTGGTCATCTCGCCGTCGTTGCGGGTGATACCGCCGGGCAGATTCACGTTGTCGGGCAGGCTCACGGTGAGCAGCAGGTCGGTTGTTTTCTTGTAATAGGCATCGACCGACAGGGTCAATCGCGAATCGAATGCCGAAAAGTCGATACCGGCATTCCACTGCGAGGTCTTCTCCCAAGTAAGCTCGGTATTGGCTGCCGAATAGGGGGTAATGGCCAGACCCGGGTAGAGGTTGTCGGTGGTAGGAGCCTCCTTGCTGGCAGTCATTCCGGCCAGATAGGAGTAATTGCCTATACCGCTCTGGTTACCGTTCATACCCCAACCCACACGTATTTTCAGGTCGTCGACCACATCGGCGAGCGATTCCATGAACGATTCACTCGACATGCGCCAGCCGGCCGAAACCGAGGGGAAGTAGCCCCAGCGATGCCCCGGAGCAAAACGCGAAGAACCGTCGGCACGGAAGTTCATGGTCAACAGATAGCGACTATCGTAGTTGTAGGCAATACGGCCCAAAAACGAAGCCAACGTCCAGGCCGATGCCGAAGAACCGGTTGCATCTTTGTCAATCTGGTTGGCGGCTGCAATCGAGTGGAGCTCGGGATAGGATTCCGACAGGTCGAACCCGGCCAGCCAGGCACCGTTGTACTTAGCCCGTTGCTGGGTAGCACCTCCCATCAACGAGAGATTGTGCTTGTTGATGGAGCAATCGTAGGTCAGGATATTTTCAAACAGCCATTCAAAATTGCGCGAATAGCTCTCTTCGGCACGACCTTTGGTCGAACGTCCGTCGGAGGTTGATTTCGGGTCGAGGTAAAAATCCCAATGGGTATTGGTCAAGTCGATACCAAACATCGTCTTGAATTTAAGGCCCTTGTACAAATCGATGGTGAGTGCCAACGACCCTTTCAGGTAATCGGTCGAGGTCACATTGTCGGCGGCATTGGCGGCCAGCGGATTCAGAATGCGGGAGCCATAGGCCGACTCGTCGTATTGACCGGGATTCTCAGGGTCCCACTCCTGCATGAACGGCGGTGTGTTGATAACCGACAGTATCGAACCCGAACGCATGGAACTGCGGCTCTCGTAAACCTCGCGCCCTTCGGTGTTGGAGTAGGCCAGGTTGAGCGAGATGTTCAGCCAGTCGGTCTGCTGACTGTCGATATTGCTGCGGAAGTTGTAGCGCTTGAAATAGGCCTTATTCACGATACCTTTCTCGTCGGTATATCCACCCGAGATGAAATATTTCAGTTTGTCGGTTCCGTTCGATACCGACAGCTGATAGTTCTGATTGATACCGGTTCTGAAAAACATGTCGGTCCAGTCGACATATCGGTGTTCGTCCTCAGGAATCGTGGGCGCTACATTGGAGTATTTTTTCAGCTCCTTCATCAACTCCTTATACTCTTCGGTATTGAGGGCGTCGATTTTTCGCCCCAACCGAGAGATACCGGCATAGGCACTGAGTTTAACCTGAGGCTTGCCTACCTCACCCCGCTTGGTGGTAATCAATACCACACCGTTGGCAGCCCGGGCTCCATAGATGGCAGCCGACGAGGCATCTTTCAGCACCTGCATGCTCTCGATATCGTTCGGATTCAAGCCCGAGATGTCGTCGCTGGGCATACCGTCGACGATATACAAGGGCTCGTTCGAGGCCTGTACCGACGTGGCTCCCCGCACCCGGATACTCATACCCGAACCCGGGGCTCCCGAGGGTTGAACCACCTGGATACCGGCGGCTTTACCTTGCAGAGCCTGAGCGGCATCGACAATGGGACGTTCGTCGATATCGGCTGTCGAGACTACCGATACCGCCGTGGTAATATCTTTCCGTTTCATCGAGCCGTAACCGATTACCACCACCTCGTCGAGCAGTTGGTTGTTCTCGCTCATGGTCACGGTATAGACATCTTTATCTCCCACTTTCAAGGTGTGATTGTTGTAGCCGACGTATGAAAAAGTCAGCAGGCTACCCTCGGCAGCATTGAGTTTCCAGGCACCGTTAACATCAGACACGGTTCCGCGGGCCCCATTGTCAACAGCTACCGAGACCCCGATCAAGGGATTACCTTGCTCATCAACAATCTTTCCGCTCACGATTTTATTCGGCTTCTTGTTTTCCGAGGCCGACCGCAGGGAGAGAACAACCTGTTTATCGCCCTCGATCTTATAGGCGATATCCGTTCCCTTGAACAACGCATTCAATACGGCCTCGATACTCTCGTCGTGGAACGACAAGGAGACCCGACGGTTCAGATCGGACAACTCGTCGGAATAGAAAAAGCTATAATCGGCTTTCGTTTCGATCATGGCTATGACCTCTTTTATCGATTTATTCGAGGCACTAAATGTGATTTGGGCTTTTACATTCATTACCGACACAAGGGCAATGAAGCTCAACAAGCATATTCGTAATAGCCAGTTTGTGTGTTTCAACATTACAATTTAATTTTCGATATTAGACATAAGATAAAAAACTACTCTCTTCACAAAAAAGCATTTGTGATGATTGCCTCGTTTCCTTGGCAAACGATTATCGTCCCGAGTCGGGAGGGTGGTTGGCATAAGTACTCATAAGCATCGACATTTTTAAGGTTTAACAAATCGGGGTGTTTATATAAACAGGTACACTCGTGTCATTGCTTCATGCCTATCTTCACCACATTGCGATCGATCTCATAGGTGAGCGGATAGGTGAGACTGATGATATAGAAGGCATTCGTCAGACTGTTGTTCCGGATACTGCCCGAGAAGGAGATCTCTTTCAACGCGTCCGACTCAAACTCTACCGAGACGCCATAGAGCCGTTCCATGGTCTTGGCAATCTCGGCCAGTGTAGCCGAACGGAAGTAGAGAATGTTCCGGCGCCAAAAGTCGACCTGCCGGTTGTCCTCGATTTTCGATTTGGCAAACAGCCGGCTGCTCTTATCGAAGTCGACCGTTTCGCTCGGGTCAAGCAGCACCGACCGGTCGTCGTGCGAGACCCTCACCGAGCCTTCTATCAGCGACGTGGAGACCGTGGCGTCGTCGTCATAACCCTTTACGTTGAAGGTGGTGCCCAAAGCCTCGACCTCGACCCCCTGACAGGCGACTACAAATTTCTTGTCGGGATTCTTGGCGACCTCGAAATAGGCCTCACCAGTCAGGTATACCCGCCGGTCGTCCCGGTTGTACGAGGGATAATAGCTCAGTTTGCTGGCCGAGTTAAGCCACACTTTGGTACCGTCGGGAAGAGTCATGCTGGCCTTCTGGCCCGAATCGACCACAAACGAGAAGGGGGTCTTGTCGCTTTCGGCCTGACCGATTTCATAATAAGCGACCACCGCAAGAAATACGGCAACGGGCAGCAATACAACCGAGGCTATCCGGCATATTTTCTTCCACAGGTGACGACGTCCTACCGAACGCTCCTCCCGAATATGTTGCAACAGGTTCTGCCGCATCTCGTTGCGGGTTTCTTCATCAAGTTCAGACGAAGCCGAGTTCCACAACCCGGCAGCCTTTTCGTCAAAAACCTGCTGCATTTGAGACGTTCCTATCCCCCGCAACAGTTCGGCCTTCTCCTCGCTTGTTGCCTCGTGACGAAGATACCGATTCATCATCTCGATATACTGGTCTGAGTCCATATTATTCTGTCTTCCCATACTTACAAAAAAACTCTATCTAACACTTCAAAAAAACTTATCACATACGAATCCCATCAGAAACAGGCCTAAGGCGACATAGCGCATCTTCGACCGTAAGAACTGCAACGAGCGTTGCACCTGTGTCGCCACCGTCTTCTCCGAGATGGACAGCTGCCCGGCAATCTCCACGTAGTTGAGCTCCTCCTTCCAATACATCATGAAGATGCGTCGGCGCGACTCGGGCAGCTCGCTGATCAGTCTCAAAATATACTCTTCGAGCAACAGGTTGTCCAGTTCACAATCGGTCTCGTCCTTCACTTCGAGGGGATACTCCTTGGATTGGGCCTCGAAATATTGCTGGAACCATATCTCTCGTTTGAGATAACTGTACACCCGGTTACGGGCTATCGTAAAAATGTAGGAATCGAAATTCCCCTCACACTGTATGCCATTGCGTTTATCCCATATCTGCATGAACACGTCCTGAGTCAGGTCCTTGGAGAGAACGCGGTCCTTTACTATGGAGTTGATGAAATTGTACACCCGCCCCGAATAGTATTGATATATCGATTCAAAAGAGGTTATCTTACCCCCCTTCAATCCTTTCAAGGTCTCATTATCCACTTTCCTTTTCATAGAACCCTCTCTTACCGTTCGAAAGACCAAGGTTAAAACGCATGCGCATCTATGACGATGCTTTGTTATTGTATAGAATCGAAAGATGATTAAAGACTACAACAACCTCCACAAATAACATATTTTAACAATTAAATTCTTCGAAGCACTTCCCGCATGTCTATCTCACTCGTGCATGCTCCCGGGAGGAGATGGTGGGGAGTCGGCCCGTCCTGTATATTTACATATATATACAGGAACAAGCATATGGCATGAATTTACCAGCAAGTATACAAAAAAACCTGCGTATCGGGTACAATGTACGCCCCTTTCTGCTTTCTCTATTCAATTATTATCCGTATTTTTGCTCGCTGTATATTTTATGTATATCCCCACAAATTCAATTTTGTCTATAAGAAATGAGAAAATGGCGTATCGAGGACTCCGCCGAACTGTATAACATCAACGGTTGGGGCCTGAAATATTTTTCAATCAACGAGAAGGGTCATGTGGCTGTAACCCCGCGAGAGGGATATGCCTCGGTCGACCTCAAAGAGTTGATGGACGAGTTGCAAGTGCGCGATGTGACCGCTCCCGTGCTGCTGCGTTTCCCCGATATTCTCGACAACCGCATCGAGAAAATATCCAAATGTTTTCAACAGGCGGCCGACGAGTATGGCTATACGGCTCAGAACTTTATCATCTACCCCATCAAGGTGAACCAGATGAGACCGGTGGTCGAGGAGATCGTGAGCCATGGCAAGAAATTCAATATCGGACTCGAAGCGGGGTCCAAACCCGAACTGCATGCGGTGCTGGCCATCAATACCGACAAGAACTCGCTCATTATCTGCAACGGCTATAAGGACGAGAACTACATCGAACTGGCCCTGCTGGCCCAGAAGATGGGACGCCGCATCTTCCTCGTGGTCGAGAAACTGAACGAGTTGAAACTGATTGCCGACATCTCGAAACGGTTGAAGATTCGTCCCAACATCGGTATCCGCATCAAGCTGGCCAGCTCGGGTAGCGGCAAGTGGGAAGAGAGCGGTGGCGACGGCAGCAAGTTCGGTCTGAATTCGAGCGAACTGCTCGATGCCCTCGATTTCCTGGAAAGGACCAAGATGACCGACTGCCTCAAACTGATTCATTTCCACATCGGCAGTCAAATCACCAAGATACGCCGCATCAAGAATGCGCTCAAAGAGGCCTCGCAATTCTATGTGCAACTGCAAAACATGGGATTCCACGTCGAGTTTGTCGACATCGGCGGAGGTCTGGGAGTCGACTACGACGGCACCCGCTCGTCGTCGAGCGAGAGCAGCATGAACTACTCGATACAGGAGTATGTGAACGACTCGGTATCGGCGCTGGTCGATGCCTGCGTAAAGAACGACCTGCCTCAGCCCAACATCATCACCGAGTCGGGACGCTCGCTCACCGCACACCACTCGGTACTGGTATTCGAGGTGCTCGAAACTACCTCGCTCCCCATCTGGGACGAGAAGGAGGAGTTGGGCGAAAACCCGCACGAACTGGTGGACGAACTCTACAAGATATGGGACAACATGAACCAGCCCCGCCTGCTCGAATCGTGGCACGACGCCTTGCAGATTCGCGAGGAGGCGCTCGACCTTTTCGGTCTGGGACTGCTCGACCTGCGCACCCGGGCTCAAATAGAACAGCTCTTCTGGTCGGTGGCCCGCGAGGTGAGCGAGATTGCTTCGGACATGAAGCATGCCCCCGAAGAGTTGCGTAAAATCTCGAAGCTGTTGCCCGACAAATACTTCTGCAACTTCTCGCTCTTCCAGTCGCTGCCCGACTCGTGGTCAATCGACCAGCTGTTCCCCATCATGCCCATCAGCCGGCTTGACGAACGGCCCGACCGCACGGCCACGATACAGGACATCACCTGCGACTCCGACGGCAAGATCAACAACTTCATCTCGCCCCACGGCTCCAACTCACACTTGGCCGTACATGCCCTCAACAACAAGGAACCCTATTATATAGGTGTCTTCCTGGTGGGGGCCTACCAGGAGATTCTGGGCGACATGCACAACCTCTTCGGCGACACCAACGCCGTGCACGTGAGCGTGTACAAAGACCGCTACGAAATAGACCAGGTAATCGACGGCGAAACGGTAGCCGAGGTACTCGACTACGTACAGTTCTCACCCAAGAAGCTGGTGCGCAGCGTAGAGACATGGGTTACCTCGTCGATGAAGGCGGGGGTCATCACCCCCGAAGAGGGGCGCGAATTCCTCTCGAACTACCGCTCGGGTCTCTACGGATATACCTATCTCGAAAACGACTAAACTCAACCCGATGGATTATCGGCCGGGGAGGGGCCACAGTGCCAGGGGAATCGCCCCGCCCTGCTGCCCGACTCGAAACCCGCCCGATAATCCATCTCTATTTTCAGTACCGCCATGTCACGCTATTTCATCTACCTCTCGTTCAACGGTGCCCGCTACCACGGCTGGCAGATACAGCCCAACGGCATCACCGTGCAGGCCGAGCTTGAAAAGGCGTTGGCTACTTTGTTGCGTCGCGAGACACCCGTCACCGGGGCAGGGCGCACCGATGCCGGCGTGAATGCCCGGCTCATGGTGGCGCACTTCGACACCCCGGCTCCGCTCGACAATCCCGCCGAGACGGCCGACCGTCTGAACCGGGTGCTTCCCCCCGACATTGCCGTGTACGACATACGCCCCGTCACCGACGAGGCACACAGCCGGTTCGATGCCCTCAGCCGCACCTACAAATATTACCTCATCGACCACAAGTCGCCCTTCCTCGAAACCTTTGCCTGCCGCTACCGGGGCACGCTCGATTTCGACCGCATGAACGAGGCGGCCGAACAGTTGTACCGATACACCGATTTCACCAGCTTCAGCAAGCTGCACACCGACGTGAAGACCAACAACTGCCGGGTGACCTTCGCCCGCTGGGAGCGCGAGGGGGAGCAACAGGTATTCACCATCACGGCCGACCGCTTCCTGCGCAACATGGTGCGGGCCATCGTGGGCACCCTGCTCGACGTGGGTCGCGGCAAGCTCTCGGTCGAAGGCTTCTGCCGCATCATCGAGCAGAAAGACCGCTGCGCCGCCGGTACCTCGGTGCCGGGCAAAGCCCTGTTCCTCCACGACATCACCTACCCCGACAACCTGTTCCTGCCCCGATAAGAGAGTCTATCTATGGAGATCAAACACATAACACATGAGAAGAAAGACTTTCTCGACCTGTTGCTGTTGGCCGACGAATGTGAAAAGATGATAGAGCGCTACCTCGACCGGGGCGAAGTGTTTGCCTTGTACGACGAGGGATTGAAGAGTATCTGCGTCGTCACCCGAGAAGGAGAAGACCTCTACGAAATCAAAAATCTGGCCACCTATCCCTCCTTCCAGCGTCGAGGCTATGCCCGCAAACTTATCGAATATGTGGAAAGCCATTGTCCTGCCGGAGCAACTTTGCAAGTCGGGACAGGCGATTCGCCCCTCACGATACCTTTTTACGAACGATGCGGATTCCGCTATTCACACCGGATACCCGGATTCTTTACCAGACACTATCCACAACCTATCTTCGAGGGAGAGAGACAAATTGTCGATATGATTTATTTAAAGAAAGAAATTTAAGCTATTACTTCCGGGATTTTCCCTGCCCCGTTTTCGGCAGTCTGTCGACAACGGTATTGTTCCACCGCGTAATTACGAAATAGAGACCCAGCACCACAAACGGGATACTCAACACCTGCCCCATGTCGATGGGCATGGCGTTTTCGAAATCGACCTGACGCTCTTTGAGAAACTCGATAAAGAAGCGGAAGAGAAAGATGAGCGTGATGCAGAGCCCGAAGTAGAAGCCCCGCCCGCAACGGTCGCGACGGAGCCACACAATCGCCACCATCACCCCGAAGAAGAGGAAATAGGCCAACGCCTCATAAAGTTGTGCCGGGTGACGCGGCAACATATCCACCCGCTCGAAGACAAAAGCCCAGGGCACATCGGTCGGCATACCTATGATTTCGGAGTTCATCAGGTTGGCCAAGCGGATAAACCCGGCCGCTACGGGAGCGGCGATACCCATCATGTCGAGAATATCGAGGTAGTGAATCCTGGTCTTGCGGCAGAACAGCGCCAGGGCAATAATCAGTCCCAGCGTCCCCCCGTGACTGGCCAGCCCCGCATAGCCGGTGAAGCGCCACCCGCCGCCGGGCAAAAAGTGTATGGGCAGAATGATTTCAAGCGGGCGACTCAGGTAATACCCCGGTTCGTAGAAGAGGCAATGCCCCAGCCGTGCTCCGATAAAGATGCCCAGGAAACTGTACAGAAAGAGGGTCTGAAACGTATCCATCGGAAGCCCTTTCAACTTATACAGCTTATAGACCACCTGACTGCCGGCCCAAATGGCGATGAGCCAGAAGATACTGTACCAACGTATAGCGATGCCCGCTACCGAAAAGAGCACCGGGTCGGGATTCCAATGAATGTAAAGCAGTTCCATAATTCGATTCTCTATCGTGACCCCATGTCACAGCCGATGCAAAGATAACACAAATCTGCGTTTACATAGCTGATGCAGCGAAAAGAATCGCTACCTTTGCATCGTCAATCGCCCTGCGTCACAGGGGGAGAGGCACCCCGTCGTCGTGCCGGTAACGGCAGGCAGACAGCGGGAGAATAGTTCAATGGTTTCAAACAGGTAAAAAAGATGTGGTTATCGCTTGCTTTTCTATCGGCCTTTCTGCTGGGCTGTTACGAAGTGTGTAAAAAACAGTCGCTCAACGGCAACGCCGTGATTCCCGTGTTGTTTCTCAACACCTGTTTTTGCAGTCTGCTGTTTCTGCCTTGCATCATACTCTCCTACGGATTTCCCGACCTGATGCGCGACTCCCTCTTCTACGTACCCCCCTCGACCCTGCGCGAACACCTCTACATCATCGGCAAGGCGGCCCTGGTGCTCACCTCGTGGACCTGCGCCTACTTCGCCACCAAGCATCTGCCCATCACCATCGCCGGCCCCATCAAGGCGTCGCAACCGATACTCACCCTCATCGGGGCGCTGCTCATCTTCGGTGAGCGGCTCAACCTCTACCAGTGGGTGGGTGTGCTGCTGGCCATCGTCTCGTTCATCATGCTCTCCTTCTCGGGACGGAAAGAGGGTATCAACTTCCGCCACAACCTGTGGATTCTCTTTATCGTGCTGGCCACCATCACGGGTGCGGCCAGTGGGCTGTACGACAAATACCTCATGTCGCACGGCTTCGACCGCATGACGGTGCAGGTGTGGTACTCCTACTACCAGATGGCCATGATGGCCGTCGTGCTGCTGCTCCTGTGGTACCCGCAGCGCAAGCACACCACCCCGTTTGTGTGGAGACCCTCGATATTCTTCATCTCGCTCTTTCTGGTCTGTGCCGACTTTGTCTACTTCTACGCCCTCAGCTATCCCGACTCGATGATTTCGATTGTCTCGATGGTGCGCCGCAGCAGCGTCGTGGTGAGCTTCATCGCCGGCGCCCTCCTGTTCAAGGAGAAGAATATCCGCAGCAAGTCGTTCGACCTGGTGCTCGTGCTGTTGGGTATGTTCTTCCTCTACCTCGGCACCCGATAGAGCCGCATGGCAAAATGCAAATAAAATTTGCATTTACAATCGACTTACGTTATCTTTGTCTATCTTAGATTTCAAAGTTATGGAACCGTCGGATCAAGCATACACCAACGAAGAGCAACTCATCGAAGACAAATTTCAGGAACTGCTCAACGGATATCTCAACTCCAACCATCGCAAGAAAGTAGAGATTATCGAGCGTGCATTCAAATTTGCCAAAGAGGCTCACAAAGGCATACGCCGGCGCTCGGGCGAACCCTACATACTCCACCCCATCGCCGTGGCCCGCATCGTGAGTCAGGAGATTGGACTGGGCTCCACCTCGATATGCGCCGCACTGCTCCACGATGTAGTGGAGGACACGGAGTACACCGTCGAGGATATCGAAAACCACTTCGGCAAAAAGATAGCCTCGATTGTCGACGGGTTGACCAAGATTTCGGGCGGTATCTTCGGCGACCAGGCCTCGGCCCAGGCCGAGAACTTCCGGCGGCTGCTGCTCACCATGTCGGAGGATATCCGGGTCATTCTCATCAAGATGGCCGACCGCCTGCACAACATGCGCACCCTCGGCTCCATGCTCCCCAGCAAGCAGTACAAGATTGCGGGTGAGACACTCTACATCTACGCCCCCCTGGCTCACCGGCTGGGACTCTTTGCCATCAAGACCGAGCTCGAAGACCTCGCCTTCAAATACGAGCACCCCGACGCCTACAACCAAATCAAACAGAAGATTGCCGAGACCGAAGAGTCGCGCCAGCAAATCTACAACAACTTTGCCAAGCCCATTGTGGCCAAACTCAAAGAGCTGGGATTCGACTTCGAGATGAAGGCCCGCGTGAAATCCATCTACTCCATCTGGAACAAGATGGAAGCCAAGCACATACCCTTCGAAGAGGTGTACGACCTCTACGCCGTGCGCATCATCTTCAAGTGCCCCAACGAGGCCGACGAGAAGAAAGAGTGCTGGACCATCTACTCGGTCATCACCGACATCTACAAGCTGCACCCCGAGCGCACCCGCGACTGGGTGAGCCGCCCCAAGGCCAACGGCTACAAGGCCCTGCACCTCACCGTCATGGGCCCCGACGGCAACTGGATTGAGGTGCAGATACGAAGCGAAAAGATGGACGAGATTGCCGAACGCGGTTTTGCCGCCCACTGGAAATACAAGGTAGGCAACTCCGACGAGGAGTCGGAACTCGACATCTGGCTCAAAACCATCAAGGACATTCTTGAACACCCCGAGCCCAATGCCATCGACTTTCTCGACACCATCAAGCTCAACCTGTTCAGCACCGAGATTTTCGTCTTCACCCCCAAGGGCGAACTCATCACCCTGCCCAAAGATGCCACCGCCCTCGACCTGGCCTTTACCCTGCACTCCGACCTGGGATTCCACTGCATCGCGGCCAAGGTGAACCACCGGTTGGTACCCCTGAGCCAGAAACTGCACAGCGGCGACCAGGTGGAAATCCTCACCTCCAAGTCGCAGACACCCAAGGAGGAGTGGCTCAACCTCGTCACCACCGCCAAGGCCCGCAGCCGGCTCATGACCGCCCTGCGCAA
Organism: Candidatus Barnesiella excrementavium; assembly: GCA_019115485.1. Taxonomy (GTDB): domain Bacteria; phylum Bacteroidota; class Bacteroidia; order Bacteroidales; family Barnesiellaceae; genus Barnesiella; species Barnesiella excrementavium. Next base: position 41,012 of record DXDM01000042.1, on the reverse strand, counting down.
AGACCGTCGCAAAATCATTGCCAAGGGCGAAACCCAGTTTAAAGAATATCTTGAAAATAACCATATCGAAAACAGCAACGAACTGGTAACCAAGATTGTCAGTGCCCTGGGCCTGCAAAACCGGGAAGAGCTCTTTTTCAAAATCGGCAACGAAGAGATTACGCCCAACGAAAACATTAAAAAAATCATTAAGGGAAAGAGTATCAATCCCTTTATGAAATACCTCAAACTCTCGTTCGGCAACAACAGCAAGAACGAACCTCCCAAGGAGCAGCAAACACAACGCCCCGTCATCGACCGCAAACAAACCTACATTTTACGCGACGAAAACGGCGTGAAGAACTACAAGGTGGCCGACTGCTGCTGCCCCATACCCGGCGACGACGTGCTGGGCTATGTCGAGGACGACGAAACCGTTGTCGTACACAAGCGCGAATGCCCCGTAGCCATGCGCCTGAAATCGAGTTTCGGGCCCCGGCTGGTATCGACCCAGTGGGAGGCGAGCAAGTCGCTCTCCTTCCCTGCCAAAATCGAGATACAGGGTATCGACCGCATGGGCATTCTCAACGAAATTACCCGGGTCATCTCCAACGAGCTGATGCTCGACATGCGCGGCCTCACCATACAGGCCAACGAAGGGGTGTTCGACGGTACGGTCAACATCATGGTGCACGACACCCAGGTGGTCGAGTCGCTCTGTAACAAACTACGAAAAATAAAAGGCGTGCAGAAAGCGGCACGCTGCAAAGAATAACCCCATAGAGTCATGGATCAAACCCGCATACAGAAAATCCTCGCCAGCAAACGAGTACTGCAATTTCTCTTTTTCATAGCCGCGGTGGCCCTGGTTACCTATTTCTTCCCCGGCGAAGGGAAATTTCGCTACACCTTCCAGGAGGGCAAGCCTTGGAAATACGGCCTGCTCACCGCCCCTTTCGACTTCCCCATCTACAAGGACGAAGCCGTTATTCAGCAAGAGAAGGACAGCATCATGCTGGGCTTCCAGCCGGTATTCTCGTTCAACAACGCGGTAGGGACCAAATCGACAACCGACTTCGAAAAATCGCTCGGCAACCTCCCCAACCTTACCATCTCCCCCTCGCTGCGCAGGAATCTGGTTGAAGCCCTGCGCGATACCTATCGCAAAGGCATCGTCTCGTCCGACGACTACACCCGCCTGCAATCGGGCAAATTCAAGGAGATACGCATCGTCGAGAACAACGTGGCCCGCGAAATGCCCGTGGCCGAACTGCAATCGCCCCGCGAAGCCTACGAGAGCATCATTAACCGATTCCCCGACGCCTACACGCACCACGTGCTGCAAAACTGCAACCTCAACGACTTTCTCAACACCAACGTCACCTTCGACAGCATCACCACCGACCGGCTCAAAGACAACCTGCTGCAACGCATCGCCCTCTCCGACGGCATCGTGCAGGCCGGCGAACGCATCGTAGACCGGGGCGAAATCGTCACCCCGCAAACCTACCGCATACTCAAATCGCTCGAAACCGTCTCGCTCAAAAAGAGCACCGTCAACGACCACCGGGGCTACACCGTCGTCGGGCAGATCATTGTCTTCACCTGCCTCTTCGCCTTCTTCTACCTGTTTCTGGCCCTCTTCCGCCCGCAGACCTTCAACGAGATGCGCACCCTCGGCTTCATCATGATGCTCATCGTAGGGCTCTCGCTCATCGCCTTTTTCTTCTCCGAAGTGCGCGTGCAAGGCATCTACCTCGTGCCCTTTGCCATCATACCCATCATAGTTGTCACCTTCTTCGATTCGCGCACGGCCCTCTACGTGCACCTCATCACCGTACTCATCTGTGCCTTCACCGCCCCCTTTGCGCTCGAATTCATCTTCCTGCAACTCATTGTGGGCATGACCGCCATCGACAGCCTCAGCGACCTCTCCCGCCGGTCGCAACTCATGCGCTGCGCCGTACTCGTATTCTTCGCCTACTGCTTTGCCTACGTAGGCTACACGCTGCTCTCCGAAGGCGACCTGTCGAAACTGAACTACAACATGTTCATCTACTTCGGCATCAACTGCGTGTTCCTGCTCTTTGCCTACCTGCTCATCTACATCTTCGAGAAAACCTTCGGATTTATCTCCACCGTCACGCTGGTCGAGCTCTCCGATGTAAACAACCCCATACTGCGCCAACTCTCCGAGGAGTGTCCCGGCACCTTCCAGCATTCGCTGCAAATCTCCAACCTCGCCGCCGAAGCGGCCAACAAAATTGGAGCCAAAGCCCAACTGGTACGTACCGGCGCCCTCTACCACGACATCGGCAAGTTGAAAAACCCCGCCTTCTTCACCGAAAACCAGTCGGGATTCAACCCTCACACCCCCCTCTCGTTCGAGCAGAGCGCCCAGATTGTCATCTCGCACGTGAACGACGGATTGAAAATGGCCGACAAGCAACGCCTGCCCCAGGCCATTAAAGACTTCATAGCCACCCACCACGGCAAGGGTAAGGCCAAGTTCTTCTACAACTCCTATCGCAACAAATACCCCGACCGCCCTGTCGACGAGTCGAAATTCACCTATCCCGGGCCCAACCCCTTCACCAAAGAGACCGGTATCCTCATGATGGCCGATGCCGTCGAAGCCGCCTCGCGCAGCCTCAAAGAGTACACCAACGAGAGCATCTCGCAACTCGTCAACCGCATCATCGACTCGCAAATCGCCGACGGCCTGCTGCGCGACACCCCCCTCAGCTTCCGCGATGTCGAGACCATCAAGACCACCTTTATCGAGAAGCTAAAAACCATCTACCACACCCGCATCAGCTATCCCGAACTCAACAAGAGTGAAAAACCCCGCGAGGAGAAGCCGGCCGAGCCACCGGCACAAACGACTGGTATTTAAATATTAGATTAAGTGGAATTATACTACAAAGCCATGATTGTATGATAAACTTTATCTATAAAGCTCTCATAATCATTTAGTATCACACCATTCCCAAAATGATTATAATCATGTTCTGTCAACGATAGAGATGGATTCAATGACTTATAATAATCCATATATTGTTTATTATTCTTTAGATTATTATTTTCAGGGATATGCACAATATAAATCAAGGTTTTATTGGGTGTATGGAAATAGATTTCCGAATTATCCCTCGAAAGAATTACATACTTTTCCGCATTATGTTCCGTAAAAGATTCCCATTTATGAAGCTCTCCTGAGCGTCTATAATATGGGAGCTTGTCTAGAATAATGAAAATTTGAAAATAAGGGCAATTACCACTTCGTATATTAGCGGTCTCACCCAACATATTCTCAAAGTAATTATTCGAATTTTGAGAATAATTCTGCATAACAAATTTAACCGATAACCCAGCAACAGCAATATTCCCTTTTTTTAACCGTTATATCTACAGCCTTATCAATATAACGGCCTTTTATTTTTACTTCTTTTCCTTCTTTATATCCCTGAGAAAAAACAACATAATCTGAGCCCAATCTCCCAGCTAAATCTCGGGCAATGGCCCCGTGCAGAGGATTAAGTTTGGCTGTACTTCTAGATGTTCCCGAATCAAGAAACTCTCTAAATGAATTAGACAATACTCTTAAAAAATTCGAGTTGTCGAGAGGAAATGTTGTTATCTCTTCTTGCATAGTCTGAATTTAGTTTATAATTTATATATAGTTCTATATCCCTTGAATTAAAGGTATAATATCCCCCGTTCTTATAATTTTTAAGAAGTGATATATAGCGAATAAACTCTTCATTCCGAATTATTTTCTCAAGTTGATTATACGAAACTTGTTCATTCGGAAGAATATATAAACCACTGTACAAACCACTACCCGGTGGTACTTCGGTCAATTCTATACTATTAATATCTTTAATACAAGTATTTATAGCATACTTTTCTTTGCAAACATCTTTCAATGCCTGAGTTCTACCATACAGGAACCAACCCGGAGTCTCCTCCTTTTTTCTTCCTTTCAATAATTTTTCTGCATTGCTATCTAAGTATGCACGCACATCTTTATCTGAAATTAACTGTTCATATGATAGAGGATTTCCATCTTTATCATATGGAAAGAAAGCTCTATACCATTTCCCCGTTGATGCCTTTACAACAGGAATAATATACTTATCAAAAGGAATATTTCCTATAAATATTTCATCATACAATGTAGCAAAACCATTCTTTACTCGAACATACTGTTTCACATTTGAAGATCTAACGCGCTTCAACAAATCCAACTCTTTTCTATTAGAGAAATAGAATTTATTTCGGATATTAATCTCATCATATGATAAAAAGTCAACACAGCAAATACTATTTTTTTGTGGATCATATACATCATACTCTATCCGATTATTATTCTCTCTTTTCTCAAAGCGAGAAATCATGGTATAAGTAGTTGCTTTAAACGGCTGGAAATGGCCTAAATCTACTACTCCGGTCAAATATTTATTATAAATAATTTCATTCCGCATACTCTCCCCCGCCAGACTATTCAACCAAGAACTTGGTGTAATATAACATAAAGTTCCTCCAGCAGCCAACATACGAAAGCCCAATTCAAAAAATACCAGAAACAAATCGGTCATTCCCCCGCTTGCAAAAGTAAATCTCTTCACATCAATGTAATCAGACTCCAAATTATGAACCCTCACATAGGGAGGATTTCCCACTACAAAGTCCATCTTACCATCGTACGTTCTCTCTTTTAGAGCATTGCCTCTAACAATATCCCAAGCTACATCAGCAATACCAAACTGAGAAGATATATGATTTAAATTTTCTATACACATACGATAAGTATCTGAATCAATCTCTATCCCATGTATATACTCTTGCAGTTCTTTTTTAAGGATCTGGAGGTCGTTACCATATTTCAAAAAAGTTCGACAATAACGCAGAACAATCTCACACAAAAACGCGCCATCTCCACAACTATTATCAATAACATGTTTTCTCAATATGTAAGGAGATTCCACATAGCCACAATAATCCAATATATCTATGACTAAATAGCCAGGAGTAAAAACTTGACCGCCATGTTTTATTTGTCTGCTTTCCATAATAAGACAAAGATAGTATATTTTCTTTTCCTTTAAAGGCTTATTTACTCTAAAAATCACCTTTTATTACCCTGCCATAAAGCCGGGGCAAACACCTGTTTTCTTTGCAGAAAATTGGAAGAGAAATGGGGATTGTACAACACGACGAAACGATAACGATTGAAGCCAACCGACTGCGAAACGAACAACTGAAACGATTCTATTCGCCCGAGACGGGCGAGGGGAGCGACACGGGCGACCGCCGACCGATTCGGCTCAGCGACGCTCCGCTGCCGCTGCAATATATTCCGGCGGCCATGTTCGACGAGCCGCTGGTCCAACAGCTTGCACAGGCGGGCAGCCTCGCGGGCTATCTGCGGCAGCAGGGGGTCGACACGCCCGGCGAAGGCCGCACGCTGCCGCCCAACGGCGAGAGCGACGACGAGGGCGACATCTCGCCCCTCCTGTCGTTGTGGCGGGAGTGGATACGGGTGCGGATTCGCTACGACTTCGAATTCTGGGCATACAGCTTCGTGCGCATCAAAGACAAACTGGGGGCCAACGACATACCCTTCCGGCTCAACCGGCCGCAACGCCGCATACTGGGCATGCTCGAATCCATGCGCACCACCGACCGCCCCATTCGCCTCATCTTGCTCAAAGCCCGCCAATGGGGCGGCTCCACCCTCATACAAATCTACATGGCCTGGATACAGTTGGTACACCGGCGCAACTGGAACAGCGTGATATGCGCCCACATCAAGGAGGCGGCGGCCAACATCAAGGGCATGTACAGCAAACTGCTGGCCAACTACCCCGACTGGCTGCTCGACGAGGGCAAGCCCAAATTCCGCCCCTTCGAGCGTATGGCCAACACCTCGGTCATCGTCGGGCGCGACTGCCGGGTCACCATCGGATCGGCCGAAAGTCAGGAATCGGTGCGGGGTATCGATGTCGCCATGGCCCACCTCTCCGAGGTGGCCTTCTGGCGCAACAGCCGCATGAAGTCGCCCGAACAGCTGGTGCGGTCGGTGTGCGGGTCAATCATGCTGCTCCCCTGCTCGATGGTGGTGATGGAGAGCACCGCCAACGGTACCGGCTCCTACTTTCACCAGGAGTGCGAGCGGGCCAAGCGGCACGAAAGCGACAAGCTGTTTGCCTTTGTCCCCTGGTTCGAGATCGAGATGTATGCCATTTCCGTCGACGACTACGACTCGCTCATCGCCACCCTCACCGACTACGAGCGCATGCTCTGGGACCGCGGTGCCACCCTCGAAGCCATTGCCTGGTACCGCCAGAAGCGGAAGGAGTATTCGCGCCATACCGACATGATGGCCGAGTATCCCAGCGACGACATCGAGGCCTTCTGCTACTCGGGCGAACGGGTGTTCGACCCCACACTGGTCGAGCGGTTGCGCCACGGCTGCTGTGCGCCCCGGTTCGAAGGCGACATTCACGGTAAGGAACCCACCGGCCGCGAAGCGCTTGAAGGCATCGAGTTGGAGACCAAGCCCGGCGGCCCCCTGCAAGTGTGGGAATATCCCGCCGAACGCCACGACATTCGCGACCGCTACCTGGCGGTAGTCGACATCGGCGGCCGTTCCGACACGGCCGACTACTCGGTCATCGCCATCTTCGACCGCTACTGGATGCTCGAAGGGGGTCCCGCCGAGGTGGTGGCCCAATGGCGGGGACACATCGACCACGACCTGCTCGCCTGGAAGGCGGCCCAACTGGCCGCCTACTACCAGAACGCCCTGCTGGTCATCGAGAGCAATACCCTCGAAACCGAGCACGACGACAGCGAGCACTCGGCCTACCTGCTCGACACCCTCTCGCGCTACTACGACAACCTCTACGCCCGGCCGGCGCCCCCCGACAGCATCGGGCAGCGCCCCTCCTCCCGCTGGGGATTCCACATGAACCGGGCTACCAAGGTGCTGGTCATCGACGCCCAACGGTCGGCCCTGCGCGAAGGGGCCTACATCGAGCACGATGCCCGGGCCTGCTACGAGCACGACGTGTTCGAGCGCAAGCCCAACGGCAGCTACGGAGCCATGGAGGGGCACCACGACGATATCCTCATCACCCGCTGCATAGGCAACTACATTTGCAGCCGCGACCTCCCCTCGTTCATCAAGCCCGGCCACCGGGGCGGCGAGCCTATTGTCAACGAATCGTCGATATAGCCGGACGGGATAAAATCGGGCTGTTCCGCCCGGTGGCGTGCAACCATGAGGCAACTCGACCCACACCCGCCCGAGCTCCCGCCACGCCTCTTTCGGTTTGACAAGAAACCCTAATAATCTGAAAAATAGCTCCGCTGCCTGCGGCTTTCTGTAACAATCCTTCTATCTTTGTCCTCGGAAAGTCGCGACAGGGGAGCGCTGCTTTTTCCCGGGCCGAAGCCGATATCTGTCTTCGTCCGCCGTTCTCCCCGCCTGTTCAAGCCCCGCAAATTATACCGATATGAACGCAAAACACATTATAGGAATCGTACTCGCCTGCCTGTTGTTCTCCTTCCAAGGACAAGCCCAAAAGCAAACCGCCCCAGCCGCCCCGGCCGAGACCCGGACACAGAGCGTCAAACCGCGACACCTCTCCAAAGCCGAGTTTCTCTCGAAGGTTGCCAACTTCGAGAAGACCCCCGACCGCTGGGAGTACCTCGGTGCCCGTCCCTGCATCGTCGACTTCTACGCCTCGTGGTGCGGGCCCTGCCGCAAGCTGGCTCCCATACTCGAAGAGCTGGCCACCGAATACGCCGGGAAAATCGACATCTACAAAGTCGACGTCGACAAGGAACCGCAGCTGGCTGCCATCTTCGGGGTACAAAGCATTCCCACCCTGCTCTTCTGCCCCATGACGGCCCAGCCCCAAATCGCCGCCGGCTTCATGGACAAGGAGGCGCTGCAACAGGCCATCAGTCGGGTACTGCTCCCGTAACCGGGGCAGCTCCGTTTTCACAAACCAAGATAAGAGATTAAAGGAATCACCCTCGGCACGACACGCCCGGGGCTACTCGTCGTCATCGGGCCACAGACGCATCGCGATGCGGGCACACCCCTCGGCATCGGCCAGCGCGTTGTGGTGGTGGTCAAAGGGGATACCCAGATAGGCGCACACCGTGGGCAACCGATAGTTCGCAATGTCGGTGCGCGGGATTAACCGCCGCGCCCGCGTGAGGGTGCAGAGAAAATCGCCATATACATAATCGATGCCATACATGCGGCAGGTCGCCCGCAACACCCGCTCGTCGAAAGCCTTGTTGTGAGCCACCAGCCTCAACCCCTCGACCAACGGCGAAACCTCGCGCCACACCAGCCCGAAGTTGGGCGCATCGCAGGTATCGGACGGAAAGATACCGTGTATCTCCTCTGAAAAGCGGCGGATATAGTAGTCGGGCTCGGGGCAGACCAGCCGGTGAATGCGGTGCGTCACCTCACCCCCATGCACCACCACAAGTCCCATCGAGCAGATACTCGTAGGTTCGTAATTGGCAGTCTCGAAATCAATGGCGGCAAAATCTTTCATAAGCACAATATGGAGGGGTAAAGGTAGTGAAAGCCGAGAGGAGAGCCAAATATCGTACCCCGTTTTCTCTCACACTTTTCATCTCGTTCCCCTCACCGCATTGTCCAACCGCAAAAATCAGGCGACGCTCACCCCTTTTTCGCCGTACAAATTTTGCGATACATAAGATAACCCCTACCTTTGTATATCCTCAGAGAAAACCCGGAAGATGAAAATAGGAATTATCGTAGCCATGCAGAGCGAACTCGATTGTGAGCATCGCCTGCTGGAAAATCCCCGCGAGGAGCGCCACGGTGCTTCGCTCTTTATCGTAGGCACAAGCGGAGCCCACGAGCTGATTCTCACCCAGAGCGGCATCGGTAAGGTGTCGTCGGCCATACGCGCCTACGAACTGATAGACCGCTACCGCCCCGACGCACTGCTCAACACCGGCGTGGCCGGCGGCATAGACCCCTCGATGCGGGTCATGGACATCGTGGTAGGGTCGGAAATCGTCTACCACGACGTGTGGTGTGGCGAAGGCAACGCCTGGGGACAGATACAGGGACTGCCACCCCGGTTCCACAGCGACCCCTCGCTGGTCCAGAAAGCCTTGCAGGTAGAAACCTCGCTGCGCATCTATAAAGGGCTGGTGTGCAGCGGCGACCGCTTCATCACCGACCCGGTGGAACTGGCCGAGATCAAGCAGCTCTTCCCCGATGGCATGGCCGTCGACATGGAGTCGGGCTCCATCGCCCAGGTATGCCACATGCGCGGAGTCCCCTTCCTGAGCTTCCGCATCATCAGCGACACCCCGGGCATCGAAGGCCACATCGCCCAGTACAACCACTTTTGGGACGATGCACCCCAACGTTCGTTCGAGGTACTCACCAGCCTCATCGCAAAATTATAATCAACCCCTAAATACCCCTTCGACATGAAAAAGATACCCAGTTTTACCATAGACCACATTCACCTGCTGCGCGGCATCTACGTATCGCGCAAAGACTACCTGGGCGACCACGTAGTCACCACCTTCGACATTCGCATGAAAGAGCCCAACCGCGAGCCCGCCATCGGCTACGGAGCCCTGCACACCATCGAGCACCTGGCCGCCACCTTCCTGCGCAATCACCCCGTGTGGGGCGACAAGATCGTATTCTGGGGACCCATGGGCTGCTGCACCGGCAACTACTTCCTGGTACAGGGCGACCTCCAATCGCGCGACATCGTCGACCTCATGCGCGAGACCTTCCGCTTTATCCGCGACTTCGAGGGCGAGGTGCCCGGCGCCGCCCCCCGCGACTGCGGCAACTACCTGCTGCACGACCTGCCCATGGCCCGTTGGGAAGCCGACAAATACCTGCGCGAGGTACTCGACGTCATCGAGGAGAAGAACCTCGTCTACCCCACGGTCGAGGAGTAAAACAGCCATCGCATTTTTTGGATTTTGTCATAAATCAACATATATTTGCAAAGACTCAAAAAGCTAAACAATTAGTCTTTTGAGCAGACATACGAACGGAAGCGTTTTTTAGATATTACTTTGTTCAAGAAAATCGCCAAATTTTCAAAACCATACAGAGTAATACAACAGAACGCTCACGCCTTTGATATAGTTATATATCAATATAGGCGTGGGACTGTTGTTTATTTGTATGGTGGGTGTTTGGCGATACCTCTTGAACAGATAAACCTTAAACAGTCTCCACGCTTTCTTTTTTATTAACAGGCTAAATCTGGGGGCTATTAGCACAAATACACGATGCCTATGAAACAACCATAAAATCGCCAAATCGGAACAAGAAGGGGAAAATCTATTCCAAAGACCACATTTTTAATCACTTTCATAAAAGATACAATAGATGAAAAAGATACAGATTCTATTATCATGCTGCGCCCTGTTATTTTCAATATCGTGTAGCAGCTATAAATACGGGGCCAATGCTGAGCCGACTCAAAAAAGCAATCTCACTTATGGTGTCGTAAAATCAAAAATCATAAAAGGGAGTACTAATCAAGCCGAGATATTGGAAATCTTTGGAGCTCCCAACCTGGTGTCGAAAAACAAATCGAACAACGAAGTATGGAGCTACAACAAAATGAGTACCGTAAACAAACAGGGCGGTACCGATTTTCTATTTGGAGCAAGAGCATCTCAAAGTAGTAGTGCTCAATCGTTCGACTTAATCATCACATTTGACTCCAACGATATAGTTTCAGACTATTCAGTAATCTCAACCAGTTACTAACTCTAAAATTTCTACAAAATGAAAAAATACATCTTCCTTTTACCCATCTTATTTATCCTTATATCGTGCGGGACCTCCAAACCTGCACTTTCACCGACAGAAGTAAAATTGATGACCACCAAGCAATTCGAGGCTGATTACAACCTTGTTTTCAGTTCGGCCATTTCTCTGCTCCAATCCGAGGGATTCTTGATAAACAGTACCGATAAAGAATCGGGACTCATTACAGCCAGCAAACAGATTGACAATAAAAATGCCGATTGGCAAATGGCTCTTTTAGGTAGTGCTACCGAAGCCTCCACTTCGCAAGCCTCTTTCTTCATTCAACCGCTCAACGACAGTTTGACCGAGGTTAAGTTTACACTCTACGAAGGTAGTGTCACCTCAACTCTCAGTCAGTTCAGCAAGAATACCCGGAACAAAAACAGCATGGTCGAAGACCCCACCATCTATGCTAACTGGTTCAATAATTTGCGTAGTGAAATCGAAAGGAGAAAGGCTCTTATGCAATGACACGAAACGGTTATTGACAGTTGAACTCTCATCAAACTCACCCGGACGAGCTCCCTCGCCCGGGCTTTTTTTATCGGTCCCGGGGTCACAAAAAAAGCTAAATCAGCTCCTTTTTCCCTCAAACTAAGTAGACCCGGGAAGAAAACCCCTACATGTAGGTATTGGGGAGCCGGGCCGTATGCCCTTACTTTGCCATCGTAAAAACCAATCAACGTTACGACGATGAAAAGAACAGGTATCTTCTACGGCTCCTCGACCGGCATAACCGAAGGGGTAGCCCATACAATCGCCCGGGAACTGGGAGTAGACTCCAACGATGTACACGACGCCGCCCGACTCTCGACCGGTCTGCTCGACAACTACGACACGCTGATACTGGGCTCATCGACCTGGGGGTGCGGCGAGTTGCAGGACGACTGGTACGACGCCGTAAAGGTGCTGCGCAATGCCGACCTCAGACAAAAGACCGTCGCCCTCTTCGGCTGCGGCGATGCCGAATCCTACCCCGACACCTTTTGCGACGCCATGGGGCTGCTGTATGAGGAGTTGAAGCAGACAGGCTGCCGCTTCACCGGCAACCACGTCTCTACCGACGGCTACTCGTTCACCTCGTCGGTAGCGGTTGTCGACGGCGATTTCGTGGGGCTTGCGCTCGACGAAACCAACGAGCCCGACAAGAGTACCGACCGCATAGAGACCTGGGTGAAAAGCCTCGACCTGTAACCCTTTAAACCTCCATGCCCATGATGACCTGCCAATCCTTCCCGGCCGAATTGAAAGTCTTTCTCAACCACGTGTATGAGTACAAGAAAGGGGTACGCCACATGGTTCTCTACACCACCAACAAACGGTATCAGGAGTTTGCCGTGGGGCGCCTCAACAAACAGCACATCGACTACTGCATTCAACCCATCGGGTGCGACAAGATCAATCTCTTTTTCGGCCGGCGGGAGTGCATCGAGGTGATTCAGTCACTGGCCTCGCGCCCCCTGAATCAGCTCACCCCCGAGGAGGATTTCATCTTGGGAGCCCTGCTGGGCTACGACCTGTGCGGGCAATGTCTGCGATACTGTAAACGTAAAGCCAAATAGATAAACTCTTTTCCACATAGGATCTAATTTGCAAGGGGAAAAGAATCCTAAGATTGAAGTTTGTTTTTAGTTGTAAAAAAGGCCCACTGCGCCGCGAGGCACGGTGGGCCCTTGTTTTTCGGGGTGCAGGTGAAAACTCACCACACACCGGGCAGCCACCTCGCCACCCACGGCATGCACCCGTGCGGGAAAGAAGGCCGCCTTGTGTTCTGTATTGCGGTTAATAAGGAATCTGTTTCTATTTCAATCGGGCCAATACCTCTTTGATACGGCGCATGGCCTCGGTGATATTCTCCTCGAAGGTGGCGTAGGAGAGGCGCAGGTAGTTGGGAGCACCGAAGGCATCGCCGGCCACGGTAGCCACATGACCCACTTCGAGGATATACATGGCCAGATCCGACGAACTCTTGATCTCACGCTCACCGTCACGCTTGCCCAGATAGTAGCCTACCTCGGGGAAGAGGTAGAAAGCCCCGTCGGGGTTGTTCACCTTCAAGCCGGGAATCTCGCGAGCCAGCCGCACCACCAGGTCGCGACGACGTTCAAAGGCCCGACGCATCTCCTCTACACAGCTCTGGTCTCCGGCGAAGGCAGCGGCAGCCGCCTTTTGGGCAATCGACGAAGCGCCCGAGGTGTACTGTCCCTGCAACTTGTTGCATGCCTTGGCAATCCACAGCGGAGCGGCGATGAAACCAATACGCCAACCCGTCATGGCATATCCCTTGGAGACCCCGTTGACGATAATCACCCGGTCGCGCAAGGCGGGGAACTGGGCCATGCTCTGGTGGGCACCCACGTAGTTGATATGCTCATAAATCTCGTCGGCCAGGACGAAGACCTGAGGGTGACGTTCCAGCACGGCAGCCAGCGCAGCCAGTTCGTCGTGCGAATAGATGCTGCCCGTAGGATTGGAGGGCGAGCAAAGAATCAGCATCTTGGTCTTGGGCGTGATAGCCGCTTCGAGTTGGGCGGCGCTCATCTTGAAATCCTGCTCGATGCCGGTCTCGACAATCACACTCTTGCCCTCGGCCAGCTTCACCATCTCGACATAGCTCACCCAGTAAGGAGCCGGCAATATCACCTCGTCGCCGGGATTGACCAGCGAAAGAATCGTGTTGCAGATCGACTGCTTGGCACCGTTCGACACCACAATCTGCTCGGGGGTAAAGTCAAGACCATTCTCATTTTTCAGTTTGGCACAGATAGCCTGCCGCAAATCCAGATAACCGGGTACGGGCGAATAGTGCGAGAAGTTGTCGTCTATCGCCTTCTTTGCGGCATCTTTGATATGCTGGGGGGTATTGAAATCGGGTTCACCCACACTCAGGTTAATCACATCGACTCCCTGAGCTTTCAGTTCACTACTTTTTTGCGACATCGTCAGCGTTTGCGACGGCGCAAGGGCTGCCAAACGGTCGGATACTTGATTCATGAGAATAGCTGTTTTTAGGTTTTATAGGGTTCAAAGATAGCGAAAGGCGAGAGTAGAGACAAATGAAAACGCAGTTTTCGAGTTTGACTATACCGAGCCGCCTTCTATTTTCTACAAAGATAGCGAAAGTCGAAAACAGAAAAACAAGTTTGCCTGATTTTTATGCTGAGACGCCTCCTATCTTCTACAAAGATAGGCAAAGTCGGGCACAAACGAATCATATTTGCCTCAGTTTTCACTATCTTTGCACGTTTTTTAAGGGAAAAAGATTTTATGGACGCAATCACAACGCAGATGATTATCCTGTTCGCATTGGTAATCGTCGGCTATTATCTGAGCAAAACAGGCATGATGGATGCCGAGTTCGACCGCAAACTCTCCGAGCTGGTCATCAACGTCACCTGCCCCTGCCTCATACTCTCGTCGGTCATGGGCGACACCCTCCCCGACAGAGGCCTTATTCTGCCGCTGCTTGTCGTGGGCATCGTCACCTACACGCTGCTCATCGGGTCCGCCATGCTGCTGCCGCGTTACCTGCACATCGCCCCCGCGGATCGGGGCGTGTACAGTTTCATGCTTGCCTTTGGCAATGTCGGGTTCATCGGGTACCCCATCGTAGCCTCCATCTTCGGGCCCAGTGCGGTGTTCTATGCCAGCATTCTCAACATCCCCAGCACCCTGCTGATATTTGTCTTCGGCACCCTCTTCATCTCGGGCGACCAGAAGAAGATGCGTTTCGATTGGAGCACCTTGTACAGTCCGGCCATGATTGCCTCGTATCTCTCGATTCTGATTGTAGTGACCGGCTGGATACCGCCGCTCGTCATCAGTACACCCTTCCACCTGTTGGGCAACGTGACCGTACCGGCAGCCCTGCTCATCATCGGCTCGTCGATAGCCCAGGTTCCCGTCCGGCGCATGTTCGGGAACCCCACCATCTACCTTATGTCGGCTCTGCGGTTGATGCTGATACCCCTGCTTATTCTCTACCTTTCGCGCCTGTGCCAGGTCGATGAGACCATTGCCAACATCAACGTGGTGCTGGCCGCCATGCCCGTCGCCTCCTATGGCACCCTCTTCTGCATCAAGTACAAGCGGGGCGAGGTAGTCATGGCCGAGGGAACCTTTATCACCACCCTTCTCTCAGTCCTGAGCATTCCGCTGCTCACCGCCTTTCTGTAAAGGCGACCACGACCACGGCAGCTGCATCTCAAAAAAATGCCCCCGCCTGCGAATACAGACAGAAGGCATTTTCAACAAACACATCAAGATACGCAACGTGCAATATCTCAATTCTTTCGTCCCCTTTTCCTTGGCCCAATAGGCGGAGTGGCATTCAACCTATATCCACTTCCGCAGGGGAATCATGAATTTATATTCAAGCAGCCTGAGTGAGGGCGGCAATCGCCTTCACACTGTCGCCGTTGTAACTCATGGGCGACATCACCGGCTCATAGTCAAACGGAATAAACTCCGAAACCTGAGCGGTGGCAAAGCTCTGGTCGGCGTCGATAAAGAGGGTCAACTTGGCTCCCGCCTTATGACCTACGGCACGGGGCAGGGTACCGATCGACTGGAAATTCCCCGACTCGACCATCTGTTTCAGGCGCGACACCTCGCTGCTCTCGAAGAGAAGTTCATGTTTTTTCAACACCTTGCCGTTGGCCCGGCAAACAGCCACCTTGTTACCCACGGCCAGTTTGATGAGTCCGTAGATGAGGAAGCACACGCCCAACACGATAAGGAAAAGTTTCAGCGACGATTGCGGATCGGTCATGAAACCCGAAGCCACAAAAGCCACCACGGCAACCAATACCGACCACACACCGGCCATCGAAACTTTCTTTTTGATTTCTACATAGGGATTCTCTGCAAATTTAGAGACCGTGGTCTCTTTCTCTTTATTTTCCATTTTCTTGTAATGCTGATTAGATGATAAAAAATATAAGTATAACGATTCGCCTTTTCCCGCAACCATACACGGGAATCCGTCCGGCCGTACCCACGGGCACGACAAGAGGGCCAGAAGCGGCAAACCGGCTTCTGTCAGCGGGCAGGTGCAACCTGCCCTCCACTAAATCAGCATTTTGCAGAGTGAATAAAGATAATGCCCGCGCGAACACAACTGGGCTCTATACCCCTCGTAATCGTGTCGAATCGACTTCTCGCGAAGGGCCATGAGTTGGCAGCAACAATGCTGCACACAAGAGAATGCGGCATGGCTCCCCACCCGCTCGGCCACCGGCGACGAGGGGAATCGCACCTGATTGACGGCGGCAATCCGTTCGGCCGGAATGATGGCAACGAAACTCTGCCCCGGGTGGTGCGCATGCCCCTCGGTATCAACCAAGGTATAGGGAGTCGTGGTTCCGTGAACCGAAGCATACGCCTCCTCCGCCTCGGCCACATGCAGCAGTGCCAAAGCACACCCCAGTACCAGGGCCAGAGAGAAGACAAACAGATGTTTCACAAAACCTTTCATACTGCAAACATACACAAAAAACGGGAGTTACGACAAATTCAGGCCCTGTTTTTTCACCGTGCCCCCAACCGCGGCACCTCTTCCACCCCTTCTGGAAGCGCACCGCCTCTCACCACGAATGGGGAGAGGGATAAACCACAATACCTATATCATGCGATTGTACCGCCTCGGGGGGAGCGGTAATTTTGCAGCGAATAAATAATTGTAAACTTTTCAGAGGAAAGTGATTATGGGGAAAGTAAAATGGGGAATACTCCTGTCTGCCTGTTTATATAATGTTCTACCCTTCGGCTCCCTCGCCGGGCTGGCCCAACACCGGCACCACCGGGAGGGACACCCGGCCGCAGCCATCGTCTCGGGTCGAATCTCGTCGACCGAGGCGGGAGCCGTCCAAGCGGTCGACTTTGCCTCCGTCTACCTCAAAGGGGGAGACTCGGGCGGCACTACCGACGAACAGGGCCGATACCGGCTCAAAACCCGACCCGGCGACTACACGCTGGTGGTCTCGGCCATCGGCTACGAACCCTTCGAAAAACCGCTTGCGCTGAAACGGGGCGAACACCTCAATCTCGATATCGCCCTCACCCCCAAGGCCCAGACCCTCGACGAGGTGACGGTAGTTGCCACCGGGGTGAACCGGGTAAAACGCTCGGCCTACAACGCCGTGGCCGTCGATACCCGCGAGATGCAGAACTCGACCAAGAACCTGAGCGACGCCCTGGCCAAGGCCCCGGGCATGAAACTGCGCGAATCGGGCGGCGTGGGCTCCGAGATGCAGCTCATGCTCGACGGATTCAGCGGCAAGCACGTGAAGGTATTCATCGACGGCGTGCCACAGGAGGGAGTAGGCAGCTCCTTCGGGCTGAACAACATACCCATCAGCTTTGCCAATCGCATCGAAGTCTACAAAGGGGTCGTACCCGTCGGCTTCGGTACCGACGCCATCGGCGGGGTCATCAACATCGTCACCAACAAGCAGCGCCGCAACTGGTTTCTCGATGCCGCCTACTCCTACGGGTCGTTCAACACCCACAAGTCCTATCTCAATTTCGGGCAAAGTTTCAAGAGCGGACTCACCTATGAAATCAACCTTTTTCAAAACTACTCCGACAACAACTACCAGGTCGATGCCGACCACGTGGAGCAGTGGAACGCCGACGGTTCTTCAATCATCACCGACGAGGTATTCCGGGTGCGTCGCTTCAACGACACCTACCACAACGAGGCCGTCGTAGCCAAGGTGGGGATAACCGACAAGCCCTGGGCCGACCGCCTCATGCTGGGCTTCACCTACTCGCAGATGTACAAAGAGATACAGACCGGCGTGCGGCAACACACCGTCTTCGGCGAGAAGCACCGCCGGGGCCATTCGCTCATGCCCTCGCTCGAATACCGCAAGCGCGACCTCCTTACCCGCGGGCTCGACCTCACCCTCACGGCCAACTACAACCGCAACACCACCAACAATATCGACACCGCCAGCTACCGCTACAACTGGCTGGGCGAGCGGCGCCTCAACACCAACGGCCGGGGCGAGCAGAGCGAGCAGTACGCCCGAGCCTACAACGACAACTGGAACGCTACCGCCACCCTCAACTACCGCATGGGGCGGGCCCACACCCTCACCTTCAACCACGTGTGGAATGCCTTCCACCGCACCAACACGTCGTTGCTCACCGGGGCCGAAATCAAGGACGAGTTTGCCAAGGAGACCCGCAAAAACATCTCCGGACTCTCCTACCGACTCATGCCCTCCGACCGCTGGAACCTCTCGGTATTCGGCAAATATTACCACCAACATGTATCGGGACCCGTAGCCACCGACGACAAGGGCACCGACTACGTGCTGGTAGAGCGCACCGTGCAGCAGTTTGGCTACGGGGCCGCGGGCACCTATTTCGTCCTGCCCGGGTTGCAGGCGAAACTCTCCTACGAACGAGCCTGCCGCCTGCCCTCCATCGAAGAGATGTTTGGCGACGAAGACCTCGAAAGCGGACAGGTCGACCTCCGGCCCGAGAAGAGCCACAACGTCAACCTCAACCTCAGCTACGCCCGCACCATCGAGCCACACTCGTTCTACATCGAGGGCGGACTCATCTACCGCAACACCCGCGACTATATCCAACGCAACATTCAGGATCTGAGCGGGGGCAAGGAGAATGCCACCTACACCAACTACGGCAAGGTGGTGACCAAAGGCTACAACCTATCGGCCCGATACGGCCTGGCCCGCTGGCTGAGCCTGGGCGGCAACTTCTCGCAGATGGACGTGCGCGACATGGAACCCTACCAGATCGGCAGTACCGGCAACTCCACCCCCAACCTCACCTACAAGGCCCGCATGGCCAACGTGCCCTACCTCTTTGCCGACAGCGACATCAGCCTCTACTGGCACGACCTGGGCCGGAAAGGCAACCTGCTTACCCTCACCTACGACAACCAGTATCTGCACAGCTTCTGCTACAACTCCGAGGTGATAGGTACCAACAGCAGCGCCTACATGATTCCCGACCAGTTCTCGCACAACCTCTCAATCAGTTACAGCCTGCACAACGGACGCTACAACCTCGCGTTCGAGTGCCGCAACTTTACCGACGAGAAACTTTACGACAATTTCAGCCTACAAAAAGCGGGCCGGGCCTTCTACGGGAAAATCCGGGTCCACTTTGGCGACTAAACCGATATACCATTCAAAACCAATCACTAATCCAAAATATAAACACCGATGAATATGAAAAAGAATCTCTTCCCGTCAATCTGCACAACCCTCCTCGCCACCAGCCTGCTGCTCGTGTCGTGCCAGGAGGAGGGACCCGCTACACCCACCGAAGTGTCGGGTCTGACCGAAGTATCGAAAGGCAACTACGTCATCGCCGCCACGGTGGGTACCGGCAACAACGAGACCCACGTGCTGCTCACGGCCGACCGCCTCGACGACCCCAACTACAAGGTAACCCCCACCGTACAAGGCACCCAAAACGACGGCGCCACCTACTGGGTATTCTACAACCAACGCTCGCTCTTTGCCCTCAACTACAACCAGGGGGAGGCGGGGCAGACCGCTTCGTACAGTCTTAACCAGGCCTTCGAGATGACCAAAGACTCGCGTACCTACAAGTTGAGCCGGTTCACCACCTACGGCTTCTACAACGACTATATCATGACCACCTCGTCGGGCAGCGGCACCATCGACGCCCAAAGCTACACCTACACCGACAAGAGTGGACAAAGTCTCACCGAGACCTACTACCCCCGCCACTTCCTGCCGGCCTACATCGATGCCCGCAACCAGACGGCCAAAGACGGTACGGGAGCCGGCGACATTCGCCTGCGCTCCGAAAACTTTCTCGGTAACGGCGAGTATGTGACCCTGGCCGGACTGGAACAGGTAGACAACTACCTCTACTCGGCAGCTGTTCCCATGGGATTGAGCCAGTGGGGCTACATACAGACGGTCGACGGCCGCGAACACGGCTACGTGCGCGAAGGCTATGAGGACCTGGTCAAGACCGAGTCGGGCGGCTCGGGTAGCGGCTCCTACAAGGCCAACGAGTTGCAATGGACCCAATACCCCGACGAGTGCTGGGTGGCCATCTTCAAGGACGAGACCCTCACCGAGCATAAGGTCATCAAGAGCGACCGCATCAGTTACGCCTGCGGACGCAACCGCTCGCAATATTACCAGATGGTGTGGAAGGCCGACGACGGCTACCTCTACGTATTCTCGCCCAGCTATGCCAAAACCATGAGCGATGCCCGTCAGCAAACCCGACTCCCGGCCGGAGTCGTGCGCATCGACACCCGCACCTCGTGGGAGGCTCTCGATTTCGACCCCGCCTACTACCGGGCCTTGAAAAATCCCGACGGTTCCGAAGTCGCCTTCCTGCGCAGCTGGTACACCTCAGGCAACTACTTCCTGCTGTTGGCCTACGATGCCCAGGGATTCAAGGGCACGGCCAACCGTCTGCTTATCTTCGACACCCAGGGCGACGGCACGCTGCGCGAGGTATCGGGGCTCCCCTCCGACATCAGTGCTCTGAGCAACACCCCCTACATCGACGACGAAGGGCATGCCTACGTCGTGGTGAGCACCTCGACCGGCTATCCCACCGTCTATAAGATAGACCCCGCCGCGGCTACCGCCACCAAAGGGCTCACCATCGTGGCTACAAGTGTGGCCGGTGTAGGGAAACTGCAAGCCAACTGACCTCGCATCGAAAAAAAGGACCTGCCGATGAACCTTATTTTCGCAGGTTCTTTTTAATTTTACACTTGAAAAGAAAGGATTCCCTATGAGAAAAGCATTCCGTAAGATACACCTATGGCTGGCGATACCGTTCGGCCTCATCATTACCATCATCTGTTTTACCGGAGCCCTGCTGGTCTTCGAAGACCAAATCGCCCAACTTACCAACCGTCCCCTCTACTATGTAGAAAAAGTCGGCGACCACCCGCTGCCCCTCGGCACGTTGGTGGAAAAGGTGGAGAGCCAGCGGACCAAAGGAGCCCCGATAACTGGCGTCACCGTCTACCCGCAACCCGACCGTACCTACCAGGTGAACCTATCGGCTCCCAAGGGAGCAGCGGTCTATATCGACCCCTACACGGGCGAAATCAAAGGGCAATACCAACGTTCGCCCTTCTATCGCACCGTCTTCTTGCTGCACCGCTGGCTGCTCGACAGCCAACCGGCCGACGGCGGCATCTTCTGGGGGCGCCTCGTCACCGGCACGAGTGTCCTGCTCTTTGCCGTCATTCTCATCACCGGTGTTGTCATCTGGTGGCCCCGTTCCCGCAAGGGCTTGAAAAACGGCATACAGATAGCCCTGCACAAAGGCAAAGCCCGCTTCTGGCACGACCTGCACGCCGCCGGGGGCATCTATGTGCTGTTGCTGGTACTGGTCATGGCTCTCACGGGTCTCACCTGGTCGTTCAAGTGGTACAACACCGCCTTCTACAAGCTCTTCGGGGTAGAGACGAGTGCAAAGGCTCCGGCTCAAAAGCAACCGGCCCAACCGGGGAACAGTCCCGACCGACCCTCCTCGCCCGACGTCCAACCGAGCCCCTTTGCCTGCTGGCAACAGGTCTACGACCAACTGGCCGCCGCGAATCCCGACAACCTGAAAATCGAAATCACCGACGGCTCGGCCAGCGTGTCGAACAACCGCTACGGCAACACCCGCGGGAGCGACCGTTACACCTTCGACCCGCAATCGGGCAAGATTACCGGCTCTTCGCTCTACAAAGAGACCGCCCCCTCGGGCAAGATGCGCGGGTGGATTTACGCCGTTCACACCGGCGCCTGGGGCGGAAACGCCTCGCGCATCCTGTGGTTCCTGGCCGCTCTGCTGGGCGCCACGTTGCCCCTCACCGGCTACTACCTGTGGATCAAGCGCCTCTACCGCAAACGCCACAACCGGGCCGGCCGCCGGGTGGTCCATTAAAGACAGTCTACCCCCCCACGCCAACACCCAAACAAAAAGCGCCGCATGAAAGCGGCGCTTTTTGCTTTCCATATTGTACCTACGCTTAAAACTTCTGCATGTCGACCAACCGCTTGTAATAGCGGTCGAGTTTAATCAGTTCGTCGTGACGACCCCGCTCCACGATTTCGCCCTCGTGCATCACACAGATGAGGTCGGCATCCTTGATGGTCGAGAGGCGGTGGGCAATCACCAGCGTCGTGCGGTTGCGCATGAGGTTTTCGAGCGCCTCCTGCACGAGCCGTTCCGACTCGGTATCGAGGGCCGACGTAGCCTCGTCAAGAATCAGGATAGGCGGGTTCTTCAAGATGGCCCGGGCAATGCTCACCCGTTGACGTTGTCCTCCCGACAAGCGGCTGCCCCGGTCGCCGATACAGGTATCGTACCCCTCCTCGGTAGCCATGATGAAGTCGTGGGCATTGGCAATCTTGGCCGCCTCGATTACCTGCTCCATGGTGGCATTCTCCACGCCGAAAGTGATGTTGTTGTAGAACGAGTCGTTGAACAAGATAGCCTCCTGGTTCACGTTCCCCATCAACTCGCGCAAGTCGCGCACCCTGAAATCCTTGATGTTCACCCCGTCGATGTAGATGCCCCCCTCGTTCACATCGTAGAAGCGGGGCAAGAGGTCGGCCATTGTCGACTTGCCCGAACCCGACTGACCCACCAGAGCCACCGTCTGCCCCTTCTTGATGGTGAGGTTCACGTGCTTGACCACATTCTCGGTGTTATAGCGGAACGACACGTCGCGGTACTCGATACCCTCCTTCATGTCGGTCAGCTCGACCGGCTTCTCGGGATCCTGTATGGGATTCACGGCCGAAAGAATCAGGTCGACACGTACCATCGAAGCCAATCCCTTCTGTATCGAGTAGGCTGCCTTCGAGAGCTCTTTGGCCGGATTGATGATGCTGTAAAAGATAACCAGATAGTAGATGAACGAAGCGGCGTCGATGCTGCTCGTCCCCGAAAGAATGAGCGAACCGCCATACCACAGCACGATACAGATGGTGCAGGTACCCAGGAACTCGCTCATGGGGTGTGCCAGCGCCTGCCGCCGGTTGATGCGGTTGGAGATGCGATAGAACACATTGTTCTCGGCATGAAACCACCTGATCATCTTGTTCTCGGCATTAAAGGCCTTGATGATGCGCAATCCGCCCAACGTCTCCTCGATAATCGACATCAGCAGCCCCCACTGGTTCTGCCCTTCGAGCGAACGACGTTTGAGCTTCTTGCCCACCTGCCCCATGATATATCCCGCCGTGGGAAGGAGAATCAGCACAAAGACCGTGAGCTGCCAGCTGATGGCAAACATCGTGACCAGGCAGACGATAATCATAATGGGATTCTTGAACATCATGTCGAGCGAAGCCATGATTGAGTTCTCGATTTCGCCCACATCGCCCGACATGCGCGCCATCACATCGCCCTTCTTTTCGCTGGTAAAGAAACCGATGGGCAGGCTTACCACCTTCTCGTATACATAGTTGCGAATGTCACGCACGATGCCCGACCGAAGCGGAATCATGAAGTGTGAACTCAAATAGGTGGCAGCCGTCTTGAAGAAGGTCATCACCATGAGGAACACCCCCAAGATGAGCAGGGCAAAGCCGGGCCCCTCCTGGTCGATAATCGTCGTAATGTAGTAATAGAAGTTATTGACTACCACATCTTTGAGCGAACCGGAATCCCATGGCATGAAGGTGTAGGTAGCCTGTTTGAGCTTGAACAGGATTTCCAGAATGGGGATAATGAGCGCAAACGAGAAAAGCGTCAATATCGATGCCAGTATGTTGAAAAAGATATTGAGAACAAGGTAATATTTATAAGGGGGTACAAACCGCCGCAGAATCGAAAAAAAATCTTTCATATATAAGCTGTTAACCCGTGCGAGCCGATGCCGGGGAATTTACACTTGCAAAGATAGTACATTTACTTGCACGACCGCCGTCGGGCACCGAAAAAGTTTTACGTCTCCCCTTGTCCCCGCATGCCACCCAATCCATATCCAGTCGGGAAGGAGCCAGAGACCTCTTCGTTTCACCGCATTCTTTCACGGCAAATGCTTGCATAGCCAAAATTATTGTCCTACTTTTGTACCCGGAGCGGAACAACGGCATTATCCTTTTAGCCGATAGCAAGTTATGAATCAAGCGAGTCACACATTATCGATTATCATTCCGGCCTATAACGAAGAGAAAACAATTGCAGAACTGCTGCAACGCGTGCTCGACGCCGATTTGGGCGAAGGAATAGGCCGCGAACTGATTGTCGTGAACGACTGTTCGACCGACTCGACCGGACGTATCGTCGAGGCGTTCATCGCCGCACACCCCGAGGCCCCCATCACCTACTTGAAGCACGACCGCAACCAGGGCAAGGGCATGGCCGTACGCACCGGCATACAGGCCGTGACGGGCGACTACGTGGTGATGCAGGATGCCGACCTCGAACTCGACCCCAACGACTTTGCCAAGATGCTGCCGCACCTCCTCTCGGGTCAATACCGGGTAGTCTACGGCTCCCGATTCCTGGCCGAGGAGAACTCGCACACCTATGTCAGCTACCAGATGGGCGGCAAATTCCTGTCGGTCATGACCAACCTGCTGTACGGCCAACACATCACCGACGAGCCCACCTGCTACAAGATGTTCGACTCCCGGTTGCTGAAATCGATACCGCTCGACTGCAAGGGATTTGAATTCTGTCCCGAGGTCACCGCCAAGGTCTCCCGCCTGGGACACAAAATCAAAGAGGTGCCTATCCGCTACTACCCCCGCTCCATCGAAGAGGGAAAGAAACTACGACTCAAAGACGGATTTCAAGCAATTGTCACCCTGCTGAAATACCGTTTCTGGAAAAACACCGCACGATGAAAAACAGCTCTGCAAAATCCAAAAAACAAACACCCACAAAAAACAAACCCGTGACCAAGGCTCAAAGTTCATCGGGAATCACCGCCTCGTGGGTTGTCAAGAATCTTGTGACCGTAGCCATCGTCCTGTTCCTGTTGAACAAACTCGTAGTAGGCATTCAACCCGGCTACAACTGGGCCTACAACATGCTGAAAGGCAATCAGGAAATTATCCAACACTACGCCCACACCACCACCGACCAACGGTTTGAGATGAAGCTGGGTCTTGCACACGTCTACCTGCGCTACCTCAAAGAGAACACCCCGCCCGACGCCGTCATTCTGCTGCCGTCTCAGAAGGCCTTCTTCCCCGAGGGGCAAGAACGCATCTTCTCGGGCGAACCCTTCAACAAGCTGTGGGCCACCCGTTTCCTCTATCCCCGCCGGGTCATCATACCCACCGAACTGGGGAAAACACCGTGGAGCCAGAAAATCACCCACGTGGCCATTGTCAATGGCATCGGCTATGAATACCTCGACTACGACGTAGAGCACAAAGCCGCCCACACCGTACTGCCCGTTCACCCAAAACCGTAAAGACATGCTCATCACCCTCGGAATCATACTCGTCTGCCTCAACGGCATTCTGATAACCGCCCTCGTCGGCAAACAATTCTCGTGGACCGAACGCATCGGTCTCTCGTTCCCTCTGGGAATGACCTTGCAAACCGTCATCATGGCGCTGCTCGACTGGGTGCATATCCCCCTGACGGCCACCTCGGTACTGCTGGCCGGGTGGATTATCCTCGCCCTGCTGCTCTTCCTGATGTGGCGCTACCGGGGCATCGATACCCTGCGCTTCACGCCTGCCATGCTCAACGACCTGAAACAGGCCAATCTCGTGTGGGTACTGTTGCTCCTCCTCGTCGGGTACTGCGAATACATGAATTTCTCGAAGTGCATCTTCTTCCCGCCCAGCGACCGCGACAGCCTCGCCGCCTTCGACACCCTGGGCTTCGTGGCGGCTCACGACCACACCTACATGCGCATGAGCCTCTTCGACGCCGACTACAACCCCTCGATACACCGGGCCGGCGGTAGCATAGCCTATGCCCCCTTCGTGCAACTGAGCTACGCCTACGTCTACCTGCTGGGCGCCGAAACCTCCAAGGCTATTCCGGCTCTCATGTATCTTTTCTTCGTCATCGCCTTCTACGGCATATTGCGGCGCAACACGGGCAAGACCCTGGCCGCCCTCGCCACCCTCTTCATGATGATGGCTCCCGAGATGCTCGCCTTCTCGTCGCTGTCGGGCACCAACGTCATGCAAGCCATCTTCGCCTCGCTGGGTATCGCCTACACGGCCAGTTGGCTGCGCAGCCGCCGCGACCACGAACTCTACACCGGAGCCCTGCTGCTGGGAGCCAACATGTGGTGCCGCAACGAAGGGGTGGTCTTCATCGGAGCCGCCTGCGTCGTCCTGCTCATCGACTGCATACGCCGCAAAAGCTACCGCAAAGGGTGGTACTTCACCGGCCTGGCCCTGCTCCCCGCCGTCATCTGGTTCGCCTACATGAAAACCGGCGGACTCTACACCGAGGGCATGGCCATCACCCACCTCTTCTGGGACGGCGAGAAGGCCGGCGACATTGTCAACGGCTTCTGGGCCCTGTTCACCAACACCCTCTACTACGGCTGGACCTTCCCGGTATTCGCCCTGTTTCTCGCAGGGAATATCTGGTTCATGATAAAAGGGAGAGACAACCTGCCTCTGTTGGGCATGATTGTGCTGAGCGTGCTCTTCTACGGACTGGTCATCTATCACGTAGACTACGTGTGGGACTCGATACGGAACGTGCTGGCCTACTCGTCCAAACGTTTCTTCTTCTGTTTCGTACCCATGTGCTGGTATTTCGCCGCAACCACCCGTATCGCCCGCCGGGGAGCCGACTACGTCGAGCGTTACCTCTCCCTGAAATAAATATTAGTCTAAAAAATGTGAAAATCACGCCCCTCTATTAAACCTTGGCTCCCGGTCAAGGTCATATAGACGTGTGATTATTGTGCTCAATAGATTTGATTTTTTAAGATGTGGAAGAGAGGTTTTTTGGTCCTGATTGCATGTATATCCTGTTTGATGACCATGCAGAACGCCCATGCGCAGTTTACGATTACAGGTATTGTCAAAGACAAAAGCGACGAGTCGCCGCTGCCCCAGGTGAGCATACGCTTGCTCTCGGCTCGCGACAGTACCTTCGTTACGGGGGTATCGAGTAAAAACGACGGTGCATTCTCCCTGAACGTCGCCAAAGCGGGCAACTACATCGCCGCCTTCTCGTTTCTGGGATATAAAACCGCCTACGAACCCGTGCGCCTCTCGTCCGGTCAGACCCGCCGGAACCTGGGTGCGGTCCTGCTCGAAAGCAACGACATCTTGCTGCAAGAGGCCGTCGTCGTGGGGAAAGCCCCCGAGGTAGTGGTCAAGGAAGATACCGTCGAGTTCAATGCCGACTCCTACAAGACTCAGCCTAATTCGGTAGTGGAAGACCTGTTGAAGAAACTGCCGGGCGTCGAGGTCGACAGCGAGGGCAAGATAACCCATGCCGGGAAAGAGATTACCAAGATTCTGGTCGACGGCAAGGAGTTCTTCTCCGACGACCCCAAGATAGCCACCAAGAACCTGCCGGTCGACATCATCGAAAAGTTGCAGGTCGTTGACCGCAAGTCCGACCTCGCCCGCCTGACTGGCGTCGACGACGGCGAAGAGGAGACCGTCATCAACCTCACCATCAAGGAGGGCATGAAACACGGCTGGTTCGGCAACGTGTCGGGCGGATACGGTCTCGACGGCCGCTACGAAGCCGGAGCCATGGTCAACCGCTTCTTCGGCGACAACCAGGTGACCATTCTGGCCGGGTCGAACAACACCAACAACATGGGATTCACCGACCTGGGCGGCAGCCGGTTCCGGCGCTTCGGCGGCATGAACGGCATCAACACCAGCCACAACGTGGGGGTCAACTTCAACGTGGGCAAGGAGGAGATATTCCGCGTGGGCGGCGACGTGAGCTACAACAACAGCAACCGTAACGTGCTGCAACGCACCGAGCGGCAGAATCTCTTTGCCGACAGTACCTCCTATTACAGCGGCCATAACAAGATGAACGACCACGGACAGAATATCCGCGGTAATTTCAGAATGCGCTGGAACATCGACTCGCTCAACACCCTCGAATTCCGTCCCCGTTTTGCCGTCGCTCTCTCCCGGTCGGACAGCTACGACTCGGCACTCACTACCGCCGGCGACCTGGCCCGCAGCAGAGTCAATTTCAGCGAGAGCGACAACTACAACAAAGGCACGGGCTACGACCTCTCGGGCGAACTCATCTACAACCACAAGTTCCTTTCGCGCCCCGGCCGGTCGTTCAGTATCCAGGCCGAATACAAATTCAGCGACACGCAGGAAGACGG
Source organism: Candidatus Barnesiella excrementavium (assembly GCA_019115485.1). Classification (GTDB taxonomy): domain Bacteria; phylum Bacteroidota; class Bacteroidia; order Bacteroidales; family Barnesiellaceae; genus Barnesiella; species Barnesiella excrementavium. Next base: position 12,888 of record DXDM01000042.1, on the reverse strand, counting down.
CTGGACCAAAGCCCTCTACAAATACTACCAACTGGCCACCGACAGTACCCTCGACCAGATAGACGACAACCACACGTGGAGTAACGGTTACGGTGCCCGACTCACCTGGACCGAGCCGTTGGGCGACGTGACGAAGGGACGCTTCCTCACCTTCTCCTACCGCTTCCAGGCCAACTTCAACAACGCCGACAAATACACCTACGACGTACTCACCGACCCCCTCACGGCACTGGCTCTCGACACGGTGCGCAACAACGACCTGAGCAACAGTTTCCGCAACGACTACTACATGCACCGGGCCCAGGTGGGATTCAAGCAGGTGAAACCCACCTACACCTACGACGTGGGTGTGGCCGTGGAGCCTTCGTCGTCGCAATCGATTGACCAGATAAACAGCGACCGCAACATACCCAAACGCACCGTCTTCAACGTGGCTCCCTACCTGCGCTACCGCTACAAAATGGGCAAACAGACCTCGTTGCGCATCGACTACCGGGGCTCGTCGTCGCAACCCACGATGGCCCAACTGCAACCCGTGGCCGACGTGTCGGACCCTCTGCGGGTCGTTATCGGTAACCCGTTGTTGAAGCCTTCGTTCAAGAACACTCTGCGGGTACGCTTCAACGACTACAACCAGTCGAGTCAACGCGCCATCATGGCCATGCTCTTCGGCGGATTCACCACCAACAGCATCATCTCCGAGACTACCTACGATGCCACCACCGGCGGACAGACCACCACCTACCGCAACGTCAACGGCGTGTGGAACGCCTCGGGCATGTTGATGTACAGTACTCCCTTCCGCAACAAGCATTGGCAACTGAACAGTTTCAGCCGACTCAGCTATAACAACAACGTGGGCTACAACAACGGCATGCGCAACGATGCCGGTTCGTTCAACGCCGCCGAGAACCTGGGCATCGCCTTCCGCTCCGACTATTTCGACGCCGAGCTGCGGGGCAACTACCGGTATGCACTGGCCACCAACAGCATGCAGAACCAGCGCGACCAAAGCACCCACAACTACGGCGGCACCCTCAACCTGAGCGGATACCTGCCCTGGTCCATCACGCTGGGTACCGACCTTACATACAGCGGTTCGGCCGGTTACTCGGCAGGCTACAACACCGAGAGCTGGCTGTGGAACGCCCAGGCCTCCTACCAGTTTCTCAAAGGCAAGAACGCCACCATCGCCCTCAAAGTCTACGACATCTTGGGTCAGCGCAACAGCATACGCCGTACCGTTACGGGTAACTATATTCAAGATGTGGAATACAACACCCTCAACACCTACGGTCTGCTGACCTTCACCTACCGCTTCAATACCTTCGGCGACAAACGTCCCGAGATGGGCCCCCGCGGCCCCCGCGGCTACGGACACCCCGGTCCTCCTCCGGGCGGACCCGGCGGACACCGCCCCTTCTGACGAGAATCAAATTCATTCCTTCTTACAAACGAAATCCCGGCTTCGAGAGGTCTCGAAGCCGGGATTTCCATATATCGTCTGTACTACACAAGACTCAATGCACGGTCACCATCGTGGCCCCGAAACCATACTCGCGGAACGAGGCATCTTGACAGGTGCAGTTCTTGTACTTGTCGCGTATCTCTTTCAGCAGCGCATTGCGCAACACCCCCTCGCCCTTGCCGTGAATGAAGACAATCTTGCGGCCTTTGGCGTGCCGGTACTGGTCGAGCGTCTCGCGCACCTTGTCGAGCTGGTAGTTGAGGATATCCGAGTTGGAGAGTCCGGCCGTCGTGTCGAGCAGCGCCGAAGCGTGCAGATCCACCTCGACGATACCGGGCTTCTCGGCGTGCCGGGTCACCGGTTTACGCACCGGATTGTCAACCTGCTTCTTCATCTTCATGGCCCGTTCGAGGTCCGAAGCGTCGAAGAGCATGGGGCGCACGGGCACATCGTTCTTCACCAGGTCGATGCACCACGACGGCTCGTCGAAATAGAGGCTTTCGCGGAAGGTGTGCAACTTGTAGAACCTGGTTGTGTCGAGCCGATACTCCACGGCCACGGGGCTTTTCAAGGCAAAGTGCTTGTCTTTCTTGAAGGCTATATACTGGATACAGATGCGTTCGAGTGCATTGACATCTTCCTGCCCGAACTCTTCGAGCAGCAACTGGATATTGGGCTCTATCACCCCGGCATAGCGGGTGCGCCACCCCTCGTCGTCGCGGCTGAGGTAGGCAAAGTAGAGGTAGTAATTGCTGTCGTTGACCAGATAACACGAGAAGCGGGTCGTATTCAGGTGCTTGCTCTCGTCGGGTACATAAGCCAGCGTAATGTTCAGCTGCTCGCCCTCGGGACGCTCCTCGACAGCGAGGTCGTCCTCCTCGTCGGCCGGTTGGGCAAACGTCCCCTTCTCGACAGGCGACACCTCCACCACCTTCGAGGTCGGCACGGAAGCACTCTTTTTGGTCGGTTCGGCCGGTTCTACCACCACGCACTCGCGGGCCAGTACCGGGGTCTCGAAACCATCTTCATCGACATAGGCTATATCTTTCACGATTCTCACCACTACCCCGCCTCCTACGGCATTGAGGTAGCGCACTCTATCTCCAACTTTTACCATAATATCATCATTTTAAAGAGTCTCGCGATTCGCCGGCGGCTTGTGATTTCGTCGCGGCAAACCGTACTATATTCGGCAAAGTTGCTTATTTTTGCACGATATTCAAAACAGATCATGATAAAAACTCAGAATATTCGCATCGAGGATTTCAACTATCCGCTGCCCGACGAACGCATTGCCAAGTTCCCCCTCGCCCGGCGCGACCACTCCAAACTGCTGGTCTACCGTCGGGGACAAATCGAGGAGCATCACTTCTACGACCTGCCCGACGTGCTGCCTGCCGACAGCCTGCTGGTCTTCAACAACACCCGGGTGATACAGGCCCGACTCCACTTCCGCAAGGAGACCGGCGCCCTCATCGAGGTCTTCTGCCTCGAACCGCTCGACCCGCACGAGTATGCCCTCTCGTTCCAGTCGACCCGGTCGTGTTCGTGGCTCTGCCTCATCGGCAACGCGAAGAAATGGAAGAGCGGTCCCCTCACGCAGGAGGTTGAAATAGACGGCAAAACCGTACACTTCACCGCCGAGCGGGGCGTGCCCCATGGCAACGCCTGCGAGGTGCGATTCTCGTGGGACAACCCCGAGGTAACCTTCGCTGCCCTGCTCGACCATGCCGGCGAACTGCCCATACCGCCCTACCTCAACCGCGAGACCGAGGAGAGCGACAAGACCACCTACCAGACGGTCTACTCCAAAATCGAGGGGTCGGTAGCGGCTCCCACCGCCGGACTACATTTCACCCCCGAGGTGCTGGCTGCCCTGCACGACAAAGGGATACCCGAGCTCGAACTCACCCTGCACGTGGGAGCCGGTACTTTCAAGCCGGTGAAGAGCGAGACCCTCGAAGGTCACGAGATGCACACCGAGTACATCTCGGTAAGCCGCGACCTCATCGACACGCTGGCCCGCACCACCCGCCGCGTGGTAGCCGTGGGCACCACCTCGGTACGCACGCTCGAAAGCCTCTACTACATCGGCAAGATGCTGGCTGCCGACCCCGACGCTACCCCCCAGTCGCTCGTCGTGAGCCAGTGGCAACCCTACGACGGGAGCGCCGACATCGACCCGCGCGAGGCCCTCGCCCACATCGTCGACTACCTCGACCGCCACGGCATGACACGCCTCGTCACCGCCACCCAGATTATCATCGCCCCAGGCTACCGCTACCACATCGTGCAGGGCATGATTACCAACTTCCACCAGCCGCAGAGCACCCTGTTGTTGCTGGTATCGGCTTTCGTCGACGGACGCTGGCGCGAGATCTACGACTACGCCCTGGCACACGACTTCCGGTTCCTCAGCTACGGCGACAGTTCGCTGCTGCTCCCGTGACATTCGCCCCGGCGGCCACACAATAAAACGGCAAAAAATACGTATCTATATTAGTATCGGTACGCACGAATGAGGAGGCGGGTAATGCCACCCGCCGCCGTTGTCGTCGTCCCACGAGACAGAGATGAAGATAAAGACGGTATTTTGGGGATTGGCTATGGCCGGCGTGTTGGCGTCGTGTTCGGGGGCAAAGCTAAGCGTTGCCAACGAGCAATACGCCCGAGGCGAATATTACGATGCAGCCCAGACCTACCGCAAAGTGTACGCCAAGACCAACCCCCGCAAGGAGCGCAAGCTGCGGGGCGAGATTGCCTTCAAGATGGGCGAATGCTACCGACGCATCAACATGGCTCCGCGCAGCGCGGCGGCCTACCAGAATGCCATACGATACGACTACCCCGACAGCATGGTGCTCTTCTACCTGGCCCGCAGCCAGCAGTTCGAGGGCAAATACAAGGAGGCCATCAAGAACTACCAGGCCTTTCTCGAAACCAATCCCCTCAGCACCCTGGCCAAGAACGGCATCAGGGGTTGCAACCTCGCCACCCAGTGGAAGGAGAATCCCACCCGCTACGTAGTCAAGAAGGCCACGATACTCAACTCGCGTCGCAGCGACTTCTCGCCCATGTACCTGGGCACCGACTACGACCAGATCTATTTCACCTCATCGACCGAAAAGGCGCTGGGCAAGAACAAAAGCGGAATCACCGGCACCAAAAACAGCGACATCTACTTCGCCAAGAAAGACGAGCAGGGTGCCTGGCAGAAACCCGAACCCGTCGAGGGCGAGGTCAACACCGAAGACGACGAGGGGGTCATCAGTTTCAGCCCCGACGGCACCACCATGTACCTGAGCAAGGCCCGCCGCGAGCCCAATGCCGACACCTCGGTCGAGATTTATACCTCGACCCGCACGGGTGCCCAGTGGAGCGCCGCCAAAAAATATGAAATCACGGCCGATACCCTATCGGCCTTCGGCCACCCGGCCGTATCGCCCGACGGCGAATACCTCTATTTCGTCTCCGACATGCCGGGCGGATACGGGGGGAAAGACCTGTGGCGCATCTCGCTCACCGACAAGGAGGGCTCTCTCGAAAATCTGGGCGTACAAATCAACACCCCGGGCGACGAGATGTTCCCCTACATTCGCAGCAACGGCGACCTCTATTTTGCCTCCGACGGCCACCCCGGCATGGGCGGCCTCGACATCTTCCGCGCCCGCATGAACGACTCGGGCATGTGGCAAATCGAGAACATGAAATCCCCCATCAACTCGTCGGCCGACGATTTCGGCATCACCTTCGGCGAAGAGGAGACCGGTTTCTTCTCGTCGAACCGGGGCGACGGCCGGGGCTACGACAACATCTATACCTTCGAACTTCCCTCGATACGGGTGTGGATCAGCGGCACGGTGCTCGACAAGGACGACGAGCCGGTGCCCGACGCCATTATCCGCATCGTGGGCAATGACGGGTCGAACCAGAAGGAGGTTGCCCGCAAGGACGGCAGCTTCCGCTTCAAGCTCGACCGGGGCGTGCACTACGTGATGCTCGCCACCTGCCGGGGCTACCTCAACTCCAAGCAGGAGTTCATCTCCGACGCCGAGGAGAAAGATGCCGAGTATGGGGTCAACTTCGTGCTCGCCTCCATCAGCAAACCCATTCTCATCGAGAATATCTTCTACGATTTCGACCGGGCTACGCTGCGGCCCGAGTCGGAAGCCTCGCTCAACGAGCTGGTCAAGATGCTTAACGACAACCCCAACGTGTCGATTGAGCTGGGAGCCCATACCGACATGAAGGGCAGCGAGCAGTACAACCAGCGGCTCTCCGACCGACGGGCCCAGTCGGTGGTCGACTACCTCATCAAGTCGGGCATCGACCCCCGCCGCCTGCAACCCAAAGGCTACGGCGAAAGCCAGCCCAAGGTCATCACCAAGAAGCTGGCTACCCAATACCCGCAGTTCAAGGAGGGCGACGTGCTCAACGAGGAGTATATCAACAGCCTCGCTCCCGAGGACCAGGAGATTGCCAACCAGATAAACCGACGTACCGAATTTCAGGTACTGTCGATTACCTGGAACCTGTACTAATCAGGTGCGCTGGCCTGTATCCGATGCGGAATCCAGGGAACATTCGATGATACGACAAGGGACGCACCGTTGGTGCGTCCCTTGTCGTATCCCGTGACCTCGTATCCTGTGCCCTCCCGCACAAAGCGTGAGACAACGGCAGGGAACAGCCCCTACCGCAGTTTCAACCGGTCGCCCACCGAGGGGATATAGTCGTCGGGGAGCTTGTTCATCTTGTAGAGATTTTTCAGGCGAATGCCATACCGCTGGGCAATGGAGTGCATCGAGTCGCCCGAGCGAACCACCGTGTAGTCATACCCCTTCTCGGCCTTCTTCTTTTTCTTTTCGAGATAAACGATGTCGCCATTCTCCAAGGGATAGTCGCGGGGCACCTCGTTATATCCGGCCAGTTTCTTGGCCGAGAAGCCAAACTCCTGCGCAATCGACTCGAAGGTGTCGCCGTTGCGGGCCTCGATATAAAGCAGCCCCCACGAGCGATACACCGGGTGCGGATTTTCCACTACGACGGGCGGGAGGTCCTGTACGCGGATAGGCTTGAATTTCGGGCGGTCGTATTGGTAAAGTTCATAAAGTTCAATCGTCTGTATCAGCTTGTTGGCGTACGAGCGGTCGGTGGCATAGCCGCATTGCTTCAACCCCTTGGCCCAACCCCGGTAGTCGGTCACCTTCAACTCGAAGAGCGAGGCGTAGCGGGGACGTTTCAAAAACTTGGCATGGTCGTCGAAAGAGTCCTCGGGCGAGTCGTATTTGCGGAAACAGTCGTCCTTGCGGTCGTCGTCGTGATAGACGCGCTTCCCTTTCCAGTCGCTGTGGCACTTGATACCAAAATGGTTGTTCGACTTGCGGGCCAGTTCGCTACGTCCGGCCCCCGATTCGAGCAATCCCTGCGCCAGCGTGATGCTGGCCGGAATGCCATACAGTTTCTGGTGCTTGATGGCAATCGATTTATATTGATCGATATAGTCGAGATAGGCTTTGTTTTTACGCTGGGCCGAAAGAGGAGCACATGCAAGAATAAGGAGAAGAAGGGTAACAAGGTATCTGAACTTCATCATGTATCTGAAACTAAAAATGGACGATAAAAAATTCCTGTTCTCAAAAATTTCTCTATATTTGTCAAAGCAAGTAATAACCCGCTTAACCCCAATTATGGAAAACAAAAATATCACCACAAAGATAATAGTTTGCTCGTATGAAGAGCTAACCGACGAAGAGAAAAAATTGGTCGATGCCGCCAAAGAGGCTTCCAACCGTTCCTATGCCCCCTATTCCCGTTTTCAGGTAGGGGCTGCCGTGCGTCTGGCCGGCGGAGTGCTGGTATCGGGCAGCAATCAGGAGAATGCCGCCTACCCGTCGGGCATCTGCGCCGAACGCACCACCCTCTTCTATGCCAACTCGCAATACCCCGACCGGGCCGTCGAGGCACTGGCCATTGCCGCCCAGACGGGGGGAAAGTTCATCGAGCACCCCACCGCTCCCTGCGGAGCCTGCCGCCAGGTGATACTCGAAACCGAGGAGCGCTACCACCACCCCATTCGCATCTACCTCTACGGGACCGACGAGGTCTACATCGTCAACTCGATAGTGAGCCTGCTGCCCCTCTGCTTCGGCAAAAGCGACCTGCCCGAATAGAGACTCCCCGCCAGACCGAAGCGAGCCGACACCCGACAGAGACGAGACCACAATGAGAAAAGTCGGTTTTCATTTGCCCCGTCTCTCACTTTTTCGTACTTTTGAAGAATAGAATCCGCCGCTACGACACGGCGTCTCTCCTGCACGGGAGTAGCGAATCCGTACGACCGTTCCCGCGGGGGAAAGCGAAAAACAGAACTTGAATACATGATATGGACAACTATATTGTTTCGGCACGGAAATACCGTCCATCGACCTTTCGGTCGGTAGTCGGTCAAAAGGCGCTTACCCAAACCCTTAAAAACGCCATCGACTCGAAGAAGCTGGCCCACGCCTACCTCTTCTGCGGCCCGCGGGGTGTAGGCAAGACCTCGTGCGCCCGCATCTTTGCCAAGACAATCAACTGTTTCCACCCCACCGAATCGGGCGAAGCCTGCAACGAATGCGAGTCGTGCCGGGCCTTCAACGAACAGCGTTCCTACAACATCATCGAGCTCGATGCCGCCTCGAACAACTCGGTCGACGATATTCGCACCCTTATCGACCAGGTGCGTATCCCACCCCAGGTGGGACAATACAAGGTCTTCATCATCGACGAGGTGCACATGTTATCGGCCGCAGCCTTCAACGCCTTTTTGAAGACGCTCGAAGAGCCGCCCCACCACGCCATCTTCATCTTGGCCACCACCGAGAAGCACAAGATTCTGCCCACCATTCTGTCGCGGTGCCAGGTCTATGACTTCCAGCGTATCACCACGGCCGACATTGCCGAGCACCTGCAATATGTCGCCACACAAGAAGGTATTACCGCCGAGCCCGAAGCGCTCGACATCATCGCCCAAAAGGCCGACGGGGGTATGCGCGACGCCCTCTCGATATTCGACCAGGTGGTGAGCTTCACGGGCGGACACATCACCTATAAGGCCGTCATCGAAAACCTCAACGTACTCGACTACGAATATTACTTCCGGCTGGTCGACGCCTGTCTGGAAGGCAATGTGCCGCAAGCGCTCCTGATTTTCAAGGAGGTGCGCGACCACGGATTCGAAGGGCAGTTCTTCATTGGCGGGTTGAGCCGTCACCTGCGCGACCTGCTGGTGAGCAAAGATCCTTCGACCCTGCCGCTGCTCGAAGTGAGCGCCTCGGTGGCCCAACGTTATGGCGAACAGGCTCAAAAGTGCTCGCTCGCCTTCCTCTACCGGGCCATGGAGTTGAGCAACCGATGCGACCTCGACTACCGCATCAGCAACAACAAGCAGTTCCTGGTGGAGCTGACCCTGATACAAATCTGCCAGATTATTCACCCGGTCGGCTCCACCCCTCAGGAACCGCCTCTGCAAAAGATAAATCCGCCCACACCGGGCAGTATGCCGCAACCGGCACCGGCCGCACAACCTCAGCCGCAGGCTCGCCCGGCTTCACAGCCACAAGCACAAGCCCCAAACCAGCCTCAGGCACAAGCACAACCGGCGCCCCAAACCGCTGCGGCCGAGCCGCAGGCGACCTATCGCCCGGCCACGATACGCCCGACGGCACCGACACACAAACCGGCAGCTGCGGCACCGACCGTCCAATCGAGAAAAGCGGCTCCCGTGCGCATCTCCATTCACCAGAAACCGGCCGAGGCTGCTCCGGCCGAACAGGCCACCACGGCACAAGCGGTGCTCGACACCCCCTTTACCGAGGAAGCGCTCAACGCGGCCTGGCTGGCATACACCCAGACCATTCCCACCGAGGTGGTGCTGGTCAACACCATGCAGAGCTGCCGACCCAAACTGCTCGACCCCCGCACCTTTGTCGTCTCGGTCGATTCGCAAATTCAGGTCAACTGCATCAACGAGCATTTTCACGAACTGATGTCTTTCCTGCAAAACGCATTGAAAAACAACCAGTTCTCCATGCAGCTACGCATCAACCAGCCCGGTGAGAAAGAGATTATTTTCAGTCCCAAAGATGTGCTGAAAAAGATGATCGAGAAGAACCCCGACATCAAAAACCTCTACGACACCTTCGACCTCGAAATCGCCTGATACGGCCACCTCTCCCGCCGTCGGTTACAGCGGGATACCGTACTCGTGTTTCACCTCGTCCATCACAAAGGTACTCATGAGCGACCCCATGCTCTCAATGGTTCCCAGCACATTGAGGATAAACTCCTGATAATATTTCATATCGGGGGCGTGGATTTTAAGCAGATAATCATAATCGCCCGAGATGTTGTAACACTCGGTCACCTCGGGTATCTCGCGCACGATGCGGGTAAACTCGGTAGCAATATCGCGGTTGAGCCGGCTCAGCTTCACACTGCAAAAGACCACGAAGCCGCGGTTCAGTTTGGCCGGGTCGAGCACAGCCACATACTTCTTGATATAGCCGTTGGCTTCGAGCCGTTTCACCCGCTCGAACACCGGCGTAGGCGACAGGTTGACCCGTGCCGCCAGCTCCTTGGTAGTGAGGCGTGAGTTCATTTGCAACACACGCAGAATCTGCAAGTCGGTTTTGTCCAATACTTCCATAGAACACCATTCTCCGGGTTATGACTCCCGGACTATAAAACAAACAATTTATTCTTGATAATCGCTCAAATATAGATATATTCTCCTTATTATTCGATTTTCTTGTATAATATTTTTCAAATAAATAGTTTTGTACAGTAAATTTATTCTATTTACCCGATAAAACCCAAACAGAATATGGACCCGAAAAAATTGCACTTCGAGACTTTACAACTCCATGTGGGACAAGAGCAACCCGACCCCGCCACCGACGCCCGGGCCGTACCCATCTATCAGACAACCTCCTACGTGTTCAGCGACTCGGCTCACGCCGCCGCCCGATTCGACCTGAAAGAGCCGGGCAACATCTACGGCCGGCTGGGCAACCCCACGCAAGAGGTTCTCGAACGACGCATCGCCGCCCTCGAAGGGGGTGTAGCCGCCCTGGCTGTCGCCTCGGGAGCCGCCGCCGTGACCTACACTTTCCAGAACCTCGCTGTTGCCGGCGACCACATCGTCGCGGCCAACACCATCTACGGCGGCACCTACAACCTGCTCGACCACACGCTGCCCGCCTACGGGGTCACTACCACCTTTGTCGACCCGGCCGACCTCGCCAATTTCGAGCAGGCCATACAGCCCAACACCAAAGCCATCTTCATCGAGACACTGGGCAACCCCAACTCGGGTATCATCGACATCGACGCCGTAGCCGGGATAGCACACCGCCACCACATTCCACTCGTCATCGACAATACCTTCGGCACCCCCTACCTCATACGCCCCATCGAACATGGTGCCGACATCGTAGTCCACTCGGCCACCAAGTTCATCGGCGGTCACGGCACCTCGCTGGGCGGCATCATCGTCGACTCGGGCCGCTTCGACTGGGCCGCCTCCGGCAAGTTTCCCCAACTGAGCGAGCCCGACCCCAGCTACCACGGAGCCCGTTTCACCGACGTGGCCGGCCCGGCCGCCTTCGTCACCCGCATACGGGCCGTCATTCTGCGCGACACCGGTGCCGCCATCAGCCCCTTCAATGCCTTCCTGCTGTTGCAGGGACTCGAAACCCTCTCGCTGCGGGTTGAGCGTCATGTCGAGAACGCCCTGCGGGTAGTCGATTTCCTGGCCCGTCACCCCAAGGTAAAAAAGGTCAACCACCCGGCTCTGCCCGACCACCCCGACCACGCCCTCTACGAGCGTTACTTCCCCCACGGGGCCGGCTCGATATTCACCTTCGAAATCAAGGGCGGCGAGGCCGAAGCTCACCGGTTCATCGACAGCCTCGAAATCTTCTCGCTGCTGGCCAACGTGGCCGATGTGAAATCGCTGGTCATTCACCCTGCATCGACCACCCACGCTCAACTGACCGACCGCGAGAAGGCCGAGCAGGCCATCTACCCCGGCACCATACGCCTCTCCATCGGCACCGAACATATCGACGACCTCATCGCCGACCTGTCGCAAGCCCTGGAAAAAGTATAACACACTCTTAATCATACAAGCGAAGCCCCCAACCGAGACTTGTCCCGATTGGGGGCTTCTTGCCAAATAACATCATCGCCTGCCCGATTGTTTCCTTCTACTCAGAGAAATGTCAGATGCGCGCGAAATCATACGCACAAGAGGCTCCACAACAGGGTCTTATTCAACCCCAAACTTGTAGATACAGGTGCTCGAATAGGTCTCGCCCGGACGAAGCACTACCGAGGGGTAGTTGGGTTGGTTAGGCGAATCGGGGTAGTGCTGTGTCTCTACACAGATGGCAGCCCGCCGAGGATAGGCGATACCCCGCTTTCCCTTCACCTTGCCGTCGAGGAAATTACCCGTATAGAACTGGATACCCGGCTCGGTCGTATAGACTTCGAGTACGATGCCGGTCGTGGGGTCGCTGATGCGACAGGCCACTTTCGACAAATCGCCACCGGTCGACAGAACCATGTTGTGGTCATACCCCATTCCGTTCTTCAACTGTTCGTCATCGGCATCAATATCGCGCCCCACCGTCTTGCCGGCCCGGAAATCAAACGGCGTCCCCTCGACCGGACGAATCTCGCCCCATGTCATGAAGGTGCTGTCGATGGGCGTAAAGCCGTCGGCACAGAACTGCACCGTCTCGTCCAGAATATCGTGGGCCGGGTTGCCGCTCAGGTTGAAATAGGAGTGGTTGGTCAGGTTCACGATGGTAGGCTTGTCGGTCGTGGCCGTATATTGCAGCCGCAGTGCATTGTCCGAAGTCAACGTATAAACCACCTTCACATCGAGGTTGCCGGGGAAGCCGGCCTCGCCGTCGGGACTTTGCAAGGTCAGTTCAAGCGTGGTGTCGTTAGGTTGCACGGCATTCCACACACTGTGGTGAAATCCCTTGGGCCCCCCGTGCAGACAATGTCCGTAGTTGTTTTGCGGCAGTTGATACTCCACCCCGTCGAGGGTGAAACGACCCTGAGCGATGCGGTTGCCATAGCGGCCGATCAGAGCGCCGAAATTCCCGTCGATATGGATATAGTCGGCAATGGAGTCATGTCCCAGCACCACGTCGCGATACTGGTTGTCGCGGTCGGGAACCATGACCGACACGATACGCCCGCCGTAATTGGTCACACACACCTCCATGCCCGACTGGTTTTCCAGTACATAGAGTTTCACCGGTTTCCCGTCGACGGTAGTCTCGAACTTCGAGCGGTCCAGGCCCGATTTCGTCACCCCTTCCGTGTCCGATTTCGAAGTGCAGGCAGCCAGCAATACAACCCAT
>DXDM01000041.1 GCA_019115485.1 Candidatus Barnesiella excrementavium | reverse complement strand
TACAGCTTATATCCGACAAGTGCAGTACAAAATTAACAGAAGGCCCAGAGAAAAACTTCACTTTGATTGTCCCGTAAGATTATTTTTTGCTTCTTTGCATTCATAGTTGCATTAGTGACTTTAATCCACGTTTGACGATTATAGGCGTTTTTTTTTGGAAGATAAAAAAAAGAACGTATCTTTGTCACAGTGAAAGCACAAAAAGGAGTCCCGGCTAACGGCGGGATTTCTTTTTTGTTTAATAAGGAATAATAATTTATAAACACTATAGGAGTAAGATTATGGCTATTACGTACATGACCGAAGAAGGTTATAAGAAATTGATGGAAGAGATTGCCTATCTCGAAAATGTGAAGCGTCCCGAAATCTCCCGAGCCATCGGCGAGGCCCGCGACAAGGGTGACCTCTCGGAGAATGCCGAGTATGATGCCGCCAAAGAGGCACAAGGCATGCTCGAAATGAAAATCTCACAGTTGAAAGACCTCGTGGCCAATGCCCGTTTCATCGACGAGAGCAAGCTGAATACCCACACGGTTCAAATTCTGAACACGGTAACGATTAAAAACGTGAAGAACGGCGCGGTGATGAAATACACCATTGTGTCGGAGTCGGAAGCCAATCTGCGCGAAGGCAAAATCTCGGCTACGACCCCCATCGCTAAAGGTCTGCTGGGCAAGCAGGTGGGCGACGTGGTTGAGATTCAGGTTCCCTCGGGCCTGATGTCGTTTGAAATCGTCGACATATCCATTTAACCCATACGCCGGTATGCACACGTGCATATCGGCTTTTTTGTTACAGGCGTTCCCCCTTTCGCTCCTATAGTGCAGAAAGGGGGAACGCTTTTTTTAGAGGAGGGGAAGAGGCCGCTCTTTTCCGTTTCCGTCGATATCGAATACCGGGGAGGGGCGGACTATCACGTCGAGGTGGGAGTTGGAGCAAATTGAAAACTTTGTCGCCGCTTGTTTTTGTGACAGCCTTTCCCTATTTTTGTGAAAACTAAAAACAAGAAACCATGGCAACTATATTCAGTCGTATCGTAGCCGGTGAAATCCCGTGCTACAAAGTAGCCGAGGACGAGAACTACTTTGCCTTCCTCGACATCAATCCCGTAGCCAAGGGCCACACACTGGTCATTCCCAAGCAAGAGGTCGATTATATTTTCGATTTGGACGACGAGGCCTACGTGGGTCTCACCCGCTTTGCCAAACGGGTGGCCCGGGCACTCGAAAAGGCTGTACCCTGCAAACGCGTGGGCGTGGCCGTGATGGGGCTTGAAGTGCCTCATACGCACATTCACCTAGTGCCTATCAATCGCGAGTCCGACATGAATTTCTTTCGCGACAAACTGTCGCTCGATGCGGCCGAAATGCAGGCCATCGCCGATGCCATTGCCCGCGAAATGAAATAGTTATCAGGGAGAATGAAACAACGGAGTGCGGCTCGGGAAATGATTCGAGCCGCACTCCGTCGTTTTTGTTTTATCTCGGGAAGTTAATACATCACTTTTTGTGTTAGCTTGCCACACTGTACAATATACAATCCACGGGAGGGGAGTTGAATGGGGCTATCGGACGGCATTGAGATTACCTCTCGACCCAAAGCGTTGTATACATGAACCGTATTCCCTGCTTCAACGCCACGAAGTACAAGGAATCCGTCGCTTACGTAGCAGTTGAACGAAGTTTTTGCAGCCTGCAAGCCGGTTGGAAGGTCGGAAGTGTATTCATAAGCACCGATATCTACTTGCCCATTTATTTCACGGGCGTTGCCGGCCAAGTCATATTCGGTTGTCGAATACTCGCTGTTTCCCTTGTCGATACAAATCGAGGTAGCGAGCAGGCTGTAATCGGCGGAGGCAAATTCGGCATACTCCTCGGACGTTGCCGGTTTAACTCCTGCAAACGAAACAGGCTTTTTGAATCCGGGAGCATTATCGATGCTTAAATCTTCTATACATGCTGTTTTCTCGGCAAACAGGATTCCGTTTTTCGTCCCGTCTCCCGCATTAACGGCGTCGAAGGCACAGTTTCGCACGGTTGCCGTCGTGTGGTTGGCTGCATTTTGGTTAGGACCTATGCTGAATGGAGTACCATCGGATTTCTGGTTGTTATAGATGAGGCTGTTTTCGGCAATGAGTATGGTGTTGGGTGCCAGTCCAATACCACAGCCAAAGCCGCTGCCAACCTCGTCGGAAGCCTTGGTAATCAGGTTGTTGGCCACAGTCGAGTTGACGATGTGCAGTGTTGCTTTCGCCCCTATTTGAATACCGGCACCATTATTGGGGGTGGAGTTGTTTATAATCAGGCAGTTCTCGATGAGCGGATAGACGCCGTCGGTCTCCAATCCGGTCACGAAGATACCGCCGCCTACATTGTTGTTATTGGGGCCTATGGTTTGGTTGTTGCGGACGATACAGTTGCGCAATACCGTTTTGGCAAGCATCTGTACACCGGCCCCGTTGAATGTTGTTGCCTTGGCATATAGGTTGTCTTGAATGATGAATCCATCGAGTTGCGCCGATAGATTAAGTATGGCGAGGGGATTCTGGGCCTCCTCTACGCCTTGCAGGATAGTAGGATTCTTGACCCAATCCCGTTGATTGAGCTCTGTTTCGGTTCCGTTGAATCCGCCATAAAGCTGTCTTTCGGTATAACTGATATTGGTTTGATATGTGCCCGCCTTCACCCAAAATTCATCTCCGCTTTCTCCACTTGCCAGATTTTCGGTTGTAAGGTCAAAAGCATTTTCCCAACTGCTTCCCGATTTATCGCCGCTACCGCCTGGGGTGACATAAAATACGGTCGCATACAGCGTACTTGTGAGGCTGATGCATGCTAATAGAAAGGATAATTTTTTCATGGCAATAAAATTTAATAAGTAATTAGAGTTTTTCTTATTGCAAAACTATTCTTTCTTGGCTACGTAAACGGGTAGAAATGTTCGTAATAGCTGTAATATTGTTCGTTAGAAGATGTGGCGTGTGGAATTGTGTTTTGACAGGTGTGGGGGGGAGGAATTACTCCCGGTTCGATTTTTCGGCCAGCAGCCGCTTGCGCAGGAACTTGGCCGGATACCAGGCGGTGACGAAGCCCAGCACGAGGACAATGGCCGTGACGGCCAGTGTGTCGAACAGTTCGAGCCGCACGGGATAGGCATCGGTAATGAACATGCCCTCGGTGCTGCCCAGTTTCAGCAGTCCGTACTCCTGTTGCAGGTAGCAGAGTATCACGCCCAGGATAAGTCCCGAACCGGCTCCGATGGCCGAGATGAGCCACCCTTCGGCCAGGAAGATGCGCGAGATGAGGCGGTCGTCGGCTCCCAGGTTTTGCAAGGTGTCAATGTCGCGCTTCTTGTCGATAATGAGCATAGAGAGGGCCCCAATCACGTTGAAGGTGGCAATCATGAGGATAAACGAGAGAATGAGGAAGGTAATCCACTTCTCGATCTGCACCCATTTGTACCAGTCGTTCTGCTCGATGTGGGTAGCCACGCGGTAGGTGTCGCCCAGCACCGCTTTCAGTTTCTGGGCTACCTTGTTTTCGCTGAGTCCGGGAGCGAGCCGCAGTTCGATAGCCGTCGCTTCGGTAGTGTAGCTGAACATTTCGCGGGCGGTAGCCAGCGGCAAGATGACCAGTTGGTCGTCGTAGATGGCCTGGTTGGAGCAGAAGGTCGAGGCGACGAAGAACCGCCGGCTGCTGAACGATTGGGCCGGATTGGCCAGATTGACCCGTCCCAGCCGGTTGGGCGTATAAAGTTCGACGGGGTAGGGCGAGTTGTTCGAGATGCCCAATTGTCCGGCCACCCCGATGCCCAGCGACACATAGTCGATGCGGCCGTCGTTGAGCTGGAAGTTGCCGCTGGTGACGAGCTCCTGTATGTGCGACAACCGGGTGTAGTTGTCGGGTACCCCCTTCACCAGTACGGCCCGTTGGCGGTCCTTGTAAAGGCACAGCGCATTGTCCTCGACCACGGGCGAGAACACGCTCACCTCGGGCCACGAGGCAATCTGTTTGATTTCGGGGGCCTCGGTGTCGAGCGTCTTTCCCTCGCGCGGTGTAATCTTGATTTGTGGGTCAATCTGGGAGTAGAGCGACCCGATGAGCTGGGTGAAGCCGTTGTAGACCGACAGAGTGCAGATAAGTGCCAGCGTGGTAATAGCCACCCCGCACACCGAGACTATCGATATGGCATTGATGGCACTGTGCGACTTCTTGGAGAAGAGGTAACGCCAGGCAATTTTGCGGGAGAGCCTGCTCATGCGCGCCGGTTATTTTTTTAGCAGGGAGTCGATGTTCTCGATATAGTCGAGCGAATCGTCGAGGAAGAACGAGAGTTCGGGCGTCTTGCGCAACTGGTAACGCACCCGTTGCGACAGTTCGTAGCGAATGGTCTTGGCGTTGGCGTTGATGTTGGCAATCATCTCGGCCCCCTTTTCGGGCGGGAAGATGCTCAGGTAGGCTTTGGCCGTGCTCAGGTCGGGACTTACGCGCACCACGCTCACCGAGACGATGATACCGTGAGTCTTGCGGGTTTCGGCCAGGAATATGTCGCTCAGCTCCTTTTGCAGCAGGCGGCTTATTTTGTTCTGACGAGTTGTTTCCATATAAGTTTCTTTTTTAGATATAACAAAATTGGGCCGGGATAGGGTCAGGGCTTTTTCCACAAAATGGTGAGCCCGTCGCGCAGGGGCAGAATCACCTTCTCTACCCGGTTGTCGGTGGCGATAAAATCGTTGAACCGCTCGATGCCCACCGTTTGGGCATCGCGGCTGTGGGGGTCGGTCACCACCTTGCCGTCCCACAGGGTGTTGTCGGCCAGGATAAAGCCTTCGGGGCGAACTTTGGGCAACACCAGTTCATAGTATTTGAGGTAGTCGCGCTTGTTGGCATCGATGAAGACCAGGTCGTAGGTGTCGGAGAGCGTCGGCACAATCTCAACGGCATCGCCTATCATCAGTTTGATCCGGTTACCGTAGGGCGACCGGGCCAGGTGGCTGCGGGTGAAATCCTCGATTTCGTCGTCGATTTCGATGGTGTGGACCTCGCCTCCTTCGCATAGCCCTTCGGCCAGGCAGAGGGCCGAGTAGCCGGTGAATGTTCCCAGTTCGAGAATGCGCTGCGGTCGAATCATGCGGCAGAACATTTTGAGAATGCGCCCTTGCAGATGTCCCGACACCATGCGGGGGCGCAGGTGATACAGGTGGGTATCCCGGTCGAGGGTGGCAAGCAGTTCGTCCTCCTTGTCGATGTGGTTCAATATGTATTCTTCCAGTTCGGGAGTCATGCCTCTGCGTCTTCCATATTGGGTAACGTATAGTGGTTAAAGTTGTCGAGCACGTCGCCTATGCGGTTGATTTCCAGAAATGTGGTTCCCTTTCCCTCGCCAAAACCTCCGCCCAGGTAGGCGATGAGGTCGTCGCGGTCGATGAGATGTTGTTCCATGAGGTGGTTCAACCCGTTGAACAGGTATTCGCGCGAGGTGCGGGTGCGCTCCTGGTAGAGGGGGAACACGCCGTACGAGAGAGCCAGCAGTCGTATCGTGCGCTCGTAGTAGCAGATGGCCAGTACCGGGTAGCGACCTCGGTAGGCAGCCACGTAGCGGGCGGTCCTACCCGTATAGCTGTCGGTGATGATGGCTTTCGTACCCAGCTTGTTGAAGGTCTTTACCGCCTGTTTGGCCAGGAACGAGGTCACATCGGGTTCGTCGGGCGAAACGACCCGAATGTTGCTTTCGGAGAGCTTGTTGTGTTCGGCCTCCTCGGCCACGCGGGCCATGGTGGCCACCGCCTCGACGGGGTATTTGCCGTAGGCCGTCTCGCCGCTGAGCATCAGCGCATCGGTGTGCTGGTAGATGGCGTTGGCGATATCGGTCACCTCGGCGCGGGTAGGCCGGGGGTTTTTAATCATCGAATGGAGCATCTGGGTAGCGACGATAACCGGCTTCTTGGCCTGAATGCATTTTTTGATGAGGCGGGCCTGTATGCCGGGAATCTTCTCCTGAGGCACCTCGATGCCCAGGTCGCCGCGAGCCACCATCACGCCGTATGCCGCTTCGAGTATCTCGTCGATGTTGTCGACACCCTCCTGGTTTTCGATTTTGGCAATAATCTTGATGGGGCTTTTGTATTCGTCGAGAATGGCTTGTATGTCGAGCACATCTTGTTTACTGCGCACGAAGGAGTGGGCGATAAAGTCAATGCCCTGCTTGATGGCATAGTGAATGTTGCGAATGTCGCGCTCGGTAAGCGAGGGCAGATTGATGCGCACGCCCGGCACGTTGACACTCTTGCGGGCACCCAGTTCGCCGTTGTTGAGCGACTCGCACAGCAGGTCGTCATGGTCTTTACCTCGCACCACAAATTCAAGTTCGCCGTCATCGATGAGGATATGGCTGCCTTCGTCGAGGTCCTGAGCAAAGAGAGGGTAGTTGACCCCGATATATCCGTTGCCGGTGAGGGTACCTTCCCGACCGGTAATGCGCACGAGGTCGCCGGTCGAGAATTGCAGGTTGCTGCCTTCCGCGAGAGCCGTGGTGCGCACCTCGGGACCCTTGGTGTCCATCAAAATGGCTATTTTGTTGGAGACGGCACGAACGTTGTCGATGATTTTGCGAAATCCCTCCTCCTGCAAGTGGGCCGAGTTCATGCGCACGACATTCATGCCGTTGTCGTAGAGCTGTTTGATGAAGTCGACATCGCAACGCGAGTCGGAGATCGTGGCTACTATTTTGGTGTATTTGGACATAGTTAAGTGGTTTTATCGTTGTTTTTCGATGAGGGCCTCGATGGCCAGCCGGTAGGAGTCGAGTCCGAACCCGATAATCGAGCCGGCTGCGGCAGCCGCTATCATGGAGTGGTGGCGATACTCTTCGCGGGCGTGTATGTTGGAGATGTGTACCTCGACGACGGGAGCCGGAACGGCCCGTATGGCGTCGCCCAGAGCGATGGAGGTGTGGGTGTAGGCTCCGGCATTGAGCACAATACCGTCGCACGCATAACCGGCCTCCTGGATTTTGTCGATGAGTACCCCCTCGATATTGGACTGGAAATAGTCGATGCGATGCTGTGGATAACGCTGACGCAGTTCCCCGAGAAAGTCGTCGAAACATTTCTCCCCGTAGATGGTTTTTTCCCGTTTACCCAACAGGTTGAGGTTGGGCCCGTTGATGATGAGTATATCCATACGTAACAATCTTTTATGGTGGAGGAGGGGCTGCCTGTCGGTTCTCCTCTCTCCCTTTTTGTTTTTACCTTAGATTAAAAGCCGTATCGGTTTGTCAAGCCAAATTTGAAAACGTTGTTTCCCATTTGTCTCTGCACTCGCCTTTCACTATCTTTGAATAAGACAGGATTCGGCTCGGCATGGTACAAAATGAAAAACGTTGTTTTTCATTTGTCTCTGCACTCGCCTTTCACTATCTTTGCCCGAAAAGCGCATGTGCAGGGCATTTCCCGAATCCCGACCTCTCCCGCTCATGTACTTCCGGTGTCTGCTTGGGAGGACTTGTAAAAATTATCCTCCTAAGATAGGGCAAAAATAGAGAAAAAAAATGAGATTCGGGCAAAAAGAGTATGGCAATAGTCGATTCGGAAATTTTATTGAAACGTTTTGGGCGCTACTTGAAACTGGAACGGGGCTTGTCTTCCAATACGGTCGAGGGGTATACCGGCGATGTGGAGAAACTCGTGGATTTTATCCAGTCCGAGAATCTCGATTGGAGCCGAGTGACCGGCGACGACCTGCACCGATTTGTCTGTACGTTGCAGGACTTGGGTATCGGTGCCCGGTCGCAGGCCCGCATTATCTCGGGAATTAAATCGTTTTTCAATTTCTTGAAAGTCGAGAAGTTCATCGAGGAGGACCCGTCGGAACTCATCGAGACTCCCAAACAGGGGGTGAAACTGCCCGATGTACTCACCGTCGATGAGGTGGACCAGATGGTTGCCTCGTTCGACTTGTCGCACCCCGAGGACCAGCGCAACCGGGCCATTATCGAGACGCTGTACGGTTGTGGGTTACGGGTGTCGGAGCTGGTGGGTCTGCGCATTTCGGACCTCTATCTGTCCGACGGCTATATTATTGTAGAGGGTAAGGGCGAGAAGCGTCGGCTGGTACCCATCTCACAAAATGCCATACGCGAAATTACCCTCTATATGGACGATCGGCAGCAGCTCGACATCAAGCGGGGCAGCGAGGACATTTTATTTTTAAACCGCAGGGGCGCCAAACTGACCCGCGTTATGGTGTTTTACATCGTAAAACGGGCCTGCGAAACATGTGGTATACGAAAAAATGTAAGCCCTCATACCCTGCGACATACCTTTGCCACCCATCTGCTCGAAGGAGGAGCCAACTTGCGGGCTATCCAGCAGATGCTGGGGCACGAAAGTATCACAACCACAGAGCTGTACACACATCTCGACCGGCAATTCCTGCGGCAGGAAATCCTGCAACACCACCCCCGAAATCAGAAACACCCTGCAAATAATGGGGGTAAATAAAAAAAATTTGTATAAAAATGGTGCGAGTGTTCTATTTTTGTTTATTTTTGCCTTAAATATGAAAATGCACTAATTCTGTTCTTCAAAGCAAAAGGAATATTTCAAAAATAAGTGTAACCAAACAATTATTATTATGATTAAGAAAATCTATCTTCCCCTCATGGTGCTCATGACATTGGCATTTGTAGGGTGTAACAAAGACATGAAGCCGTTGTCGGCCGATTATTTTACGGTGACCCCTTCTCCTCTTGAAGTAGTTGGTGGCCAAGTTCCCGCAACCGTTACCGGAACTTTCCCCGAAAAGTATTTCGACAAAAAATCGGTAGTAACCGTAACTCCGTATTTGGTTTATGCCGATGGTGAAACTGCCGGAACTCCGTTTGTTTACCAAGGGGAAAAGGTAGAGGGTAACAACCAGGCCATTTCTTACAAAATGGGTGGCGTTGTTTCCATGCCGGTTAATTTCAAATACATTCCCGCTATGCGGAAATCGGAATTGCAACTCGCTTTCAAAGTTGAGAGAGGCAGCAAAACGTATGAGCTCCCCCGTGTAACGGTAGCCGAAGGTGTTGTTTCGACAGCTGAGATTGCCAACGCTCAGGAGTTGAATCCCGCTATCACGCCCGATAAGTTCCAACGCATCATCAAAGAGACTTATTCGGCCGATATCATGTTCCTTATCCAACAAGCCAATCTGCGCGCCGAGCAATTGAAATCGGAGAAGATGAACGCTCTTCACAACGAAATCAATGCCGCTGCCGAGGCTCCCAACAAGGAACTGACCAACATCAACATCTCTTCGTATGCTTCGCCCGATGGTGGTGTTAAACTCAATACCACGCTGGCCGAGAACCGTGAGAAAAATACGGTTGACTACATGAAGAAGAGCTTGAAGAAAAACAAAATCGAGGCCGATATGACCGCTGAATTTACGGCTCAAGACTGGGAAGGTTTCCAGGAATTGGTTTCGAAATCGAATATCCAAGACAAAGAGTTGATTCTGAACGTTCTCTCGATGTACTCTGATCCCGAACAACGTGAGCGTGAAATCAAGAACATGTCTTCGGTATTTGAAGTACTGGCCGAGGAAATCCTCCCGCAACTGCGTTATTCGAGAATTACGGCTTCGGTTAACGTAATCGGTAAATCGGACGAAGAAATCTCGAAACTGGCTCAGGAAAATCCCGACTCTCTTTCGGTTGACGAATTGCTCTATGCCGCTACGTTGGTAAAGACCAACAAAGAGAAAGCCGATATCTACGCCAAAGTGGTAGAAATCTATCCCAACGATTATCGTGGCTACAACAACTTGGGTATGGTTCAATACGAAGAGGGTGATCTCGCTGCTGCCAAAGCTAACTTTGACAAGGCTGCCCGCATCGCTCCCAACACTCCCGAGATTGCTATGAACCAAGGTCTTGTTGCTCTCTCCAACAGCGACTATGCTGCTGCTGAGCAAGCCTTCGGCAAATCGGCCGGTGTGAACGAACTCAACGAAGCTCTGGGTGTATTCTACATGAAGAAAGGCGACTACAACGCTGCTGTAAAAGCCTTCGGCGATGTAAAATCGAACAACGCTGCTCTGGCTCAAATCTTGGTTAAAGATTACAGCAAGGCAAAAGCTACGTTGGCCGGTGTTGAAGCTCCCAATGCAAATACCTACTACTTGATGGCTGTTCTGGGTGCCCGCACCAACAACGAACAAATGGTTGTTTCGAACTTGAAGAAATCCATCAGCATGGATTCTGCCAAAGCTCAGCAAGCCGCTACCGATCTCGAATTTGCTAAATTCGACATCTCTTCGCTTGTAAAATAAGTAAGTAGATAAAACTTATTCATAGAGCCGGGGTCGCTGGTCGACCCCGGCTTTTTTTATGCCGGAGGTGGACCGGTCGGGTCAAAGCGAAACCGGTTTCGCTTCTGTTTCCGGCCGTGAGGGTCGACAGGAACCCGCAGAGGCCCTCTGTCGACCTTTTTTTGTTTCAGTTTGTTGGGTTAAAAAAGTGATTATTACGGGTAAACTCGTACATTTGCAAAAAAATATGGAGATTCGTAACAATGAAAAGTCATAGAAATCTTTGGGCCCTGTTGCCGGTACTGCTGTTCATCGTCCTTTCATTCATCTACTTTTCGCCCGATGTCATCGAGGGGAAAATCTTGTTTCAACACGATACCCAGCAGGGATTGGCCATTGGTCATGAAGTTCAGGAATATGCTCAGGAGAGTGGTGAGATACCCCGCTGGACCGGCTCTTTGTTCTCGGGTATGCCCACCTTCCAGATAGCTCCTTCCTATTCGAGCAACCAGCCGTTAAAGTGGTTGCAGAGCGTTTACAACCTGTGGCTGGTTTCGCCGGTATCGTTGGTCTTTATCATGATGCTGGGTTTCTATATCCTCCTGCTCACCTTGAATGTGCGTTGGTATCTGGCTGCCTTCGGTGCGATAGCCTATGCCTTTTCGTCCTATTTCTTTATAATCATTGCGGCCGGTCACATCTGGAAATTTATCACCTTGGCCTATATACCGCCCACGATAGCCGGTGTGATACTGGCCTACCGGGGCAAGTACCTGTTGGGAGGTGCGCTGGCAGCCCTCTTCGGTGCCTTGCAGATTATGTCGAACCATGTGCAGATGTCCTACTATTTCCTGTTCGTGATTTGTGCCGTGGTTGTTGCCTATGGCGTAGAGCATTACCGTTCGCACACGATGCCCCGCTTTTTCAAGGCCACCGGGGTGCTGGTAGTTGCCGCCGTGTTGGCGGTGGGGGCCAATGCCTCGAATCTGTATCACACCTATAAGTACTCCAAGGAGTCGATGCGGGGGGGGCACACCGAGCTGACCTCGCTCGATGCCGACAAGCCGAAACCGGCTGGGAACGGTTTGGACAAGGACTATATCACCCAGTGGAGCTACGGCAAGATGGAGACCCTCACCCTGCTTATCCCCGACAGCAAAGGTGGTGCCAGCGGCCCCCTCTCCGAGAGCGAGCGGGCGGTCAAGGCTGCCGACCCGCAACTGCGGCCCTACCTCTCGCAGGTAGACCGTTACTGGGGCGACCAACCCTTCACGGCCGGGCCTGTCTATGTGGGAGCACTCATCTTCTTCCTCTTCGTGTTGGGCTGCTTCATCGTGCGCACGCCGCTGAAATGGGCCCTGCTGGTGGTGACCATTCTGACCATTATGCTCTCGTGGGGCAAGAACATGATGTGGCTCACCGACTGGTTTATCGATTATTTCCCCATGTACAACCGGTTCCGCACCGTATCGAGTATTTTGGTGGTGGCCGAGTTCTGCATGCCGTTGCTGGCCGTGCTGGCATTGAAAAAGATATTCGACGACCCGTCGATACTCTCGCGGGAGAAGCGGTGGTTCTACCTGAGCGGCGGTATCGTGGCCGGTATCGCCTTGCTGGCAGCTCTGGCTCCCGGCCTCTTCGATACCTTCTTGAAAGACTATGAACGGGAAGCGGCCGGACAACCCGGTTATGCCGAACTGTTTGCCGGTATTGCCGAGGCTCGCAAGGCTGTATTCACGGCCGATGCCTGGCGCTCGTTCATCATCGTGGCGTTGGGATTTGCCGTGCTGTGGCTGCTGAATAGAAAGAAAGTGAGTGCAACGGTGGCCCTGGTGGCCCTGGCGGTGATTCTTGTCGGTGACATGTATCCGATTAACAAACGCTACCTCAACAGCAAAAATTTCGAGACGCCGGCCCGCAAGACCAATCCCTTCCCCATGACCGATACCGACCGCTATATCTTGCAGGACAAGGATATGAACTACCGGGTGCTCAATGCCGCTGCCGGTGAGACGCTGGCCGCCAGTTTCAATGAACCCCGTACCTCCTATTACCACAAGTCGATAGGAGGGTACCACGCCGCCAAACTGCGTCGTTATCAAGACCTTATCGAGCGTCAGCTCGTCAATGCCAATCCGGCGGTACTTAACATGCTCAATACCCGTTACATCATACAACCGCTCGATGACGGCCGGGAGACCGTGGTGCGCAATCCCGGAGCGCTGGGCAACGCCTGGTTTGTCTCGGAGGTGAAGTGGGTCGACAATGCCGATGCCGAGATGGCGGCCATTACCGATTTCGACCCGTCGCACACGGCGGTGGCCGATCGCCGCTTTGCCCGGGAGATTGGCGACAAGGTTGTTCCCCCCGCAGTCGGCGATACCATTTACGAGACCGGATACAAGCCCGACGAACTCACCTATCGTTATCGTTCGCAACAAGGCGGTTTAGCGGTCTTCTCCGAGATTTACTTCCCTTGGGGTTGGCAAGTGACCGTCGACGGGAAACCCATCGATATGGCGCGTGTAAACTACGTGCTGCGGGCTGTCAATCTGCCAGCTGGCGAACACGAGGTGATATTCCGGTTCGACCCGCCGTCGGTTCACACGACCGAAGCCATTGCCTATGTGTCGCTGTTTTTGATTCTGGTCGCTTTTGTCGGGACGGGTTTCGCCGCTTGGAAACGGCGTAAACCGGTAGTGCAAAACTCATAAAACAAGCCGACAGGGGAGATGCAAAAGAAGTTCTGGAAAGAATATACCTCGCCCATGAGCCGCATGCGTCAGGCATGGGGCTTTGGCATTCATTCGCCTTTTGCCTTTCGTCTCATCACGAAAGTAATCCGCGAGAAGGCCCGTTATTATGCCTACGACGATGTCGAGGCAATAGCCCGTGCTCATGTGGTCGATATCCTTCAACGGAGACAGAAACGGCAACGGCGGCTCATCTCCAAGAGCCGGGGTCGCCTCTTTTTCCGGCTGACCAACTTTTTTCGCCCCGACAATATTCTTGAAATAGGTTCTTCGTGGGGCATCTCGTCGCTCTATTTGCGGCTGGCCGAGCGTTCGGCACGTCTGACGATAGTCGAGTCGAATGACGAGATTGGAACCTTTGCCGAACAGCTTTTTGCCGAGGCCGGCGAGCAGGCCGATTTTGTGCGGGAACCCTATGCCATTGCGCTTTCCAATTATTTGGCCGGTGGGCACGAGGGGCTTTATATTGTGGTCAACCGGTTGCCCAAGGCACAGTACCGGGTTTTGCCCCGGTTGCTCGACCCGGCACTGGACAAGCCGTCGATACTCGTCATCGATGGTATTCGTCGCAACAGCGCGGTGAAAGAGTGGTGGGAGTCGCTCATCAAGGACGAGCGTGTGCGGGTAACTGTCGACATGAAAAACGTAGGGTTCGTCTGCTGCAATCCCAAGTTGAACAAGCAGGACTATCAGGTCTCGTTGTAGAGCGAGGCGAATTATTCCGACAAGATTTTGCGAATGGCCGCCTCGTCGGCAACCAGTTGCCTCCGTAGGGCCTCGATGTTGGCAAAAGTCTGTTCGGAGCGCATGTAGTGTATGAGCTCGACGGTCAGGGACGAACCGTACAGATTACCCGAAAAATCGAATAGATGGGCCTCTATGCTGTAATCGTTGGGCCGGTTCAACGTGGGTCGGTTGCCGATGTTGAGCATGCCGTTGTACCGACGTCCGTCGGGTAACGTGGTGCGCACGGCATACACGCCGTTGGCCGGAATCAGTTTGTCGGGGTAATCGATGTCGATATTGGCCGTGGGGAATCCCAGTTCGCGCCCCACATGAAAGCCGTTTACTACATGGCCGTGAAGCGTATAGGGATACGACAGCAGGTGATTGGCTGTTGTGAGGTCGCCCTCTAACAGCCGTTTGCGGATAATCGACGAACTCACCGGACCGGCATCGGTCACCAGTTCGTCAGCGTGGAGAATCACCATACCCAACTGTTGGCCATATCTTACATAATCGTCGAACCCTTCGGCCCGATTGTGCCCGAAACGGTGGTCGTAACCGATGATAAGTCCCTTTACTTGATAGCATGACGACAGGATTTGCAGAAAGTCGAAGGCCGACAGCAACGACATTTCGTGGGTGAAATCGAGAAAAATCACCCGGTCTATCCCCGTTTGCCGCAAGAGTGTTTCCCGTTCTTCGGGCGAGGTGAGCAGGCGGAAGGGGACTTGCGGACGCAGTACCTGTTGGGGGTGGGCGCGAAAGGTTATGACTGCCGACGACAATCCCCGTGCAGCGGCCTCGGCCTCAACCCGGGCAATCACGGCCCGGTGGCCCCGGTGCACACCGTCGAACACGCCCAGTGCGGCGAAGAGAGGTTGTTGCGAAGAGGTTTCGGTATATTCGGCAGTCATTGGCATGAGTTGGCGACGGGGTGGGGCGAGAGTCCGGTATGACCCGCTGTCGCGGGAGACCCCGTCAGGGGTTTATGTGGGTACAAAAATAGTGAATTTTGTGCAGCTGCGGGGTATCTGTAAAGAGATTTTAGTACATGCGGGCTCCCGGAGGCAAGGCTTTTGCTCCATTGGAGGAGGAGAGGTGGGTGTGATATACTGCTCGCCTCCTTCGAGATTCCCTTTGGGCTGGTGTCTCGGTGGGTCAACTCTCCCGTAGTTCCTGCCCGTTGTGTGAGGGGGTGTGTCTTTAATTCACGGGTAAAGAAAAACGGTAAAATATTTGGGCTTTTCTGTGAAAACCGCTATCTTTGCACTCGCTTACGGAAATATCCGGGCCGGTCCTATAGCTCAGTTGGTTAGAGCATCTGACTCATAATCAGGGGGTCCTTGGTTCAAGCCCAAGTGGGACCACACAGAAGATACAAGGCGAGACACCCTCGGGTGTTTCGCCTTTTCTATTGTTGGGAATAGACGCCCTATGGAGGCCTTTGTCTTTTCGACGTTAAGGTGAATCGCCTTTTGGGTTGCAGAGGACAGATTACCCTTTCCTATGAAGACCGGTGGTCGGTTTCTTGCTGAATCCTCCCTCTTTTCGAGTCGGCCGATGGTATATAAAAAGCCAAACGCCTCTCTTTGTGTAAAGAGAGACGTTTGACAACGTATGGAGGAAATAAAAATATCTATTTGAGTACACCCAGGTTTTTGCCCACCTTGATGAAGGCGTTGACGCAGGCATCGAGCTCTTCGCGCTTGTGAGCAGCCGAGAGCTGTACACGGATACGGGCCTGCCCTTGCGGAACAACGGGATAGTAGAAACCTGTTACGTAGATACCTTCGTCGAGCATTTGTGCGGCAAAGGTTTGCGACAGTTTGGCGTCGTAGAGCATCACGGCGCAGATGGCCGACTGGGTGGGTTTGATGTCAAACCCGGCAGCCATCATTTTGTCGCGGAAATAGGTGACGTTTTCTACCAGACGGTCGTGGAGCTCGTCGCTCTCGTCGAGCATCTTGAACACTTCGATACCGGCTCCCACTACGGCAGGGGGCAACGAGTTGGAGAAGAGGTAGGGTCTCGACCGCTGGCGCAGCATGTCGATAATCTCCTGGGGACCTGTGGTGAAGCCACCGATGGCACCGCCGAAGGCTTTGCCCAGCGTACCGGTGTGAATGTCGATGCGGTCGTAGAGGTTGAAGAGCTCGCTCACACCTCGTCCGCGCGGGCCTACCACCCCGGCCGAGTGGCATTCGTCGACCATGACCAGTGCATCGTATTTCTCGGCCAGTTCGCAGATTTTGTCCATGGGGGCCACGTTGCCGTCCATCGAGAATACACCGTCGGTCACGATGATTCGGAAGCGTTGGGCCTGAGCCTCCTGCAAGCAGTGTTCCAGCTCCTCCATGTTGGCGTTGGCATAGCGGTAGCGTTTGGCCTTGCAGAGGCGCACTCCGTCGATAATCGAAGCGTGGTTGAGGGCGTCGGAGATGATAGCGTCCTCAGCCGTGAAAAGAGGCTCGAACACGCCGCCGTTGGCATCGAAGCAGGCGGCGTAGAGAATGGTATCTTCGGTTTTGAAATAGCGGGCAATCGCCTTTTCGAGTTCGCGGTGCAGGTCTTGGGCTCCGCAGATGAAGCGTACCGACGACATGCCGAATCCGTGGGTATCCATCGCTTTCTTGGCGGCGGCGATGAGTCGGGGGTTGTCCGACAGTCCCAGATAGTTGTTGGCACAGAAGTTAAGAACTTTGCCGCTCTTTTCGGCAATTCTGATGGCCGAGCTTTGCGGGGTGATAATGGTACGTTCTTCTTTGTATAGGCCGTTAGCCTTGATGTCGGCGAGTTCGTGGGCCAAATACTCTTTCATTCGTGTGAACATAGGCGTTTATTTAAGGAGTTTCTTTTTCAGGTGTTCAATCATGTCGACCGACATCGATTCGAGGTCATAGTCGGGTTTCCAGTCCCACTCGGTGCGGGCGCAGGAGTCGTCGAGCAGGTCGGGCCACGAGTCGGCAATCTGCTGACGAACGGGGTCGATTTTGTATTCGGCCACGAAATCGGGGTAGAATTTCTTGATTTCGTGGTAGATGATTTCGGGGTCGAAGCTCATGGAGGCGATGTTGAACGAGTTGCGGTGTTTCAGTCGGGAAGGGTCGGCCTCCATCAACATAACCATGGCTTTAAGAGCGTCGGGCATGTACATCATGTCCATAAACGTTCCGGCCTTGACCGGAATCTCGAATTTCTCGCCTTTCACGGCTGCATAGTAGATTTCGACGGCATAGTCGGTGGTACCGCCGCCGGGCAGAGTCTCGTAGGAGATGAGTCCGGGGAATCGCACCGAGCGGGTATCGACGCCGTAGCGGTAGAAGTAGTAGTCGCTTAACAACTCGCACGATACCTTGCTCACCCCATAGATGGTGCGGGGGCGCTGTATGGTTTCTTGCGGAGTCTTCACCTTGGGTGAGGAGTCGCCGAAAGCCCCGATGGAGCTGGGGGTGAAGAGGGCACAGCCCTTTTCGCGTGATATTTCGAGCAGATTGAGCACGCCGCCGATTTGGATATTCCAGGCCAGCAAGGGCTTTTTTTCGGCTTGCGCCGAGAGTATGGCCGCCAGGTTGTAGATAGAGTCGATTTGGTATTTGTCGACGATGGCGGCGATTTGCGAGGCGTTGGTTACATCGGCCACCTCCAAGGGGCCCCCGTATTTCAGGTCGTCACTCAGGGGTACTCCCTCGATATATCCGGCTACGACGTTGTCGCTACCATACTCGCTGCGGAGTTTTGTCATGAGGGCCGAACCTATTTGTCCGGTCGATCCGATTACAAGAATTCTTTTCATTGTTTTTGCTGGCTTTTTAATCGGGTTGTGTGCATCGATTAAGTAATTAGTAAGTAAGGTTCTTGGGGCAAATATAGTGAAATTTTGTCCTGATTGTTATTGGTGCGGGGTTATCTTTTCGGTGGGGCCGGTCATTTTTTCAGCGTGTATATGGTTCCTTTGAGCACTCCGTGTGCGGTGATGAGATTTTTCTGTCGCAGGTAGAGCAGGTCTTTTTTCAAGGTGTTGATGGAGACCCCTTGCAGCAACCGTGCGATATCGCTCACTTTGGCCGGTTCTTCCCGGGCGAGAATGGAGAGTATCTGTTTCTGCCGGCTGTTGAGGTAGACGGGCTGCGCGGGCGGAGTTTCGGCCTCGGGGGCAGCCGGCGATGAGGTGTGAATCACTCCCGAGGGGAAAACTGGTGGGGTAACCTCGGTTTCGGGCATTTCGGCCACCAGGCTGCGCAGAGCCTGCAACCAGATGTTGCACAGGAACAGGACCCATGCTGTGATGTTTTCCTGCGACGAATAGCGGTTCTGCTGCCCCCGTTTCAGGGTTTGGTAGTAGGTCGAGCGCTGTTGTTCGATGAGGCTGTCGATGGATACTTCGCGGGCCCATTCGTAATGGTTTTGGAGCAGCAGCAGGGTGGAGAGTATGCGCGAAAGTTCGCCTTTCCCTTCACGGAACGGGTGTATTGAGATAAACTCGTAGGTAAAGGCGGCGATGACAACGAGCGGGTGATGGTCGTTGCGGGCAAGTTCGCGGTTGGTCCATTCAACCAGGTCGCGTATCTCGTTGTTGACCGATACCGTGCGGCTGCGGTTGAATAGGGTGGGTGCCTTGTAGTCGAGAAAGTTGACTGCGGCGGGAGTGCCTGCCGAGTGGCCGTTCGATTCCCTTTTGCCGTTGGGGAATAGAGCCGTATGCAGGGCGATGATGGTATCTTCGCACAAGGGGTATTTGGTCGCCTCGGTATAGAGTGCGTGCAGCACCGTCCGGTAGCCGGTAATCAGATTCTCCGCTTTGCTCCCTGTGTGGGTGTTCCCGGTCACTATTTTGTGAATCAGCGAGGGGGTATGGGAGATATTTTCGAGGGCGAGCGACGCGGCTATGGTCGCTTCGATACCGGCCTGGATCTGTTCGCCACCTGCGTGTGAGTCGGCTGGTTGGGAATACCATCGTTGCGACAATGTATCTATCTCGTGGAGTGTACGTTGCAGTGTATCCGCCTCTTGGTCGGAAGCTTTTATTTTGAGGAGTATATCCATAATATATCTATATTTTATACAAATATAGTTTGCTTTGAGCAGTTGTCCAAGCTAAAAAATCTTTATGGAGTTGATTTATGCATAGTGTCGGTTCAGAAGGGGGAGAGGTTCGAAAAAGGTGCCGTTTACCGGGGGTGCGAATGGGGGTATATGACAAAGCGGCCCGAGGATTCGCACAGAGAATCTTTCGGGCCGCCTGTGTATGGAAATCGGAGTAGAACTTTCGTTGGGGGTAGTCTATTTCCGTCTCTCTTTGCGGAAGTTTGATGAGTGACGGTCTTGTTTGAATCGGTTGTCCGAGCCGCCTTTCCGGGTAGAGCCGTAGTGCTTGTCGCCTCCTTTGCGGCGACCATCGCCCTCCTTGCCCTTGCGCCTTCCCTTGCCGGCGTAGTCTTTGTCGGTAGCAATCTCGGCGTAGATGCGGTGCCCGTAAAATTCGCAGCCTTTCAATGCCCCCACCACCTTCTTGGCGGCACCCTTTTCGACGTCGAAGAGGGAGTAGGTGGGCAACAGGTCGATGCGCCCGATGTCGACACGTCCGGGCACGAGCGAGTTGATCATCTCGATGAGGTTGGGCGGGAAGAAGCCGTGGGCTTTACCCAGGTTGATGTAGATACGCTCAAATCCCTCCTCGGCCGTGCGGGAGTCTTTATTTCGACCCTTCTTGTCACCCTTGGCCGTCGTTTCCCCCTTGGGCTTACGGGTATTCTCGTCGGGAAGGTCGAGGTCGGGAGTGTCGCGGTAGTAGTCAATCAAGCGGTTGAATTCAAGCGATACGATGCGTTTGATGAGGTCCTGTTCGGTGAGCCACCCCAGTTTGCGCGAGATGTTGGGCAGGAATTTGGCGATAGCCTCTTCGTTCACCTTCACCTTCTCGATGCGGTCGGCCAGGTTGAAGAGCTGCTTCTCGCAAATCTGTTCGCCGGTGGGGACCAGTCCCCGCTCGAATTTCTTGCCGATAATCTTTTCGATGGCGCGCATCTTACCCTTTTCACGGCTGTGAATGATGGCGACCGATACACCCGATTTACCGGCTCGGCCGGTACGGCCGCTGCGGTGGGTATAGGTCTCGATATCGTCGGGGAGACCGTAGTTGATGACGTGGGTCAGGTCGGTCACGTCGAGTCCGCGGGCCGCCACGTCGGTGGCCACGAGCAGTTGCAGGTTGCGCAGGCGGAACTTCTGCATGACGGCATCGCGTTGAGCCTGCGACAGCTCACCGTGCAGCGAGTCGGCGTTGTAACCGTCGGCAATGAGCTGGTCGGCAATCTCCTGAGTCTCGCGACGGGTGCGGCAAAAGATGATGCCATATATGTTGGGGTAATAGTCGGCAATGCGTTTGAGCGCCG
The DNA here is from genome assembly GCA_019115485.1 of Candidatus Barnesiella excrementavium. Lineage (GTDB taxonomy): Bacteria > Bacteroidota > Bacteroidia > Bacteroidales > Barnesiellaceae > Barnesiella > Barnesiella excrementavium. The sequence continues at coordinate 7,399 of DXDM01000041.1, read as the reverse complement.
GGTATTTATCTTTGGCGTGTACCATGTAGTAGACGTGGCGCACGTTCTCGGCCCCTTCGTTGCGGCTGCCCACCACAATCTCCTGTGGATTGTGCATGTAGGTGCGGGCAATCTGTTCGATTTCGCGTGGCATGGTGGCCGAGAAGAGGAGCATCTTGCGCTCCTGGGGCACCTGGGCGAGAATGGCGTTGATGCTGTCGAGGAATCCCATGTTGAGCATCTCGTCGGCCTCGTCCATGATGACGGTCGAGACGTGGTCGAGGCGCACGGTCTTGCGTTCGAGCAGGTCGAGCAGACGTCCCGGGGTAGCTACAATGATGTGCACCCCTTTTTTCAGACTTCTTATCTGGCTCTCGATGCTCGAACCTCCATAGACGGGGAGTATGCGCAGCCCGTCGATGTATTGCGAATAGTCGGTAAGGTCGCCGGCGATTTGCAGGCACAACTCGCGGGTGGGCGATAGGATAAGGGCTTGTGGCTGGCACAGGCCGAGGTCGATGCGTTGTATTACGGGCAGGCCGAAGGCGGCGGTTTTGCCCGTGCCGGTCTGGGCCAGGGCAACCAAATCGGTCTCTTCGTTCAGCAGGTGGGGGATTACCTGTTCCTGTACGGGCATGGGGTTTTCATATCCCAGTTCGGTAATCGCTTTCAGTATCTCGTCGCAGATACCCAGTTCTTGAAATGTCTTCATCTATGTTATTCTCGTTTTTTTTGCTTTATCGCCGGGGCACAAGGCCTCTTTCGTCCTCAAACGGGGCTAAGGGGGAGAGGGTGAAATGAATCTTGTTGTACGTTAAAGTACTGTTTCCGGCGGCAAAGGTACGAAAAAATCGGGATATAGCGCCGCGTGTGCCCTATCTTCCGCGCCGGTTGTGGTACGGATATGTGTTGACCCGGAATCGCTTGTCTCGGGCGATAGCTCGTGTGAGGGTGTGTTGACCGGGGGGGTACGGCTACTGTATCAGTGCAGCAGGTACGCTTTCAGTTGACGGCGTTTCTCGGGCGTCATGCCCAGCTCTTCTTCCAGGTAGTTGTTGATGGAGCCGTACTTTTGACGAATGTAGTCGCGGGCATAGGAGAGGAACCGGCTGTCGGCCGTCTGTATGAGCGAGAGGGCCTCCTGGGTGTCGTCGCAACAGTCCTTGGGGTCGAAGGCCGTCCTGCGGCGGTCGAAGTAGCGGTTGGAGAGCAGGTAGTCGTTCATGATGACCTCCTCGGGCATGTCGAGGGCGCTCAGCAGCAGCGACACGGCAAAACCGGTGTAGTCCTTGCCGTTCACGCAACTGAGCACGATGGGGTAGTTGTCCTCTACCAGCAGTTGGTTGAACATCGATTTGAAGGCCCGTTTCGAGCCCGAAATCATGGCTACGTAGAGGTCTTGCATGAAGAGGTTGGCATCGCCCCGTCTCAGCTCCTCTTTTTGGAGGCGGGGCAGCAGGTTCTGACGGTAGTGGAGAGAACCCGGCAGGTTGATGACGTTGTCGAGGCCCAGTTCGGGGCTGGGCTTGATTACATCTTCGCTGTCTCTGAAATCGATGAGGGTTTTGATGCCCATGTTTTTGATGCGGTCGATGCTGCTTGCCGTGAGCGAGTTGAACTCTCCCGAACGGAATATCTTGCCCCACCGCAGCTGCTTGCCGTTTTTGGCGGTATAGCCGCCCAGATCTCTGAAATTCTCGATGTATTGCAGCCGTTCGGCCCGGGCTCCCACCACCTGGTCGTCGCGGCCGTTGAACCGCAGCAGGAAATAGGAGCGCTGCCGTTTCAGCGTGTCGGGTATGAGGATATAGCCGGTCTGGATTTTGGCCGTTCTTACCGGTGGCCGTTCGGTATCGAATTGTTCGGGGTTGGTCGACTGGTAAATTTGTACTTCTCCCTCGATTTTCGGCATGGTCTCCCACTTCAACAAATAGTTGTGCTGGGAATCTATTTCGCAGGCTACATCGATGTCGGCTATGTGTGTAGAACAAGCACTCAATGCAAGGAGCAAAGAACAAAGTTGTAGATATCGCATATCTGTCGTGGTGATGAAAATTTACCGCAAAGATAAGAGTGTGCGATAGTTAGCTGAATCGGGGTTTGTTTTATTTTAGAATATTTATAAGGAATTTGTACTAACCCTCCGTGCGATAGCGGGCCGCGAGATCGGGGTCGATGTAGTTGTCCATGCTCAGGCAGACGGCTGCCGAAAACTCCATGCCGTACTGAATGATGGGGGCCCATTCGTCGGGGGTGAGGGTGTAGAGTCGGTCGAGTGTGATGTTGTGCTTCAACAGGCCGAAGAGGACGCCTGCGTTGAACGAGTCGCCGGCTCCGATGGTGCTCACCGGTGTGACCGGCGTGGTGGCGAAGTGGCGGTTGCCCTGGTTGCAAAACAGCTCGACGCCGGCTTCGCCCCGGGTGCAGATGAAATTGGGGCAATAGAACTTGATGTGGTCGATGTAGAGTTTTTGCGGGTCGGTCATGTGGAACAGGTTGTTAAAGTCTTCGGTGGAGCCTTTGACCACATCGGCATATTCCAGATTTTCGAGGACCGAGGGCATGAGCTTGACCGCCTCGTGAGCGTGGGCGTTGCGGAAGTTGGGGTCGTAGTAGATGATGGCCTTACGCTCCTTGGCAAACTCGACAAACTCGCGCACCCGGTCGCGCAGGGCGGGATTCAGCGCAAAGTAGGAGCCGAAGACGATGATGTCGTCTTTGTCGATGCGCGGCCAGGCAAAGTTGAGGCGGTCTTCGGGAAATTGGTTGTAGAACAGATATTTGGCTTCGTTGTTCTCGTCGAGGAAGGCCAGCGAAATGGGAGTCTTGCCTTCGTAAAAGATGTCCAGATTTTCGGTTGCCACGTGGTTCTTCTGCATAAAATCGAGAATCATGTCGCCCACCACATCGTGTCCGATTTCGCTGATGAATGTGGCCGGTACACCCAGTCGCCCCAGCGAGATGAGGGTGTTGAAAGTGGAGCCTCCCGGTACGGCGTGGGAGGGCTGCTGGTTCTTGAAGATGATATCGAGAATGGATTCTCCTATTCCTATGATTTTACGCATATCGTTACGGTGATTAGTCTTTCTTTTGGCTCTGTTCGCGCGAGCGGGTACCCAGGTAGCCGCCGTGGTGACGCAGGGCATATTGGTGTACGTCGAAGTGGGTGGCCTCCATGGCTCCTACCACGAGAATGTCGCCGATTACCGTCATGAGGGTGGTCGAGGTGGTGGGGGTAAGCCCCAGCGGACATACCTCGCCCGGAGCGCCGGTGAAGAGACAGACGTCGGCTCGTTGGGCCAGTTCGCTCTGGTTGTTGCCGGTGATGACGATGAATTTCAGTTCGGGCATCAGGGTCGAGGCCAGTTGGAGCAGTTCGAGTATTTCGCGGGTCTTGCCCGAGTTGGAGATGACCAGCATCAAATCGTTCTTCTGCAAGATACCCAGGTCGCCGTGCTGGGCTTCGCTGGGGTGAAGAAACACGGCCGGGATACCGGTCGAGCAGAAGGTAGTGGCGATGTTCATGGCAATCTGTCCGGCCTTGCCCATACCGCTGGTCACGAGCTTGCCTCCCTTTTGGTGCACCTGCTCGACAATGAGGTTGACGGCTTTTTCAAACTGGTCCGAGACGGGGATATCGAGAATGGCTTGTGCCTCTTTGTGCAGGATATCCTGTATTTTTTCGTTGAAATTCATATTCATAGTAGATTGGTGTGAGACATCAGCTATAAATGGGTTACACAGTGAGAGAAGGGCGGGAGCAGGGGCAACTGGAACGGAATTTTCAAATTTGACGCTGCCGGGCCGCATTCTATCTTTTGCAAAAGTAATAAATCGTTATGAGATTGTAGGACGCCCCGGGTTATTTTTTTCGCAGGTCTCGCCCCTCGAAGCGGCAGAGGGCCTTTTTCCACTCGTCGCTGATGGCCGCGGCTACGCCCGATTGGACGTCGAATCCTACCATCACCGTGCGGCAGATGCCTTTCACCTGGTCCGTCTCGGTGTTGACGATTTGTTGTAACAATTTGAAACTGCGGTGACCGATTTCGGTGGTGCAGGTCTGTACGGCTACCGGTTCTCCCGGGTAGATGGGGGCTACGAAATCGGCATTGACGTTGGCGATGACGACGTCGGCCTTCTTCCAGTCGATGTTCTGGGCTTTGACTGCCTCGAAATAGCGCGACTTCCCCAAGTCGTAGAAGGCAAAGTAGATGGAGTTGTTGACATGCCCCAGCAGATCGACGTCGTTGAACCGGATTTGCAGGGGTTGGGAGTGGTGGAATATGGGTGTGTCGATAGATTCCATGCGTATAAGGTTTTTATCTGAAAACGATGTTGTCGATAACCGGGTGGCCAAACTCGTCGTTGAACCGGCGCAACAGGTCGTTGCGCAGCATCATCAACTCGTTGCGCAGCACGGCCGACGACAACTGCACATAGAGGGTGCGGTTGCGTACGTGCATCGACTGGGTGTAGGCGTTGACCGTTTCGCCGGCAATGCGGGGCCACAGGCGCATGACCTGCGTCTCGTCGAGCTTCTGTTCCAGTTTGTTCTCGGCGATGAACTGCGAAATGATTTCGCCAATCGAGAGTGCATCTTGTTTTTTCATGGCAATTTCCCTTCCAAAACTTCAAACTCTCCCCGGTTGACCGAGAAGATACTGTATTGAGACCCTATGGATTGAATGATTTCGTCGAGATACTGGCGGTTGGTGTCGGTGATGAATATCTGCCCGAAGTGGTCGGACGAGACGAGCCGGATAATCTGTTTCACCCGCTCGGCATCGAGCTTGTCGAAGATGTCGTCGAGCAGCAGCAGAGGGGCGGTGTCGCCCTGTTCCCGCAGGAAATCGTATTGAGCCAGTCGCAGGGCAACGAGGTAGGTCTTGCACTGCCCCTGCGAGCCGATGCGTTTCATGGGATAGTCACCCAGCATCATCTCCATGTCGTCGCGGTGGATACCCCGGGTGGTGTAGCCGATGGCCAGGTCGCGCGGGCGCGAGGCCTGTAACTGGGTCAGCAGGGACCCGTCGGCCAGGTGCGAGGTGTAGACGAGGTCGGCCACCTCGTTCTGCGACGAGATGTCGCCATAGAAACGGCGGAACACGGGAATGAAGGCTTGCAGGAAGCGCCGGCGGCTCTCGTAAATCTCGGCTGCCGCCTGGTCCATCTGCTCCTCCCAAATGTCGTAGAGCATCTCTTCGCGGCACTCCTGTCGCAGCAGGGCGTTGCGCTGTTCCAGCGCCTTGTTGTAGCGTATGAGCGTACCCAGGTAGGGCTTGTCGAACTGGCTGATGACCTGGTCGATGAACTTGCGGCGCTCTTCGCTGCCGCCCAAAATCAGCTCGTTGTCCGAGGGGGTCGACAAGACCAGCGGGGCAAACCCGATGTGGTCCGACAGCCGGTCATACTCCTTTTTGTTACGCTTGAAACTCTTCTTCTGCCGGCGCTTGATGCCGCAATACAACTCCTCGTCGTTGCCGTTGCGCTCGTAGTAACCCTGCAAGACAAAGAAATCCTCGCCGTGGCGAATGTTCTGCGAGTCGGGGTTGCGGGTGTAGCTTTTGCAAAACGAAAGGTAGTAGATGGCATCGAGCAGATTGCTCTTGCCCATGCCGTTGTTCCCGAGGAAACAGTTGACGTTGGGCGAGAAATGCAGGTCTGCCTGAGCGATATTCTTGAAATTGACTATCGATAGCCGGGAGAGAATCATGTCGCGTCGGTCGTTTTGTTCCCACAAACATACACAAATTTTTTCTGTTTTGCGCACAAAACCACCCCCGAAATAGCCGCGGGCCGTTGGCTGCATCGGGCGAAAAAGAGCTCTTGTCGGCCCGATTAACGTTTCACAGACAAAAAAATGAAGATGAAATTTTATTTATAAGAAGAAATAAGTTACTTTTGTCACTCAATTCCCCGCATAGGGATTGTGTATGAGGATAAAAAATAATTAAAAGACAAGAAAAATATGGCAGAAAAAGAAAAAGACGAACTTGAGAAAGTGAACGAGGCTCTCTCAATGTCGGAACAGTTTGTTGAGAAGTATCAAAAACCTTTGTTGTGGGGGCTGGTCGTCGTAGTTGTGGTCATCGGAGCCATACTGAGTGTACGCCACTTCTATTTGTTGCCCCGCCAGGATAAGGCTCAGGCAGCCATGTATCAGGCTGTGATGGCTTTTGAAAACGACTCCATCGACCTGGCTATCAATGGCAATGAAAAATTCGACGGCCTTCTGACCATTGTCGACCAATATGGCTCGACCGATGCCGGTAATCTGGCAAATGCCTATCTGGGTTTGGCCTACTATGAAAAAGGCGAATACGAGACGGCTCAAAAATACCTCTCCAAATTCAGCGCCGACGAATCGATTCTCGCTCCTGCCGTGATGGCCGCTATCGGCAACTGCCTGGTCGACATGGAGAAATATGACGAGAGCGTGAAATATTTCGAGAAAGCCGCCAAGGCTTCCGACAACCCCGTATTCAGCCCCATCTACCTGAAAAAGGCTGCCGCTGCCTATGAGAAAATAGGCAACAAGGAGGCTGCCCTGAAACTCTATCAGGAGATTAAGGACAAATATCCTACCTCGAACGACGCTCGCGGAATCGAACGCTACATCGAGCGGGCTCAAAACAAGTAACAAACGAATACAACCAATAAAAGGTAAGGCCGCCTTTCAACGCGAGAGACGGCCTTCTTTTCAAGAAAAAGGAGGATAAACGTTATGGCTACCGCCTATCACAATCTGTCGGAATATGACATCAACAGCATGCCCGATGCTTCGGACATGAAGGTGGCTATCGCCGCCGCCGAGTGGAACGCCGAGATTACCGATGCCCTGCTGAAAGGGGCTGTCGACACCTTGATGCGCAACGGAGTAAAGCAGGAGAACATCTATGTGGCCCGTGTGCCGGGTACCGTCGAACTGACCTTCGCCTCGCAGCAGATGGCCGAGTTTTATCAACCCGATGCCGTAATCGCCATCGGTTGTGTAGTGCGTGGCGACACCCCGCACTTCGACTACGTGTGCCAAAGTGTAACCCAGGGCATCACCCACCTCAACACCCTCTTCGGAATTCCCTTCATCTTCGGGGTACTCACCACCAACACCATGGAGCAGGCCCGCGAGCGAGCCGGGGGCCGGTTGGGTAACAAAGGCGACGAAGCCGCTGTGGCAGCGATAAAAATGCACGATTTCGTTTGCAAATTAAAATAAAGCGTGCTATCTTTGCACACGCTTTCAGGGCAAATTCCAGAGTGGCCAAATGGGGCAGACTGTAAATCTGCTGGCTTTCGCCTTCGGTGGTTCGAATCCATCTTTGCCCACCAAAAGCCTGCGGAAGTAGCTCAGTTGATAGAGCATCAGCCTTCCAAGCTGAGGGTCGCGAGTTTGAGCCTCGTCTTCCGCTCCAAGTGAAAC
>DXDM01000003.1 GCA_019115485.1 Candidatus Barnesiella excrementavium | reverse complement strand
GGTCTGGGTTACGGCTGCATCTGCCCCGCTTATCAAACGATGTTTATCAATCTCGCCCCCAACAACCAGCGGGGTACGGCCAACTCTACCTACTTGACGGCCTGGGATTTGGGCGTGGGCCTGGGGGTACTCATCGGCGGCCAGATAGCCGAGCTCACCGACTATGCCACGGCCTATGCCACCTCGTGTGTGTTGTGTGTCGTAGGCTACTTGCTTTTCAAGTGGAAGACCGCCGCCCATTTCGAGAAATATAAGCTGAGGTAGAAATTGTTAAAAAGAGTGAATAAAAGAAGCGATTTCAACGATATAGACTTTATTTTGCATAAAATTTGGGCTAACAATATCCTTTTGTTTTCCGGTTCGTCAAAAGAAAGGGGTAATAACGTCGAAATGGTTGTTGAACAGCGGGGTAAAATACCCGCAAAACAAAAGGATTGATTTGGTAAAAAAGAGAGATATGAACAACAAGGCTTCTTTCAGCAAACGGATTTCTTTTCTGAATGCTCGAATGACTTCGACATTAAGCGTTTCACTGGTCCTTTTTATCCTGGGTATCATGGTCTTGATGGGCTTTTTGGCCAACAATCTCTCGCGCCATGTCAAAGAGAATATCGGTTTCTCGATTATCCTCAACGAGTCGGCCGGTGAGCAACAGGTACACCAGTTGCAGCGCATGCTCGAGCGGGCGGACTATGTGAAGGCCGCCCAGTATATCTCGAAAGAAGATGCCTTGAAAGAGGTGATGATCGAGCTGGGTGAGAATCCCGAAGATGTGTTGGGCGTAAACCCCATGCAATCGTCGATCGAGGTGAAGCTCAAAGCCGATTATGCCAATACCGACAGTCTGGCCATGATTGAGAAAAAGCTCCGCGACCAGGTGGTTGTCAGCGAAATCATGTATCAGAAAGACCTTATCCAGTCGGTCAACGACAACATGAGCCGCATCGGCCTCATCTTGCTGGCGCTGGCCGTTGTGCTCATGATCATCTCCTTTGCCCTTATCAGCAACACCATCAGGTTGGGAGCCTACTCCAAGCGCTTCCTCATTCACACGATGAAGCTGGTAGGAGCCACCCCGGCCTTCATTCGGCGGCCCTTTATCATTTCCAACATCATCAACGGCATCGTAGCCTCGGTCATTGCCATGCTGCTCCTCTCGGGCTGCGTCTATTACCTCATGACCGAGATGGAGAATTTCACCACCCTCCTGTCGGTACCCATGATGCTGCTCGTCTTTCTCACCGTGCTGGTACTGGGTATTATTCTCTCGGCCGTCTCGGCCTATTGGGCCGTGAACCGGTATATCCGCATGGATCGTGACGACTTGTACTACGTGTGATAAAAATTAAAGAACAGAATAATATGAAATCAAACGAAAAGAAATCGGTTTCGGCCCTTTCAGGCGAAGAGAAGAAAGCCTCTTTTGCCTTGGGGAAGACCAATCTCAAACTCATCGGTATCTCGTTTGCCGTTATCGTTGTGGGATTCCTGTTGATGCTGGGGCCCGGCACCACGCCCGAGGCTTATAATCCCGACATTTTCAGTTTCCGCCGCATTGTCCTGGCTCCGGGCATCGCCTTTGTGGGCTTTGTCTTTATGGTCTATGCGATTATGCGCAAATCCAAATAACGTAACAAAAACATTGGTTCACACATTATGACTTGGTTAGAGTCTCTTATCCTGGGCCTGGTACAAGGCCTGACCGAATATTTGCCGGTGAGCAGCAGCGGTCACCTCGAAATAGCCTATACGCTCTTCGGTATCGAAGGGGAAGAAAATCTCACGTTTGCCGTGTTGGTGCATGCCGCCACCGTGTGCAGTACGATTGTCGTGCTGTGGAAGGAGGTCGAAATCCTCTTCCGTGGATTCTTCCGTTTCACGTGGAATGCCGAGACCCGCTATTTGGCCAAGATAGCCATCTCGATGATTCCCGTGGGTATCGTGGGGGTATTCTTCAAGGATTATGTCGAATCCTTCTTTGGCAACGGTCTGCTGGTGGTGGGTATCATGTTGCTGGTCACGGCAGCCCTGCTCACCTTTGCCTACTATGCCCGTCCGCGGGTGAAGGAGGATATTTCCTATCGCGATGCCTTCATCATTGGGCTTTCGCAGGCCGTCGCCGTTTTGCCGGGACTGTCGCGCTCGGGTACCACCATCGCCACCGGCCTCATGCTGGGTAATAAGAAAGAGCAGGTAGCCCGCTTCTCGTTCCTCATGGTGATTATTCCCATCTTGGGCGAAGCATTTCTCGACCTGATGAAAGGTGGATTCTCGCCGGCCGAGTCGGGATTCTCGATACCGGTGATGGTCATCGGCTTCCTGGCCGCATTCCTGTCGGGGTGTCTGGCCTGCAAGTGGATGCTCCGCCTGGTCAACAACGGCAAGCTGGTCTACTTTGCCATCTATTGCGTAGCCATGGGGGCCTTTGCCATTATCTATTCATTGGTACACTAATTCCGCCGGTATGGATTTTAACGAAGGGGAAATCATATATATCGACAAGCCGCTGCATTGGACCTCGTTCGATGTGGTGAAGCGAATCCGGTTGCGGATACTGCGTCGGCTCAAACAGAAAAAGCTGAAAGTGGGCCACGCCGGTACGCTCGACCCGCTGGCCACGGGAGTGATGATTGTCTGCACCGGACGGGCAACGAAGCGCATCGAGGAGTTCCAGTACCACACCAAAGAGTATATCGCTACCTTGCGGTTGGGTGCCACCACGCCCTCTTTCGATTTGGAGACCGAGGTCGATGCCACTTATCCCCACGAGCACATTACTCGCGAGATTATCGAACGAACTTTACCGCGTTTTGTCGGTTCCATTATGCAGATACCCCCTTCCTATTCGGCCTGCAAGATAGACGGTCGCCGGGCTTACGACATGGCCCGCAAGGGACAGGAGGTGGAACTGAAACCCAAGGAGCTGGTTATCGACGAGATTGAGTTGCTCGATTGCGAATTGCCCGAGATCAGAATCCGGGTGGTGTGCAGCAAGGGGACCTACATCAGAGCCTTGGCCCGGGACATCGGGGTCGCCCTCGGCAGCGGAGCCCACTTGGTGGGGCTTGTGCGTACGCGGGTGGGCGATGTGACGCTGGCCGACTGCCTGTCGGTCGACCAGGTGGCCCGGCTCATCGACGAGGCGCCCATAGAGACAACCGAGCCAGAAGATAAAAAAGAAAAAGAAGAAAATAAATCGATATGAAACTGTCCCAATTCAAATTCAAATTGCCCGAAGCGCAAATCGCTCAGTACCCGGCAAAAAACCGGGACGAGTCCCGGTTGATGGTCATCGACCGGAAGACGGGGAAAATAGAACATCGCATTTTTAAAGAAATTATCGACTACTTCAACGAGAAAGACGTATTTGTTTTCAACGATACCAAAGTATTCCCGGCACGCCTCTATGGTAACAAAGAGAAAACCGGTGCCAAAATCGAGGTATTCCTCCTGCGCGAGCTCAACGAGGAGAACCGCCTGTGGGACGTTCTGGTCGAGCCGGCCCGGAAAATCCGTATCGGCAACAAGCTCTATTTCGGCGACGACGACTCGATGGTGGCCGAGGTGATTGACAACACCACCTCGCGCGGCCGCACGCTGCGGTTCCTCTACGACGGCTCGCACGACGAGTTCAAGGAGGCACTCTACAAGTTGGGCGAGATGCCTCTGCCCTCCTACATCACCCGTCCGGTCGAGGAGCTCGATGCCGAGCGTTATCAAAACATCTTTGCCCGTCACGAAGGGGCCGTGGTCACTCCGGCTGCCGGACTCCATTTCAGCCGGGAGTTGTTGAAACGCATGGAGATTAAAGGTATCGACTACGGATTCCTCACTCTGCACTCGGGGTTGGGCAACTTCCGCGAAATCGATGTCGAGGACCTCACCAAGCACAAGATGGACTCCGAGCAACTGCTCGTCACCCCCGAGCTGGTCAATCTGGTCAACCATGCTAAGGACGAGGGGCGTCAGGTATGCGCCGTGGGAACCTCGGTCATGCGGGGTATCGAGAGTGCCGTCAGCACCGGCGGACACATGAAAACCTACGACGGGTGGACCAACAAGTTCATCTTCCCGCCCTACGACTTTACGGTAGCCACCAGCCTGGTCACCAACTTCCACATGCCGCTCTCGACCATGCTCATGATGGTGGCCGCCTTCGGTGGATATGAAATTGTGCTGTCGGCCTACGATGCCGCCTTGAAAGAGGGTTACCGTTTCGGAGCTTATGGCGATGCCATGCTCATTCTCTAACCGGCCGTGAGGGGGAGCCGATTATCGGGCAGAGCCCTTGAAAAACGAATAAAAAAGCCTTGCTGAGCCTCTGAGAAAAGGGTTGGCAAGGTTTTTTGTTTTATCGGATACATTTTTATACAGATTGCTTGTACGACTCGAAACTCTCTCTATCTTTGCGGTAGAGAGAGTCCAGTTGTTGATTGAAAAGTGTTTCGTCGATGTCGGGCGGGCAACTTTGGTTGTTGCCTTTCCCCTGTTCTTTTTGTCCGGCAGGCGAGCGGCTCTGCACTTTTTCCATAATTAATCCGCACTATAAGAGCCTGAGTGCAAGATAAATAATTTTTTTTGCCATGAAAAACTTTTACGTGTGGTTGGTTCTGATGGCTTTTCTTTTAATAGGGTGCTCCAAAGAAGATGGAACCGATGTCGGAGGTCCGGCGGTTCAGCTGGCCACGGGAACCACAAGCGAGTACACGGTCTATGCCGATGAGACGGAGGTGGCTCCCTCTCAAGGCATTACCTTTACCACGACAGGCCCCTGGCGGGCTACGGTCGCCGAAACCCGGGCCGGGACCGACTGGGTGACGATTTCGCCCGACCATGGTGACCAGGCTGGCAGCTATACGATCAGGATTTCACTGGGAACGAATACCACCGGGCAGGACCGAAAGGCCGTCGTCACCATCGAGTGCGGCGATACCCGGGTGGCGATTACTATCGAGCAGAAAGCTGTGACCGCCAGTGGCGAACAGCCTCAGGATCCCATAGAGGGCGGTAAACGGGTTTCGCGTGTAGAGACAGACCACTATTATCACAATGGCACGGAAATCGTTCATGAATATAACCATACCATTGACTTTGTGTATGACGAACAAGGCCGGGTTTCCCAAATGGTTGCCAGGTATTATGGTGGTGATTTTACCGAGGGGTACATCAGTACGGTATCGTTGACCTATGGCGAAGGAATGGTCTCATACGAAATCGGAACCGTCGAAAACGGCGTGGAGAATCCCAACAAGGACAATGGGGCGGCAACCCTCGACGGGCAGGGCCGAGTCGCATCGGGAGAGTATGTGTTTTTTGAGCATAAAGGCGATGAGTGGATTCGCGGAGGAGATACATACGAACTGTCTTATGATGTTGACGGCTATCTGATAAGAACTGTTCCCCAGGGAGGAAGCAGTGAATCGCATATCTCCTGGGAGAATGGCAATCCCGTGCAAGTATGGTGGGGAACATCGGGCGGTAGCGATTTAATCGACAAAGCCACTTATGGCGAGGTGCTTAATCGGGCCAATGTCGACCTCAACTGGTTGTGTGTACTCTCTTCCGAGGGGTGGGATTATGCCGCCGGTGACCCCAACAAGGTATTCAATATCATCGGACTGATAGGTACCCGTGCATCGCATATGGTTCAAACCCTTTCCGAGTCGGGCGTCTACGATACCCCCCGGACTAGGAGTTATACCTATCAACTTGATGTCGATGGTTTGCCTGTTCAAATTGAGCGGGTGGCAACCGGCGACTACTCTTCGGTTGAGTATGCCGATTATACCTACAAGATTACCTATACGGAATAAGCAACGGTATAGGTATATTCTGTTTGAAAAGATTGTTTGATAGCTTATATCATCAAATCGTCAGTAAGAAAATCTCCACTTTATCTCTTTCGGATTCCACCGGCAGAGTTTAAAGTGGAGATATCTTGTTGTTAAACAGGTGAATAAATAGGAGGTATGGGGACTTGTAACGATATTTTGACCCCTGTGAGTATTCTCATTTTGGAGAATTTTTATATTGAATAATTCAAAAAAGTTTCCCGAAAAAGAAAACTTTTTTATTTAGAATTGTTGTTTGGTTGTTTTGGAAATGCCTATCTTTACACCCGCATTCCGGTTCGGCCCCGTCGGGTGACGGTGTCGATAAAAAGGGAATCGGGTGAGAATCCCGAGCAGTCCCGCTGCTGTAATTCCTGTGAAAGTCCGTTGACTCGAAGCCACTGACAAGAATCTGTTTCTGCCACGTCGGGAAGGCGCCATCGGACAGGGAAGAGCCAGAAGACCTGCCGGCGTGAGAGAGAAGCAAATGAACGTTCGAGGAGACGTTCGCAGTATCCAATCCTTAACAACAATCAGCATGGATTATGCAGGTATTACCATCGCCAAGCGCGATGGGGCCCGGGAGTGTTTCTCGATTGAAAAAATCGAGCGGGCCATTGCCAAGGCCTATCGGGCCGACGGTATCAACGACGACGAGGCTTCGGTGAAACAGATTGCCGGTGAGGTGGCCTCGGCCATCGACAAGAGCGAAATTTCGGTCGAGGAGATTCAAGACCTGGTCGAGCGCCAGTTGATGCGGCGCAACCCCTCGGTGGCCAAGCGCTTTATCATCTATCGCGAGTGGCGCACCAAGGAGCGCGAGAAACGCACCTCGATGAAGCAGGTGATGGACGGCATCGTGGCCGTCGAGAAGAACGACGTGAATCTGAGCAACGCCAACATGTCGTCGCACACGCCGGCCGGGCAGATGATGACCTTTGCCTCGGAGGTGACCAAGGACTACGCCTACAAGTACCTGGTGGGGGTACGCTACGGCCGGGCTCACCGCGAAGGTGACATTCACATTCACGACCTCGACTACTATCCCACCAAGACGACCACCTGTGTGCAGTATGACTTGGAGGATATTTTCAACCGCGGTTTTCACACCAAGAACGGCACCGTACGCACCCCCCAGTCGATACAGAGCTACGCTACGCTGGCCACCATCGTTTTCCAGACCAACCAGAACGAGCAGCACGGCGGACAGTCGATTCCCGCCTTCGACCACTTTATGGCTCCGGGGGTATTGAAGAGTTTCCGCAAACATTTGGCGACGGCCGTCGACTTTATTCTGCGGTTGCATGGCGAGGACGGCCTCCCTTTGCTGCGGGAGGCGATAGCCGGGGCGGTGACCTCGATTGAGAGCTCCGAGGCGCAACTGACGGCGCTGGCCGCCCGGTTGCAGACGTTGGGTGCAGGGCTCTCGGCCGACGAGCTGCGCACCGCCTGGACGCAAAGCTACGAGACCACTCGCAAGGATACCCATCAGGCCATGGAGGGATTGGTACACAACCTCAACACGATGCACTCGCGGGGTGGAAATCAGGTGGTATTCAGTTCGATAAACTACGGTACCGATACCTCGCCCGAAGGGCGTATGGTCATACGCGAACTCCTCTCGGCCACGACCGAGGGGCTGGGACACGGCGAGGTGCCGGTTTTCCCGATACAGATTTTCAAGGTGAAGGAGGGCGTTTCGTACAGCGATGCCGATTATGCCGCGGCGATGGCCGACTTCGAGGGGGCTATGGCCGGGAAGCTCCGTTTTCAGTCGCCCAACTTCGATTTGTTGCTCGAAGCCTGCCGCACCACCTCCACCTCCCTCTTCCCCAATTTTCTCTTCCTCGATACCGACTACAACCGGAATGAACTGTGGCGGGCCGACGACCCCGACCGCTTCCGTTACGAGGTGGCTACGATGGGGTGTCGCACCCGGGTGTTCGAGAATCTCCACGGGGTGAAGAGTTCGTGGGGACGGGGCAACCTCTCGTTCACCTCAATGAATATGCCCCGGTTGGCCATCGAGGCCCGGCGTGAAGCCGAGGAGCTGCACCCCGACGGCGACAAGCATGCCATTCGTCGCGAGGCCCGCATGCTCTTCCTCGAAAAGGTGCGCTCTACCGCTGCCCTGATTGCCGAGCAGCTGCACGAACGCTATGAATACCAGCGCAAGGCCTTGGCCCGGCAGTTCCCCTTCATGATGGGCAACGACGTGTGGAAGGGGGGAGGCCGGCTGCGACCAGACGAAGAGGTGGGTGATGTCATCGACAGCGGTACGCTGGGCATCGGCTTTATCGGCGGTCACAATGCCATGTGCGCCATCTACGGCGAGGGGCATGCCCACAGCGATGAGGCGTGGCAAACCCTCTACGACGCCGTGATGGTGATGAACCAGGTAGTCGAGGAGTACAAGGGCCGCTATCGCCTCAACTACTCGGTGCTGGCTACGCCGGCCGAGGGGCTCTCGGGGCGTTTCACCCGGCTGGACCGCAAGCGCTACGGCATCATTCCCGGGGTGACCGACCGCGACTACTACGTCAACTCCTTCCACATCGATGTGAAGGAGCCGGTGACCATCGTCGAGAAAATCCGTAAGGAGGCTCCCTTCCACGCCATCACCCGGGGCGGACACATCACCTATGTCGAACTCGACGGCGAGGCGAAGAAAAACGTGGCGGCTATCTTGAAAATCGTGAAGGTGATGCACGACGAGGGCATCGGTTACGGGTCGATCAACCACCCGGTCGATACCTGTCGCGCGTGTGGCTATCGGGGCGTCATCTATACCCGGTGCCCCGTGTGCAAGAGCGAGAACATCTCGCGCATGCGACGCATCACCGGCTATCTGACCGGTAGCCTCGAATCGTGGAATTCGGCCAAGCAGGCCGAGGAGCGCGACCGCGTAAAGCACAGGTAAATGGAGCCGCTGCATCTGATCAATGTCTACCCCGAGACCATCTCCGACGGTTTCGGGGTACGCTATTCCATCTATCTGGCCGGGTGTACGCATCGTTGCCGGGGGTGTCACAACGTCGGCAGTTGGAATCCCCGGGCGGGCGAACCGCTTACCGAGCTGTTGCTCGCCCGCATCGTCGACGAGATACGGGCCAATCCGTTGCTCGACGGCATCACCCTCTCGGGGGGCGACCCCTTTTACAATCCGCCGGCCCTGCTGGCCTTGTTGCAGCGGCTCAAAGCCGATACTGGTCTGAATATCTGGTGTTATACCGGCTATACCTACGAGGCGTTGCTGGCCGATGAGGTGCGACGACCCTGCCTCGACTATATCGATACGCTGGTCGACGGCCCTTTTGTGCAGTCGCTGTTCGACCCCACACTGGCATTCAGGGGCAGCCGCAACCAGCGCATACTGCACCTGTCGCATGCCCGATGAGGGGTGCGTGTCGAAAAAGAGTGGCGTAGATAAGACAAGATTACACGGCCCGGTAATAATCCTGCAAGAGACAGCGGGCTATGAAATCCCAGTTGTCGGCCACGAGCTGCGGGTCGCCGTCGGCCAGGCAGGCATCGGGCAACAGGCCGTGGAAGCAGAGGTAGAGCAGCAGGTCCACGGGGCATCGGCCGGGTAGGGTAAGCAGCGAGACAGCCCCCTTTCGGGCCTCCTCGGGGCGATAATAGGGGTTGGCCGGGTCGGCGATGTATTGCGCGATATCCGAGGCTACCAGCATGCCCTTGTAGGGCGTCACGTAGAGCACGAAATTCTTTTTGTGGGCCAGGTGCGAGAGGTGTCCGCCCTCGGTCTCGCCCCACTGCATGCCCTCGGTGAGGAAGCGGTCCAGCTCGGTGTAGGAGCCGATGTACTTCACGGGGCTTCCGCCGGTCGACCGGGTGAACTGCTGGTAGTAGGGGTGCAGCTCCTTCTTCTCTTCGGGCTCTTCGGGCAGGGTGTGTTGCCACAGCAGCGATACCCATTCGTGGGCAAAGAGCGCCAGCGGCCCTGCCGGCAGGGTGTAGAGCGACTCCCGGCGCAGTTTTTCGAGTCGGGAGAGCTTCTCCTTTTCGTTGTGATGCGGCTTGCTGTGTACCTCGTGCAGCAGTTGGCGGGCCAGTGAGCGGTTCGACGGACCCAGCAGGAACGACTCCCAAAAGAGCCATTCGGCAAAGCGGTAGCGCGCCTCGGGGTCGCTTGTCTCGTTCAGTTCGGGCAGGCAGAACTCTTGCAGCAGCGGCGAGTCGGGAGCCGTTTCGTATTCACTCTCCAACAGGTCGTAGATGGGGTCGGCCGTAGCGATGAGGCGGTCGTCGAGCGGCGACAGCAACTCGTGTTCGGGACCGTAGGCGGCCGACAGATACCACAGCAGCACCCGCACATCTTCGCGGTTGACCTCGCCCTCGTAGTAGTTTGGGGTGTCGAAGAACGGCAGCGTGCGGCCGTAAAAGGCCCGGTGCTGGGTGGTGAAAGCCGTCCATAGTCCGGTCCCCGACAAGATGTCGGCAAAGTAGCCCACGAGGTCGCAGCAGATAGATTTCACCGCTTCGTCGTTCCATAGGGTTTTCAGCGGCGAGCGTTGTATCTCGTCGTACAATCGGTTGGCGAGCCGGGTGTAATAGCGGTCGCTGTCGGTTGTTTGGGTATAAGGCTGCCGGGCGAGCCATTGTTGCAAGGTGATGTTCATGTCGTCGTCTTTTTGAGGGTAGAACAAAACAGGAGCCGGTAGGGTTCCCGGCTCGATTTCGCGCGGGGGCCGTCGGCTGCGGGTATTGGCCGGAGACCGTCGGTGGACGGGAGATATTCTCGTGGAGAATCCCTCGCTTCGGGAACGGGGTTAAGCCTGACCGCCGGGAGCCATGAAGGGTGGCATGCCACCGCCGCGTTGCGGGTCGTTCATCTGTATGGGACCGAACTGGGCCTCATACTTGCGAATGTTGTCTTGCAGGGCAAACAGCAGACGCTTGGCATGTTCGGCCGTGAGAATAATGCGCGATTTGACCGGAGCCTTGGGAGCTCCCGGGGTGACGCGGATAAAGTCGATGACAAACTCCGACGGGGCATGCGAGATGATGGCCAGGTTGGAGTAGGTGCCTTCGGCCACGGCGGCCGAAAGTTCTATCTGAATCTCTTTTTTCTCTTCCATGATCAATGCAATTTAAAGTAATAGTATTTGTAGTTGAAATTCACTTGGTTCACATAGAGTTGCAGTGTGGTGTAGGGACGGCTGCGATACCCCTCGATGTTGAACGACGAGTAGAGGTTGGTCCAGTGCCCCTCGGGGTCGTCGTTGCGGCTGTGGCGCAGCTCTATTTTGAGCGTGTCGCCCGCGAGGGACGACTCGTCGGCCACCAGCATGAGGGTATGGGGGCGGCTGTGGTAGTCGATGCGGTAGCGCAGGTTGAGGAAATCGCCGGTCTTCCACACGCTTTGCAGGTAGAGGGTATCGTCGGGCAGTTGGGCCATTTGTTCGTGCGAGACCAGGCGCAGCGTGTCGAAGTGTATCGACGAGAGGGCCTGTATCTCGACGCGCTGGCGGTTCTCGCCCAACGTCTCGACGGGGCGGTATTGCAGCAGCACGCGCACCCCTTCGCCCGTCTTCGCCTCGTTCACGGTCCCGACCGGGTAGAGGGTATCCAGAGGAGCCGAGTCGGTGGCCTGGTGGGTAAAGTAGGTCCCGCTGTTACTCCGGTGACAGGTGACGATATCGGCATAGAAGATGCCGTAGATATCCTCTTCCTGCTCACAGGCCGTTGTCAGTAACAGTAACAGGGCGAGGAGCCACCAGCGGGAGGCAATCGTCCGGCTCATACCTCCACCTCCTTTTCGGGCGGGTCGACAATCGCGCCGTCTTTCATGAAGAGAATGCGGTCGGTCATCTGGGCCAGCATCTCGTCGTGCGTGACGATGACGAAGGTCTGTTTGAATTCGTCGCGCAGGTCGAAGAAGAGTTTGTGCAGCTCGATTTTGTTTTTCGAGTCGAGGCTCCCCGACGGTTCGTCGGCCAGGATTACCGACGGGCGGTTGATGAGTGCCCGGGCCACGGCCACCCGCTGCTTCTCGCCGCCCGAGAGTTGGGCCGGTTTGTGGCCCAGCCGGTCGCCCAGACTCAGGAAGTCGAGAATGCGCTTGGCCTCCCGCTCCGCCTCCGAGCTGTTGCGGCCGCCGATAAGGGCCGGAATCATCACGTTTTCGAGCGCGGTGAACTCGGGCAGCAGCTGGTGGAACTGGAAGACAAACCCGATGTGTCCGTTGCGGAATCGGGCCATCTCGCGGTCGGGCAGGTTGTCCACCCGTTTTCCGTCGTAGCGTATTTCGCCGCAGTCGGGCTTGTCGAGAGTCCCCACGATTTGCAGCAGCGTGGTCTTACCGGCTCCACTCGCCCCCACGATGGCGACGATTTCACCCTGTTCGATGACGGCGTCGATGCCTTTCAGTACCTCCAACGAGCCGTAGCTCTTGTGTATGTTTTTTATCTCTATCATATTGCGGTAATTTTCTGGATTACATAGCTGGCCAGGTGACACCCGAAGATGGCCGGCAGATACGAGAGGGTGCCCACGGTCGACTTCTTGTGGCGCTCACCCTCCACGGCCACGACGGCGTGAGGGTCGGGCTGCTCGGTCGAAAATACCGTTTTCAACCCTTTCGATATACCCGTTTTGCGCAACCGTTGCCGCACGGCCCGGGCCAGCCCGCAGTGGTAGGTGTCGGCGATATCGGCCAGACGTACGGCCGACGGGTCCTTGCGGCCACCCGCACCCATCGACGAAACGATGCGAATCTTGTGGCGCAGGCAATAGGTGATGAGCGCTATCTTGGGCGAGAGCGTATCGATGGCGTCGACTACGAAATCGACCGGTTCCCGTTCCAGCAGAGCCGGTATGTCGTCGGCTTCGAGGTAACGCTGTTCGGCCGTGAGTTGCAGCCCGGGGTTGATGTCGAGCAGTCGGGTCGCCAGGACCTCGGTCTTGGGCTTGCCCAGCGTGCTGTGCAGAGCCACCAGCTGGCGGTTCAGGTTGCTCTCGGCCACCGTGTCGCCGTCGACAATCGTCAGGCGTCCCACACCGGCCCGCACAATCATCTCGGCCGCGTAGGCACCCACGCCACCCACACCCACCACCATGACGTGTGCGTGTTGCAACCGCTCGATGGCGGCATCGCCCAATAGCAGGCGGGTCCGTGACAGCCACTCTTCCATTGCTTTTCTCGTTTGGTCGGTTCCAATCAATTTACGAAGATACTCTTTTTTTGGAGAAAACAGGAAATACCGGCGGTAAAATGAATCGACACACGGGCTCTTTCTTTGGTGGAAGTCTTGTTGCGAGCCCGGTTGAAAAGGGGCGACCGGAGAGTGTTGTGGCTGGTTGCCGGTTTGTGGCGACCGGTTTGTTTCTTCGGCCATTTATGCTATCTTTGTCAAGGCAACGGTTCCGTATCCGCTTCGGGAATCGAGGTGGGGGAGCTGTCGCCGAATAACCGGAAATCGAAACGAACGATATGGACATCGTATGGATTATTTTGGGAGCCTTGTGTCTGCTTGTAGGACTGGCCGGCTGTTTCCTCCCTGCCCTGCCCGGGCCGCCGCTCGCCTATGTGGGCATGCTGTTGCTGCATATCACCGACAAGGTGCAGTTTACCGTCACCCAGCTCATCGTCTGGGCCATTCTGGTCATCGTCGTGCAGGTGCTCGACTACTTTACCCCGCTCATCGGCACCAAGTATGGCGGGGGCAGCAAGTGGGGAAACCGCGGTTGTATCGTGGGCACGGTGGTAGGTATGTTTCTCTTTCCCCCGTGGGGTATCATACTGGGCCCTCTCGTGGGGGCCATTGTCGGTGAGCTGTTGGGCGGGAAACTCACGCACGAAGCTCTCAAAGCCGGGCTGGGAGCCTTTGTAGGGTTCCTGTTGGGCGTAGTGATCAAAGTCTCGCTGTGCGGCTATTTCATCTACGAGTTTGTAGCGGCGCTCGTGTGAGAGGCGGCCGCACGGTCGCTCCGGTCGGTGCTGTCGTCATGAACGGACATCGTTTTCGTAAGGAACAATACAAATACATTTAAAAGCAGCCGAGGCTGCTCCCTGACGGAGCAGCCTCGGTTTTTATATCAGATCGATGGTTTCGATTAGAGTTTCGGGCCGGCAGCAACCAGAGCCTTACCAGCAGCGTTGCCTTCGAACTTCGAGAAGTTCTTGATGAAGCGAGCAGCCAGGTCTTTGGCTTTGGCGTCCCAATCGGCAGCGTTGGCGTAGGTGTCGCGAGGATCGAGAATGTTCTTGTCAACACCCGGCAATTCGGTAGGAACAACGAAGTCGAAGTAGGGGATAACTTTCGTCGGAGCCTTGTCGATAGAACCGTCGAGGATAGCGTCGATGATACCACGAGTATCGCGAATCGAGATACGTTTGCCCGTACCGTTCCAACCCGTATTTACCAGGTAAGCCTTGGCACCGACCATTTCCATCTTCTTAACCAGCTCTTCGGCATATTTGGTCGGATGCAGCGACAGGAAGGCGGCACCGAAGCAAGCCGAGAACGTAGGAGTCGGTTCGGTGATACCACGCTCGGTACCGGCCAATTTGGCGGTGAAGCCCGAGAGGAAGTAGTATTTCGTTTGCTCGGCGTTCAGGATAGAAACGGGAGGCAATACACCGAAGGCATCGGCCGACAGGAAGATAACCTGTTTGGCGTGCGGGCCTTTCGATACCGGTTTAACGATGTTGTTGATGTGGTAGATAGGATACGATACACGGGTATTCTCCGTTACGCTCTTATCGGCGAAGTCGATTTTACCGTTGGCGTCAACCGTAACGTTTTCGAGCAGGGCGTCACGTTTGATGGCATTGTAGATATCGGGCTCGCTCTCTTTGTCGAGGTTGATTACCTTGGCATAGCAACCACCTTCGTAGTTGAATACACCGTCGTTGTCCCAGCCGTGTTCGTCGTCACCGATGAGCAGACGTTTCGGGTCGGTCGACAGCGTGGTTTTACCCGTACCGGAGAGACCGAAGAAGATAGCGGTGCTCTTGCCCTCTTTGTCGGTGTTGGCCGAGCAGTGCATCGAAGCCATGCCTCTCAGGGGATTCAGGTAGTTCATGATCGAGAAGATACCTTTCTTCATTTCACCACCGTACCAGGTGTTCAGGATAACTTGCTCGTTGGTCTTCAAGTTGAATACCGTAGCCGTCTCAGAGTTCAAGCCCAGTTCCTTGTAGTTGTCAACTTTGGCTTTGGCAGCGTTGAACGATACGAAATC
Organism: Candidatus Barnesiella excrementavium; assembly: GCA_019115485.1. Lineage (GTDB taxonomy): Bacteria > Bacteroidota > Bacteroidia > Bacteroidales > Barnesiellaceae > Barnesiella > Barnesiella excrementavium. The sequence continues at coordinate 16,567 of DXDM01000003.1, read as the reverse complement.
GGGTTCGCCGTAGTTGGCCAGTTCCTCTTCGGTAGGACGGATAAACATGTTCTTAACGAAGTGAGCTTGCCAAGCAACCTCCATGATGAAACGTACTTTCAGACGAGTAGCGGGGTTGGCACCGCAGAAAGTATCCATTACAAACAGTCTCTTGCCCGAGAGTTCTTTTACGGCTTTGGCTTTCAAATCGGCCCAAGCAGCTTCGGAGCAAGGTTTGTTATCGTTTTTATATTCGTCGCTGGTCCACCAGAGGGTGTCCTTGCTGGCTTCGTTCATGACAAAGAATTTGTCTTTGGGCGAACGACCGGTGTAGATACCCGTCATTACATTCACAGCACCCAGTTCAGTTACCTGACCTTTTTCATAGCCTTCCAAGCCTGCTTTGGTCTCTTCCTCAAACAGCACTTCGTAAGAAGGGTTGTGTAAAATCTCTTTTACATCTGTAATACCATACTTGCTTAAATCTAATGTTGCCATTGTTTTTGAATTTTAATGGTTTATAAAATATTACTCTATTTTCTTAGTCCATGAAAACCGACTGCAAAATTAAAAACAAATTCTACAAGTAGCGATTTAATTAAAGAAAATTTTCGCTAATTGTTTGTATTTATTACAAATATACCCCGAATCGCTATGCCTGCATAGCAAAAAACACCCTTTTGAGACACAAATCGGTAAAAAAACAATTTATAATTTTCTAAAACAAAATTTATACGTACTTTTGTTCTTCGGCAAAAAACAGATAATATGGAAGTAATCAATTTTGCCGAGAAAAACTCGGTAGTAAACCGGTTCATGGCCGAAATGCGAGATGTGAATATCCAAACCGACCGTATTCGGTTCCGTCGAAACCTCGAACGCATTGGTGAAATCATGGCTTACGAAATCAGCCATCGCCTCCATTATTCTGAAAAAGAGGTAACTACCCCGCTGGGTACCGCCCGGGTCAACCTCCCCGACGACACGGTGGTGCTGGCCACGATTCTTCGGGCCGGACTTCCTTTCCACCAAGGTTTTCTCAGCTGTCTCGACGATGCCGAAAACGCGTTTGTCTCGGCCTACCGCAAGTATAAGGATAAACTCAATTTCGATATTTTCATCGAATACATAGCTTCGCCTCGCCTCGACGGGAAAGTGCTGGTTATCACCGACCCCATGCTGGCCACGGGCGGTTCGATGGAGCTGTCGTACAAGGCGTTGCTCACCAAGGGTACTCCCAAGAGTGTGCACATCGCCTCGGTCATTGCCAGCCGGCAGGCTATCGATTATGTGAAACAACATTTCCCCGACGATACCACCCTGTGGGTCGGTGCCATCGACGACCAGCTCGACGACCACTCCTACATTGTGCCGGGGCTGGGAGATGCCGGTGACCTCGCATACGGAATCAAGGAGTAGGCGGGGTGTAGGTAGAAATAAATTGCTGAAATTATAAACATCATGTCAATCACGATTAAGGAAATTGCCGGGAACCGCGCCTTGAAAAAATTTGCCAAGTTCTCGATTGACCTCTATGAGGGCAACGAATACTACGTGCCCTCGCTGGTCCTGGACGAGGTGGGCACGCTGAGCGCCAAAAGCAACCCGGCTTTCGACTTTTGCGAATCGGTCTACTACATGGCCTATCGCGACGGTAAGCCCGTGGGTCGTATAGCCGGTATCATCAACCGCAAAGTCAACGAAAAGACCGGCGAGAAGGCTGTCCGGTTCGGATTTGTCGATTTTATCGACGACCGCGAAGTGAGCAAGGCCCTCTTCGATGCCGTAGAGAACTGGGCCCGCTCCAAGGGTATGGACCAGATGCATGGGCCTCTTGGGTTTACCGATATGGACCCCGAAGGATTACTTGTCGAGGGGTATGACCAACTCAGCACCATGGCCTCGATTTACAACTATCCCTACTATGTGGATCACATTGAGGCGTTAGGGTATGAAAAGGCGGTCGACTGGGTCGAGTACAAAATCAAGGTGCCCGAGTGTGTGCCCGAGAAGCATCAGCGCATCAGCGACATTGTGCAACGCAAGTACAATCTGCGTATTCTCAAATTCAAGAATACGTCGGAGATTTATAAAGGCAATTACGGGCAGAAGATTTTCGACCTTATCAACGATGCCTATGCCGAGCTCTACGGCTATTCGGCACTCTCGCAACGGCAGATTGACTATTATGTCAAAATGTATATCCCGGTATTGCGGCTCGAGAATGTAACGCTCATTGTCGATGAGCACGACGACCTTATTGCCGTGGGTATTGCCATGCCGTCGATGTCGCGGGCGTTACAAAAATCGCGGGGCCGTCTCTTACCTTTCGGGTTTATCCATCTGCTCAAAGCGCTTAAAGGGAAAAACGATGGAGTCGACCTCTTGCTGGTGGCCGTGCGTCCCGACTATCAGAGCAAGGGAGTCAACGCTCTCCTCTTCTCCGATCTTATACCGGTATTTATCCGCAACGGCTACAAGTTTGCCGAGAGTAACCCCGAGCTCGAAGAGAACGAGAAGGTACAGTCGCAGTGGCAATATTTCGAGCGCCACCAACACAAGCGCCGCCGGGCCTACACGAAAAACATCTGATTCCTCAGTCGGGCGTTGGGCAGATATCTTCCCATGGCCTTATCTGGATAAGAGATAGTAAAGTACCCTTTGCGAGGATTGAAAATCTCCCCGCAAAGGGTGCTCTTGTTTCAAGCGAATGCGCTCCTGTCGATGGCCGCCGGGTGAGAATGCTCCTCTTACAGAGGGAGAAATTTAAATTTCTTCAACAAATATACCGGTCGAATCGTAAAAAAGATTTAATTTTGCCGCTGTTTTTCCCCGACCGAGCCAACGTCCGATTCTCCTCAGTACGGTACGCTTGCTGAATGTCGGGGGTGTGGGGCAAATGCTCCCTGTGGAGAGAGGTAATAAAAAGGTTAATATATAATAGGTATTACAGGTAAAGAAAAAGATGAAAAGCAGATTGGATTTTCACCCGAAATTCGTGACCTCGTTGGCCAGCTATTCCAAAGAGAGATTTCTGAAAGACCTCATGGCCGGTATCATTGTGGGTATCGTGGCGCTGCCTTTGGCCATCGCATTTGGTATCGCCTCGGGAGTATCGCCCGAGAAGGGTCTCATCACCGCAATCATAGGCGGGTTTATTGTCTCGTTTCTGGGCGGTAACAGTGTGCAGATAGGCGGCCCCACCGGAGCCTTTATCGTCATTGTCTACGGCATCATACAGGCCTACGGGCTCGAAGGACTGGCCATCGCCACCTTCATGGCGGGTCTGATTCTGGTACTCATGGGCTGCTTCCGGTTGGGTACCATCATCAAGTTCATACCCTATCCCATTGTGGTGGGTTTCACCAGCGGTATCGCTCTCACTATCTTCGCCACGCAGATAAAAGATCTGTTGGGGCTCACGATGGAGAGTGTGCCGGCCGATTTCATCTCCAAATGGATTGCCTACTTCCAGCACATCGACACTACCAACTTCTGGTCGCTGGGTATCGGGGTACTCAGTATTCTCATCATCGCCTACACGCCGCGCATCTCCAACAAGATACCGGGCTCGCTCATGGCCATTATCCTCATGACGGTGCTGGTCTATTGCCTGCGCAGCTTCTGGGGCATCGAGGGTATTGAGACGATAGGCGACCGCTTCGACATCAGCAGCGAGGTGCCCGAGCCGCAGTCGCTCAATATCAACATGGATACCATCAACCAGCTGCTCTCCCCGGCCTTTACCATTGCCGTGTTGGGGGCTATCGAGTCGTTGCTATCGGCTACCGTGGCCGACGGTGTAACCGGCGACAAGACCAACTCGAACACCGAGCTGATTGCCCAGGGAGCGGCCAATATCGTGGTGCCCTTCTTCGGGGGTATTCCCGTGACCGGAGCCATTGCCCGCACCATGACCAACATCAACAACGGCGGCCGCACCCCCGTGGCCGGTATGATACATGCCGTGGTACTGCTGATGATATTCCTCTTCCTCATGCCGCTTATCCGGCTCGTTCCCATGTCGTGTCTGGCCGGTGTGCTGATAGTCGTTTCGTATAACATGAGCGGTTGGCGCACGGTACGTTCGCTGTTGAAGAATCCCAAGTCCGACGTGTCGGTGCTCATCATCACCTTCCTGCTCACGGTTATCTTCAACCTCACGATTGCCATCGAAATCGGTTTGTTGCTGGCCGTCGTGCTCTTCCTGCGCCGAATGACCGAGACGACGAAAATCTCGGTGTTCCACGACGAACTCGACATTGCCCACGGCACCGAGTCGAACCAGCACGAGGTGCTGAAAGTAGCCAAGGGGGTAGAGGTGTACGAAATCGAAGGCCCCTTCTTCTTCGGTATTGCCACCAAGTTCGACGAACTGATGCGCAGCATGGCCGACCGTCCGCTGGTACGCATCATTCGCATGCGCCGGGTTCCCTTTATCGATTCTACGGCTTTGCACAACCTTGAAATATTGATTACCTCGTCGCAGAAGGAGAAGATACACGTGATTCTCTCGGGGGTCAATCCCCGTGTGCACGAGACACTCAAAAAGGCCAATATTGATAAGCTTATTGGCGACGACCACATCTGCGACCACATCACCAAGGCGGTGGCCAAGGCCAACGAGTTTGTGGCCGAAATGCAGAAATAGGCGCGCGGGGTGGAGCGGTTTCGGTATTGTACCCCTCTTTCTCGCCGACGCGATACAAAGAACGCCCGGGGCCGTGGCCCCGGGCGTTCTTGTTCTATCCGGTCGAGAGCGGTTATTTCAGTTTCCACTCCACACCCTCTTTGGTATCTTTGATTTCAAAACCGATTTCGGTCAACTTGTCGCGGATATAGTCCGAGGTGGTCCAGTCCTTGCGGGCCTTGGCCTCTTTGCGTACGTCGAGCAGCAGGTCTACGGCTTTGTGATAAGCCTCGTTGCCTTCGTCCGATGCCTTGGCCTCCTCGCGAATGCCCATGATGTCGAACAGGAAGGTCGAGAAGGTCTCTTTCAGGTGGGCGATATCGTCGGCCGTCAACTTGGCCTCGCCGGCGAGTGCCGTGTTGATGATCTTCACCGCCTCGAAGAGGTGCGAGATGACGATAGGCGTGCTCAGGTCGTCGTTCATCGCCTCGTAGCAATGTTCGCGAATCGCCTTGACATCGACCGTCGAGGTGTCGCTCGGTGTGATTTTGGCCAGGTTGTTCCACCCTTCGAGCATACGTTGCAGCGCCTTTTCCGAAGCTTGCAGCGCCTCGTTGCTGAAATCGACGGTGCTGCGGTAGTGGGCTTGCAGAATGAAGAAGCGTATGGTCATGGGCGAGTAGGCCTGTTGCAGCAACTTGTGGTTGCCGGTGAAGAACTCGTCGAGGGTGATGAAGTTGCCCAGCGACTTGCCCATCTTCTGCCCGTTGATGGTAATCATGTTGTTGTGCATCCAGTAGTGAACCGTCTCGTGTCCCTGGGCGGCTACCGACTGGGCTATCTCGCATTCGTGGTGGGGGAAGAGCAGGTCCATGCCGCCGCCGTGAATGTCGAACTCCTCGCCCAGATACTTGGTGCTCATCGTCGAGCATTCGAGGTGCCAGCCGGGGAACCCGTCGCTCCAAGGCGAGGGCCAGCGCATGATGTGCTCGGGGGCAGCCTTTTTCCACAGGGCAAAGTCGAAGCTGTTGTGCTTCTCGCTCTGTCCGTCGAGTTCGCGGGTGGTGTTGAGCAGATCGTCGATGTTACGCCCCGACAGCTTGCCGTAGTGGTGGTCCTTGTTGTATTTCACCACGTCGAAGTAGACCGAGCCGTTGCTCACGTAGGCGTAACCGGCCTCCAAAATCTTCTTGATGTATTCAATCTGCTCGATGATGTGTCCCGAGGCGTGCGGCTCGATGCTGGGGGGCAGTACGTTGAGAGCCTCCATCGCCTTATGGTAGCGGTTGAGGTAGTATTGCACCACCTCCATGGGTTCGAGCGATTCGAGTCGGGCCTTCTTGGCGATTTTGTCCTCACCCTCGTCGGCATCGTTTTCGAGGTGACCCACATCGGTGATGTTGCGCACGTAACGTACTTTATAGCCTTGGTGTTTGAGGTAACGGAACAGCACGTCGAAGGTGATGGCAGGACGGGCGTGCCCCAGGTGTGCGTCGCCGTAGACGGTGGGGCCGCACACATACATGCCCACATAAGGTGGGTTCAGCGGTTTGAACTCCTCCTTTTTGCGGTCGAGCGTATTGTAAATAAAAAACGGTTGTGTCATATTGCGTGTATTATACAGATGCTTGGGTCAGTACGTCCCTTAATCGTTGTTGCGGCCGAAGAAGCGGAGCAGATAGAGGAACAGGTTGATAAAGTCGAGATAGAGCGACAGGGCGCCTATCGTGGCCAGTTTGCCCATTTGCGAAGGCTCTACCTCGTAGGCGGCGTTTTTGATTTTCTGGGTATCCCAGGCGGTGAGGCCGATGAAGAGGGCCACACCCACCAGGCTGATAATCCAGTCGAGGGTGCTGCTGGCTACGAAGATGTTGACTACCGTGGCGATGATGAGGCCGAAGAGAGCCATCATGCAGTAGCTGCCGAATTTGGTCATGTCGTTCTTGGTCACCAGACCATACACGGTCATCGCGCCGAACACACCGGCCGTAATGAAGAAGGTGTAGGCGATGGAGCCCAATTCATACACCACGAAGATTGACGAGAACACCACGCCGTTGAGTATGGCATAGAGGTAGAACAGCAGTACGGCCGTGGTCGAACTGAGTTTGTGGAGCATGCCCGAAACGACAAATACCACGGCCAGTTCGGCGATGATAAGGCCGAAGAAGATGCCCTGGCTGCCCAAGATGGTGGCCAGCAGTGTGGGCGACGAGGCTACATACAGCGCTGTGAGGGCGGTCACCACGAGGGCGAAGAACATGCGCCCGTACACTTTGCGCATCACGGTCGACAGTACCGAAGTACCGGCTGTCGATTTATAAGAATCATACGAATTTTCCATATTTGTTTTGTTTTATGGGTTGTTTTGTTTTTACATGCGGTCGGGGACCTCGATACCGAGCAGACTCATGCCGCTCTTGACGACTTTGGCGACGTTGGCCGAGAGCATCAGCCGGAAGGCCCGAACCGGGGCATTCTCCTCGCGCAGAATCGAATAGTCGTGGTAGAACTGGTTGTACTCCTTGGCCAGGTCGTACACGTAGTTGGCGATGAGCGAGGGGCTGTATATGCGACCCGCCTCGGCCACTACCGAGGGGAAATCGGCCAGGTGTTGAATGAGCGAAATCTCTTTTTCGCTGGGAACCACGTGGCTGGTATCTTCGTGATGGTAGTCGATACCGGCTTCGGCAGCCTTGCGCATCACCGAGCAGATGCGGGCATAGGTGTACTGAATGAAGGGACCCGTGTTTCCGTTGAAGTCGATCGACTCCTTGGGGTTGAAGGTCATGTTCTTGCGGGGGTCAACCTTCAAGATGAAATATTTCAGAGCGCCCAGGCCCACGATGCGCGAAATCTCTTCGGCCTCTTCGGCGGTACAGCCGTCGAGCTTGCCCAGTTCGGCCGAGGTCTCGCGGGCGGTGGCAATCATCTCGTCCATCAGGTCGTCGGCATCGACCACCGTGCCCTCGCGCGATTTCATCTTGCCCTCGGGCAGCTCTACCATACCGTAGGAGAAGTGTACGAGGTCTTTGCCCCATTTGAAGCCGAGACGGTCGAGCAGTATGGAGAGAACCTGGAAGTGGTAGTTTTGTTCATTCCCCACCACGTAAATCATTTTGTCGATGGGGTAGTCGTTGAATCGCTGTTGGGCTGTACCGATATCCTGCGTCATGTAGACCGAGGTGCCGTCGCTGCGCAGCAGCAACTTCTGGTCGAGCCCTTCGGCCGTGAGGTCGGCCCACACCGACCCGTCCTCCTTGCGGAAGAGGAGACCCTTTTCGAGCCCTTCGAGTACCTTTTTCTTCCCGTCGAGGTAGGTCTGCGATTCGTAGTAGATTTTGTCGAAGTCAACACCCAGCCGACGGTAAGTCTCGTCGAACCCGGCATATACCCAGTTGTTCATCATCTCCCACACCTTACGTACCTCGGGGTCGCCGGCCTCCCACTTGCGCAGCATCTCGCGAGCTTCCTGCATAAGGGGCGATGCGGCCTCAGCCTCTTCGGGAGTCATTCCCTTGGCTTCCAACTCCTTCACCTCCTGCTTGTAGTGCTTGTCGAAGAGCACGTAGAAATCGCCGATGAGGTGGTCGCCCTTCTTTCCCGCCTTTTCGGGGGTGATACCGTTGCCCCACTTCTCCCAAGCCAGCATCGACTTGCAGATGTGGATACCGCGGTCGTTCACGATGTTGGTCTTCACCACCCGGTTACCGTTGGCTTGCAGAATCTTCGAGAGGCTGTATCCCAGCAGGTTGTTGCGCACGTGACCCAGGTGCAGCGGCTTGTTGGTATTGGGCGAGGAGTATTCGACCATGATGAGCGGAGCATCGGGTGCCGCTTCGCGGATACCGAAGTGAGCCTCGTCGTCGATGTGGTGAAGCACATTGCTCCAAAACTCCGGAGCAATCACCAGGTTGAGGAATCCTTTGATGACATTGAACGAAGCCACAGCCGGTTCGTGCTCCTTCAAGTATTCGCCAATCTCCTGGGCAGTCGCCTCAGGAGCCTTGTGCGAGGCTTTCAGGAAGGGGAACACGACGAGCGTGAGGTTACCTTCGAATTCCTTTTTGGTCTTTTGGGGTGTGGTGGTCTCGGGGGCCGCGTCGACTCCGTACAAGGCTTTCACAGCCTTGGCGGCGGCATCGGATATGATTTGTTCTACTTTCATGTCTCTACTTTATTTAAATATATGGGGTACAAAGATAGTGAAAGGTGAGCGCAGAGGCAAACAGAAAACCAAGTTTTCTGTTTTGACTATGCCGAACCGCCTCTTTTCTTCTATTAAAAATTCCCCTCGCCCGGAGGGCAAGGGGATATGGAGAGGATATGTCGAGGTCAAACAGAGCCAGGTGACCCTCTTAACAGAAGGCGTTGATGAGAATCGGCACGCTCACTTCGAGGACGATACCGTGCAGAATGGCGATGGGAATGAGCTCCTCGCCCCGTGACGAGTTGCGCACAATCATGGGCAGACACACGTCCATCGAGTTGATGCCGGCCACCGATATGGGCACCAGCCGTCCGCCCAGCCGGGCCAGGGTAGGCGTGCCGAAGAGTGCGATCATCTCGCGAATGACATTGGCAAGCAGGGCCACCGTAGCCAATTCGGTGGCACCCTGTACCCCCAGGGTGGCACTTTTGAGGTCGGCAATCAGAACCGACGACAGCGAGTAGTAGCCGAATCCGCTACCCACGAGCAGGCAGTCGCTGAGGTTGCGTCCGTGCAGCAGCAACACCCCTATGGCCGAGAAGAGCAGTGTGCCGGCAATGGTAAACAGCGGCAGCAGCGACATGCGAGGGTTGAGCGAGTGGACAATCTGGCGCAGGTTGGTACCCGCCCCCAGACTGATGCCCACTTGCAGAATGAGCAGCGAGAGGATAATCATGGGCAGGTCGTGACCCTGCAACCACTCGGGAGCCTGTTGCGAGAGTCCCAGTCCGATACCGGCCACAAAGCAGAGCAGAATGAGCAGATTTTCTTTCATGATTTGCCTCCTTTCCTGAAAAAGAGTCGTTGGGCCAGCCGGGCAGCCACGATGCTGCCGGTTACGCCGAGGCCGGCAATGACCATGGCCTGCCAGCCGAAGTTATAGAGATTGTCGATGAGGTCGCGGTTGGAACCTATGGAGATACCAAACACAAACAACAGAAGACAAACGGTAGCCTGAATGCTCCATTTGGTCACCTTCGCGCAGGAACGGCCTCGTAAAAGTATACCTGCGCCTATTCCTATCACGAGCAGAATGAGAATGCGTAACATAGTCGTACACTCTTTTGTGCAGCAGATTTTCCCGAACGATTTCCGGGAGCCTGTTGCGAAGTTAAAAATAAAGTCGGTTGAGTAAAAGTAAAAGGTTGGGGGCAGGAGGGGGAGCGTGGAGATTTCTCCTACCGCGACGGATAGGGGCAGGTCAAATGAATCCGCTGAACCAGTGGACATACACGGTGGGCGAGGTGAGTCGTCCGATACCCCGTACGATAGAGAGCCGATGTCTGTCCTGTAAAACAACCATACAAATAATCGCATAAAAATTCGATGCAAAGGTAGCCATCTTTTGGAAAGCTGCAACAGTAAAGCGACCGGCTTAATATAATTTAATAGAAGCCGAGGCTTTTTTACGCTCTTTTGCCTCGTAGACGGCGATTCTTCGAAGGGAATCGGCTTCTGAGCGGTTACCGGTGGGCCGATTGGCGGAAAAAGAAAAGGCTGTCTTCCTTCAAGAAGACAGCCCCGGTTTCATTCTTTTCGATAACTCGATTTACTTTTTCACAGGTGTTTTGGCACAGCCCGGAGTTTGAGCTTTGCCACAGTTGCTTTTGCAAGGAGCCTTTTTGTTGCAGTTGCTCTTGCAGTCGGCCGGCTTGTTGCAGTTGGCATTCTGTTTGCAGCAAGGTTTATCGGCCTTGCAGTTGGCCTGACAATTCGCCTTGCAATCTTTACCTTTACAGTCGGTGCATTTGCAAGCTTTACAATCGGCTTTGCAATCCTTACCCTTGCAGTCGGTACACTTGCATTCTTTTTTGCAGCACTCTGTTTGAGCCTTGTTGCCACTGGTGGTTTGGGCAATAGCCGGTGCGGCAATTATCGAAGCGGCGGCAATACAAGCCAGAAAAAGAAATTTCTTCATATCACAATTCGTTTAATAAGTTCCGATGCAAATATAACACGATGCGCTTGTGTGTCAAGAGTCGTGAATCTTATTTTTTCCAAAAAGCCGACGGTGCAATTTATAAAAGGTGTAAAACAGGAATGATTCTTGTTCCCGGTTCCGGCAAATCAGTCCTTTATAAGGTATATTGGAGGTAACCTGTCGCCCGGTCATGCTCTCATAAATTTGGTACTGCCCTTGTCTTACGCTATCTTTGTCGGGAAATAAAAAAGAATTTCCAGTGAAACTAAAATTTTATTTGTCGCTCTTGCTGCTGGTTTGTGCGGGTAGCGGAGTTGTTCAAGCCGTCGAGCACCCCAAGCGGGAGTTCCGCGGGGCGTGGATTCACACGGTGGGTCAGAGTCGTTATTGGGATATGAACCGCGATTCGATGCAACGCTATTTCGACCAGATGTTGGACAGTCTTCAACACATCGGTATCAACGCGGTAATTTTTCAGGTGCGTCCGGCGGCCGATGCCTTCTATCCGTCGCAGTTGGAGCCGTGGAGCAAATACCTGACCGGTCGGCAGGGGGTGGCTCCCGAGCCGTTGTGGGACCCGCTGCAATACCTCATCGAGCAATGCCATGTCCGCAACATGGAGCTGCATGCCTGGCTCAATCCCTATCGGGCGGCTACCAATGCCGATGAGCCGCTGGCCGCCTCGCACATCTATCATCGACACCCCGAGTGGTTCGTGCGGTATGGCCGTCAGCTCTATTTCGACCCGGGACTGCCCGAGTGCCGCGAGTTTATCGGCCAGGTGGTCGACGATATTGTGACCCGCTATGATGTCGACGCCATTCACATGGACGACTACTTCTATCCCTATCCCGTGGCCGGACAGGATTTCCCCGACGATGCCAGTTATGCCCGCTATGGCAACGGTCTGTCGCGAGGCGACTGGCGGCGGGAGAATGTGAACCGGCTTATCCGGGAGCTGAGCGGCATTATCAAGTCGCGTAAGCCGTGGGTGCGTTTCGGCATCAGTCCGTTCGGTATCTACCGCAACCAGAAGAGCGCCCCCGATGGCAGCGCCACCAACGGGCTGCAAAACTACGACGAGCTGTATGCCGACGTGCTGTTGTGGACCCGCAACGGGTGGGTCGACTACATGATGCCTCAACTCTATTGGGAGATAGGCCACAAGGCCGCTTGTGTCGAGACGCTCATCTACTGGTGGAACAACCATGCCAACGGGCGTCACCTCTACATCGGGCAAGATGTGGAGCGGACAATGAACGCTACCGACGTGAATCCGCTCTACACCCAGTTGAACCACAAGATGCAGCTGAGCCGTTACCTCGACCATGTGGGGGGCAACTGCTTCTGGCCAGGTTATTCGCTGCTCGAAAACTACAAGGGGATAGCCGACGACCTGCGCAACTACTACCATGCCGTGCCGGCCTTGATTCCCGCCTATACCTTTATCGACAGCAAGGCTCCCGACGAGGTGAAGAGCCTGAAAGCCCGCTGGACCCCCGACGGGTATGAGTTGCAGTGGAAGCGCAAGTCGACCAAAGACGAGATGCAGCGGCAGATTTACTTCTGTGTCTATCGGTTTACCCCGAGTGAGAAGATTAATCTCTACGATACTTCGCATCTGGTAGCGGTGACCCGCGACACAAAATACCGGCTCCCCTATAAACGGGGTACCCGCGAATATGTCTATGTGGTCACGGCTGTCGACCGCATGCACAACGAGAGCGACGGGAAGAGCCGGAAGGTGAAATTGTAGTCGTTGCCTTTTTTTGCCCGACCCTGTTTGCGCAGAGGCCGCTCCCCCGAGTCGGAGAGCGGCCTCTGCGTGTTTGGTCAAGAGAGGTTTGCGTCAGGCTCTGAACCCGATGCGCATGAGGGGAGCCCGGTTCGGGGCCGATTGTTCGAGCATTCGCTGCTCGGCCCGGTCGATGTCGTCGACCGTGATGGTGCTCATCAGCTCCCGGTCGGTACAGTCGTGGCTGGGCATCGACATGATGCGGCGTGCCATGCTCTTGACGATACCCTGTTCCACCAGGTTGTGTACCCAACGGCCGTTGCCGAAGTTGGAGTCGGGGTAGGCGACAGCCCGGCCGATGACCTCGGCCAGTCGTTGGTCGGCTTCGCGCGTGAGGATAAACTCGCCGGCCTGCAACCGCTGGCAGGCAATTGCGTGCAACTCTTCGGCGGAGAAGTCGTCGAAGCGGAACTGCAAGGGAAAGCGGTCGCGCAGGCCCGGGTTCGATTGGAGCAGCAGCTGCATTTTGTCTTCGTATCCGGCCAGGATAACAATCATATCGGGGTTGGGCTCCGACAGTATGGGGAGCAGGGTGTGAATCACCTCTTTGCCGAAGTCGTTCGACTCGCGGTTGCGTCCTCCGGCAAGCGTATAGGCCTCGTCGATAAACAGCACTCCGCCCCGGGCTTGTTCCAGAATCTCTTTCGTGCGGTTCTCGGTCTGCCCGATAAACTCGCCCACCAGTTCGGAGCGGCAGGTCTCTACGGTGTGCCCTTTCGACAGCAGGCCCATGTGGTGGTAAATCTCGCCCACCAGCCGGGCCACCGTGGTTTTGCCCGTACCCGGATTGCCGTAGAAAATCATGTGGTAGCGGTTCTCGCCGTCGGGGTCGAGGCAAAGTGCTTGACGCTCCCGGGTGAAGCGGGCCATGAGACAGAGGTCGCGCAGGTCGGTTTTCACGCGGGAGAGGCCGATGAGTTTGTCCAGTTTGTCGAGTGCTTCGCAGCCAGCTTCGGGTTGATTGCCTTTCGAGAGGCGGAGGTCGCACAGCCCCGCCTCGTCGGGCAGAGGCAGGTCGGCTGCTTTGTCATCGTCGGGAAGAGCGTCGGGCTGAGGGGCGTCGAGATGGAATATCGAACTGTCTTCCTCAAACTGGTCGCCCAGCGCCGGAATGTATTGTAGCAAGAGTTCGACATTCTTTTCCGAACCGTAGAAGATAAAGGGAATCGCTTCCGGACTTTTCAGCCAGTCGGCCAGCAGGTCGAGCAGATTCTCCGCCGAGTCGTTGTCGGCTATCCGCTCGACCTGTACCACCACCGCCTTTTTCCCGGTCAGATGACTCCGTAGTGTCGACCAGCCGATACCACCCGAAAGCAAGTCGTTGAGAGCGAAACGGCAACACGCCTTCGGGGCGCCGTCAGTAAGGTAGGCCGCCAGAATACCCGAGGCAAAGGCGGCCGCCTGCCGTTCGTCGCCCATGACCACCCAGTGAGGGGTTGGAGCAGGGTCGGCAGCTCGCAGGCGCAGTTTGGTAATCAGATTGCGAATGGTATCGGGGGCGAAGCCTCCCTGTTTCAATCGGCACCACCAGCTTTGGTAGCTCAGTCGCTCGACGAAGAAGAGTTCATCGGGGTGACAGTTCATCGTTTCGAGATCGACCTTTATCCATTTTTCATAACCGGCAGTCAGCGGGAACGAGGCGTACCACCGGGGACGGCCGTCGCCGTAGAGGAACAGATGGCAACACTCCTCCTCCCAGTAGCTGTCCGATACGAGGCGAAGCCGTATTTTGCGCGGCAGATTCCTGTCGCGGGGCTTTTGCCACACGTCGCACCCCAGCAGTTGATACCGGGAGGAGTAAACCCGCAGGGACCACTCGTGAACCGTGTCGAGAGTCGGGTCGGTCGCGATTTCGGCCACCAGCAGGTTGCAGGCATATTCGGGTCCGCCGAACGATTCGTCCAGCGAACGCATGATTTGTACAATGGGATTTTTCATAACAACAAATGATTTAAAATGAAGAGATAATAAAGATTCCATAGCCTTTGCCTCGCGCAAAAGCCACGGCATGACCACCCTCATTTCCCAGGGCGAAATGAGCGTTTGATTTTCGAACATGTCAAAGAACGCAACAGCCTCCGCACCTCCTGATGTGCAGACACAGTTACACTCCGTTCACCCCGCTATGGGTCGAACAGACTGTACCGGCTTGTTGCGTGAAACATCTCTTTGACAATCATTTGTTGCATATAATCAAAGGTCTGAAAGGAGATAGCCGACATGGTATCGGTCACTTTCCGAAGCAAATATAGCGAAAAGGGAGAGGTCTGTCAACGAAACAGCAAAATTTTTTTGTTCACCACCCCGAATCAATCCCCGTCCATTTAATAAAAAAACGCCGAAAATTTAGGGAAAAGATTTTTGCAAAAAAGCCCCTTTTTGCTATCTTAGTAGCGCAAAAAGAGAGAAAAACATGGGGAAACGAGTATATTTGGGTTTAGGCTCCAATCTGGGGAATAAAGAGCAAATTATCAAGAAGGCTATCAATCGGATAGGCGAACGGGTGGGCACGGTCGTTGCCGTGTCGTCGTTCTACAAGACCGAGCCGTGGGGATATCAGTCGGTCCACACCTTCTGCAATGCGGCGATGGCAGTCGATACCGACCTCTCGCCCGAAGAGGTGCTCCTGGCCGTGCAGGCCATCGAACGCGAGTTGGGCAGCAAGAACCACCGCAAGAGCGACGGCAGCTATGCCGACCGGCTCATCGACATCGATTTGCTCGACTACGACGGCCAGGTGGTCGACTCCTATGCCCTGGTATTGCCCCACCCCTACATGCACAAACGCACCTTCGTGATGGAGCCTCTGGCCGAGATTGCTCCGCAATGGCGGCACCCCGTGTTGGGCAAGACGGCAACCGAGATACTGTCCGGGCTGCACGCATGAGTCTCGTCCGGGGTTGGGGAGCGGTCTGCGGTGAGAAGGCTCGAATCCTGGGGGTGGTCTTCCCGCCGGGCAGGTGTTCCGGATTTGTGTGAAATAGCGTATAAAAATTTGTTTTTGCCCGCGGTGTGTATTATCTTTGCCGCGCATATGCAAAAAATGTGGAAGGATTTGGCTGCTTGCAACCACGAAAAAAAATGCTAAAACTGCGTTACGGGGCTTCGTCGAAGCCCGTCCGGCTTTATCAAAATCACTTTATTTTTGTGGATATTGCAGTCGTTCTTCCTTGAAAAAGAAGTATTTACTATTTATTCAAGAGAGAAATGAACTATTTGTTTACCTCGGAATCGGTGTCGGAAGGACACCCCGATAAAGTGGCCGATCAGATTTCGGACGCTTTGCTTGACGAGTTTCTGGCCTATGACCCCAACTCGAAAGTTGCTTGCGAAACCCTTGTGACGACCGGACAGGTCGTTTTGGCGGGCGAGGTTAAATCGAATGCCTATGTCGATTTGATGGAGGTGACCCGTCGGGTAATCCACCGGATAGGATATAATAAGAGTTCCTACAAGTTCGATGCCGACTCGTGCGGTATCTTCTCGGCCATTCACGAACAGTCGGCCGATATCAACCGGGGCGTGGAGCGCGCTGATGCCATGGAGCAGGGTGCCGGCGACCAGGGTATGATGTTTGGTTACGCCTGCAACGAGACCGACAACTACATGCCCCTCTCGCTCGACCTGTCGCACCTGCTGCTCATCGAGCTGGCCGCCATTCGTCGCGAGGCTTCGGCCATGACCTATTTGCGCAAGGGGCGGGTGACGTCGTATCTGCGACCCGACTCCAAGTCGCAGGTGACCATCGAGTATAACGAGAAGAACGAGCCGGTGCGCGTGCATACTATCGTCATCTCGACCCAGCACGACGAGTTCGTGACGCCGGCCGACGGCTCGAAGGAGGCACAGGACGCGGCCGACCGCGAGATGTTGCAGACCATCTACAACGATGTGAAAACGGTGCTGCTGCCCCGTGTGATAGCCCAGTTGCCCGAGCGGGTACAGGCTCTTTTCGACGACAAACTCGTGTTGCTGGTGAATCCTACCGGCAAGTTTGTCATTGGCGGGCCTCCTGGCGATACCGGTTTGACG
>DXDM01000040.1 GCA_019115485.1 Candidatus Barnesiella excrementavium | reverse complement strand
TCCACCGCCATACAGGTCGAGGTCAACCAGGGCACAGGTTACACCCTCATGGGCCGGCAAGAGCTGTTGAGCGTACCCTACGCTCAGTATGCCGACCTCTCCGGCGGGGTGCAAACCTTTACCGAGGACGGGAAAAACTACCAGCTCACGGTCGACGATCTGGGCAACCTGCAAGTGGTCGAGATACCCGAAGGATATTCCAAACTGGTATTCCAGGACGAATTCAACGGAACGGGCCTGCCCGATGAGTCGAAATGGGGTTATGAGGTAGGCTTCGTGCGCAATCACGAAATGCAATACTATACCGAAAAACGGGTTGAGAACGTATTCCAGGAAGATGGAGTCCTGCACATCAGATGCATCAACGAAGACACGATAAAGAACGAACAGGGCGAAATCCTGAACGAAAATATCACCGACGACAAGAAATACTACATTACCTCGGGCAGCATCACCACCGAAGGGAAATACGACTGGACCTATTGCCGGGTAGAAGCACGACTCAAAGTACCCTTGGGCAGCGGTACCTGGTCGGCCATCTGGATGATGCCCTCGGAAAACACCTATGGCTACTGGCCCCGAAGCGGCGAGATAGACATCATGGAGTACATCGGTAATACGGCCGACAAATACAACTGCGCCACCCACTTTTACAGTGGAGACAAAGGCTCCAACAAATCGGTCGAGAATGTAGAGGACTGGCACATCATCGCCTTCGAATGGCACGAAGACCGCATGGAATGGTATATCGACGGCCGCATGTACTACCGCACCTTGAACCCCGGGACAAACTGGGGCGACTGGCCCTTCGACCAACCCTTTTACCTGATTCTCAATTTCGCCTTCGGCGGTGGCTGGGGCGGTCAGGACGGATTCGACGTGGGCATTCTGCCTACCGACTACCAAATCGACTATGTACGCATATTCCAATAATATCAAGAGATGAAAACACGAATTTTCTATACATTGCTCGCGTTACTTTTCGCAACCGCCCCAACCCAGGCAGAGACCTCAGGTGAGGGTTCGTACAACCGGCTCGTCTTTCAAGACGAGTTTAACGGAGAGGGACTACCCGACCCAGCTAAATGGGACTTTGAGGTAGGTTACCTCCGTAATCACGAGAAACAGTATTACACCGCCGACCGGGTTGAAAACGCCTATCAAAAAGAGGGGTGCCTGCACCTGGTCGTACGAAACGACAGTGCCCTTATCGATGGAGCCGTGCGCCCCATCTCCTCGGCCAGCATACACACCAAACAGACGTTCTCACTCACCTACGGGAAAATCGAGGTACGGGCCAAACTGCCCCTCTGCCTGGGTACCTGGCCCGCCATCTGGATGATGCCGCTGAAAAACACCTATGGCGGTTGGCCCAAAAGCGGCGAAATAGATATTATGGAACACGTAGGCTACGACCCCGAACGAGTCAACTATGCAATCCATACCGAAGCCTACAACCACACGAAGAAAAACGGGAAAGGCTCCAATGCCTTCTGCCCGACCTGCTATACCGACTTCCATGTCTATGGACTCGAATGGCACGAAGATCGCCTGGAATGGTATCTCGACGGCCGCAAACGGTTTGTTGTCGAGAAAGCGCCCGACGCCACGTGGGAGTCATGGCCCTTTGACCAGCCGTTCTACCTGATACTCAACCTCGCCTTCGGCGGTGGCTGGGGGGGCATGAAGGGTATCGACACCGACATTCTTCCGCAAGAATACATTATCGACTACATCAGAGTATATCAATAACTCTTCATTCAAAAAAAAGAACAGATTATTATTAACTTTTAAATTTTACTCCTATGAAAAGGAACATTTCTCTACTCCTAGCATCGGCCTTGGGGATTGTCGTGCCCCAGGCTTTTGCGGCCGACTATTATGTTTCGCCCAACGGCGACGACAAAGCAGCCGGTACATCGGTTGAAACGGCACTGAAAACGGTTCAGGCCGCGGTTGAAAAACTCGAAGACAACACCCCTACGACCATTCACCTGGAAGCCAATGCCACGTTCGACGTGCTGGGTCCTGACGCCATCATCATCGGCTCGAACAAGAATGTGACGCTCAAAGGGAACAACACCACGCTGAAATCGGGCGACCAGCCGTTCCTCGGCGACCGGGTAATCACTATCGGCTCCAATACCGATGCCACCGTCTCGGGCCTTATCTTGAAAAACGGTTGTACACGCGACGGTATTCCCGGCGGAGCCATCTTCTTCGAAGGGAACGAACTGCTGGTAGACAGCTGTACATTCATCAACAACGAGGCCAACAACAGTGGCGGTGCCATTGCCAGCCGGGGTAAGAACGTGACGATTACCAACTGCGTGTTCCACGAAAACCGTATCTTCGGCGGCTACGGCGGTGCTGCCATCATCTACCACTGCGGTCTGCCCAACAATGCCGACGAGCCGGGTGCTCTCATCATCAGAAACACGGCCTTCACCAACAACATTTCCCAAAACGATGCCAAAGGCGACATCATCGGCTTCCACCACGCCTATCGCGGTTCGGATTATACGGAGTTCTACTCCAACGTCAACTATTTCGAGTTGACCAACTGTGTGTTCAAGGATAACGAACCGGGCAACAGCCCCAGTGTGAAACCCGCCGCATCGGATATCTACATCAACAACGTACGGGACGACTTTGAGATGAACCTGGTCAACAACATCTTCTACAACAACAAGGACTTCACCATCATGTCGTCGAATGTATGCGGAGAGCGCGACCCGCTCATTGCCTATAACAACGTATTCGTAGGCGAACTGGGGGAAAACATGGACGACCCTGCCTTGAACGCCGAGAAAGAAAAATATGGCAACGTCGTACTTGATGCCGTCGAACTGACGCAACTGGGCTTGACTCCCCGCATGCAAGAGGACAACTATGTGACCTATCTGCCCATTACCGACGGATCAAGTATCCTCATCGACAAAGGTCTGTCCAGCACAACCGGTGTCGAAGGTTTTGACTCGGAACTCATACCGGCTGCCGATATTCGCGGAATCGCCACCAAAGGTACCAAAGACATCGGTTCGTTTGAATACGAAGGCACATCGGGCATCATCGGCGCCACGGCCGACCGTCAAAACATGTTTACCCTTACCCGCAATGGCGACGAGGCTATCGTACGCAACCAAACCGACAGCCCGCTGACCTTGTCGGTTATCCTGCTCGACGGACGTTGCATCTACAACGCTTCCCTGCAAGACGAACTGGTAATCAACAAAGCCGACCTGGAAATTCCCAACGGCGTCCTCATCTTCTCGGCCAACGACGGGAACCGTACCGAATCGCAAAAAGTAATTTTATTCTAACACCCGAAACGGAGAACAGGGGAAATTTTCTATCCCCTGCTCTCTGTTTCTCATAAACCCTTCTATCATGAAAAAACTGAACACTATTTTTTGTTTAAGCCTGCTTCTGTCGTCATGGAATGTTTCGGCTCAAACGCTATCGGTATCCCACACAACCGCAGGGGCCTTAGAATCGGAAACACTTGCCGCCCTCAACGGGGCCGAACCGTCTACCATCACCCAACTCACCATCTCGGGCGAAACTCTCGACAACACCGATGCCACATACCTGAAAACGGCTTTCGGCGCTACGCTCGAAACCCTGGACATTACCGGTGTCGCATTTACCGACAACCGGCTCACCAACAAACTATGCCAGGGTATGACTGCCTTAAAAACCGTATCGATTCCCTCCACTCTTACCATTATCGGGCAATATGCATTTGCCAACTGTTCCACCCTGGAATCCATCACGTGGGGTGAAATCGAGAATATCGACGACTACGCTTTCCAGAATTGTACGAATCTCTCGTTGGAAGCTCTCCCCGCCAGCCTTACCCGTATCGGACAATCGGGATTTTCGAAATGTTCGTCCATAACGCTGGCCCAACTTCCCGAGAACTTGACCGGTGTAGGCATCAGAGCCTTTGAGTTCTGCTCGGGTGTCACCATTCAACAACTCCCCGAAGGCCTTACCGACATCAAGGAGAGAGCCTTCGACCGTACCGGTATCACTCATCTCACGATTTCGGAGCAGGTGACCAATATCGGCAATCTGGCTTTCTACACGACGGGAAACCCCGAACGCACATTCATCTGCCGAGGTGAAAATACGCCCAAACTGGGCGACCGATCGTTTGGCGATGCCGACGAGCTCTCCAACACCACCATGCTGATTCTTAAAAAATATGCCGAGAACCATACTGCCTGGACCACTGCCGGCATGACGCTGGACTATCTGACACACAACGTATCCTTCTCGATTGAAGGTGACGGCACGGTCAGCCTGACTGGCGACGGAGTTGTCTCGCCCGACACTCCCGTTGAAAACGGTACGACAGTCGCTGCCTATGAGGGTGAGAGCGTGATGCTCTCGACCGACAAAGAGGCTACGGTCACACTCAGCGGTGAAACTATTGCTCCCGACCAAGAGGGCGAAAACAGCTACACAATCGCCGTAGGGACCGACGACATTGCTCTGGAAATCACATTCTCGGTATCGACAGGCGTCGATGACGTACTGAACTCGACGGCCGTTACCTGCACGATGAACGGTAATACCCTGTCTATCTCGGGCGAGTTGACAACCCCGGTTGTTCTGTTCAACTGCATGGGACGTTTGGTCCTGTCGACAACCGAGCCGACGGTTGATCTGAATACTCTCCCCGCTGGAATATACATCGTAAAAGCCAACGAACAGACCTTCAAGATTGTTCGTCGTTAATGAACGTGAATCCGATATAAGATCACAAAATAGAGAGTTGCCCGTCATTGACAAATTACGTCAATGACGGGCAACTCTCTTAAAAAATATGGACGTAACAGAGAGCGAATATCGCTTTACTTGTTGTGTCCAGTTTCTATGAAATAGAGGTTTTCCATTAAGCTTTTTACGGTTCCCTCTTCTACCAATTGATTCAGGAAATATATAGAAGTGTCCTCTATTGTAAAGCAATATAAATTTTGATTTCCTTTCTTGATATTGTTTATCGCTTGATTCCACAAGTTATGCCGTGTTTCGGCATTACCTTCAATGATGAACTGATCTAATATGATTGATACTTTATTGTTCTCCTTCTCCAGGGAAAACAGTTTTTCATTAGTTGATAATGAATAACCGTTATTGATATATGCTATGGCCGTATTTGCTTGAACCTCCCAGGATAATCCTAAATATGTCACATTTGCCTTGTCTTTCATGTATTCATATAAATGCTCTCTTTTTGCGAGTCGTTCTGCCTTATATTGGTTGATATAGACAGGATAAAACAAATTTCCACTGGCAAGCATTAATTCATCGAATGTCTTTAAGAACATACCGCCTCCAATACCCATTGAAATTTGATACTTTGTCTTTTCCTCGTTAAAGATATTAATAACACACGGTACCTGTTGTGTCCTTGAATACCATGGACGAGTCGGAACTGTAAATCTTATTGATACACATAAATATAGCACGAGTAATATGATTACCGCATATTTATAAATTACTCGTGCTTTAAGCCAGTTTTTTAAGAATTGTATGGCAAATGTGGATAATGCGATGGTAAATGGCATCATATATGCAAAATGTTTGGTTGCACACCCCATTCTTGCATATACAATATGATTTAAAACGATGGGGACCAGCATTACACACAAAAGTTTTATGTTTTTATTTTTCACCAATAAATAAATCCCCATTGGAACCAATATGAGATTACAGATTGTATAATACGTGTAAACTGCAACAAGATTATGCCTCAGTGATATTTGATTGTTCCATGATTCATATCCGCTCAAAGTCGTAGTCAACGGATTCGCTTGTAACAGATAATATGCAACGACGAGGCCTGTTACAATAACCAAAGCCATAATAACGGTTACTTTAAGACTTTTCCAGAAGGAATAGCCCATCCACCATAATATGAACATGACTACCGGATAAATCATTACCACATCTATTCTGAACGTAGGGGCAATTATAAGGAATAGAGTAGAAAGCATGAATCTCTTTTCAAGCAATAAATGTAATCCTATCACAACAAATAGTATGGCAAATACAGCTGTATTAGGATACATACCAATAGCTACACTTTCAGGCAAAAGGAATGTGGCAAATAAAATAAGCAACCGGTTTATTTTCGTCAGTTTATAGACTAATTCGATACATAATATAATATTTATCATGGCTGCTATGGCAGTCAATAGGCAGAAGATTTGTTCTACATTAAAGAACGGAAGAATAAATTTCAACCATGGAATCACCACATATAGTAATGGTTGCATATCATACTCGTAGGAATATAAAGGGGGTAAATCGAAACCATGGGTATAAACTGTATAATAACCCAATATTGTGTGCATACTGTCACTTTCGTAACAATAAAGAGGGAAACAGCCTATCCCCATCCATATAAGGAAAATGGCAAGAAATATGTAATAATAGTTTTTATATAGAAATGCGGTAAGATTATTTTTATCTATCATAAGGATATGGATATTTAATTAACGTGAGTTCGATATAAGGAATGATATATTTGTTTGGCTATTAGAATATAACGGCAAGCACTTAATTATAACATTTAATGCTTCTATTTCCAAGAGCCCAAAGTTACAGAGATTTATTGTATGGCCGATTCTTTTTACAAGAAATTTGTGATGTAAGAGGGGAAATACAGATTAAACATAGGAATTTTTCTCAGGCGCCTGTAAAGTTTTTCTTTACAGTCCCCATCTTATTAAATATCAAATAAAAGAGAAGCTCCCCATTCCATTGCTGGAATGGGGAGCCTGCTATCTACCTGATGATACAAATCCAAAGGTCACATTGGATTCATTTTCTACCCCAAAAACAGGTATCTTTTTTCTTGAAAAACAATTGCCATTTATTATCGTGTGGACAGGTCACAAAGGGCATCACCTTTTTCTTTTGCCGTCCAGAGAAAGCTTTTATTTCAGCTCAAACGAGGCTTTCTTGACCACATCGGGATTACCTCCTACGAAGAGTTCGAACGTGCCGGGATCCCACACCCGACTGCCGTCGGCCAGTACATATTCCAAATCGGAGAATGACACCTCAAATTCGACCACTTGGGTTTCACCTCTCTTCAAGGCGATTTTCTTAAACCCTCTCAACTCCTTCTCGGGCCGGGTGATGCGGGAACAGAGGTCGCGGATATAGAGTTGTACCACCTCTTCACCGTCATAGTCACCCACATTCGTTACCGGAACGGATACGTGCAGCGTATCACCTTCGGCAAGAATATCCTTATCGAGAGCCACATCGCCATATTCAAACCGGGTATAGCTGAGGCCATAGCCAAAAGAGTATAACGGTTCATTCGGACAATCCTGATAGTGAGTTACGTAACGCTCATTCGGGATATAGGGTCTGCCGGTACTCTTGCAGTTGTAATAAACCGGAATCTGTCCTTCGTTATGAGGAAACGACATGACCAGTTTTCCCGACGGATTGTACTTGCCAAAGAGCACATCGGCAATCGCATTCCCGGCCTCGACACCGAGTTGCCAACACTCCACGATGGTTCCTATATTCTCCTTTTCCCAATCGAGCACCAGCGGCCGGCCATTCGTCAGCAGCAACACGACGGGGGTACCGGTCTCCTTGACCTTTTGCAGGAGTTCCCGCTGCACACCGGGCAGAGTCAACCTTGTGCGGCTGGCCCCTTCACCGCTCATGAAACGATTTTCGCCCAAGCACATGACAACTACATCGCACTCCCGGGCCAGTTGTATCGCCTCGGAAAATCCGCTGCGATCATCGCCTTCAACCTCACACCCCTTGGCATAACGTATGGCGACCGATTTTCCCACGGCTTGCTCGATGCCTTGACGGATATCGACCACATCTCGTCCATCGCCCCAGGCGCACCATGAGCCCAACATGTCGTCGGGGTTATCGGCCAACGGGCCTATCAGACCGATGCTCTTGTAGCGCTTGTTCAAGGGCAATATACCCTCTCTGTTCTCCAAAAGCACAATCGACTCGCGTGCCACGGAGCGCACGGCGTCCCGTTTGTCGGCCGACAAGGTCTCTCGCTTCTCACGCTCAGTATCGCAATAACGATAGGGGTCGTCGAAAAGGCCCAACCTGAATTTCAATCGCAACACCCGACGCACGGCATCGTCTATCAGCGACTCGGGTACAACACCCTTCCGCACCAAATCTTCGAGAGCCGATACGTAACAGTAGCCCTCCATATCCATGTCACACCCGGCCGTTACAGCCAATCGGGCAGCCTCTGATTTATCACAGGCCACTCCGTGTACAATCATTTCGGCCACGGAGCCCCAGTCCGAGACCACCATGCCGTCGTAATTCCACTCGCCTTTCAAGATATCGCGCACCAGGAAAGTCGAGCCGGTGGCAGGTATTCCCATCAGTTCATTAAAGGCATTCATGAATGTGGCCACCCCGGCCCGAGCCGCTGCCTCGAAAGGGGGAAGATACAGCTCACGAAGGCGCTGTGTCGAGATGTCTACCGTATTGTAATCACGTCCCCCTTCCACAGCGCCATAGCCTACAAAATGTTTGGCACAAGCCGCTATCGTATTCTCGGCCGAGAGGTCGTCTCCTTGAAAGCCTTTGACCCGCGCCGCAGCAATGGCGGCTCCCAGGAAAGGATCTTCGCCGGCCCCCTCCATGACACGGCCCCAACGGGGATCACGGGCTATGTCGACCATCGGAGCAAACGTCCATTGCAACCCGGCCGCGGCAGCCTCGACGGCTGCTACCCGCGCCGAGTGCTCTATCAAGTCCATATTCCAGGAGCAACTCTCGGCCAACGGAATCGGCGAAATGGTTCTAAAACCATGCACAACGTCCAATCCAAAGACAAGCGGTATGTGCAATCGGGTGTCATTAACCGCCATCTCTTGATAGCGACGTACCTTCTCCACTCCGGCCACATTAAGCATCGAGCCCACTTGACCGGCCCTGATGAGGGTCTCGGTATCAAAGTATTCGAGTTGCTGCCCGGTAAGGTCTTCCTTGTTGGAGAGCTGGTTCATCTGTCCGATCTTCTCGGTCAAGGTCATCAGCCGCAATACCGAGTCGACCCTCTCCTCAATGCGTGCGTCCGCCGCAAACACACAACTCATGTTACCCACGACAAAGGCCGACAACATAAAGCATTGTGCAATCCATCTTTTCTTTCCCATATTGTTTTAATGTTTACAGTTTATTGTCACACATGATGATGTGCGAGCTATGTACAAAATTAACAAAATCTTCACTGGCCGGGTGCCCCGGGATAGGGATATAATAGCTCTCCTCCTTGTTCCACAAGTTGGCTCCAAACATGATATAACTGATTTTGTGTTTGGTGAGAACGGGGCCCAGGACTCCCGAGAAGAAGTTCGATATTTTAATTCCCTTCAAGCCGGTCCCGGTCAAAGCCGGGAACTTCTTGTTTTTTTGAGCGAAATGACAAACGGTCGAAAGGCCCTGTTCCAATTGCTGAACATACAATGCGCCCGACTGGTCGGTCTCAAAATTTTGGTACAGACTCAATCCTACCACATCGACATAGCCATTGCCCGGATAGTACCGGGTCAACTCTTCTTCCGAGCTTACGGCTTTTCTCGAATAGGCATAAAGCACATGATGTATGTTCTTTTCGTTCCTGAGATAATCGACGCTTCTGCGCCACAAGGCAATATAGGTCTCGGGCGTATACACTGTTTCCATAGCAGGATTGTCGAACAGTTGAACAATCACCGGAATGTAACTGCCCGCATCGGATTTTAAGTCAAGAAGAAAAGCAGCCACTCGATCCAAATCCTTGGTTATCCTATTGCCAAACTCCCGCTCCAACCACACCGAGTCGCCCTCGTCGGGCAATGGCCACGAAGGGTTCCACGAAAGGACGGTTACCCCTCCGTTACGATAGACCTGGCTGATGTATTGCTTTATTTTCAAGAAGGGCACCGAATCGACACTCAACCCGGAATCCTGTTCTATCCCGGTCAAAGACCACTCGACAACGGCCGGATAGTTGCCGCAAACACTTTTCACGTCGGAACGCCCGGGCTGATCATACCACATGCTACCATAGGCCAACGACTCTTCGTGCCCCAACATGATTCCCGAGTCCAGCCGCAAGGCCAAGTCCCGGCAAAAATCGTCAAGGACAGACGAAGCATTCGAGTCAGAGGCCCTCCATTCCGGGCCTTGTTTATTACACTTGTTGTCATTACAGGCTTGTAAAAGAATAGCGAGTGAAAAGGTCAGGCAAAAGACCGTTTTTTCAAAACTTGTCATACAATTCGTTTTCCGATTAAAATCATATTCACAGTATGACAAAATTAGATATTAAGCCATTTACCGGGTTGCATGATTCTCAATACTCTTTTTGCCAACGGGGCACCTGTTGCAAACATGTTGCATATGCTTAACAATATGTAGCCTTTGCAAATTCGTCTCATGTTATTCAAAAATAAATTGTATTTTTGCATAGGTAGAGAGGGATTTATTTCATGGCCTCCTTCAAGGCCCTCAAATACTTTTTATTAATTTTTGAGTTCATCTTCATTTCTCACCACGACATTATGCAGGTCCATATCATGAGAATAAAAAGAGTATTGCTGTCCATAAGTATCTTATTCTGTTTCATAGCAGCACAAGCCAATACCGATAAATTTTTTGGTTCCAACAACCAATTATCCAACAGCCATGTCAACTACATTTATCAAGACCGTAAAGGGTATATCTGGATATGCACCGAAAATGGGCTGAACTTATTTGACGGCATTAAATTCAAGGTCTTTACCCATATTGCCAACGACACCACCTCGCTGGCCAGCAACTTGGTGCTATCGGTCTTGGAGGACAGCAGCGGGAACTTCTGGGTGGGGACTACCGACGGGGTTCAAATTCTGGACCGGGAAACCGGGCGGTTTCGAAAGGTAAACCTATCATACCGTAATATCTCCAATTTTAATTATATCAAGTGTATTACCGAGGACAGCAACGGACACATATGGCTGTCGACCAACCATGCAGGGATTATCCGCATCGACGAGAAATCGATGAAAGCCGTGTATTACATGCAAACCAACAGCAACATATGTAGCAACAAGATTAATACCATCTATGAAGACCGCTTCGGCAACATCTGGATAGGCTCTCAGGACAACGGCATCAGTGTCTTGAACATCGACAACCACACCATCGACAACTACGCCCACGACCCGGCCGATAGAACTTCGCTATCGAGCAACAAGATATTCTCCATCATTGAAGAGCCTTCGGGCAAAATCCTGGTGGCAACAATCGATGGGACCATCGATGCCTTTGACTATAATACCCGCTCTTTCCAGCGAGATTATATCCCCTCCGTCAAAATGGCCTATACCTTATATACCGACAGTAAAAAGAATCTGTGGATAGGCACTGACGGTAATGGGCTCAAATGCTACAATTTCAGTGATAGGACTGTCACGACGTATGAATCGGAACTCATCAACCTCGACATGCGGGAAGCCAAAGTACATAGCATTTTCGAGGACAAGCAGCACAACATCTGGGTAGCACTCTACCAGAAAGGAGTGCTGATGATTCCACTCAAAGACAAGATATTCAAGAATATCGGCTTCAACCCATTCTACACCAACAAGAACATTGGCAATGAGTGTTGCCTCACCATTCTGGAAGATCACAACCGAGAGGTCTGGATAGGCACCGATGGCGACGGTATATACAAACTGGATACCTCGCGTAAGGTCAAGGAACATTTCACCGGAACTCAATTCCCGGCCAACGTGGTTTTGTCCATCTTTGAGGACTCCCGGAACCGAATATGGATAGGGACCTACTTGTACGGCCTCTATCAATATGACGCAGCAACCCATCGGTTCATCAAGAAGAACTTGTATTGCAACAACACCGAAGTAAAGCATGTCAACACCATTACCGAAGACTCCAACGGAAACCTCTGGATAGGGACCAACGAGCATGGCGTCTGCAAGTACGACCCGGATACCGGAGAATCCCAATTCCTTCTCTATGATATGCTGAAATCCAAAAATCAGATACTCAGCAATTCGGTTAATGCCATAGACATAGACGGCCATTATTTATGGATTGGGACAAGCATTGCCGGCGTGAGCCGATATGACATGACAACCGGGACTTTTGAAGATTACACGGTAGAAAACGGGAAATTGAGCAACAACAATATTTTTGCATTGAAAGCCGACCACCGAGGGGGTATATGGATTGGAACCAACTGGGGTCTCAACTACATCAACCCGGCTACCGGAGAGGCTCAACAATATACCGAGGAAGACGGACTATCCAATGCCGCTATCAGCGGAATCGTGATAGACTCGAACAAACACCTGTGGATCAGTACCTACTACGGCTTGTCTCACTATGACCCTCAGGAAGGCAAGTTTACAAACTACTATACCTCCGACGGTCTCATCAACAACGAGTTCCGCCGAGGCGCCTATTTCCAGTCCAAGAGCGGCGAAATTTTCTTCGGCGGCATCAATGGCCTCACCTTTTTCTTCCCCTTCGAAAATCAACCCAGCTACGAATTATCCAATCTCGTATTCACCGACCTGTTTGTCTACAATAAGCCGGTTACCCCCGAAACGACCAAATCGATTCTAAAAAAATCAATCGACTATGCCCAAAAAATTGAATTGTCGCACGATATCAAAAACTTTGCCATCAGTTTCTCGGCTCTTGAATACAACAACCCGAACAATGTAATATATCAGGCCCGCCTCGACGGGTTTGAGAAGGAGTGGACCACCCTGCCACAAGGGAGCAACACCGTTACCTATACCAACTTGAAACCGGGTAAATATACGCTGCATATAAAGGCCAATCTGCCCAATACGCCCGAGATACACCGAGAAATTGACATGGTCATCACGCCTCCCATATGGTTATCCTGGTGGGTCAAGATTCTCTATCTGCTCATCTTGATGGTGGGTTCTTATTGTACCTATATCGGCATAAAGAACCGCATCGCTCAAAAAAAAGAGAATCAAAAGAAACAGAACGAGAACAACATCATGCAATCTCAACTGCAATTCTTCACCGACATATCGCACGAGATACGCACGCCGCTCACCCTGATCTTGACACCCATCGAGGAGCTTATCAAAAACACGAAAGACCCCGAATTGAAAGCGACTTACAAAATCATCGACCAAAACGGCCACCGCATCTTACGCCTGGTCAATCAAGTCATGGAGATGCGCAAACTCGACAAAGGGCAAGTAAAACTATGTGCCGAACAAACCAATATCCATGACTTTATACACGAAATCATTTTCTCCTTCAAGCACCTGGCACAGGAAAAAAACATTTCATTCAACATTCACATAGCGCCCGATCTGCCACTCGTATGGGTCGACCAGGAGAAACTCGATAAGGTCATATTCAACGTGCTGTCGAATGCCTTCAAATATACTCCCGCAAACGGGAGCATCGAGATGACAATCGATACAACCGACTCGAACCTGAGAATACGTATTGCCGACACGGGTTGCGGCATTCCCAAAGAGTTGAGAGAGACGGTATTTAACCGCTTCTACCAAGTGCCCAACGAAAACAACAAGGTGAAGATGGGAACGGGTATAGGCCTGCATCTGTCGCGCAGACTCATGGAGATACACCACGGTAAAATATTTGTGGAAGACAACGACCGGCCCGGCACCACCTTTGTCATTCTGCTGCCCCTCGACGACAGTTATCTGACAAAGGAAGAGAAAAAACTGGAACACTCCGACCGGAATCTTGCCACCCTTGTGCAGACCTCGATAGCTCCTATCGAATCGACCTCCGAGCCTCTGAGTACAAACTCCGGCAAGAGCAAACGCAAGCCCAAACTCCTTATCGTAGAAGACAATCAGGAGATAAAAGATTACATTCACAAAGTCTTGTCGCCGGAATATCAGATTCTCGAAGCCCGAAATGGGAAAGAGGGTCTGGAAATGACCATCAAGGAACTCCCCGACTGTATCATTTCCGACATTATGATGCCCGAAATGGACGGGATAGAAATGTGCGACAAAATCAAGAAAAACGAGCAGACCAGCCATATACCGGTCATCATGCTTACGGCCAAAACCGCCATCGAACAACGCATCGAGGGGCTCAAAGTGGGAGCCGATTCATACATTCCCAAGCCTTTCAACATCGAGCACCTGAAAATAAGGATACAAAAACTTATCGAGGTGCGCCGTGTCATGAAAAACAAGTATGAAGGGAAAAGCAATACCATCAAAGAAGAGATTAGCGCTCTTAAATCGACCGACGAAAAATTCTTGGAGAAACTGGACAAGATTGTAAAAAGCAAGATGGCCGAGACCGACTTGTCGGTCGAGACAATCAGTCAGGAGATAGGACTGAGCCGCTCTCAGTTACAACGGAAGTTGAAACAACTTACCCAACAGAACCCGAGCGATTACATCAGAACGACCCGACTGCGCCATGCCGCGTGGCTCCTTTCGAGCAAGAACCTCAGCATATCCGAAATCTCCTATGCCACAGGATTCTCTTCCCTCTCCCACTTTTCAAACTGTTTCAAAGAATTTTATGGCATGTCGCCCAGCCACTACATGGAGATACACCGAAACTCCCAAAAATCGCAAGATACCGAGACTGAGAGTGATAGCAAGAGTGAGGAACAGCCCTAACCCCCTCTCTTCGTAGGGCAAACAAAAAAACGCCGCATCATACGATGCGGCGTTTTTTATATCGGCATATCTCTCGATTATTCCTCGTTCAAAGTCACACGCTTGAAAGCAACAACCGTAAGATCTTTGTTGTGAGAGTGGAGATATTGTTGAATACTCTCTTTGGGCTCTTTGACGAAGGCTTGCTCGAGCAGACAAACTTCTTGATAGAACTTGTTCAGACGGCCTTGGGCAATCTTGTCGAGCATCTCTTCTTTCTTACCCTCTTGACGGGCTTTCTCCTTGGCGATTTCGAGCTCTTTGGCTACGACATCGGCAGGAACATCTTCGCGACGAACAGCAAGAGGACTCATGGCAGCAGCCTGCATGGCAACGTCGTGAGCAACCTGATAGTCGGTATCGGGCAAGTTAAGACCTACGATGGTGGCCAGTTTGTTACCCGGGTGAACGTATGCCGTGGTATAAGGAGCAGTGATAGCCTCGTAGTAACCGAGTTCCATCTTTTCGCCGGTTTTACCGATTTCGTCAACAATCAGGTTGGCAACGGGAGTACCATTGATTTCCAATGCCTTTACAGCGTCCATGTTGGCAGCTTTGGCATCGATGGCGGCGTTAAGGATATTTCGGGTCAATTCCACGAACGATTCGTTCTTGGCTACGAAGTCGGTTTCGCATTTCAAGGCTACGATAGCAGCGAAATCGCCTTTGGCAGCAGCCAATACACAACCTTCGGAGGCTTCGCGGTCTTCACGTTTGGCAGCGACAGCCTGACCTTTTTTACGAATAATTTCTTTTGCAGCTTCGATATCACCGTTAGTCTCGGTCAATGCGTTTTTGCAATCCATCATGCCGGCACCGGTAAGTTTACGCAGCTTGCTGATTTCAGCCATTGTAACAGCCATATACTTAATCTCCTATTTTTTAAATTAGAAACGAACAAAGAGTGAAGTCAAAAAATCAGGCTCCACTCTTTGTCTTTAATTATTTTTTATTCTTCTACTTCTTTTGCTTCGGCTTCGGGAGCTTCCTCGGCAGCTTCGGCAGGAGCCTCGGCATCATCGGCTTTCTTGCGCGAGATGCGGGCTTTGCGTTCTTTCTTTACGGGAGCTTCTTCGCCTTCGGCAGGAGCATCAACCTTTTCGGCTTTACGTTCTTCCAAACCTTCGGCAATAGCACCGCACACAGCGTCGAGAATAACCTCGATCGACTTGGAGGCATCGTCGTTGGCAGGAATTACGAAATCGATGTCGTTGGGGTTGGAGTTGGTATCGACCATGGCAAATACGGGAATACCCAGACGGTTGGCCTCACGCACGGCGATGTGCTCTTTAAGTACATCGACTACGAACAGGGCAGAGGGCAGACGGTTCAAGTCGGCGATGCTACCCAGCGTTTTCTCCAATTTGGCACGTTGACGAGCGATTTGCAATTTTTCGCGCTTCGACAGGTTGTCAAACGTTCCGTCTTTTTCCATCTTATCGATAGTCGACATCTTCTTCACAGCCTTGCGGATTGTGGGGAAGTTGGTCAACATACCACCCGGCCAACGCTCGATTACGTACGGCATATTTACGGCAGCGGCCTTTTCGGCAACCACTTGTTTGGCTTGTTTTTTGGTAGCAACGAAGAGGATTTTCTTACCCGATTTGGCAATCGATTTCAATGCGGCAGCAGCCTCGTCGATTTTGGCTACGGTTTTGTACAAGTCGATAATGTGGATTCCGTTACGCTCCATGAAGATGTAGGGAGCCATGGCGGGATTCCATTTTCTTTTCAAGTGTCCGAAGTGAACACCGGCTTCCAATAATTGGTCAAAAGTTGTAATAGACATTTGTTTGATTTTAATTTGTTTACATTCTACTTATACAACCTCAAGGTAGCTTACTCCATAGAGTAAAGTCCTTGCGGTTTGGATACTAAACACAAATATATCTTCGGCTCGGGGCCGTCGCATATTAACGTTTACTGAACTGGAATCTCTTACGAGCTTTGGGACGTCCCGGTTTCTTACGCTCAACGGCACGCGGGTCACGAGTCATGAAGCCTTCGGCTTTGAGAGCAGGTTTGTCCTCGGGATTGATTTTTACCAAAGCACGGGCGATAGCCAGGCGCAGAGCCTCGGCTTGGCCTTTGAAACCACCACCGTCCAAGTTTACTTTGATATCATATTTTTCGGCAACGCCCAACTTTTCGAGCGGTTGCTTTACAATGTATTGAAGTATCGAAGAGGGGAAATAAACAGCCAACTCTCTTTTGTTTATGGTTACTACACCCGTACCTTCGCTAACAAATACTCGTGCTACTGCGGCTTTACGTCTGCCTAATGCATTAACTACTTCCATATTACTTATTTAAGGGTGTTAATATCAATTGTTTTGGGGGTTTGTGCAGCGTGAGGATGCTCGCTACCTGCATAGATATATACGTTTCTCAGCAGTTGGGCTCCCAATTTGTTTTTGGGAAGCATACCTTTCAGCACACGTTTGAATAATTTCGACTCACCTTTCTTCATCAAGAAAGCAGGCGAGAGTTCTCTTTGGCCACCGGGATAACCCGTAAAGTTCAGATAAACCCGATCTGTCCATTTTTTACCCGTCAATTGCACCTTGTCGGCATTGATGATAATCACGTTATCACCGCAATCTACATGAGGAGTATAGCACGGTTTGTATTTACCACGCAATATCTTAGCAACTTTTGCACACAGACGACCCAAAACCTGGTCGGTTGCATCAACAACAACCCACTCTTTCTTTGCGGTCTCTTTGTTTGCAGAAATGGTCTTATAACTTAAAGTATCCACCGTTTATTATTTTAATAATTAAACACTTAAACCATGACAGCTCATACATTCCCGGCCAAAGGAATCACGACTGCCATTCAAATTTTCTCAAATTTGGGTAATAATCGGACTGCAAAGGTACGTGCTTTTTATTTGAAAAACAAAAGATTTTGATTTTTTTCTCGCGCCGTGGATTAAAGTCACTAATGCAACTATGAATGCAAAGAAGCAAAAAATAATCTTACGGGACAATCAAAGTGAAGTTTTTCTCTGGGCCTTCTGTTAATTTTGTACTGCACTTGTCGGATATAAGCTGTAT
>DXDM01000039.1 GCA_019115485.1 Candidatus Barnesiella excrementavium | reverse complement strand
TATTATTGATGATAATGACGTTTATCCCAATACTTATGAGCATACCAATGATAACGGAAATCCCAAAATGACATTTGGTGCGACAATCGCAGGTGATTGGAATGGGTTGGATTTCAACTTGTTGTTCCAGGGTGGAGCCGGATTCAATGTTATCTATTTTGAGCAGTTGCAATATCCTCTTTGTTTCAGTGGTAATGGATTGGCTACATTTTATGACAGATACAGACAAGATGACAATGGGAACTGGATTCCGGGCAAATGGCCGACGACTCGAGATGCTGGGTCATATAGCATAAACTATGCTAGATGCAAACAAACTACTTATGATGCCTCATATCTACGTCTGAAAAGTGTAGAAATAGGTTATACGCTACCTGGTAGTTTTACTCAAAAATTCAAGGTTGAAAGACTGAGATTTTTCGCAAATGGCTATAATCTTTTTACGTTGTCCAATTTGGATTTTGTCGATCCGGAACATCCCGAAGGCAGTTATGGGTATTTATATCCCATCATGAGAAACTTTAACTTTGGAGTCAATATTACATTCTAAAAAATTCTCTTATGAAATTCTACAAATTAATTATAGCAGCAGTTTTAGTCAATTCCTTTCATTCTTGCGACTACTTGGATGTCCCTCCTATAAATATCATGCAAGATGAGGCTATATTTAAATCGGAATCGGGTATCAAATCTTATTTGACCACCTTGTATTACGATTTGCCTATTGAAGATTTCCGGTTTTCACAGCAAGGATTTAACGTAACGGGAAAAGGCCAGGGCCGACTCCCGAATGTTTGCGGTGAAGCCATGTGCCATACAACAGATGACATCTCTTCAATCGGTGACGGAACCTGGTGGGGTTGTTGGGATTATGGGAAAATAAGAAGAATAAATTATTTTATTACCGAATTTCCCAAATACAGTGATAATTTTTCCCAGGAGTTTGCAGAAGCCTGGCTGGGAGAAGCCTATTTTATGAGAGCGTATTGCTATTTTGCAATGGTTAAAAGGTATGGTGGCGTACCGTACTTGAAAGAGCCTCAAAAATATACCAGCGATTTTGAAAGCCTGAAAGTTCCGCGGGACAGCGAGAAAACATGCTATGACAATATCGCCAAAGATTTGGACGAGGCAATCTGGCGTTTGCCGGACAATGAAACTCTATTAGGCAAGGGCAGAGTGACTAAATATGCTGCATTGGCATTGAAATCAAGAGCTATGTTATATGCCGGCAGTATTGCCAGATACGGAAATGTGGATAAAGACGGGCTGGTTGGTATCCCTGCCGAGTATGCAAACGATTATTTTGAACTGGCTTATGAGGCGGTTAAAGAGATAGAGAAAGACAATAAATTCTCTTTGTACCGGAAAAATGCAGATAAAGAAAAGAACTTTGCCGAGTTATTCCTGGCAGAGGATAGTCCGGAGAACATATTTGTCAAATATTTTCAAAGGAATGTAAATGCTCATGGCTGGGACGTCTATTTTATCCCTTATCAGTACCGTGGTGTAGGATTCTCTTCTAACATGAATCCTCCGTTGGAGTTTGTAGAGATGTTCGAACATAAAGACGGAACACCTGCCAATTTTGAAGCAAGAGCTGCAAATACGTATTTCGATGATCCTTCCGAATTATTCCAGGATATGGATGCTCGTTTCGGTGGGTCGATCATTTATCCCAATGCTGTTTTTAAAGGTGAGCCCTGCTCTATCCAAAAGGGACTTATCATCGAAGATGGCAGCAAAATTGAGAATGCCGTCAACTATGAAGAAGCGGTCTATACCGCCAATGACGGGACTCAATATCATATTGTCGGGAAAAGTGGTTGTGGCAATTATTCGGGTAATATGACAGGATTCTTCATTCGAAAATATCTGAACGAAGATATGCCTACATCAGAGGTCTTGGAAGGATACTCCGAACAGCATTGGATAGATATGAGATATGCCGAAGTCCTGTTAAATGGAATTGAAGCAGCTGTTGAATTGCAGAAATATCTTGACGATGCTTTAAGATGGATAAATGACATCAGGGACAGGGCCGATGTAAAGCTCTTGACGGAAGGCGAATTGACCATCGAGAAAGTGAGACATGAAAGACGCATTGAATTGGCCTTTGAAAATCACACATACTGGGATTTGAGAAGATGGAGGATTGCCGACAAAGAAATAGAGGCGAAACAATATAATGGCCTGTGTCCGTATTTTGACATCAATCAGCAAAAATATGTATTTGAAAAGAATCCGGCCAATAAATATTATTATACATTTGATGTGAAAATGTATTATGAACGAATCCCGGATAGCGAAATTGCAAAAAACAATTTATTAATACAAAACCCATATTACAATTAAGGACCATGAAAAAAGTTTTTTTATCATCAATATTTGCCGCACTTTTACTCTTTTCCTGTGATTATTTCGAGTATGATAATTACGAAGCCCCAAACTCGGGAATTGAGGGCCAAGTGGTTGATGCAAAGACCCATGAATTAATTCTTGGGGAAGCTGCAAATAGTTATAAGGTAGAATACTACGAGTTGAGCTGGGAGGAGGCCGGACATACAAACACGCAATCTCGCTTTTTCTGGGGGAAAGCCGACGGTACATTCAAAAACTCGAAAATATTCGCGGGAGAGTATAGAATTACGTTGAAAGAGGGAGCTTTCTATGCTCCTGATCCCGAGTTTGTAAAATTGGAAAAAAACAAACTCACCCAGTTGAACTATTCTGTCATACCGTATGCTCGAGTAAAGATTGACAATATTGAGATTACAGGGAGCAAACAAAATAATCTGACCATAGAGTATACAATTGAAGATACGGAAAATGAGATAAATACCGAAAATGTTGATGCCGATATCTATTCTCTGAGCGAGTCTCAGGTATTTATTTCAAGCAAGTCACCCAATGTTGGTATCACAAATTCAGAAACAAAATATACGATACGGGCTAAAAAGGAATTTACAAGAGGTGATGACTATACTCCGGGCACACCTTTCCAAGTAAGAGAAACAAATGTGCGAAACTTGGAGCCTGGTAAATATTGGGTAAGGATTGGAGTAAGAACGGGCAATCCTTATAAAAGATACAATTTTAGCTCTATCCAGGAAATAACCATACCAGAAATAGATGAATGATGAAAACCAAATATATTTTTGTAAATATACTATGCCTCATGGGCTACATGACATTGTCGGCTCAGACTACTGTACCTTCGACTAACGGAGCATTGACAATTCCGATGAATGACGAGAGTGTATCGATTGTCTTTGATCCCAAAGGAAGTGCCATGTTTGATGACGAAGGAATAAGAGGAGCCAGCGATGGTCTTACGGTCAATTTGGGTGAAATAGATTTTGGGAATAATGCCTATAATACGGTAAGCGTAGAAATGGCTAATGTCATGAAACCTTCATCTGACAACGGTTTTGAATTTTATGCCGAGAATATGTTGATTAAGCCTAAAACCGATTTCATCATAGGGCAGGAAATACCTCATTTGGATTCTTATGAATCGGACTTGCAACCCCAGAGTGGATTATTCTTTAAAAACAATAATCTCCCAATCGAAGATATCTCTATATATGATTTAAGGAATGATGACAGCTACGGGAAGATAACGGCTTGCGTAGCACAAGGCATTCTTAATCAGGAAAATGCTGAAGTTTATCTGGTCTTGGAGAATCATCACCAAACTCAGTTTGAAGATATATATGGACCGGAAGGAGGTACTTGGCATCTTTTGTGGACTGATTTTTCACCCCAAAAGTACTCTGGACTTGCCACACTCATAAATGACAATAAAGATAAATTTTCCAAATTCGTGTTATGGGACCCTGAAAAAGAATGGACTTGGTGTATTGCCCAAATGATCTGTGCTCAACAAAAGGGTCTCCCTGTAACGGCAGAAATCAAGGAATTTTTGAATACAGAGTTGAACCTGAATTTGGAGTGTGAGGATATAACAAACAAGTGGAGTAACAAAATCGAGGCATACCAATGGGCTATTGATAATTTGGCTGACGGTTGCCACAAATATTTAAGTTTCTCGGCTGGTTTAAGAAGCGATTATATTTCAAACCCTTGGAAGATATACGATTATGCAGCAGCTTCGAAAGGGTTTGTATTCTTTCTGAAAAATTCAATACCCGAGGAGTCCGAGATGATAACAAAGATATGTCAAAAAATGAATTATCAGCCCGGAGCCTCAACCATGGGGTATGGAGCCGAAGATGATGGTGACGGACTCAATAATGCCACCAACCCCTATAATGTCGGGTTTATGGTCAGCGATTACTATGCAAATGGCAGTTTTTGGTGCTCTTTTCCCAACAAGTCTTTTCAGCAGAGAAAAGGACGTGCTGTAAAAGCAGAACCTGGTAAAATATATGTAAGCCTTATTTGGAGTGACGGTGACAATATCCAATTTGATGCCAATCAAATGTATAATATGTTCAAGTCGGCACAAGGCCGCGGCGAGGTTCCTGTGGGATATACGATGGCTTCATCTTTGCAGGAACTGAATCCCAAATTATTGGAGTTTTTCTATCAGAATCTTACCCCGAATGATGAGCTGTTGGCCGGTCCGTCAGGATTCCAATTCATTTATGGCGACAAGTATAATGCCGAAAATTACGGTAAATGGTTGGAGCTAAATCGCAAATGGTTAGAAACGGCTGGATTTCACACGGCCTGTCTCTGGAATACGACCGATAAGGAAAGATTTGGCGAGTACATGAGAACCTGTGGGCTGCAAGGGGTCTTTGATGGGTTTGACAATAATAAAGAAAGGTATGAAATGGGTAACAACGGAGAGGGTATCGTTTGTGTTTTACAGGGAACTCACTGTTGGAATGAAGGCGATGTATTTAACGATTTGATAAAAATAGCTCCGGACGGTACCAAACCCATATTCCACAACGTTTACCTTATTGCAGCAAATTATGGAGGCACCGATGGTTATCAACGTTTGATAAGAGAGCTGCAAAAACTTGAAAGTTATCAACCGAATACTTTTGAATTTTTGCTCCCCATGGATTTATGCGCTACATTAAAGAACTATATAGAGAACAATCAACAATGAAAAGTATAATTCATATTTTAGCAGTCATTTTATTGCTTCGTATATCATTTGATGTTTATGCGGACGACATACGCATTCCGGCAAAAGGTGATGAATCATACTCGGTCTCAATCGTTGACAGAGGAACCAATGGAGCCAGATACGATGCAACCACAGAATCTATTATTAAGACCAGCGATGGAACCAAGATAAGAATCAAGGATATAGATTTCGGGGAGGGTAATTATGGGACCTACAATCAATTCTTTTTTGAGTACAACTGTCCGGACGATATTCAAGATGCTTATTTTGATGTCTTTGTAGAGGATACTACAACTCCGTTCCTTTCTATTCCAATATCGAGGACTAACGAAGACGAATATGTCGGTGTTTCTCAGGTTATGGACTTCGGACTATTGGGCAATCATGATATTTTCATTAAGTGGAGAAATCATTCGGCTTCCTTGAAAACGATAGGGCTCAATGCATTGAAACCCGTTGCAAAGGTAGACTTGATACGAACAGGCTCATTATCCACCTATAAAATAAGCAGTTCAGCCATCAGCATGAATGGTGTACAAAACTTGAAAATGATTTGGAAAGGCAATAATGCCAACGTTAAGAATGTCATATTTGGGAACACAGAATCGGCCATTCATGGAACCACAAGTAATGGAGATATTCGAATAATAAAGAATGACAATAACATAATTCTTGAAAATCCGGCAGGGCTCTTGAAATGGGTAGAGATTTATTCCATAAACAGTATCTGTGTATTCAAGTCTTATGTAGACAGCCATAGGCTTGAAGTAAATTTAAATCCTGGGGTATATATTGTAAAAACAGATTTCGGGGTATTTAAAATATTAATTTGAAGCGTTTTATCTTATTTAATTGAGGAGCACATTTCTATAATAAGGCGACTGAACGAGTACAATTGTACGTTCGATTATTCGAAACGGTTGACCGGTCACCCCTGCGGAGCTATTGTTATCGAATGGCCCGATAAAGATATTGGGGTAAGTTGTAACAAGGGGATTGCCAATTTAGAATCTACCTTGTTATAGGAGGATTATTTTATTATACCAGATTATTTCATATCAAACGAATGTATCACATTTATGAATAAACATATCTATATATTGTCTCTATTATTTCTAGTCTCTTTCGCAGCTAAATCGCAAAGTACAATAGGCGTTTTTGATTTGAGATATACCTTGGAAACCGATCTTAACACGACCGACGGTATCAATACCGCATGGGACGATGTCCATGCGGTTGCCACTTTACAAGGCATTGTCAACAAAAATGCTCCCAACCTATACATCTATTTCGTCATGGAAGGGAATAACGATATAGATGCCTATTGGTGGAACAAATATTCGCAAAAAGGCGAATGGCTGTATGGGAAACAGACAGTAACCTATGAAACTCTTGAAGATTTATTTGAGGCTTACAAATCAAAAATCGATGGAGCCGTGATCTATGATGGAAAAGTGGCATCAACGAGCAATGTCGCATCATCGATTGCAGGAATAGAAAATTTAGTCGCCATTCGCTATGATTTGTCTCCCAACAGTTTATATTCCAGGCTCATATTGAATGGCCCCAAGTTGGAAGTCAAGCAATGGCTTGTCAACAAAGATGGAACGTCGCTGTTTACAGGAACCCCCGGAAGTCTTATACCTGGGACAACCAGGGTATCGAGCGGTTCGCTAAAAAATGACCCCTATATATGGTTCATAGAGAATTATATCAAGAAAGGAAAGTGTAATACTGCGTATGCGGCATATTATATCGATCAGTATTGGAAAACAAATCCAATGGCTACGGTAAGAAATCATCACACCTTGTGCAACCATGATTTTTTTGTCAGTAAAGGAGCTTTTTTCTTTGATTTATCTCCATGGGGCGATGAACCAGCAACAGACGACCCGTCGCAACCGGTTGGAACCGACTTGAATACTTTGAAAGAGATGTTGTTGTTGGCATATCGGCAAAACGACAATCAAAAAATGTGTTATATAGGCGGTTTCCCGGCCTGGGCATTTAAATATACCAAGCATGCAAACGGCATTCATGACGATGTCCCTACCGAATGGGAATTTAGCCGTATAATAAGTGCATACAATGCATTTAAAGATGCTGACGCTATTGGATATGGGGCTTTGGCAAATGCCTCTTTTTGGCAACATTTCGAGACACAGAATACTTATGAGCAAAAATGGGTAAGCAATGATGACTTGATTGAAAGAGGCTTGTTGACAGAAGATGGGAAGGTAAATTATAAAAATAAGAATTTCATCATATTCTATGTGGGTGATTATGATGCCTCATCTTGGATAACACAAAGGACGCCCTCTATCTGGGACGATCCAAACCGGGGAAAACTCCCTTTAATGTGGTGTATAAGTCCCGTATTGGAAGAGCGTGTACCTCATGTGTTACATAATTTCAGAGTGACAGCAACGGAAAATGACTATTTTGCTGCATCTGATAACGGAGCTGGTTATCTGATGCCGGGAATGCTCATTGAGCCGAGAGAGATATCGGGTCTTCCATCGGGATTGAATGTATGGGCTAACCATTGTAAAAAGTATTATACCAAATGGGGCTTGACCATAACCGGCTTTATCATCGATGGGACGGCTCCGGGATTAAATGATGAAGGGTTGGATTGTTATGAATCTTTCAGTCCCAATGGTATTGTTCCCCAAAAAACGACCATTGCAAGTTTGCATAACAATATGCCGGTTTTGAGGGCCGACTTGGATATCAACGACAGTGACCCCAAAATAGCGGCTCAAAAAATTGTAGACAGAATAAAAGAGAGGAAAGAAATACCATTCCACTGGTTTAGAAATATTTTGAAGACTCCTACCTGGTATTGCGACTTGATCAAAGAGATACAGGCCTTGGACGATTCGGTTATATTGCTAGATGCGCCCTCTTATTTTGAACTGTTACGAATATACCTGAAATCAAAAGAAGACTCTTCGGTGGAAACTTCTCTTGCCAATAACGACGGACCCGATATTAACTTGACAGATAATATAATAAAGATTTTAAGCAATTGTGTTATACACCAAGTTGCAGTATATACCGTCGACGGGCAGAAGGTTTATGAATCCAATCCAGATTCATGCAGCATCAATATGGATATAAATAACTTTAACGATGGGGTATACATACTCAAATACACGACTGATAAGAATCATACATCAGGAATATTCAAGTTTGTCAAAGGTGAGGTCGGTTAAAACCTTATCTTTGCATTAATTCCATATCGATGACTATTCCTATTTTGTCAGCAACTATTTATTCCCGGAAAATCCAAACTAAAACAAATGATATGAAGACTTTGAAACTGTTATCTGCAATTGGTCTGACAATGCTGGCTGGTTGTCAACAGAATACGACCAGTTATGAAACAGGCTTGGAGCCTGTCGATTATGTAAATATCCTTATGGGAACAGACTCTGAATTTCTTTTGTCAAACGGAAACACTTATCCCGCGGTTGCCATGCCGTGGGGTATGAACTTTTGGACTCCGCAAACGGGGAAAATGGGTGACGGTTGGGCTTATACTTATTCTTCCAAACAAATAAGAGGATTCAAGCAGACTCACCAG
Organism: Candidatus Barnesiella excrementavium; assembly: GCA_019115485.1. Classification (GTDB taxonomy): domain Bacteria; phylum Bacteroidota; class Bacteroidia; order Bacteroidales; family Barnesiellaceae; genus Barnesiella; species Barnesiella excrementavium. Next base: position 42,418 of record DXDM01000039.1, on the reverse strand, counting down.
CCTAGCCCGTGGATTAACGATTACGGACAGTTCTCAATCATGCCGGTAGCCCGGGACCTGAAAATTGATGAAGAAGAGCGTGCCTCTTGGTTCTCCCATAAGGCTGAGACGGCAACTCCATACTATTACAAGGTATATTTGGCCGATTATGATGTCGTAACCGAAATTGCACCGACCCAACGAGCTGCGGCGTTTCGTTTCACATTCCCCGAGGGAGATCGCTCTTTTATTATTGTAGATGCTTTTGATAAAGGCTCTTATATCAAACTCGTTCCCGAAGAGAATATGATTGTGGGATATACCACCAAGAATAGTGGAGGGGTCCCCGAAAATTTTAAAAATTACTTTGTCGTTCGATTTGATAAACCTTACACCTATCAATCTGTATGGTCCGATTTCAAAGAAGTTAAGGGAAAATCGGAGCTAAAAGATAACCATGTGGGGGCAGCGATAGGTTTCTCAACGAAAAGAGGTGAAAAGATTCATGCGCTTGTCGCTTCATCATTTGTCAGTCCCGAACAGGCTTTGCAGAATTTGAAGGAAGTCGAGTGCAAGAGTTTTGACACTATCAAGGAAAATGGACGCGAGCGATGGAACGAAGTGCTGGGGCGTATCCAGATAAGCGATAGAAATATAGACCACATGTGTACATTCTACTCCTGTCTCTATCGCTCGGTGCTTTTCCCAAGAATGTTCCATGAAATAACGGCCGACGGAAAAACCGTACATTACAGCCCTTACAACGGGCAGGTTCTCCCGGGATATATGTTCACCGACACAGGTTTTTGGGATACATTCCGAAGCCTTTTCCCCTTCGTGAATCTTGTATATCCCGAGATGGCCGAGCAAATGCAGGAGGGGCTGCTGAATGCCTACCTTGAAAGCGGATTTTTCCCCGAATGGGCAAGTCCGGGACATCGCAACTGTATGATTGGAAACAACTCGGCATCGGTCGTTGCCGACGCATTTCTGAAAGGAATAACCAAGGCCAATGCCGAAAAGATGTATGAGGGGCTGGTCCATGCGACGACAAACGTTCATTCTGAAATAAGCTCAACGGGTCGACTCGGATATGAATACTACAATAAACTTGGTTACATACCTTATAATGTCGGCATCAACGAAAATGCAGCACGCACTCTCGAGTACGCCTATGACGACTGGTGCATCTATCAGATGGGTAAGAAACTGGGCAAGCCCGAAGCGGAAATTGCCATCTACAAGGCCCGGGCAAACAATTACAAGAATCTGTTTAACAAGGCAACCCGTCTGATGAGCGGAAGAAACGAAGACGGTTCGTTCCCTCCCTTGAACCCGCTGAAATGGGGCGATGCATTTACCGAAGGGAATGCCTGGCATTATACTTGGTCGGTTTTTCACGATATAAACGGCCTTATAGAACTTATGGGTGGTCGAGAAATGTTTGTACAGATGCTCGATTCGGTATTTAATCTGCCTCCGGTCTTCGACGAAAGCTACTACGGATTCGTTATTCACGAGATACGGGAAATGCAGATTATGAATATGGGTAATTATGCTCATGGCAATCAGCCTATACAACACATGATTTACCTGTATGACTATGCCGGACAACCGTGGAAAGCTCAGTATCATTTGCGCGAAGTGATGAACCGACTGTACAATGCCGCTCCCGATGGGTATTGCGGAGACGAAGATAACGGACAGACCTCGGCCTGGTACGTATTCAGCGCCCTCGGCTTCTATCCGGTATGCCCCGGTACTGACGAATATGTGTTAGGAGCACCGCTGTTTGAAAAGGTTTGTATCAATCTCCCCAATGGGAAGAAAGTTGAAATCACGGCCCAAGGTAACAGTAGCGAAAACAGATATGTCGACGAGCTCAAAGTCAACGGAAAAGCTTACACAAAAAACTATTTGAAATACGGTGATTTGCTAAATGGAGCAAAACTTGACTATACAATGTCGGACAAACCAAACTTGAATCGTGGAATTAATCCCGAAGATATGCCTTATTCTATGAGTTTGGCGGAATAACTGCTAAACGACATTATTGTATTCGATTAGCTGATTAAATTAAGGGCAGAGTGTATCTGGCTTATTAAACGAGTCACTACACTCTGCCTTCTTATTGGGTACTGGTTCATTCTCTTGTCGTGATAAAAGATGACAAATCTGATATTTTTCCTCTGTGGGAATAAGCGGTTTACGGCGCTATCGGGCATTTAACCAAAATTCGAGCGTACCTCCATTGATGATAGCTTGGTGTTCGAGCTTGAAATCGCTTAATTCGGTGCCGTTAAGTGTTACTTTCTCCACATATATTGCTTTTTTACCTTTCCGATTTACCTTTATGGTGAATTTGTTTCCATTGTCGAGATGTATGACTGCTTTGTCGACCGATGGCGAACCGATGACGTAACAGCCTGATGCCGGGTATACGAGCTGGTTGCCGTCGACTGACAGGCCTGAGCGACAGCCTCCGTGCGCTTTGAACCCTCTGCACAGGAAGAGCCTCCGTAACCCCGTGGCGGGTAGTGCGGCAGGCTCTTCCCTGTTTTTTGCAAGGCCGCATCTCCCCGCAGCCGTTGGCGAAAAAGTACGGCTCTTTTCTTCGTCCAATCAGACGGAATCCCTATCTTTGTCATAGGCAAACGACAATCGTGAAGCGATGAATGGCCGGGGGGGCTGCCGGTATGGCCGCGCGGTCAGTTTGCGCGGGAGAAGCGGTGCGGCCCGACAGGCCCGAACCGGCGGGCATGCGGGGCATCGTCGCCCTCCCTCCCGGGTATGCCTCCTGGTTTACTGAACGTTGAAAACTACTGAAATGACAAGCACACAGCAAAGAGAAGAGTTACAGGCCAAAATCTGGAAGATTGCCAACGAGGTGCGAGGCGCCGTCGACGGCTGGGATTTCAAGCAATTTGTATTGGGCACCCTGTTCTATCGGTATATCAGTGAGAACTTCACCGACTATATCGAGGGGGGCGACAGCAGCATCGACTATGCCACTCTGCCCGACAGCGTAATCACCCCCGCGATAAAAGACGATGCCGTCAAGACCAAAGGCTATTTCATCTACCCGAGCCAGCTTTTTGTCAACGTGGTGAAAACAGCCTATACCAACCCCAATCTCAATACCGACCTGAAAGCAATCTTTGATGCCATAGAGAGTTCGGCCAACGGATACGTCTCGGAGAAGAACATCAAGGGGCTCTTTGCCGATTTCGACACGACCAGTACACGGTTGGGCAACACGGTCGATAACAAGAACAAGCGCCTGGCCGCCGTCTTGAACGGGGTAGCCGAGCTGGACTTCGGAAATTTCGAGGAGCATCAGATCGACCTGTTCGGCGATGCCTACGAGTTTCTGATCAACAACTATGCCGCCAATGCCGGGAAGTCGGGCGGCGAGTTCTTCACCCCACAGAATGTCTCCATGCTCATTTCGCGGCTGGCCATGCACAAGCAGACGACCGTCAACAAGATATACGACCCGGCCGCCGGGTCGGGCTCGTTGCTGCTTCAAGCCCGTAAACAGTTCGATGAGCACATCATCGAGGAGGGTTTCTTCGGGCAGGAAATCAACCACACCACCTACAACCTGGCCCGCATGAACATGTTTCTGCACAACATCAACTACGACAAGTTCAACATAGCCCTGGGCGACACCCTCATCGACCCCCAGTTCGGGGACGAGAAACCCTTTGATGCCATCGTCTCCAACCCGCCCTATTCAATCAACTGGATTGGTTCGGGCGACCCCACGCTCATCAACGACGACCGCTTTGCCCCCGCCGGAGTGCTTGCCCCCAAGTCGAAAGCCGATTTTGCCTTTGTGCTGCATGCGCTGAGCTATCTGTCGGGCAAGGGGCGAGCCGCCATCGTCTGCTTCCCGGGCATCTTTTACCGCGGCGGAGCCGAGCAGAAAATACGCAAATACCTGGTCGACAGCAACTATATAGAGACCATCATCTCGCTGCCCGCCAACCTGTTCTATGGCACATCGATTTCGGTCAATATCCTGGTACTCTCCAAGCACAAGCCCGACACGGCAATCCAGTTTATCAATGCCAGCGGCGAAGGCTTTTTCACGAAGGAGACGAACAACAATGTGCTGGAACCGAAGCATATCGACCGAATTGTCGACATTTTCGACCGCAAGGCCGATGTGCCATACATAGCCCGGTCGGTCGATTACCCGCGCATTGTCGAGAACGATTACAACTTGTCGGTAAGCAGCTATGTCGAGGCCGAGGATACCCGCCCGCAAACCGACATCAAGGAGCTGAACAGCCGCCTCTGCCGCATCGTGGCCCGTGAGAACGAACTGCGTGCTGCAATTGATAAAATCGTGGCCGAATTGGAGGAGGATAAGGCATGAGTAGGTTGCAGGAGTTGATTCGGTCGCTTTGCCCCAATGGGGTGGTGTATAAAAAGTTGGGAGATTTTTGTGAAATAAAAACGGGTAAAGGTATTACAAAATCCGATGCAACTTTAGGTGGTACCTATCCAATTATAAGCGGCGGCCAATCACCTATGGGGTATTATCATACCTTTAACAGAGAAGCAAATACTGTAACAATATCACGTGTTGGTGCATATGCGGGATTTGTAAATTATATTAAAGAACTATTTTATTTAAATGATAAATGTTTTTCTGTTATTCCTATATCAGAGAGAGTATCAACACTCTTTCTTTTTTATGTTCTTAAGAACATAGAATTTAAAATCAAAGAATTGCAAAGTGGAGGTGGAGTCCCTACTATTAATACAACCAAGGTGAGTAATTTAGAAATTCCCCTTCCACCCCTTGAAGTGCAAGAAGAAATCGTTCGTATTCTTGACGCCTTTACCTCTTATACAGCAGAATTACAAGCAGAATTACAAGCGGAGCTGCAAGCGAGAAAAGAGCAATATACCTATTATCGTAATCGGTTACTCTCATTCGACAAGCCGACAAAAGATGTGACGTGGAAGAGACTGGGCGAGGTGTGTGATATTATAAATGGATTCGCTTTTAAGAGTTCTTTATTTAAAGAAAAAGGAGAACCTATCATAAGAATAACTAATATTAATGGAGCAAATGTCAATTTGAATGATGTAAAATATTTTGATTTAAAAGATTATAAATTAAATCTATGTCAATTTATTGTTGGATATGGAGATGTATTAATAGCAATGTCTGGAGCAACTACTGGGAAAATAGGATTCTATACTCATAAAAGTAATGCATATCTTAATCAACGGGTTGGACGGTTTGTCCCAGATAAGAGTCGGTTAAATAATAGATATTTGTTTCATTTTTTGTCTTCTAAGGCAAATGAACTCTATCTTATGGCAGGGGGTGGTGCTCAACCTAATTTAAGTTCGATAAGATTGATGAATGATTTAGTCATTCCCATTCCATCACTCTCCGAGCAGCAGCGCATCGTGTCCATACTCGACCGGTTCGAGGCTTTGGTCAACGACCTCACCGAAGGTCTGCCGGCCGAGATAGCGGCCGTGCAGGAGCAGTATGAATATTACAGAAACCAGTTATTGTCGTTCCCGAGAAAAGAAGATGAAAACGCATAGCACCATAGCCGAATCGAATAATTTTATCGTGCTTGACAATTATGCCAGGTATTACGATACCCATGAAGCTCCCGTCGCCTATCAGACCGAAGCGGGGCTCGAACGTGAATTTATCGGCGACTTGATGGCCCAGGGGTATGAGTATCTTCCCCACATCTCCACGCCCGAGGCCTTGTTGGCCAACGCTCGGGCTCAGATAGAGGCCTTGAACGAGGTGGCCTTTACCGACGACGAGTGGGCGCGGTTTCGGGAGGAGTATCTGGACCATCCCGGCGACACGCTGGTGGAGAAGACCCGCAAGATTCAGGACGACTACATCTGCGACTTTGTGTTTGACGACGGGCACATCAAGAACATCTATCTGGCCGACAAGCGCAACCTGGCCCGCAACCGGGTGCAGGTGGTGTCGCAGGTGGAGCAGACGGGGGTGCAGGTCAACCGTTACGACGTGACGATACTGGTCAACGGTCTGCCGCTGGTCCAGGTGGAGTTGAAGAAGCGAGGTGTAGCCATTCGCGAGGCCTTCAATCAGGTGCACCGCTACTCCAAGGAGAGTTTCAACAGCGACAGCTCGCTGTTCAAGTATATACAGGTGTTTGTCATCTCCAACGGTACGGATACCCGCTATTTTGCCAATACGGTGGAGCGGAACAAGAACAGTTTCGACTTTACCATGAATTGGGCCAAGGCCGATAACTCGCTCATCAGGGAGCTCAAAGATTTCACGGCGACCTTCTTCCAGAAGAACACGCTGTTGAATGTCATCTTTACCTACTCGGTTTTCGACACCAGCAACACGCTGCTCATCATGCGTCCTTACCAGATTGCGGCCACGGAGCGCATGCTGTGGAAGATAAGGAGCGCCTACGAGGCCCGGCGCTGGTCGACGACCGAGGCCGGGGGCTATGTGTGGCACACCACCGGGTCGGGGAAGACACTCACCAGCTTCAAGGCCGCCCGGCTGGCCATGCAGTTGGAGTTTATCGACAAGGTGTTCTTTGTCGTGGACCGCAAGGACCTGGACTACCAGACGATGAAGGAGTACCAGCGCTTCTCGCCCGACAGCGTGAACGGGTCGGAGAGTACGGCCGGGCTGAAACGGAATATCGAGAAGGAGGACAACAAGATTATCGTTACCACCATTCAGAAACTGAACAACCTGATGAAGAGCGAGGATAACCTGCCCGTCTATCAGAAACAGGTGGTGTTTATCTTCGACGAGGCTCACCGCTCCCAGTTTGGCGAGGCTCAGAAACTCTTGCGGAAAAAGTTCAAGCGCTATTATCAATTCGGCTTCACGGGCACTCCCATCTTCCCGCAGAATGCATACGGCTCGGAGACGACGGCCGGTGTGTTTGGGCGTGAGTTGCATGCCTATGTGATTACCGATGCCATACGCGATGAGAAGGTGCTGAAATTCAAGGTCGACTACAACGACGTGCGACCGCGCTTCAAGCATATAGAGACCGAACTCGACGAGGCCCGGCTGAGTGCGGCCGAGAATAAGGAGGCGCTGCTCCACCCGGACCGTATCAACGAAATAGCGCAATACATCTTGCAGAATTTCAAAATCAAGACCCACCGGAACCAGGGCGGCGGCAAAGGCTTCAACGCGATGTTTGCCGTGAGCAGCGTCGATGCGGCCAAATGCTATTATGACGAGTTGAACCGCTTGCAGCAGGATAGGGAAAACCCCTTGAAGATTGCGACCATATTCTCCTTTGCCGCCAACGAGGAGCAGACCTCTATCGGCGAGATTCTGGACGAGAACTTTGAACCGTCGGCCCTGGACCTCAGCGCCAAGGAGTTCCTTGCTAAGGCCATTCGCGATTACAACGCGATGTTCGGTACCAGCTACGGCATCGAGAGCAAGGAGTTTCAGAACTATTACCGCGACTTGGCCAAACGGGTCAAGAACCGGGAGGTAGACCTCGTTATCGTCGTGGGCATGTTCCTGACCGGGTTCGACGCCCCCACGCTCAACACCCTGTTTGTCGACAAGAACCTGCGCTACCACGGGCTGATACAGGCCTTCTCGCGTACGAACCGGATATACGACTCGACAAAGACGTTCGGGAATATCGTCACGTTCAGAAATCTGGAACAGCCCACAATCGATGCCATCACCCTCTTTGGCGACAAAAACACGAAAAACGTGGTGCTCGAGAAGAGTTACAAGGAGTATCTGGAAGGATTCAAGGATATTGCCTCGGGGGAGACCCGCCGGGGTTATGTCGAAATCGTGAAGGAGCTGGGCGATAAATTCCCCGACACGGACCGCATCGCCACCGAAAAGGAGAAGAAAGAGTTTGTGAAACTCTTCGGCGAATACCTGCGGGTGGAGAACGTGTTGCAGAATTACGACGAGTACACGGCTCTGCGGGCGTTCCAGACCATAGACCCCCGGGACCCCGAGGCGGTAGCGGCCTTCAAAAACGAATATTTCGTGACCGATGAGGATATTGCCGAGATGCAGACCGTTACGGTCCCGGCCGACCGCCTGATTCAGGATTACCGGTCGACCTATAATGACATAAGGGATTGGCTGAGGCGCGAGAAGAGCGGAGCCCGGGCCGAACAGTCGGGTATCGACTGGGACGATGTGGTCTTTGAAATCGACCTGTTGAAATCGCAGGAAATCAATCTGGACTATATACTCGAACTGATTTTCGATCACAACAAGAAGAAGATGGACAAGTCGGCATTGATCGAGGAGATTCGTCGGGTGATAAGGGCCAGTATCGGCAACCGGGCGAAGGAGAGTTTGATTGTCGACTTTATCCACGAGACCAATCTCGACGCCTTGACCGACAAGGCCGGGGTGATAGAGGCATTCTTTGAATATGCCCAAACCCGGCAGAAGGAGGAGGCCTCGGAGTTGATTGCCAGCGAGAACCTCAACGAAAAAGAGGCCCGGCATTACATGGAGGTGTCGTTGAAACGCGAGTTCGTCAGCGAGAATGGAACCGACTTTAATCATATCCTGCCGAGAATGAGTCCGCTGAATCCGCAATACCTGACCAAAAAGCACAAGGTGTTCGAGAAGATTGCCGCCTTTGTGGAAAAATTCAAGGGCGTGGGAGGAAAGTTGTAATGATGCCGGGTTGGGGGCGGGCATCTCTTTTCTCCCGAGAGACCCCAATATAGGCCCGAACCAAGCTTCCGTCCCTTTTTACGTTGCCCCCTTGTCAACTGGACCCCCTTGTCTCGTTTTTGTCCCGTTTTGGGATAGAAAAAAACTCAAAAGTCTAATGGATAGGCTTTTGAGTTTTCGTTTCCTGTTTGTAGCGATTCCGGGAATCGAACCCGAGTCTCAACCGTGAGAGGGTTGCGTGCTAGGCCACTACACTAAACCGCCAGCTTGTTTCCTTTCGGAAAGGTGATGCAAATATAGCGGGTGTATTTGAATTGGCCAAATTTTGAGGATAAAAATTTTCAATTATTTTTCCTGCTCGGGTTCCCATGGAATCTCACCAGTCTAAATGATCTTATCCAACTCACTGATATTCTTGGCAATCTCGGCATCGGACAGACTGTAATTCATGAGGTCGCCTGCCAGGTACTGGTCGTAGGCGGTCATGTCGATAAGTCCGTGGCCCGAGAGGTTGAAGAGGATACAACGCTTTTTCCCCTCTTCCCGGGCTTTGAGGGCCTCTTGTATCGTGGCGGCGATGGCGTGCGACGATTCGGGCGCGGGTATGATGCCTTCGCATTGGGCAAAGAGGGTGGCCGCCTTGAAGGTATCGAGCTGGTCGATGTCGACGGCTTCGAGATAGCCGTCTTTTTTCAACTGGCTCACGATGGTACCGGCACCGTGGTAGCGTAGTCCGCCGGCGTGGATATTGGCCGGTGCGAAGTTGTGCCCCAGGGTGTACATGGGAAGCAACGGGGTGTAGCCGGCTTCGTCGCCAAAATCGTATTGGAATATCCCTTTGGTGAGCTTGGGACACGAGGCGGGCTCGGCGGCGACCAGACGTATCGCCTTGCCGTCGCGCAGCTTGTGGCGCAGGAAGGGGAAGGCGATGCCCGAGAAGTTGGAGCCTCCGCCAAAGCAGGCGACTACGACGTCGGGGTATTCGCCGGCCATCTCCATCTGCTTTTCGGCTTCGAGGCCGATGACGGTCTGGTGCAGCGATACGTGGTTGAGCACGCTGCCCAGGGTGTATTTGCAGTTGGGGGTGCTCATGGCGAGCTCGATGGCTTCGGATATGGCGGTGCCCAGACTTCCCTGGTAGTTGGGGTGGTCGGTGAGTATCTTGCGTCCGGCTTTGGTCGACATGCTGGGCGAGGCGATAACCTGCGCACCGAAGGTTTGCATGATGGAGCGCCGGTAGGGTTTCTGGTGATAGCTTACCTTGACCATGTAGACGGCCAGTTCGAGGCCGAAGGCTTTGGCGGCCAGCGAGAGGGCGGCTCCCCATTGCCCCGCACCGGTCTCGGTCGTGATGTTGGTCACGCCCTGCTTTTTGCAGTAGTAGGCCTGTGCGATGGCCGAGTTGAGCTTGTGTGAACCCACGGGGCTTACACTCTCGTTCTTGAAATAGATGTGAGCCGGGGTGTCGAGTGCTTTTTCAAGCCCCAGGGCTCTTACCAGCGGGGTGGGACGCCATATCTTGTACATGTCGCGTACCTCATCGGGAATCTCTATCCAGGCATCGGTAGCGTTGAGCTCTTGCTTGCAGAGTTCTTCGGCAAAGATGGGATAGAGGTCTTCGGCGGTGAGAGGTTGTTTGGTCGCCGGATTAAGCGGACTCATGGGCTTGTGCGGCATGTCGGCAACAATGTTGTACCAGGCCTGGGGTATCTCCTTCTCGGGGAGAATAAACTTTTTGGTAGCCATAGGCGTCTCGAATTAGATAATAATTAATATTTGCTTTTGTAAATAAAAATGCAATTTCTGTGACGAATTGATATACAAATATAGAAAAAATATTATATGTTCGATAAACAGAGGGAAAATATATCTATTTGAATAAAACTTTAATTCTTTTTAAAGCAAAAAGAGACGCTGCTCACGCAGCACCTCTTTTTTAGAATTCATCACATTATGCTTATTTTAAAGTGCTAGATAGAGTTACGCTCACGCGCGACTATGCGAATTATAGGTATCTTGCTTCGACAACCGACCAGTCGACGATTTCCCACAGGCGGTGCAGGTGTTCGGCTCGTCGATTTCGATAGTCGATATAGTAGGCATGTTCCCATACGTCGAAGGTCAACAGTGGAGTGTATCCCTTTTTCAGCGGGGAACCTGCATTGCTTTCCTGGCTGATTACCAGTTTGCCCTCGGGATCTTTGGAGAGCCATACCCAACCCGACCCGAACAGGGTGACGCCGGCTTGTTCAAACTCTTTCTGAAAGTTTTCCAGGCTTCCCCACTGCCGGTCTATGGCTTCGGCCAACTTGCCTTGCGGTTTACGCCGGCCTTCGGGTGCGAAGGTGAAGAAGTAGAATATGTGGTTCCAGGCCTGGGAGGCATTGTTGAACAAGGCTCCTTCGGCTTCCCGTATTACCTCTTCGAGCGGTTTCTCGGCATAGGGAGTGCCGTCGATGAGCCGGTTGAGATTGTCGAGATAGGTTTGTTCGTGCTTGCCATAGTGGTATTCGATAGTCTCCTGGCTGATGACCGGGGCTAAATCGTTGGAACCGTAGGGCAATGGCGGTAATTGGTAAATCATAGCTTTTCGAACTTTTGTTTCCTATATAACAATTGTTGCCGGGAAAAAGTTTCAAATATAAGAATATTTTTTCTCTTGTCGCTTCGCCTGTCGTTGTTTCGTATTCCTTTGCTATACAGGCTCTACCGGTTTTCTCAAGTCTATTTCTCGGGCTTGGCTGTCGGCTTGGCTATCGACTCGCGCATGGCGGTATCGGCCTCGACGTTTTTCATGCGGTAGTAATCCATGATTCCCAGGTTGCCCGAGCGGAAGGCTTCGGCCATGGCTTTGGGAACTTCGGCTTCGGCTTCGATAACTTTGGCTCTTGCCTCCTGGGCTTTGGCTTTCATCTCCTGTTCGAGGGCGATAGCCATGGCCCGACGCTCTTCGGCCTTGGCCTGGGCAATGTTCTTGTCGGCCTGAGCCTGGTCCATTTGCAGGGTAGCGCCGATGTTTTTGCCTATGTCGATGTCGGCAATATCAATCGAAAGGATTTCAAATGCCGTACCCGAGTCGAGCCCTTTTTTCAATACCAGTTTCGAGATGGAGTCGGGGTTTTCGAGTACCTGCTTGTGCGACTCGGACGAACCGATTGACGACACGATGCCTTCGCCTACGCGGGCCAGTACGGTGTCTTCGCCAGCTCCACCCACCAGCTGTCTGATGTTGGCACGTACCGTTACACGGGCTTTGGCTATCAGCTGGATTCCGTCTTTGGCCACGGCGGTCACCGGCGGGGTATCGATAACCTTGGGATTGACCGACATTTGCACGGCTTCGAACACGTCGCGCCCGGCCAGGTCGATAGCGGTGGCCATCTGGAAGCCCAGGTCGATATTGGCTTTCGATGCCGATACGAGGGCGTGTACCACGCGTTCTACATGACCGCCGGCCAGGTAGTGGGCTTCGAGCTCATCACGGGTGATGTTTTTGAGACCGGCTTTGTGGGCTTCAATCATACCCCGCACGATGATTTGGGGCGGTACCTTTCTGATGCGCATCAGGAACAACTGTATGAGTGAGATTCTCACTCCCGATACTTGGGCCGAAATCCATAAGAGGAACGGCACGAAATAAAAGAACACGGCGAGTATTACGATAATACCGAACGCCAGTAATAGTCCTATTCCAACCATCATATTCATTTGAGTTTTTGGATTGTATTTGTTTTATTCGTTTTCTTTGCACACGATGACCACATTGGGTTCTATGCGTATGATTTTTACCGGAGTATCCTCCTCGATGAGTTCATTTTCGGCTTGTGCCTCGACTGTATGCGCCCCTACGATAATCTTCCCCATCGGGTTGAGCCGGGTGAGTGTTTGGCCCGTGTCGCCCACCTTGATGTCTGCCGATACCTGTGAGGGGACTACCGAGTCTATCTCGGTGTGTAGCGCTATCTTGTCGAAACTGCGTGAACGCATGAACCCGATGATGACGGCTATGGTTACCAACGCGGCCACGAGTAGCGTGATGACTGCTCCGTTGGTCCCGAACAGGACATAGGCATAGTAGATGCCTCCGCCGTAGAAGACGAGCGAGCAGATGCCGGCGATGGTGATTCCGGGCAGAAAGAATATTTCGAGAATTGCCAGAGCCAAGGCTATGACTATCAATAGGGTTATGGCCAGTATGTCGAACATCGCGGTAGGTATTTAGATTTAGACAAGGTCTCTTTTTCTTAACGGTGTTTTTGCAGCGTGTCGAGCTCGGCTTTGCGAGCCTGGTTTTCATACGCCTCGGGTTGCGGATAGAGCGTGAGCAACTGGGCTTCGATTGAGCCTATTTCGGCAGCCAGTCGTTGTCGGGTAGTCCCTTCCGACTTGGCATATTTGGGACGAAGCTGAGCCACTTCGGCTTCCAGCCGGGCAATGTGCTTGCGAGTTTCGTTGGCCTTGACATACAAGTTGCGAGCCTCGGAACAGGCAAACTGGTCGAGGTGGGTATAGTGTGTGCCGTTGCAGATGGCAAAAACAAAGTCGGGACGGGCAACCGCCTTGGTCTCCTTGATGTGGTTCAACTGTTCCAGCAGTTCGGTATAGTCGGCACCTGCGGGCCACGAGTCGCGAATGGAGTGAATGAGGGCCAGCGACTTGATGTCGGTCTGAACCGAGTCGAGGTCGTAGGTGCGTTTGCTTTCGTTGGGTATGAAGAGGTAGATGGTTACTTTGCCGGGTATCTGTTCTCGGTCGGAGACAAACCAGCCGATGTTCAGCATTTCGTCGATAGCCATCATATAGTCGTTAAATACCGAATTGAAGGGCATACCTACATTCTCGGGTTTCAGATAGGTGTTGTTTTCGAGATTCAGCCGGGTGATGAAGATGTCGTATCCACCGATGGACCCTTCGCCGTTCGAGGCGAAATAGAGGGTTACACCGTCGTTCAGGAAGAAGGGATAGGCTTCGTCGCGCGGGGTGTTTACTCCTTCGGGCAGCGGGCTGATGCGGCTCCACCGGCCGTCGGTGAGTTTGCTCATCGAGCAGAGGTCATATCCGGTTTCTCCGTTCGGCATACCGAAAAATACCTTGTCGCCCCGTTGCGGCATGTAGCCTGTCACGCTGTCGGGAATGGTTACACCCAGCGTCTCGGCCGTACCTATCCGGCCTGACTCGGGGGTCATCTTGTAGTACTCGAAAAACGAGTCGGCATCGACGATGAGGCTGTCGATAATGGGTACCTGTTCAACGTGACGCAACATCAACTTGGCTTTGCGGGCCCGGGCCATGGCTTCGGTTATCGAGTCGGATACCGGCTTGCGGGCCTTCTCCAAGGCATCGATATAATCCTGATAGCTCTCGGCAGCCTCGTCAAATCGGTATTGGGCCATGTAGACATCGCCCAGGAAATGGGGCGATTCGAGTACTTTACGCTTTACACCTATTTTCAGGTATTTCTCGGCTTCGTCATATTTCTTGGCATGGTAGAGGCACACTCCATACCAGTGGTTTAGCGAGCCGTCGTTGGGTTTGCGTTTCAGCTGCGCCTTGAATACGGGAGCTGCTTCGTCAAACCGTCCCGCCTTGTACAACTCACGAGCCTCGTCGAGGGTCACGGCTCTCGACGGGAGCAGGGTAGAAGCGGCGATGGCTATCGCCAATGAGTATTTAAAGATTTGACCGAATATCTTCATGAGTGAAAAAATTGTACTCAAATATACAATTATTTTTATTTTCTAAGGATAGAAGTATTTATTTTTTTAATAAAGTAGTCTAAATCGTCGGGAGATTCAAACGCATTGTACGGCAAGATGAAGAATACATATCTCGACAGGTAGAAGACAATTTCTTTGCGGGTACACAGTATATCGGTTACCCGTTCCCAGGCGATGGTCTCGGTGCGTTCGTCGTCGAAGGTACAGACGATGCCCCGGTCATTTAGCTCCACCCGTTTCGACAGTATCGAGGCCCGGCAGTCGGGGTGCAGGGCGTAGGTAAACCACAGGTAATAGAGTATCAGCGGGAAGACCAGAAATATCAGCATGAGTCCTACATAGATGAACAGGGGGTTGTGAACCGACAGCACGACGAGCAATGCCACAATCAGCACCGGCCAGGCCCAGTTGCGATAGAGCCACGTGCGCAGCAATCGTCCGAAGTAGTGCATGGGCGATACCCGGCAGGGTTGTGTCGTGATGGTTCTGTGTTCCATAAAAATTCTGTTTATTGCAAAGATGGGGCATTTTTACCGTTCTCTTTTGCGATTAACTTTTTTTATGTAATTTTCGGGCGAACGGTGGGGCTGGCTTGTGGCGAGCTTGCGTGGCGGGCGTTGTAAGGAGCGGTAAAGGGAGGTTCCCGTGCAACCTCTTGAATGCACGCGCAATAACCTTCCTGCCCGATTTGCTTTGTTTCTTGTTTTTAATGCGTATCTTTGCACCCGATTTTAAAAAGAGGAAAAAGTTATGCAGGGATTGTATTCGATAGGATTGCTTGTCATATCCAATATTTTCATGACGCTGGCCTGGTATGGGCACTTGAAATTGCAGGAGATGAAGGTCATCAGCAACTGGCCGCTCTATGGGGTCATCTTGCTCAGTTGGGGTATTGCGTTGCTGGAATATTGCTGCCAGGTACCGGCCAACCGGCTGGGCTTCCGGGAGAACGGAGGACCGTTCAGCCTCATGCAGTTGAAGGTGATACAAGAGGTGATTACACTGATTATCTTTACCGTCTTTTCGGTGGTCTTCTTCAAGGGCGAATCCCTGCACTGGAATCACATTGCAGCCTTCGGCTGTCTGGTATTGGCCGTCTATTTTGTATTTATGAAATGATTTGACGCCCTGCGCTTCTCTGTCGAGTCGATGCGCAGGGCGTACTGTATCCGGTTGTATCTTTTCTGTATCTATCGTCGCATTACTTTTCTGAAATCGCGTACAATCTGTTCGCCCATATTTACGATGGTGCTGTCGACCTTGTGTATTTCGACGGGAGTAACGGCATCTTTGTATTTGGCCTTACCCATGCCGAACTTCATCTTGTCGAGGTTGCCCGAGATGTTTAACCCCAGTTTGAAGGGAATGGGCGATTTCAGAATCGAAATGTGATAGTTGAAGTTCATGTCCAGATCTTGCGACCCACCCACCGCGGCACGGTAGCGGTCCATCTCGATGACAAAGGGATAGACGGTCACGTTGCCGTCGGCCACGCTGATGTTGACGGCGATACTGTCGATGAGGTTGCGCTCCTTGTTTTTGAAGAGGAACTTTTTGGAAATCTCGGCAAAGGTCTCGCCGTCGAGCAGCACGAGGCTGTCACCTTCGACGTGTATGGCCGACCGCAGCGAGGGTATCTTGATGTTGAGGCACGAATCCAAATCCGACTCGGCCGATACGTTGAATTCAACCGTGCCTTGGAACGACCGCAGCATGGGTACGATGGTATCGAGCGAGGGGATAAAGTCGACCAGCTTGCCGATATTGACGTTGTGCAGCTTGAAGTCAAACCCGGCATATCCCGCCCGGGGGGTACGGGCCTGGTAGATGAGGGTGGTATTCATGGTTGCCCCTCCCAAACCTTCCATGCTCAACTCTTTCAAGTGGATAGCCTGGTTACGTACGTCGATGGCACCATGCACGTTTTTGAAGGTCATCTTTCCGTAGCGTACTCGCTTCAAGTTGGTTTGCAGTTCAAAATCGATATTTTTGGGAATGACAAACAGTTTGAGCGGAGCCGATGTGGTGTCGGTCTCGCTCTCGGTCTCGATTTGAACGGTGTCCTGAGGGAATGATAGGGCTCGGAGCAATTGGTTGCAGTTAAGGTTTTTGGAGGTGAGGCTCAGGTTGGCCTTTAACATCTTGTGGCGGCGCATGGCTCCGTAGAGGTTGTGTACCGAGCCCGATGCGGTGAGGTCCGAGCGACCGATGCGCATGGAGGCGTTATGCAGGGTGATGGTGCGGTCGCCTACCGATACGGCCGTCTTTTGGAACCGTATGGGGAGGGCCGACATGGGGGTACGCACAAACATGCGGTTGAAGCCCACGATACCTTGCGGAATCCATATCGAGTCTTTCACCTGTCGGGCTCTCAGATTAATACCCGCTTTATCCATGCCCACGCGGTTCTCGCCCAGTCGACAAAAGAGGGTATCGGCCTCCATCGAGAGTCGCACCTGTGGTTTGGAGGGGTTCTTCTCAGACGGTTGCAGATTGATGGTGGCATCGGTTTTCCCGCAGAAGAGGAATATCGAGTCGGGCATCGAGGCTTTCAACTTGGTGGCGTTCAGTTTGCACTCGACGGTGGCGATACGTGTAGTATCTTGCGGGTTGGTGGTCTTGATAGCCGCTGTCAGGTTCTCGATGTTCGAGTTGACTTGCGGGGCTTGCAGCACGATGTTGTTGATTTTGGCCTGTGCTCCCAGCATATTGTTGCCGAAGAATCGGAGCGAGGCGTCGCTCGTGAACTCAAAATTCTTGCTGGTGTCGCGCAAAGCCAGGCGGGTCATGTTGAGTTTTCCCAGTGCTTTGATGCGTCCCAAATCTTTTTTCTTAATCGATGACAGCCGGCAGTGCAGACGCAGGTCAGCCTCGACATTTCCCTCGATGGAGACACCTTCTTGCAGGGGGAAGGTCTTGCTCAGAGCCGTGAGGTCGATAGTCGATTGGGTGTGGAATGTGATGTCGGGGTCGCCCAGCAGGTCAGTCACCTTGGCGTCGGCCAAGATGTCGGTATGAGCCCCTTTGAAGTGGAATATCTTCAAATCGAGGTAGGAGGGTTCCTGCTTGGTCAAGTCGACCTGCCCGAAGAAATCGGCCTTGAACTCGTCGATGCCATAGGGCAGGCGGGCATATTTGGCCGAGGCCTTGTCGATAGCCACTTTGAGAGTAAACATGGGCATCTTGTCTTTGCCGTATTGCCCTTTCACGATACCATTCAAGGTCACGTTGCCCTGAGCCGATACATCTTCTTTCTTGACCACGCTCTCGGGAATCATGCGCAAGACCGTCTCCAACGAGGGAGCGTGCAACCCGTATTGCAGGTCTACGTCCAACGCCTTGGCCACGGTGTCGCGATGCAGAGTGCCTTTCACATCGAGTTCCACACCGTTGAGGTCGACAAGGGCATCGTGCAGGGCGATGGTGCGGGTAGCCCGGTTGAGCTCTATATCGGTTTTCAGGCGGGAGGCTACGCGGTGTATCAGCAGCTCGCCATCTTGCCAGAATAGAATATTCTTGTTGTTAAAGTCGAGCGCCAGCATGGAATGCCCTTTTTTCAGGTGCGCTTTCAATTTCAGGTTGGCGTCCCACAGGTTGGCAAATACCCGCGTCTCTCGGTCGTCGTAGGTGACGGTAGCATGGCGCACGACGATGCGTCGTATGTCTATTTCGCTGGCGATGGGTTGGGTGCGCGTGGTGGTGTCGACGGTAGTCGTGTCGGAGGTCATGATATCCCAGTTGGCTACCCCGTCTTTCCCCTTGAAGGCGTATACGTTGATGCTGTCGAGTCGCAATCGGTTAATACTGATTTTCTTTAACCGCAGATAGTCGACGATATTAACCACGACGACTGCCCGCTTGAAGGTGAGCAGCGAGTCGGTACGCTGCCACAGCGAGTCGCGAATCGATTTCGAAACCAGGGACCCGTCGGTGAGTTTTACTCCGAATCGCGGGAAAGTCGAGAAGAAGGTCAACTCCACGCTCTCCATGTCGAGTTTGGCATTCAAGTTCTGGTTGGCTGCATTCAGTACGACAGGTGTCAGTTTTTCGGGCGTGAATACAAAGTTGATGGCAAAGGCGATAACCGCAGTAATCAGTACAATCACTGCCCCCAGGGAGATGCCTGTGATTTTAAGAATTTTTTTAGTCCGGCTTTTCATGTCGATTCCTTTTGGTTGTACAAAAATAATAAGAAAACAGCTAAATTGTTTTGTTCCTGCCGAAAGGATTTGTTTTTGTTCGGGGACTCCATTGCTTTGGATTGTTGGTTGCTATTCCGTTTTTTACATTTTTTATAATAGACGGGCTTTGGATCGGGGAGACTTGTCTGAAAACTTCGTTTTCGTTTGTCTCTGCACTCGCCTTTCGTTATCTTTGAAGAAGATAGGATTCGGCTCGGCATAGTCCAAATTGAAAACTTCGTTTTCGTTTGTCTCTGCACTCGCCTTTCACTATCTTTGCTTTGATTAAAAAGGAAGTAAGGAAGGAGGAGCTTTCAATATGTTGGCATATACCTATGTAGAGCGGGGTAGGTTTGAACTGCGCGAGAAACCCCGGCCTCAATTAATCGATCCGCGCGACGCCATTGTGCGGGTAACTCTCGGCAGTATCTGTACCAGCGACCTGCACATCAAGCACGGCAGTGTGCCGCGTGCTGTGCCGGGCATAACCGTGGGGCACGAGATGGTAGGAGTGGTCGAGCAGATAGGCTCGGACATTACCACACTCTCTCCCGGTGACCGGGTCGTGGTGAATGTCGAGACCTTCTGCGGCGAGTGTTTCTTCTGCCGTCACGGATATGTGAACAATTGTACCGATCCTCACGGCGGGTGGGCGCTGGGCTGTCGTATCGACGGCGGCCAGGCCGAGTATGTGCGGGTGCCCTATGCCGATTGTGGATTGACACCTATTCCAGCCGGTGTAAGCGACGAGCAGGCACTTTTCGTGGGCGACATTTTGGCTACCGGTTTTTGGGCCACGCGTATCTCCGAGGTCGCGCCCGATGATACGGTGCTCATCATCGGGGCCGGGCCTACCGGTATCTGCACCCTGTTGTGTACTTTGTTGAAAGCACCCCGCCGGATTATCGTGTGTGAGAAGTCGCCCGAACGGATACGGTTTGTGCGCGAGCATTATCCGCAGGTGCTGGTGACGACACCCGACGATTGTCTTGCTTTTGTGCAGGCTCACAGCAAACACGGCGGTGCCGATGTGGTAATCGAGGTGGCCGGTGGCGACGATACCTTCCGATTGGCCTGGGAGTGTGCCCGCCCCAATGCGGTGGTTACTGTCGTAGCCTTGTACGATAAACCTCAGATTCTCCCGTTGCCCGACATGTATGGCAAGAATCTTACCTTTAAAACCGGTGGCGTGGACGGGTGCGACTGTGCCGAGATTCTCCGGCTGATTGCCGAGGGGCGAATCGACACAACGCCTCTCATTACCCATCGGTTTCCGCTGAACCGCATCGACGAGGCTTATCGCCTGTTCGAGAGTCGGCTCGACGGAGTTATCAAGGTGGCGATAGAGCCCAGGACCGATAGCCCTTCTGCGATTATATAGGCCCAGCTGGTTCTGAGAGGCCGAAATGTGTTCACGCTCTTGACCGACGGGCAGCGGTTGTATTGCCCCTATATATAATAATGTGTAAAGGTGGTTGATAGAACCGCTGTTTCCGTTGTTTGATTTTTGGGCTCATTTTATGGAAAAATGCGACGTCAAGGCGATGAAAAAAAGCAGAATATTATCTTTTTTTGAATCTTGTTATAAATTTAGTAAGTAAAGTAGCTTTGTTTTGTAATAATGTTATATCTTTGTACCGATTTATTTTTCAGTTGAAATAGAAAGATTTGATGAATTAGGCAATTAGTGTAGTGTGAAAGTCTTTTGAGGATTATGTTATTTTACAAATATTATTTGCAAAATATTGCATATATATTTAATTTTGGCAGAGAATTAAATTTTTATGAATATTAGGATACGCATTATTTTTAATTTTTATAACTTGCAAACAGAAAATAATATATACTTTTAATAATAGTTGATATGAGAAAACGAATACTTTTAGCGATTACATTTGTTCTCCTTTTGGGAATAAGTGTCGGCAGGGCGCAAACTGCTTTGCCATATTCGATTAATTTTGGCGAAAGCCAAGCGGGCTGGACCGCGGTCGACAATAGTCCGATCCAAGGGACTACGTGGGAGTATCATCCTACGTATGCTCAAATCTTGGGCGAGAAATATGGAAGTATCATGCTTGCTCCTGATTATGGGAGTGCATGTGACGACTATTATGTTTCTCCGGGATTTTCGCTTCAATCGGGGAAAACGTATACGGCTGAACTTTATACCTATGCTGATAACATGGGAATGAATCAAGCCATGTCGTTTGAGGTAGGGACTTCTAATTCTGATATGTCTACGTTTACGAAGTTTGGAGATTTGACAATAGATGATAATTCAGAATATCCTGTGGGCCAGAAAATTAAGTTCTCGGTTTCTTCGGACGGGATCTATTATTGTGCATACCATTCAACGAGTCCTCGCCCCAATAATCGGACTTATATACTTGAATTCAAGTTATATGAGGGTGATAATTCGGGCGAGACTCCCGAAGAGGTCGTTGTCGAGGCTCCATATACCGTCGATTTGAGAACCAGTCAGGAAGGTTGGACGGCTGCCGATAATAACAACGATGAAGCGACTTGGCAAGCGTCGGGTAACACGGGCGTTATGCTTGGTATGGCTCTGTCCGGGCAACACGATGACGACTATTTCTCGCCGAAGGTAACGCTGGAAGCAGGTGTAACCTATAAAATCACTACCGATGTAGCTGTTATAGGTATCCCCTATGAATATGACAAGGTTACGCTTACACAAGGTACCGACAAAACCCAGATGACAGCTGTCAAACAGTTGAGCTTGGCCAATCCAGGTGAGAACTGGGAGGAGTCCTTCTTTACACCATCGGTAGGTGGAGATTACTATTTCTCGTTCCATAATACCTCTAGTACGGGAGGAAATTCCATTTCTATCTACTCGTTCGCCATCGAAGAGTATGTACCGGAGGTTCCGGCTGAAACCGAAATCTTCTCGACTGATTTCAGCGAGGCCAATCCGTTGGACGGTTGGACCATCGTCGATGCCAATAACGATGGGACAAAATGGTTTATTGAAGAAGGCTATGAAGGTCCGTCGTACGACGGCAACACGGCTACGAGTGCCAACGACTGGATTATTACGCCGGCTCTCTCGCTGGAAGCCGGCAGCGATTATCTGATTCGTTACACGGTAGCCCAATCGGGAGCTTTTGATGCCGACCAAATGGAAATCAAATGGGGTGCAACGGCTTCTGTCGATGGTATGACCAACAGTCTCACAACTGAAACAATACAAACCGGGGGTAGTGGTTCGATAGATAAGGTGCTTCGTTTGTCTTGCACGCAAAGCGGTACGGTTTATGTGGGTTTCCACTTGACCACAGCCGTCTCTAACGGTATTGTGACCATCGAAAAGATTTCGGTTTCCAAGACCTCGAAAGCTAAGCCGATGACCGTTGAAAATCTCAAAGTCTCTTCCGACTACAATGCGAAGAGTGTGACCTTGAATTGGACGAACCCGGCTTACGATATGACCAACGCGCCTATCCTTATTCCGCTGAATATCCTGATTTATGAGAATGGCTCGCTGGTTACCACATTGGAAGATCGCGAATTGGGTGCCAAAGATACCTATACCTATACTCCTGCCAATTTCGCAGGAGTGGCTCAATACCGTGTAGTCGCATCGATCGACGGTGTAGAATCGTTGCCGGTTGAGGCCGAAATTAACCTCGACGATATCAATGGCGAGGCAATTCTGTTGCAGGATATACCTTTGGATACGGCCGACGATTTTGCAAAATGGGTTATCGAAAATAAGGACGGCGGTGGCACGTGGAACTATTCGGTCTCGGCTATCACCATTCCTATGACCAGCTCGGGCGACCACAACGACTGGGCCATTACTCCGGGTGTACAACTCGAACCGGGCAAGCGTTATGTCGTTAAATTCGATGTAGCTACAAGTGCATCGTTTGCAGGCAACCTCCAAGTATGGTTGGGCGATGCTCAAACCGCTGATAACATGGATACCGAGCTTCTGTCGCTCAACAACATTTACTACAACGGGTTCGTAAGAACGAGCACGCCGCAGTTCAGTGTAGAGACCGCCGGTACCTATTATATAGGTTTCCAAGCCGGTAATATAGAAAACGGTATGCGTGTGAAAAATGTAAACGTATGCTACATTCAAGAGTATCAAGAGGCACCGGTGATGGAGCTTCCCTATTTCGAGAATTTCGACAAAAATACCGAAATACCCACCGGTTGGAGAATGGAACGCAGCAGCGATGAGCTTGGTTTCTATGTGCGCGATGTCTCTCAAGCTGCTACGATTAATATGAAAGCCTATTCGCGGCCCAATGCCTTGATGGTTAAGGGCAATGCTCCCGAGGCACGGGAAGAGGTGGCCTATACGCCCAAGTTCTCGTTCGAACCGGGTAATGTCTACACGGTTAGCTTCCAGTTCAATATGTTCCAGTTGAGCGGGAAAGCCAATAATTCTATTGCCATTTACAAAGCTACGGATCAAAATCAAGAGAGCATCGTGGGCGAGCCCGTCCTCGAGGTGAATAGTCAGACCGGCATGACCAGCTGGGAAGAAAAGAGCTTCGACCTTACCGTCGATGAGGCTGCCGAGTATTGCTTCGTAATCAAAGTCACGAGCGATGGTGCCAGCGATGTCGATATTAAGATTGATGATTTCTCTGTTGAAGAAGAAATTTATATCGCTCCGGTACAGCCGGCTGCTATTGTTGATGTTAATGTGACTGCGAACAACTCCAGTAAGAGTGTAATTTTTAACTGGAATCAACCTGTAGTCGATGTAGATGGTAATAATATTCCCGAAGGTTCGGTTGTGAAGACTCAAATCTACGACGGTGACGAGTTGATTGCCGAACCTACGATGACTATGCCTAATCCGGCTTCTGTTGAGAATGGTAAAGTTCCTGTGTCGTACACTTATACGTACACCGACAACACCAAATATTCGGGCCAGAAGATCTATCGACTTGTACCGAGTATTGAAACCGAAGTAGGTCCTGCCACATCGTGCGTCCTCTCGCTCAGCAGCTTTACCGACGGTTACCTGAAAGAGCGTGCCTATGTGGCCGATTTCACCGAGGGTGACAATGAATGGACCGCTATCGATGCCGATGAAGACAACAATACCTGGGCTCATGCCGAGTCGGCCATGACGACCACTGGAAAAGACGAATGGCTCATCTCGCCCGAGGTAACCCTGACGGTTGGAAAATCGTACTATGTATTGTGCGAGTTCAAGACGGCTTATAACCAAAGTGTGGATATCACCTTTACCCGTGGTGCCGGCCAGACCGTAGAGGACCAGACCGAGACCATTTACAGTTTCAACGACCTCATCATGAACAAGTATGTAGTGATGGAGGTAGGAGTCAACTCCAATGCCGAGACGGAAAGCAACTATTTCGGTATCCACGTACAGAGCGAGAATGGTACGCAGGTTGAAATCAAAGACTTCAAGGTGATGCGTCTGATGACTTCGAACGAGCCGGAAGAGCTTCCCTACGAGCAGGACTTTGAGAACCGTATCGATATTAACGAGTCTACGCTCTTCCCCAACAAGTGGGGTTGCCGCACCTCGAGCTCTGCTCTCTTCCGGGTAACTACCATGCCCAAAAATACCGTGGCTGCTCACTCGGGCAAATATGCTGTTGTCGCCAACGAGTACACTTTGGGTGCAAGAGACGAGCTTCTGTATACGCCTTATTTCTCGCTCGAAGCGGGTAAGACCTACGAAATCTCCTACTACTTGTATATGCCCGGCAATGGCAAGAACAATACGATAGGTGGCCTTTATGAAGCCTATTCACAAAATGAAAGCGGCATTGAATTGCCGTTGCTCCAAGCCATGGAAGAGCCTGCCAAGGAGTGGACCAAGTATCTTGTAAAATATACTCCCAAGTATGATATGGACTACTGCTTCTATTTCATGTTCATCTCTACGGCTGCCAATTCGGGTATCATCGCCATCGACGACTTCAAGATCGAGAAGGTATCGGGTGGCTCGGGTATTGCCGAGGTAGAAGACAACGGTGGTATCTACTATGCTCAATCGACCTCGACCCTCTATGTCCCCGAAAATATAGAACAGGTATCGATCTTCAATATGCAGGGACAATTGGTACTCGACACCGAGAATGCCGACGGTACGATTTCGATGGCCAACATGAGTAAAGGTATTTACATTGTGAAGGCAGTGAATGCCGAGGGCAATGTAATCTCCTTGAAAGTCATGAAGAATTAAAGAAACAATCAAACAAGTGGCACTGCCCCCGAATAAGGGGCAGTGCCTTATTTACACAAATAACTATGAAGAAAAACTTACTTAAAAACTTGTTGCCTGCGGCTTTACTCTTAGGGGCTGTGGCTGGCGCCGATGCACAGGAAGCACCCCAACGGATAGCCATGGAAGGTGTCGAGATGTATGGCGTGATTACCTATTCGCCGTTGAATGAGCTCGACGCCATGACTCCGGGTTTGTATAAGTTCGGGTATGACGACCGATTCAAGCCCGATGACAATGGAGTCCTGTTTCCCCGTTATATCTCGGGGGGGAGTGTCTATCACGACGGAAAAATCTATTGCAACATATACAGCGATGAATCCCGTGTACAAGAGCAGAAACCCGTGTGGACCATTCTCGACGGCGAAACCTATAAGGTGTTGTATGAAAAGGAACTTCCCGATAATTGCCAGTGTACCACGACTTCACTGGCCTACGATATTACCAACGACAAAATCTATGGTATTGTAGCCGACCTTACCAATTCGCACTTGGTCGAAATCGATCCTGCAACTGGTGACATGACCCGGATAGGAAGTGATTTTGAATACAATTTACGGTTTAAGACTTTGGTTTCGGACAACAGAGGCATGCTGTGGAGCGTCGTTATCGACATCAACAGTAGCAGACAGTCGCTCTACAAGATTCGTAAGACCGACGGTAAGGCCGTGAAGGTAAGAGACATTACCGCCAAGAACCTGCTCGGCCCGGGTGACTATCTGTTTAATAGCGGAACCGAACAGGCCATGTTCCTCAACCGCTCTACGGGCAAGGCCTATTGGATACTCGAAAGCAACAGCTACACGCTGGACAGCGAGTATTCGCCCATCTTCGAGGTGAACCTCACGAATGCCGAGGCTACCATGGTCTCTTATTTGAGTCGTTGCTATCAAGTGAGCGGCGCTTGGTTCAAAGAACCCAACAACGGCGCTCCGGGCATTGTATCCGACTTCCAGTTTGTTACCCCCGAAGAGGGATCGGCCAGCGGCTCTATTCAATTCCGGTTGCCCGAGAACGATTATAGAGGCAACCCCTTCACCGACTCCAACTTGAAGATAAAGGTTGTCGAGGGCGACAAGGTGCTTGTCGACGCTACGGCTCAAGCCGGCACATTATTCAAGAGCGAGGAGCTTGCCTTGCTGAACGACAATCACACCGTATCGATTACCTTGTCGAACGAAAAGGGATCAGGGCCCACTATCCAACGGACATTCCATGCCGGTTATGACCTGCCTGCCGCACCTTCGAATGTCAAGCTCACCTACGAAGGTCTCACCACCACCCTTACCTGGGAGGCTCCCACGACAGGAATGAACGGCGCTCCTATCGATAAGGAAAATATCTACTACAAAGTGATAAGACTGAATGGCCTTCCAGATTTTGGAGGAACAACCAATATCGTGGCCGACAAGCTCAAAGAGTGTACCTTTACCGAAACGCTCCCCAGTGACATATGTCTCTATAGATACTATATATATGCGATGTATGATGGTAAGGAAGGGGACATAGCGCGTTCCAATGATATTATTCTGGGTTCACCGCTCAATCCTCCCTATGGAGGCCTATTTACTGAGCCTAACGATATGTTTAACTACTATACGTTAATCGACTCGAATGGCGACGGTTTTTGCTGGGGCTACGATCCGGCTACCCGAAGTGCTGTATATAGGTATAATAAGTATGATTTGAATCAGGCTGCCGATGACTGGATGATTTCTCCTCCCCTTAATCTCAAGAAGGGCGTGGATTACACGTTGAGCTTTAAAGCCTATTCGTCGTTGTCCAGTTATCTTGAATCGATGGAGGTGAAGCTGGGCACGGGTCGTACGGTCGATGAACAGAGCCGACGGTTGATCAATATCCCCGAGGTTCCCGGTGTCGATGATGACAATCCGGCAACCGAGTATGCGTTACCCTTCACGGTCGATGAAGATGGCGTGTATTATTACAGCTTCCATGCAACTTCAACCAAGTTCCGTGAATTCCTCTATTTGTTCGATATCAAGCTCGATTTGCAAAGCGGTATCAATGAGGTGAAGAGCGAAGGCAGTCTTGTGGTTACGACCGGGAAGGACCGGGTAAACGTTGTGAACCCCGAGGGGCAGACCGTAACTATCTACAACAGCAACGGTATGTTGATCGATTCGTTTACCGACACCACCTATGAGCGCATGCTCTATCCTGGTGTCTACATCGTTCGCGGTAACGACTCGGTTCAAAAGATTATCGTTCGGTAAAGAGTAACCAATTAAAGGATAAGAATGAAAAAACTGTTTATAGCAGCAGCGTTTGCTATAATGTCGGTATCGGTATGGGGGCAATCCAAATTGTCCCCATACACGCGACATTATGTGGCGCAAATCAAGCAAGAGCAAGAGGCCGATGCGGCAAATCCGGTACGTCGGGTTCTTGTGAAAAAAAACAATGCCCGGGGGCAGATTGTCATACCGGCTTTCGTCCATTTGCAGGAGGGATACAGTCCCGAGTTCCTCACTTCGTATGGGGTAGAGGTGCGCTCGGTAATCGGTCAGATATTGACGGCCGATATTCCGCTCGACCTTCTCAATGAGGTGGCCGCACTCGACGGTGTGAAGTACATCGAGATGGGAACACCCGTGGAGCCCCGCCTGAATGAGGCCCGAAAAGAAGCCTTCGTTAATGAGGTGCAAACCGGGGTATCGATTCCCGAGGAGTATCGCGGTAAAGGGGTAGTCGTGGGCATAATCGACAACGGCATCGACTATACTCACCCCAATTTCTATACCCGCGACAAAAGCGAATTGCGCATCAAGCGGGTGTGGGATCAGAATGCCTCGGGTACTCCTCCCGAAGATTTCAATTATGGTTGTGAGTACACTACGGCCGAAGCTATTCTTGCCAAGGGTTGTGATACCGAGCTGAACACCCATGGTACCCATGTGCTGGGTATCGCGGCCGGTGCCGACAATACCAACGACAAAGGCGTATACGGTGTAGCCACCGATGCCGACATCGTGGTGGTGTCGTATAACGGCGAGGATATGCTTGTGGGCGACAATACGGCTGTCATCGATGGAATAAAATACATCTTCGACTATGCCGAGTCGGTAGGCAAACCTTGTGTAATCAATATGAGTCTGGGGTCTTATTGGGGACCGCACGACGGCACATCGACCTTCGACCGGCTGGCCGACGAGCTGCAAGGACCCGGCCGTCTGCTGGTGGGCTCTTGCGGGAACAGCGGTGGCACAAAGTATCATGCCAGCAAGACCTTTGAGGGAAACAAGCCCGATACGTTGGCCACCTTTTTCAACTTTAACTATACGGGTGCGCCTTATGGCACTGTCGAGGTGTGGTGTGATCCCGGTATGGATATCACCTTTGTACCCATTGTATACAACGTGAGTGAAAACAAGGTGCGAAGTTACGATCCGGCTCGGTTCAATGACGCTCAGTGTGAGAATAAAACGTACAATTTCGATGTTAATGTTGATGGTGCGTGGGGGGCACTTTCGGTTGAGGGTGAAATCAATCCCGGAAACGGAAAGACACACCTGATTCTCTCACCCAATTATTCCTATGCACCGGGTTATGATCGAGGATTCTATCTTATCTCTTCGAACCCGGGAACGATACATCTGTGGACCGATGAACACTACGTTTCGCTCAGCAGCTTCGGCCGGTCCGGATATGTCGACGGCGACGACCAGTCGTCCATGGACGAGTTGGGCGGTACCGGCAAGCGTATTATCTCGGTAGGAGCCTATGTTACCCGTGACTATTATGTACTGTATGGGCAGAACCATTACACAGATGAGACCCAAAATGCCCTTGCCTCGTTTTCGAGTCAGGGACCAACTCCTGACGGTCGGGTGAAACCCGATATTACTGCTCCCGGTACCTATATCGTCTCCTCGTTGTCGAGCTACTATTCGGGCAATAAAATCAAGAGTCACAAATTCACCTGGAATGGCCGGGAGTATGACTTCGGTTATATGGAGGGTACCTCGATGGCTTCGCCCTTTATTGCCGGTGTGATGGCCACCTGGTTGCAAGCCTTCCCCTCGATGACTCCCGAGCAGGTTCGTGAAATTCTGCAAAAGACAGCCCGTCACGATTCGTTTACCGGCGATGTAACCCCCTCCAACCAATGGGGTTATGGCAAAATCGATGCCTATGAGGGCATCAAGGAATGTATCCGTTCCGGGAGTGGTGTTGAGAGCAATCGAGTCGATAACCTCTCGCATGTGGCCATTGGCGGAGACAACCGCGTGACGGTGCTGTTTGGCTATGCCGACAGTCATGTGCGCATACAACTCTACAACCTGCAAGGAGCCTGTGTTGCCGCTCGCGACCTCGACAGTGCCTGTGCCGGCGAAGAAGTGGAACTGACTCTCGACGGAGTCAATCCAGGCGTTTATCTGTTGAGCCTGTCGGGCGACCGAACCCAATCATGGGTAAAAAAGATAATAGTTAAGTAAAAACAATTGATAAAGAAACAATGATAAAGCATTTAATCCTGGCCACAGCAGTGGCTGCCGCAGCTTCGGTTTGCGCACAAGAGACAACTATCCCCTCGATGAGTGAAATGACAGGCGATTTCATCGTTTTAAATTCACAATCCTATAATGGCGTGAAAAGCCTCGCGTCGATGAAGCCATTCACCATCGAGCCGGCTGACAACGACTCGATTACACTCAGCGGATTTTATATGAGAAACTGCCTCGATTTCAAAGCCGAGTATAGCGAGACGACCGGCAAGATAAGTATCCCCGCCGGGACCCCTGTGTTCGATTACTTTGGATCCTATTTGATTTATCTCTATCCCTGGAATACCGAGGACGAAGAGGTAATCATGCGCCCCATCGAATACAAATATATCGGCAACAACGTTTGGGAGTGTAATTCCGATTTGATGCTCGTGGCCATACAAGGAGAAGAAATGCAAATGTCCGTTTTCTCCAGCGGCTCGCGCATTGCTCGTTGCAATGGGACTACCAACAATACCTCATATGCAGGAACAGCCGATGAACAGGACGAGTATATCGAATCACGTCCTTCCTACGTCACCATCTCGGGCAAAAACATCGATATTTACAACATTTTGCAGGCCGACCAATACGGCTACGGTGTACACATGACCGGAACAATTGATCGTGCAAAGGGCGAAGTGTGGTTCGGGCCTACGCTTACCGGACAGGCCAATGATGGGAATTACCGTATCCTCACTGGCTGCGAGTATGACGAAGATACCAATATGCCCACCAAAGTAGCCTATTCCGGAACCAATAACTATCGCAAGGTGCGTGCCTCGATCGACCTCGAAAAAGGCGAAATCGCCATCGACCCCATGGCTATTTGGGTAGCCAAATATAGCGAGAGCGGCATCATGGTCGATGAGAATCAGTTCTACGAGTTTGTCAAAACGGTAAACGTGACTTACGACGTCTCCAAGACCGACATCTCGGCTATCGAGGCTCCCTCCATGACTAATGTCGAAAAAGAGGTTTCGCACATCGACTACTATGCCATCGACGGTCGCAAACTTGCCGAGCCGCAAGAAGGTAGCCTGGTAATCAAGGTGACCGTCTATACCGACAAGTCGACTCAGGTAGAGAAAATCGTATACTTGAAACATTGAGTCATCAGTGTACCGTGACACCACGGTTGCCGATAGAGAAAGAGGGCGAAACTTAAAGTTTCGCCCTCTTTTGTTTTTTGGCCTACTCGGGCTTCTTCCGTAAGGGCGAGCGTCGGGATTCCCGTTATTCCTCTAAGTTTAAATTAGTTTAAAGCCTGGGAGTCGGACAGCTGCTCAGGTAAAATTTTGTGTAAATTCGTGGACGACTTGAAATATTTGTAAATCATGAACGGGAAGAGGAGCAGGGCAGAGTGGCTGCGGCGCTATGCCAGTTTTGTGGTTATTCTTTTTATCATTGCATTCGGTACCTCCTTGTCAATACGAGCCAATCTGGGTTCGTCGCCCATTTCGGCACCTCCCTATATCCTGTCGCTTATCCCGGGTATGAACCTTACCATGGGGCAACTTACCATCTGTATGCACGTCTTTTTCATCACCATACAGCTGTTGCTCCTGCGCAAGAATTTCGAAGCCAGGCAATACACCCAGATTCTGGTCTCCTTCCTTTTCGGGTTCTATACCGACCTGACCATGTGGATGACCGGGTTTCTGCAAATTCCCTTCGACCTCAATCCACTTATCGGTTATCCCCTGCGATTCATCGAACTGCTCATCGGTGGAGCCGTACTGGCCTTCGGTATCGCTTGTGAGGTGCGTTGCGACTCGCTCATGTTGGCCGGTGAAGGGCTGCCGCTGGCCATATCGAAATTCTTGAAAAAGGATTTCGGTAAGGTGAAAATCTGTTCCGATACCTCGCTGGTCTTTATAGGTACGATATTCATGTTCATCTATTTCGGCCGTTGGAGCTGGGAGATGGTGGGTGTAGGCACCCTTGTGTCGATGTTCTACGTCGGCTTCATGGTACGCGTATTTTCCCCCCACATCGGGTGGCTCGACCAGATATTCATTCCCCGGGCCGAACGTCAGGCTGCCGCTGCCGCAGTGGCTGACCAGTGGAGCGGCAACCGCATCGTGACCATTGCCCGC
Organism: Candidatus Barnesiella excrementavium; assembly: GCA_019115485.1. Taxonomy (GTDB): domain Bacteria; phylum Bacteroidota; class Bacteroidia; order Bacteroidales; family Barnesiellaceae; genus Barnesiella; species Barnesiella excrementavium. The sequence goes on along the minus strand of DXDM01000039.1, from coordinate 11,019 downwards.
ACCTATGGCAGTGGCGGCAACGCCGTGGGCGAGGCTGTGGCCCGGCACTTGGGCTGTCCCTGTTACAACCGGCAGATTATTGACCAGACAGCCCGCGAGATGGGCTATTCCACCGAATTTGTAGCCGAGAACGAGCAGAACCTCTCCTCTGGCCGTTTGTGGGAGATGATATTTACCGATAGCGGAATCCCCGCCTCGATGAATCCCTCGAAAGAAGATGCCATCTACGTGAGTCAGAGCCGCACCATTCGCGAGTTGGCTCACAAAGGCCCCTGCGTCATCATCGGGCGTCTGGCCAACTGGATACTCCGCGACGACCCCCATGTGTTGCGGGTCTTCGTCACCTCGGGGCGTGACTATGCCGTTCGTCAGATTGCCGACAAACTCCATCTCTCCGCCGATGAGGCCGCCCGCAAGGTCGACCGCGTGAATACCGGTAGGGCCAACCACTGTCGGCACTATACCGGTAAGTCGTGGACCGACATCACCGGTTACGACTTGGTCATCAACACCGAGCGTACGGGTATCGATGGAGCCGTCGATATGATTTTACGAGCCGCTCGCGAGGTGAAATGAGAGGCCTATGGATTAATCGGATTTTCAGTATGAAGTGTATTTCACGGGATAAGTGTTTTTCCCCAGGCTATTGGGTACCTCTACCGGAGCAGCGATTCGTACAGGCGAGCCGGTTTGTCGGGCAGAATCTTGGCGAGATGGTGTAGCAGCCGGGCGTACGACTCTTCGGGGGTGCGATGCGGTTGGCAGGCCTCTCGTCCCAAAAGAGTCTCGGGAGTAGTGAGCAGAGACCACCCCCAGCCATACTCCCGGCCGTGACGGTCGTGCGGATAGACAAAATCTTCGGTTACCAGATAGCCACCCATTTCGAGGCGGGTAAGGTAGGCATCGAACCGGCTGCGCATCTTGGGCCCGGTAAATCCGCAAGCCGCCCGCAGTTCGCGGGTGATGAGGCTGCCCCGGCTCCTCAGTGTTGTCAGTATGGCCTCTTCGATACTTCCTTCGGAGGGGTGAGGATAGCGGCTCCGCCGATAATTGCAGAAGTCGGGCCACCACTCGCGGGCGATGAATGCTGCCTTGCCGTTGAAGAATTTGCCGTAGGCGCACCCGCTCTCCTGCAAGATTTCCCCCTTCCAGGCCCACAGCGGCCACTCCCAACCACCGTCGGGCAACGGGTGGTAGCGGCAGTCGGCGTCGACCACCTCATCGGCCGACCAACCGTCGATACCCAAGGGTAACAGGGGTAGGAAACCTATTTGGTTGATGTAGTCGATTAATTGCGAGCAGGAGTGTAACGGTTCTCTTTTCATAACATGGTTCCTTTATCGAGGCTGGTATTTCAATATTTTTTCAGTAGATACCTGGAATCCTGTAAAAACAGGATTGTGCTCAAATTTATCATTATTATTCCTGTTTTTCAATGCAGAACTGTTAAACTTTTATTGCTCCGAGTCGGAATTGTACGGAGAAATCTGCGTGTAGGTATGCTTTATTTGCGACTCTGTGAATCATGCTTCTCAATTTTTCTTTTGAAATAGGAGATAATAAGATTATTATTCTTCAAAAAATAACACTAACTTTGCGGCCGATTGGTTCTGAAAGACCCTGTTGCTCTCGACGGTGCTGAACATCGTGCTCGACCTGTTCTTTATCCTTACGCTGGGGTGGGGCGTTGCCGGAGCAGGCATTGCTACGGTCCTCTCCCAAGGCGTTTCGGCCCTGCTGTGCTACATCTACATGTATCGCAAGTTCGATATCCTGAAAACCGAGCCTGACGATCGCCGTTTCCGGAAAGAGCTGGCCGGCCAGCTATTGTCCATCGGCGTGCCTATGGGGTTACAATTCTCCATCACAGCTATCGGGAGTATCATGTTACAGAGCGCAAACAATGCATTGGGTACGGCCTGTGTGGCCGCCTTTACTGCCGCCATGCGCATCAAGATGTTTGTGATGTGCCCGTTAGATGCGTTGGGAATGGCCATGGCCACCTATTCCGGACAGAACTATGGAGCTGGTAAGCCGGAACGTATCTGGCAGGGCATCAAGTCGGCCACCCTGATGATGGTGGTATATTCCGCGGCGATAGCCTTGATTATGTGGGGGCTGGCCGACAAGTTTGCTCTGTTGTTCATTTCGCCCGATGAGACGGAGATACTGAAAGATACCGTCCTGTTCCTGCACGTCAATACTTCGTTCTTTATCCTGCTGGGGCTGCTGAGTATTTTGCGGTATAGCATTCAAGGGGCAGGTTATACCCGGTTGTCCATGTTCTCGGGCGTCTCCGAGATGGTAGCCCGTGTGCTGGTCAGCCTATTCCTCGTGCCCGCCTGGAAATTCTGGGGCGTCTGCCTGGGCGACCCGACGGCCTGGCTGTTTGCCAATCTCTTCCTGGTTCCGGCCTTTGTCTATGTATACCGGCAGTTGAAAGAGTCGGTAAGGGTAGAACGGGTGCCGGTCAAGTATTGAGAGCGGTGCTACTTGTCAATAGACGTCTATTCTCCTCTTTGTGTTTCCAAATTCAATATTCTCGTACTGCTTGTATTGTGCGTAATGGAATCTTATTCCGATGCATCATCGTATTCTCATTGATTATCAATGTTTTGCATCTTAAAAGGTAGACTACTCAAAAATTTACTTGTTTTTTTGCGAAAAATCGAAGATTTAACGTTTTTTTTCATCGACTCCCTCCGAACAGAGGGGAAAAGACAAAAACAGCCCTTTGGAGCCCCGACTGACCCCGTCTGCAAAGATAGGGCATGTTGGGGTTTATTTCGCTAAAAAGGGATGTGAAATTGAGGATGGATTCACGGATATTCTCGGGTTCCAATTGTGGAGATATTGCGTCTGGTCGAAGAGGTATTTTGCTCGGCCTTAATAGCACCAGGAGCACATATAAATTTTGCAGCCAAAAGAAAAAGGCTGTAGCCAATTTTGCCATGGCGCAGCCATCTCTTTTCTTCCCTCATATTGACTTTACTTTAATGAACGTATATATGAATACGGGGATAAAGTAAAGTTGCTGATTTTATGGAAAAGTGTAGATTTTAAGCCTTAATTTTTATGAAAAAGTGTATAATAGGAGTCTGATTCGTTGGAAAAAGTGTGACGAGTTCGATTTATTCGCTTGAAAAAGTGTAAAATTCTAAACCGTCAACTACATTCATGAAAAGTAACCAACCACGTCACTAGATCAATAGATAAAAATAAAAGACTCACCCTGAGCGCGCTGTTCTTGTGGGAAGCGGGGTGAGTATGTTATTGCAAATTTAGTTGATAAACTTCGTATTTCAATGTTTCCCTTAAATCTATTAGGAAAATGCGACAATAATATTAGAAAAGTGTATAATCAAGAGGAATGTTTTTATGGAAAAGTGTATATTTGCAATATCAATTCTTTTAGAAAAGTGTAGAAGTAATGCTGTACAGAAAGATCCGATCATATATAGATGACCACCTCAGTTCTAAGGAGGACAAGATTCTCCTTATTGAAGGAGCTCGGCAGATAGGAGTGAACAGGAGTACGGTATGCAGGGAAATCCGGAGGAACAGCAAACGTCAGGGGAAGTATTGGTGGTCGATAGCGCACGAGCGGGCTCTGGACAGGCGAGAGCGGACAGTAAGGAACAGGGAGACGCCGCCAGATGTCCTAGGGGAAGCGAAAAGGCTGCTTGTCAGTGAGGACTGGTCCCCCAGGCAGATATCAGGTTACCTGAAGAAGAAAGGGATTGAGATATCGCACGAGAGGATCTATGAGCTGATACGGGATGACGGTATCGGGGAATTGAAGATCCACTGCCGGCATAAGATGAAATACAGGCGGCACAAGAGGCGGAGGCGGCCGACGGTAGCCACGAACATACCGGACAGGGTCAGCATTCATGAAAGGCCGGCGGAAGCGGATGGCAGGAGGTTCGGGGACTGGGAAATGGACCTTATTGTCGGGAAAATGCAGAAAAGTGCGATATTGACCTTATGTGAAAGGAGCAGGAACTACCTGATAATGGAAAGACTGCCCTGCGGGAAGAACCACGAGAAAGTTGCCGATGCGGTCATCAGGCTTCTATACCCGTACAGGAAGAATGTGCTGACGATAACCACTGACAATGGCTTCGAGTTCCGCTCGCATAAGAAAATATCGGAAGCCCTCAAGGCACCGGTATACTTTGCCGACAGTTATGCCTCGTGGCAAAAAGGCGGGATAGAGAATATGAACAAGCTGATAAGGCAGTATATCCCCAAAGGGACTGACTTCCGGGAACTCAGCGACGAGTTCATCCATTCCGTCCAGCTGAAGATAAACCGAAGGCCCAGGGAAAAGTTGAACTTTTCTACCCCCAAGGACGAGTTCTTTAGACTTTTGTTATAATTTTGTCTCGTGTTGCACTTGCTCGTTGACTCTGCCAAAAGCCCCCCGGCGTTGATTTTTTTTTGCATTTTTCTGCGAAAATCTGTAAATTTGCAGTCTTTTGACCAATTATATGACAATGTTTATGTGTGGTAATGCGGCTTCCGCAATGCGTGCGTTTACAGCAGCCGCTGCTTTTCTTCTTTTCTTGCCGGCCTGCATGAAGACGGAGGAGCCTGTTTCCGTACAGGATGACGGATTCATTGAACTGGCATTCACCAAAAACGGTTTTGTTGATGATACGCAGGATATGCCATCAGTGAGGGCGGATGTGGATGAAGACGGGAGCGGAACTTTTACGGAAGGGGACAAGGTCGGGTTGTATATATACGGCAGTCCTTCCAGGCATGTCATTCTCACTCTTGAGAACGGCAGGTGGACTCCGGCGCTGAAGAAGAGCGACCTGGGATCCGGCACGGCCAGGCTTTCCGCATATTATCCTGTATCGGAGGCTGAAGGCATCGGGTCAAACGTGCACCGCCATAAGGTGCAGACCGACCAGAGCGGGGACGGCTACATGGAATCGGATCTTCTGTGGAGCCATCTCGACATTGATCTTGGCTCGCTTTCAGGCAACAGGATAGAATTCCCTTTCAGGCATGCCATGCACAGGCTTGTCATAAACATTACGGGCTCTGACGGTACATTGCCCGAAGACCTTTCAGTAAAGGTCCTCAATGAGACCGAGGGGTCGCTTTCAATCTATAGCGGAAGTCTGAATGATCCGTCCGGTGAAAAGGTGAGAATAGATGCCAGAAAAGCGGAAGGGAGTCAGGGCAAGTTTTCCGCAATACTTTTCCCGGGCAGTTTGGGCCCTTATTCCGACGGATGGGTGGAAATAACTGCGGGCGGCAAGACCTCGACCTTCAAGGCGCCGTCGGAAATCGGCGGCAGGGATTTTCTGGAGAGCGGAAAGGAGACTGTGCTGAACCTGAGTCTGAATCAGGGCGGCGTCGGCCCCGGGGAAGAGCCGGAGCCTGATCCCGACTATGCTGGGAAAATATGCTGGGTATATGGAGTCAAGACGCCGGAAACTCCTGACTACAATGAGGAGACCGTGAAAGTGCTGACAGATACGGATAAATTTTATCCGTGGAACTTCCCTTCAGGAGTATGGTTCAAGTTTGACAGCGATCCTGAAACAGCCTATCTGAACTGGCAGGAGGGCTTCCGCTGGTATGACTGCGACAAGGACAATCCGGACGAAAGCAACTCCCGTCCCGGCTATCATGACAGCAACATGTGCTGGGCGGCCGCTTCGGCATGCATGCTCCACTGGTGGATGAACATCAACAGCGACTATATTGCCGCGTATGACCGTAAATATGGAGATGTGTGCCCGAAATATCCGCGCCCTTCATCTGAATTTTCTGGCACTGAAAAAAGCGAGATATTCAATTTCTTCAGGGAGGCAAGCCGTAACCGCGGAGGGGATGCGAGGGACGGCATCAACTGGTTCATCAACCACACTCCCGGATTGGGTCTAAACGACACTTTCGACGACGATGCCTTCGGAGGCTATTTTACGGAGGTTTTCAAGGGAATGAAGATAGCCGACTCTTTCGGGGGCTTCAGCAAGGAAACGTTCAACGAGCTCATAAAAGACGCCCTTGAGAATGACCGCGGACTCGGATTCATACGCTCACACGGACTGACGCATGTCATGGCTCTCTATGGTGTCGAATTCGATGATGAAGGATATATCTCGGCCGTATATTATGTCGACAACAACGACTATTATAATTTTCAGGTCACAGGCAGCAGCACTCCGTTCCAGAGGCATCGCCTGATCCGCAAGAAGATCACCTACAATGAGGGTAGCGGATTCAAGATATTGATCGGGGAGGGTACATCGTATGCGATAGTCGGAGTGACTACGATGGATCTTATGCGTGACGTATGGCGGAACGCCTTTCCGGAAGTGCGCACAGACGACTGAAGCTGAAAAATGATGTCGGGCAGTGCCCGGCAGGATTGCAGACATTTTATTTGACATAGATATTATGATGATTATGAAGAGTTATAAATTTTTTCTATATGCTGCGGCGATTCTGCCGGCGGCCGTCTCATGCGACAGATCCGTCCTTCCCGGCGGGGACGGCGGCAGCGATGAAGTGACGGGAAAAATCGACATAAGGACTACCGTAGGCCCCATTGTGAAGTCGCCTCAGCTCGGACAGGACGGCTCCGGAAATTTCGTAAGCGGAGACATGTTCCGGCTTACGGTTTCAGGAGAGGGCTTTGATGATATAAGCGAGATCTATACGGTGGGAGAAACGGAACTTTTCTGGTCGGATTTGGAGCTTCCGGATAATTCCGGTACGGTGTATTTTTCAGGATGTTATCCTGATCAGGATGCCGTTTCAGACGGCAGTTTCCGTTTTGACATGCCGGCAGACGGCGAGACGGATCTTCTGCTTGCCAAGGCTGTTCCGGTGGCGTACCAGGCGTCGGCGGTGGAGCTGAAATTCTCTCATGCTTTCCACAGGCTTGCCATAGAATATGTGTCTGACGGCACTTATTCCGATTCCGATCTTTCGCAGGTAGCCACATCCGTCAATGCGATGTCCTCATGCACGGTGGATCTGCGCAAGGGCGAAGTTGAATCAGGCTCTGCTGCCCGTCCGGCAAGATACATGGAAAAGAAGGGGAATTCCGTGTCATATATGCTGATTCCGCAGCAGAAAGACGATGTCACTGTAGAGGTCTCTTTCCAGGGTATGAAAAAGACGTTCACTCTTCCGGACACCACCGGGGACGGTCAGGCGCTCAGTCAGCTTGAAGGAGGCAAAATGCTGACGGTGCGGCTTGAGATTTCTTCGGACGGGATCAGAATGGACGGAGTGGAGATCATAGGATGGGAGTCCCAGGGAACTGTCAACGGAGGCATATCCTTCTGAATCACCTCCGTCATCAGGCATTGATTATGGACAGGACTACAATAGGGACAGTCGTTTAATTCCGTCATTATGAGTCAATCGGCAGACTGTCCCGGTAATTTTTCCGATCGAACTCATCTTTTTATATTTTCGGCTCCGTTTCGGAGCCCCTTTTTTCATTTTTGGACCCAACTGGAGCCAATACTCCAGTGAAAGGGCCGTTTCTCACTCACCTCGAACATCAGGCAGCCTGAGCAATTTCGTTGACTTCCCGCCGGACGAGCTGTACTGCATTCGCCGTGTGGATGCCAAAGAAGATGTACAGGATTTCGGTCAACTTCGTCGACACTGTCCAAAATTTTGTGTAAATGGGAACAGGATTCAGTTATAAGTTTCTTCTTATATCTGTATTCTGTTTTCAAAGATAAGCATAAACTGGTTCATAATTAATCCCCAGTTTGAAATAGGCATCGTCCATTTCTTCTCAATCTCCATAAGTGAAAGATACACGGTCTTTTTGACGGCATCATCTGAGGGGAATGAAAGCTTTGATTTGGTGTACTTTCTGATTTTCCCGTTCAGGTTTTCAATGAGGTTTGTGGTATAGATTATTTTTCTGATTTCCAGCGGGAACTGAAAGAAAACAGTCAGATCATCCCAGTTGTTTCTCCAAGACAGTATGGCATAAGGATACTTTCCTCCCCATTTCTTTTCCAGATTGTCAAGTTCCGTGGCAGCGACCTCTTTGTTGGGTGCATTATAGATATTCTTCATATCCTCCGTAAACTCTTTCTTGTCCTTGTAAACGACGTATTTACAGGAATTCCTGATCTGATGAACCACACAGATTTGGGTGGATGACTGAGGGAATACGGTGCGGATGGTATCCGTAAATCCATTCAGGTTGTCTGTACAGGTAATCAGTATATCCTGTACTCCACGCGCCTTTAAATCAGTCAGGACACCCATCCAGAAAGAAGAACTTTCCGATTTGCCGACCCACATGCCAAGAACTTCCTTCAGACCGTTCTGTTTCAGCCCGACGCAAAGGTAAACGGTCTTGTTTATGATCTTGCCGTTATCCCGCACTTTAAAGACTATTCCGTCCATCCAGACAATGAGATAAACCGGATCTAAAGGTCGGTTCTGCCACTCCTGGGCCGCCTGGTTTACCTTGTTTGTAATGATGGAAATGGCTGATGTGGAGAGTTCTATCTCATAAATCTCACGCATCTCTTCCTCTATGTCAGAAACACTCATTCCTTTGGCATATAGGGAGATAACGAGCTTTTCTATAGAAAGTCCACGACTTTCATGTTTGGGCACTGCTATCGGCTCAAACTGGCCATTACGATCACGGGGAATGGAAATGACCGCTTCTCCATGTTCGGTTTGGATTTCCTTCGGATAACTGCCATTGCGTGAATTACCACTGTTATTACCGGCCACAGAATTCTTTTCATAGCCTAAATGGGCATCCATTTCACCCTCAAGCATCTTCTCCAGCACCTGGGTATGCAACTGTTTCAGAAACTTACTCACATCAGCTTCTGTCTTGAACTGGCTAAGGAACTCCTTGCTTAATACCTCATCGGGCACTACTTGATTCTTTTCTTTCATAATCTTCTCATTTTGCAAATCTATAAAATAAAAAAATACGAGACTCAAACTTGAATCCTGTTTCCATTTACACAAAATATTTTATAGTGCCAATCTATAAGATTTTTACTTTTGCAATTCTATTTTGAGACAGCCTTATTATTATTTATTTCAGTGAAATCTTATTCGCCGTCTCTCTCTTCTTGGAATTAACCAAATCAGCATAGATTTGAGTGGTGGTGACATTCTTATGCGTCAGCATCTTCGACACTGTGTAAATGTCTGTGCCTAAAGAGATTTGGATGACCGCATACGAGTGCCTACTCAAATGGAGTATAAAGTAAAAAGCAAGAGCTAACAAGATTGAACAGATAAATCGTAACGTGTTGGAAATAAGCAGATATTCATCATTTTGCTTAAAGTTGAAAAAGCAATGAAGTGCAGAATATTGAGCGGTTTCAGTTACCAAAACGTTAGCTGTCCAGTTACCTGAACAATATAGGTAACGGTGAGCAAATCAAGTAATCTGAGACCGGATAATTTCTCACTGATTTACAATGTTTTGCATATCAAAGAACGCTTATGAGAATTGTAGTTTTACAACAAAAAATGTAAGCGTATGAAGATTGACAAATTCAAGGTGTTGCTTTACCTTAAAAGAAGCGGAACAGACAAGAACGGAAAAACTCCGATCATGGGCAGAATTACGGTAAACCGTAGTGTAGCACAATTCAGTTGTAAACTGAATTGCAGTGAGAAACTTTGGAATCCGAGGGAAAGCCGGTTGAACGGCAAAAGTAAGGAAGCGGTGGAAACCAATGCCAAAATAGACAGGCTGCTTGTTTCCATACACAAAGCATTTGATACCCTTGTAGAACGGAAAACCGATTTCGATGCCGTTTCAGTAAAAAATCTGTTTCAAGGTGGAATGGACAGCCGCATGACTCTGCTCAAACTTTTTGACCGTCACATAGAAGAAGTCAAATCTCTTGTCGGTGTGGAATATTCATTACGAACGATACCCAATTATATTTATACGCGGCAACGACTTGCCGAATTCATATCCAGCCGTTATAAGGTTTCCGATCTTGCTTTCGGACAGTTGAACGAGCAGTTCATTAGGGAGTTTCAGGAATATGTGGTCATAAAGTGTGGACTAAGTGTTGAAACCGTACGCCATTATCTGGCTTTACTTAAACGGGTCTGTCGTATAGCCTTTAAGGAAGGACATTCGGACAAATATCATTTTGAACATTACACTTTGCCAAAGAAGCTGGAGAAGCCACCGAGAGCATTGAGCCGTGAGGATTTTGAAAAACTCCGTGATTTGGAAATAGAGGAACACCGCTGGTCGCATATTACTACCAGAGATCTTTTTCTTTTCGCCTGTTATACTGGAACCTCTTATATTGATGTAGTGTCCATAACCGAAACAAACCTTGTAAAGGATGACAGCGGAGCTATATGGCTGAAATACCAGCGAGGAAAGAACGGAAAATTATGCCGTGTCAAACTGCTTCCGGAAGCAATAGAGCTTATCGAAAAATACCGCAGCAAATCACGAAAGACACTGTTTCCACATATAGAACACGGTGCATTGATGTGGAACTTGTCCAGTCTGAAGGTTATGGCCGGAATAGACGGTCCGCTTACCTATCATATGGGACGGCACTCGTTTTCGACTCTGATCACACTCGAAAACGGTGTACCGATAGAAACGGTCAGCAGAATGCTGGGGCATTCAGACATTTCTACTACCCAGATTTATGCGCGGGTGACTCCGAAGAAACTTTTTGAAGACATGGATAAATATATAGAGGCTACCAAAGACTTGAAACTTGTACTCTGATAATAAGTATCACCAATAAAATAAATTATACGATTATGCGCAGCACATTTTCAATATTACCATACATAAACCGCAATAAAGTAAAGGCAGACGGTACCACATCCGTCATGTGCCGAATTTCCATAGACGGCAAGAGCAGTGTATTTTCCACAGGGATATATTGCCGTCCCGAGGACTGGAATACCGAAAAGGGGGAAATCAGGGAGCAAAGAGCGAACAACCGTTTGATTGAACTTCGCAACAAGTTGGAACAGACTTATGAAAAGTACTTG